>JAFQLC010000007.1 GCA_017396695.1 bacterium
TATCTAACTGGTGATGGCAATACAACGGGGTCAAGGATTTGACCCCTTTTCATTTTATAAAGACTCTACTTCCTTAAAATAATTTTCATACTAACTGTAGAAAAATTCTTTTTATTATATTTTTCTTCAAGTATTTTTTGTGTTTCAGGGTCAGGATAGCGAGATTCGTGCCAATCACGAAGCTCAAGAACATCAAACTTAGATTTGTTTATTATCTCAATATAATCATCATAAAAAAGCTTGTTGAGATAATCCCAATCTTGAAGTTGTTCACGGATTGTGTTCAATGTTTGCTCATTGTAGAATTTGCTCAAAATCTCAATAAGCTTGTCTGCGCCATATAAAAGGTGACCCCAGTTTTGAATTTTGGCATCATTAAAACTTAAAACTAAATCTTGCGCATAATAAACATATACGTGGTGCCCTTTATATGAAGAATAAATTGGGCCATATAATGCAGAAAGCAATCCACCATTTTCTAAAAGATTATACATATTATCAAATGCTTTGTCTAAGCCAATAATATGCTCAAAAGCATTTGTCGAAAATATTAAATCAAATTTTTTACCTTCGTCATAATTTAAAATTGAATTAGATATTTGTTCATAATTTTCTTCTCTAATATCACAGGATATAGCAGGGTCAACACAAGTCCAAGACTTAACACCCAGTGCTTGGGTAATTTCACGAGACGTTGTGCCACCAACTTCTAACACTCGCTTCCCTTCAAACATTCCACGAGTTTTGCAATCTTCAAGATGATTTTTTTGCCAAACAGGTAAATTACTAAACACAGACACCTTTCTTTAATCTTAACGCAAGCCTGATTGCCTCTGCCATACTTGAAAAATCAGCAATTCCTTTGCCTGCAATATCATAAGCGCTTCCATGCGAAGGCGATGTTCTAATCACCTTAAGCCCGATAGTTGTGTTAACAACTTCATCAAAAGCTATAGCTTTAACTGCGCACAGCGCTTGATCGTGGTAAATTGAAATTATTGCATCATATTCTTGCGGTTCAGCATTTAAATATTTTTTACCGATTTTTCCAAACAAAGCATCTGCACTTTGAGGAAGAACTATATCAAGCCCCTCGGATTGCATTTTTTGAATTGCAGGAGTTAAAATTTTATCATCCTCATCCCCAAATAAACCGTTATCACCAATATGAGGGTTAAAGGCGCAGAAAGCAATTTTAGGGTTTTTAATTCCTTCGTATTCAACTAAAAATCTGTGTAATCTTTTCGTTTTTTCGATTGTTTTTTCAATTGTGACTTCATTTGGCACATCTTTGATTGCGATATGGCGAGTAAGAAGCATAACACGCAAATCTTCTGCAATAAATAGCATTTCCGCTTTTTCTTTACCATCAGATAAAAATTCTTCTAAAATCTCTGTTTGACCTGAATATTTATACCCAGAAGAATTTATTGCTTCTTTTGAAATAGGTGCAGTAACAATAGCTGAAACATCACCATTTCGTGCAAGCTGAGCAGCGGCAGTCAGGCTTTTATAGCAAAAAGCGCCGTTATCTAATTCGTTTATAATTACATGTGGATATGGAAGACCCGTGTCGTCTCCCACAATAACAACTTGCTCATAAGGAATTTGCAAAAAATTTAGTGCCCCAATTAGCACTTCTTTACCTATTCCAAGTCTGTCCCCTGTTGTTATTGCTATTTTATTCATGGTCTTTAAAATATTTTATAATTTCAATTAATGTTGAAGATGTACCCAAGTTACCAGATTTTGTAACCAAAAATTGCCCATTTATATCCATACAAATTGGAATTGCGGGCAAAATTGCATCAAGCACTGTTAAATGTTCGGCATTGATTTTTTTAGCACATTTAAAAGATGTTTCACCACCAATTGTAATTAAAACAAATTCTCTTTCTTTTTTCACTTCATATAGAAGCTCTGCAAGGTAATCTGTAATCATTTTTGCAAGGTCATCACGAGTAATGCCTTCGTCTATAAGCCTATCACGTTCGGAAGAATTATCGTCCTCAAGTTCATTGTTTAAATCTGAAACATGAACCACAACGACATTATCTTTAACTAAATTTTGTACAATTCTTGATATAGTAACAGATGTGAGTCCATCTAAAATATCAGATAATTTCAAGTTTAAAACATAAGTATTATCAAAATCTTCATCTTCTTGGAATTTTTTAATTTGAAGCGCACTAAGCCCTGTTGCAGAACCAGACAACACAAGCTTTGGAAGTTTTGGAATTTTCTTAGAAAGCTTCATTTTTTTTGATTTTTCAGTCCAATCTACTGCAAGTGCTTGAGCAAGCCCAGCCGAACCCACTGGAAGCACGTCAAACGAGCATTTTTTCATTGCAAGAACAATTTGCTCAATATCCACAACACTAAGTGCATCGCAAACAAGAAGTTTTTTGCCTCCACGTGCCATTTCGTTGATTTTAAGAGTAATGGAAGCTGCGCCTTTAGACACAACACAATGTTCAATTAGCCCAACGCAATTTTGCTCTTCCTCTGAAAGCTGCTTTTTTAAGATATTTACAATATTTGATTCATAAATTGGCGCCTGAGGGTCACGAGCAGCTTCTGTGCGCTCAATTGGAATTCCTTTAACAAGCTGATATCCGCCAACTGTAACTCTTCCTTCCTGAATAAAAGCAGGGGCAATAATTGCGATATCTTTTCCTGTTTCTTCAAGCACTGCAAGCACTTCAGAGGCAATGTTTCCACGAAGAGTAGAATCTATTTTTTTATAAAAATGCTCGACCCCAAATTTCTCTTTCAAGACTCTGCAAGCATTTCGAGCATTTTCAGAAGCAGTTGCAGCATCTATGTTTCTGCTTTCTGTTGAAGTTGCCCAAATGTCAATATTTTTTAATGTTTCAGGCATAACATCTAGGTTCAAAAGAATATGCGTTGATGCATCATGCAAATAAAATTGCAAAGCAGTATCATTTGCACCAGTTAAATCATCAGCAATTATACCTATGATGTTGTTAATTTGCATTTTTATTACCCGTTGGCGTTGTCTCTTTTTGAGCCCATCAAGCGAACATTCTGACCACGAACAATGTATCTTTCAACTTGCGAGCCATCAGGCGCAGTCCATTTATTTATTGCAAGTCTGCCTTCAACTCCCACAAGTGAACCTTTTTTCACCCATTCGCCAACAATTTCAGCTTGCTTGTCCCAAACTTCAACGTTAAACCAATCTGTAATTTCTTCTTTTGTTTTTGAACTCCAGCGACCAACAGCAACAGAAAATGTTGATTTTACTTTGCCACTTTCAAAAAACTTTGTGTCAGGATCTTGTCCAACTCTTCCAACCAATACAACAGAATTTACCATATTTTCCTCATTTAATTTTTCATCATTATAATACAAAGCAAAATCTTTGAAAAGCAAAGTTTGAGATATGTTTCATTTGTTAAACAAATTTTTGATAATTTCGAAATACGTTTGAAAATTTTAAAAAAAAGTTTATAATTAAGAAATGGGTATTTTTGAATGGTTTAAAGCATATAACGATAACATCAAACAGGTTGAAAACAAGCTTGTAAAAGATGGAAACGATATAATCGAAATTTATCATAAAAACAAGGCTCTTGAAGAAGAAATTCAATTAAGAACAAAAGAGTTAAAACAAGCAAACCAAACCCTTTTAACATTAGAAAACGTTTGGGATATGATGAATTCTTCAAAACCACTAAGCAGTGTACTTGAAGCAATTGTTCAAAGTTTGCAAGATGAATTTGGCTATGTTTATAGTTGCATTTTACAAAAACAAAAAGACGAAGATGGCGACTTTTTTGCCTATAAAACTTTCTTGCATAACGAATTTACCGAACAAATAGATAATTTCCTTGACGAGCCTTTTTATTCTAAAAAAATATTAATCAACCCAGCGGGCGAATTGAGTCATATAATTAACGGCACAAAAGGTAGCCGAATTTATAAATTCGAAAACATCATCGAAGAAGTTTTTCCTGGGATTACACCAAGCGCCGTGCAAGATATTAAAAAACTCACTAAAACAAAATGTTTTATTGCAAGACCAATTTATAGCGCAAAAGAGCTTTATGGCAGCTTAATGGTATTTTCACCAAGACCTGAACCCAAAGAAAACGAATTAAATTTCTTAAACATTTTCGGAAGGCAAATTGAGCTTGCAATAACTATTTCAAACCTATTTGACACAGTTAAAAAACAAGCTGTAACAGATGCTCTCACAGGACTATTTAATAGAAGATTTTATGAAGACGCAATCTCAAGAGAAGCTTCTCGTGCACTTCGCCTAAAACAACCATTCACATTGATTTCGCTTGACCTTGACCACTTAAAGCAAATCAATGATACATACGGTCACACAACAGGTGACAAAGCAATTGTTGCAATCTCTAAAGCAATAAGCGATAATGCTCGCTCGATTGATATCCCATCACGAGTTGGCGGGGAAGAATTTAGCATTATCCTCCCAGGGATTGATGCCGCAGGTGGTATGATTGCAGCTGAAAGACTTCGAAAAACAATTGAAGAAACCTATGTCGAAGGACCAGAACATGTAACAGCTAGTATTGGTGTTGCAACATTTATTGAGCACACCGCAGACATTGATGAATTAATTGAAATGGCAGATAGAGCAACATATTACGCCAAACACAACGGACGCAACCAAGTAAAACTTGCTCAATCTACAAGCGAAATCTCTTGGCAAGAAATTGCAGTTGAAGCATTTGTTGAAATTCTTGAAAAACACAGAATACCATTCGACGAAGAAATTGCCAAAAAACTCACAACAAAACTTAAATCAAAAAATACAAAAGCTGGAAGCACTTCAACAAAAGATATTTTGTTCAAAGTTGCAGACACAATTTATTCTTTCGGCAAAGTCCACTATCAAAAAGGAACTATGCAAGACAAGCTAAACCTTGCAACCTCAATTGCCAAAAAGCTTAGTCTTTCAAAATCTGAAGTTGATAAACTAAAAGTTGCAATTCTGTTGTATGACATTGGCACAATGGCGCTACCGCAAGAACTTTTAAACAAAAAAGGCGAACTCACAGAAGAAGAAAGAAACCTAATTACAACCCACCCTGTAATTGCGGCGCAAGAAATTTTAAAACCGATTTCAACAATTTCAGATATTATCCCAATTATTGAACAACACCACGAAAACTGGGACGGCACAGGGTATCCATTCAACTTGAAAGGCGAAGATATTCCTGTAACTTCTCAAATCATTTTAATTGTGGATAGTTTCTACGCAATGCTTTCTGAAAGACCATACAGAAAAGCGCTAAGCCCAAGCGAAGCAATTGAAGAAATCAAAAAATCTGAAGGCACAAAATATAGTAAAGAACTCACTTCCGCATTCATCGACACTGTTCGAGAAGAAGGTCTTTACGACTTATATTAAATAAATTCTGAAAGAATATCGTTTGAAAGTAAAAAGCCTTTCGTAGTGAGTTTATAACCTTTTTGCGTTTTTTCAATATGCCCTGTTTCTATGTATTTTTCCAAAGGTTGAGCATATTTTTTATCAAAATCTATATTAAATTCTGAGTTTATTTTATTTTTATCAACCCCAGAAACCAAACGAAAAGCAAGCATTATAGCTTCATCTAGCCTAATTTGCTCTTCTTCATCTTTGCTTTCAAATTCTTCATAATCAGCCTTAATTTCAAGATTGCAATACGCATTAAGATTTTGCTGATTTTGATATCTGCCAAATTCTGAAAAACCGCTTGCACCAAGTCCAAAGGCATAATATTTCCCAAGATTCCAATAATTTAGATTGTGTTTTCCTTGAAATTCTTCCGAAATAGCAAAATTTGATATTTCATATTGTTTAAAATTAGTCAATTTTTCAATTGCAAGTTCATACATATCGGCCTGAGTGTCAAGTGTTGGCAAATTTTTGGGCATATTTTTATAAAACTTTGAACCAGAATCAATTTTAAGTCCATATAATGAAATATGCTGAACAGGCAAACCATTTGCAATATCTAAAGTTTTAGCCCAAATATCAATGGTTTGCCCTGGAAGCCCATACATAAGGTCAATTGAAATATTGTTAAATCCAGCACTTTTCGCCATTCTGATTGTTTCAAGCGCACAAGAAGCATTATGCATACGTTCGATACACTCTAGAATTTCATCATCAAAAGACTGAGCTCCAATGCTCAACCTATTAACCCCTAAGCTCCTAAGCTCTTTTAAATAGGCCAAATCGACAGTTTTTGGGTTAACTTCAAAAGTAATTTCGGCATCTGGTGCAAAATTAAAATTTTTAAGAATTGTTGCAACTTGAGAAATTGTTAAAATAGAAGGCGTTCCACCGCCAAAATAAAGGGTTTTGAGTTTTTCGCCTTTATATTTCTTTTTTATCTCCATATTAAGAACATATAAATATTTTTTGGGCACCGAATTTTGCTCAAAAGACAAAAACGAGCAATAGGCGCACTTTTTCAGGCAAAATGGTATATGAATGTAGGCTGAACTTATATATTTTTTTTCTTTACTTTTTTTCATTATTAGTATTATAATTCAATTCGTAAATAGCGTATAGGTATAGAATTATGAAAACATTAATGGAACAAGAAATCAACGAGGTAGGGCAAGTACTCGGAAATCTAATTTCCAAATATATTGTAAACTACTGCATTACAGTTAACTTCCCTTCAAAATTCTCAAGAATTAAATTCATTGCAAGTGGCTCTTCGCACAACTGCGCAGGCATTGCCGAAAAATTCTTTAGAGATATAGCTGAATGCGATGGAAGTTGCGAATTTTCAAGCGAATTTTTATCAAACAGAAACCCAAGAATCGATAAAGACACTCTTTATTTCTTTATCTCGCAATCAGGCGAAACATTCGACACATCAACTGCCCTTGAAACAGTTAAAAAAGCTGGCGGTATGACATTTGCTCTAACAAACACAGAGGAATGCAAAATGAATAGCCTAGCTGACACATATTTAAATGTTGAAGCAGGAAAAGAAGCGTCAATTGCTGCAACAAAATCATTCACAGCTTGTGTTTTTGGTGCTTGGTTATGTGCACTTAAACTTGCACAATCAAAATCAATTGATATATCAAGTCATATTGAAGGCATTGAAAAATTGCCAAGCGCAATTGAAGATATTATTGCAAATCCAAAACAATTTGAAGTTGTGGCAAACTTCCTTGCAAAACACAAATCACTTCCAATTGTTGGTTACGATTACTACTATGCAGCCGCAAGAGAATGTGCACTTAAAACAAAAGAAACAACATTTATTGATGCGAATGCTTATGCATTAGGCGAATTTATGCACGGTCATATGGCGCTTCTAACTCAAAAAAATGCGATTATTGAAATCTTTACAGATGATATCAACCCATTTGAAAAGAAAAGTCTTGATAAAATCAAACAAAAATACAACCCAAAAACAATTGTTATCACAGACTATAAAGGATACATGGAAAATGATTACGAAATCATATTCCCTAAATTCAAAACTATGATATTTAAAGTTTTAGCACTAATTACAATTTTCCAAATGTTAGCACTCAAAACAGCAATCAAACTAAAAAGAAATGTTGACACTCCTGAAGGCTTGGATAAAGTTGTAATGTAAAAACAATAATTAAAAAACCCGCTAATCAAGCGGGTTTTTTAATATCTTAATCAATTGAGAAAATATCTTTAATATCGTCGTATGTAAGAGATTTGATAATATTTCTATCAATCGAGATGACACTATCAACAAGTGAACGCTTTTTAGATTTGAGTCTTTGAATTTTTTCTTCAACAGTTCCTTTTGTGATAAGTCTGTATACGTTAACTTTTTTCGTTTGCCCGATACGGTAAGCACGGTCTGTTGCTTGGTCTTCAACGGCTGGGTTCCACCATGGGTCATAGTGGATAACATAATCAGCGCCAGTAAGGTTAAGCCCTGTGCCACCTGCTTTTAGAGAAATTAAGAAAATTGGAATTGTTGGGTCGTTGTTAAAGTTTTCAACAACCTTTTGTCTATCTTTTGTTTTACCTGAAAGATATTCGTGCTTAATTCCTTTTGCCTCAAGCCAACCCTTGATAATATCAAGCATACTTACAAATTGGCTAAATAATAAAATTCTGTGTCCTTCAGAAATTGTTTGTTCAAGCATTTCTTGCAACAATTCAAATTTGCCAGAATCTGATATACCAAGTTTGCCTTCTTTGTCATATAACCTTGGGTGACAACAAATTTGACGTAGCCTTAATAATGCTGAGAATATAGACATTCTCGATTTTTCAAGACCAACTGTTTCAATAGATTTAAACAATTCTTCTTTAGTTGAATCAAACACTTGCAAGTATAAATCTTTTTGGTCAGGTGTAAGTTCGCAATATGCAACTGATTCAATTTTATCTGGAAGGTCTTTTGCAACGTCTCGTTTCATACGGCGCAAAATGAACGGATATATCTGCGTTTTCAAGCGTTTTTGAACAGTTTGATCTTCATGCTCCATAATTGGCGTTACATATCGATGATTAAATTCATTTGCATCAAGCAAAAATCCTGGCATAAGAAAATCAAAAACACTCCAAAGCTCTTCGAGTTTGTTTTCAATTGGTGTGCCAGATAACGCAAGCCTATGGTCTGAATTTAGCTCTTTCACCGCTTTAGATGTCTGACTTTGAGCATTTTTGATGTTTTGGGATTCGTCAAGAATAATATATCTAAATTTATGCTTTTTGAGTTCTTTTATGTCGCGTCTAATAAGCGCATAGCTTGTAATCACAATGTCATGATTTTCAATTTCACTAAATTTTTCTTTTCGCTCAACCCCACTTAAGCACAAGAAACTTAAATCTGGTGCAAATTTATGGATTTCATTTTCCCAGTTGAAAACAACTGTCGTAGGGCAAATTACAAGAGAAGGCGCAGAACCATTTTCTTGTTTTGCACGTTGTAACATTGTGAGAGTTTGAAGGGTTTTTCCAAGCCCCATATCATCAGCCAAAATGCCGTTTAAGCCATAACGATACAAGAACCAAAGCCAGCTATAGCCTTTAAGTTGATATTCTCTAAGATTTGCAACCGTGTTTTTTGGGAGCAAAGTATTTTCCATATTTGAAAAAGTTGAAATTTCTTCCCAAAATGTGCCGAATTTTTCAGACATATTAAGTTCAACTTTTAAATTCTTCATTTCACTTACAACACCCGCTCTGAATGTTTTAACTATATATTTATTTTCAGAGTTTTTATAAACATCGTATGTGTTAAAAGATTTAAGCAAAGTGTAAATATTATCTGATGGAATTGAAGCCTGCCCAACTCCTGTTGAATTATAGTATTTCGCACCTTCATAAACAAGAGATTGCACCTCTTCAAATTCAACTCTCTTATCACCCGCTCTGCAATATAAATCAATTTCAAAAGAATCTTTGCTATTTTCTGAAAAATCAATATCGGCAACAACTGTAAGCTCATCATGCGCAATTTTATAGAAACTTAAATCATCTTTTTCAATAAATTGCCAATTATCGCCAGCGTGGGATATATGATAATTATAAAAATCAATCGCACTTTCTTTTTCAAGTGCCAAATTATTTGTTTGCATTGGCACAAATTTGCACATCAAAAGCATTTGATAAGCTTGCGCTTCATATTTCGCATCACGTTTTAGCCAATATAATAAATCTTTTTTAGGGTCTTTAATTGTTACATATGGAGATTTTATTTGTTTTGAATACGGAACACGAACTCCGTCATAATCAAATTCCAAAGACGCAGTTAATGATTGGTCATAATCAACACCAAGCTCTACAATACATTTAGGGTGTCTTTCAAGGCTTGTGAGCTTTTCCATCTCTTCAGACATTTCGACTGTCATAACCTCTTTAATTTTTGGCAAATCTTCATAAATGAATTTACCACCATCAGCATCTTTAATGTCCGAAAAACTGGATTTGATAAGGTTTTGAGGAAGAACGCTCACAGGGGCGTTAGTTGGGAAAATAATATCTTTATATCTTCCCCATTTTAGCTGTCTTGAAAAATATCTTATTTCTTCAAACGGATAAATCTCGCCCTCGTCTGGTGTTTGCCAGTATAAGAAAAGCATAACGTTGCCAATATAGGAAATATTAACAGATAACTTCAATTCCCATGCATCTTTTGAGAATTTGAGTTTTTTATGAGTTTTTGCATCAATTACATCTTCCATTTTGGCAAGCATTTTGAAAAACTCATCAAACTTATTTATCTGAACATCATACCAGCCTGTTTTTTTATCAATTCTTGAATCTTTAAGAAGCATTTTAAAAAGCATTGCTTCAAGCTTTTGAGCATTATTTAATTGAAAATCTGGGTTTTCTTTTTGCGCTGCAATAACAGCCTTAAAAATGCCTTCTAAATCTCTTATAATTTTTTTCGTGTTTCTGTCTTGAACCAAAATCGAGAAGAAATTTTGCCTTCTTTTTGGGTTGAAATGGAAAATGTATCCGCCTTGAGGATTTTCGGTAAATTCAAAGTCTTCTTCCAAATTCTCTGGTTCAACATCAAACTTAGCTTTTAAAAATTCTTCATACCATTTATTTTTAATTGAAGCTTGCGCAACAGCAACCACATGTTTGCACCAAGGTTCGTTCAAAGGGCAATTACAAGAAGGCTCTACGCCTTTTTTTGTGAATTTTAGAGCAGTTTCATAATGAGATTTAAAATTTCCCTTAACTTTTGCACGAACAATATTGTTGTGAAATTTTATTTCAGCAATTTGTCCTTTTTGAAAATACTCAAAGCCTCTGCGCCAACTTCCTGCCGTAGAACAATCTTTTACATATTTGTTGTTAAATTTAAAATAATTATTTTCCACACAAATTCCTAAAAATTAAATTGCTTAATAGCAAATAAAGTTTACTGTGTCTATGCCACTATAATAGCATCAAATGGAAAAAATGCAAATAATTTAATTATATTTAACGGTTGAAAGCATTTTAATTCTATTTAATGGCCAAAAGATTAACCCAGCTCGCCCTATTACTCTTTTTTCAGGCAAAGTTCCCCAGTATCTGCTATCTTGAGAATTATCACGATTATCGCCCATCATAAAATAATGCCCTTCGGGAATTACAATAGGGCCACAATTTACTCTATCGCTGCATGGAGTCCAATCTGTAATTGAAGATATATAAGGCTCATTTAATTTTTTGCCATTTATATAAACAAAATACTCACCTGTTTTTTCTTGCTTAATTTCAAGCGTTTCGCCAGGCAAACCAACAATTCTTTTAATGTAGGCTATATCATTACAAAAAATTCCTGTATATCTTGCAAATAATGAAAAAATATCATTTGATAAAACTTCTGCTGGCGGGTAAAAAACAATAATATCCCCTCTTTGATTTGCCCTATATATTTTCGTCATTTTCTCAACAAAAACCCTGTCACGTTCAAGTAAAGTTGGGCGCATTGAACCTGATGGAATCCAGCGAAGCTCACCTATAAAAAATCTAATCAAAATAACAGCAATAAGAACAAATGTAATAGTGTCCCAAGTTTCTTTTAAAAATGCTTTTATTTTTTCTTTCATAACTACTTTAAATATCCCAAAAATTCAGTTAAATATTCTTTGTTTATTGTTAAATCACGAATTGCACTTTTTGCAAGTTCAGCATAGCTCGCAATTCTACCTTCACATTGTACCTTAATTTCAGAATTTGAAAAACCCTTCTCTTTTAGGATATTTGGAAAGGTGTATGTTCCATTTTTTAAATCTAAATTATTATTTTCAAAATCAACAATGTCGTTTTTTATCTGAAATGCTATACCGAAATTTTTTGCATAATCCAAAAGCGCAAGGCGCACATCATCTGGCACATCTTGAAAAGCAGAATTTATCGCAAGTTCAAACAAGGAAGCGGTCTTTTTGGCGCAGATTTCGATGTATTCTTCTTCATCTGGGACACCTCCTTTATTTTGCATTTGTTTAAATTCACCACTAATTACCCGCATTATATATTTAGAATAAAGCTCTGTAACACAAGATAAATTAAGTTCTGCCAAAATTTTAAGCACAAGAGCAAGAATATAATCGCCAATAAGAACTGCGCCATGTGAGCCTAATTTAGCAAAAAAACTATCCTTACCTCGCCTTAGGGTTGCACTATCGATAATATCATCATGAACAAGCGTTGCAGAATGCAAAAGCTCAATTGCAACAGCAAGTTTTATATGCTTTTCTTCAATGGGTTTACCCAGCGCTTTGCAAGTTGAAAAAATAAGCCTCGGGCGCAAACGTTTTGAAGGAGCAAAGATAAACTCGCTAATTTCTTTTAAATAAGCGCAATCTAAGCCCTTCAAAATATTTTTTAATTCAAGTTCAAAAGTTTCTAGAGCCTGCATGATTAAATTAAAAACTTACCGTTTTCGTAAATCAATTCATCGTCAGCGTAAATTTTTCCGCCATTTTTCATATTTTTAATCATATCCCAGTGAAGCCCTGAAACATTTTTCCCGCCAGTTTCTGGATAGCTTGAACCAAATGCCACATGAATTGAACCGCCAATTTTTTCATCAAACAAAATGTTACCAGTCACATCAACTACTCTTTCGTTTGTTCCAATTGCGCATTCACCAATAAAGCTTGAACCTTCGTCCATTGAAAGCATTGATTTCAAAAATTCTTCGCCTGTATCTGCAGTTGCTTCAACCACTTTGCCGTCACGCACTGTAATTTGAACATTTGTCGCTTCGTTTCCTCTGTAAATTTGAGGGAAGTCAAAGAAAATTGTTCCATTTGCGCTATCTTCAACAGGTGATGTGAAAATTTCACCATCTGGGAAGTTATTTAAACCGCAACATGAAATCCATTTTCTACCATCAACACCAAATGTTATATCAGTTCTTTCGCCAACATAGCGAAGTGTTTTTGTTCCGTTTAATCTATCCACTAATTTATCTTGAACTTCGCCAATTTCTTTCCATTTGGCAACTGGGTCATCTAAATCTAGATAGCAAGAATTGATGATAAAGTTTTCATATTCTTCAAGGCTCATTTTGGCTTCTTGTGCGAGAGCGTGCGTTGGATAATCTGCAATAACCCAAGATAATTCGCCTTTAGCTGCTCTATCTAACATGATATGAGACAATTCTTTTGTTGCAGCTGAACGTTTTGCAAGTTTTGACATATCGGCTCTTGCCATATTTTTCACATTTTTTGGCGCACCAATTGAAATATATTTATTTGCAGTTTCATATTCTAATTTTGCCATAGGGTCAATGTAGGCAAGCTGCTCATCGGTTGCATATTTAATGAACGTTTCATTAATTTCATCAACGCCGCATTTAATTACAGGGTGCCCACCAGCAAGAAGCACTTGTTTGTATAATTCTTTTCCTAAAGGTTGAGCCTCTGGGCTTTCAAGTCTGATTATAACTAAATCGCCCTTTTGAACATTTGTTGAATATTCAACTAAGACTTTTGCATAATTTTCTAATGTTTTTCTATCCATTTTTTATTCCTCAGTTTCATTTTGAACGAAATTTTTTGAACTTTTAAGAGCAACGCCACGTTTTGAAGTTCTAATAAATTCAACTAATTTCACAACATATTCATTCATTGTAACTGTTTTTTCGATTTCTTCAAGTGCCTGAGTTGTATTAAACTGTTCACTTTTTAAAATTCTAATAGCTGTGTGAAGTGCATCTCTATCCGCTTTTGAGATGTTTCTTCTTCTAAGCCCAATAGCGTTAATTCCCATAGGGAGCGCCGGCATTCCTTCCGCTTTAACATATGGTGGAATATCAAGTCTTGCAGCCGAAGCGCCAGATACTATTGCCATTTCGCCAACTCTTAAATTTTGGTGGAAAACGCTCATCCCGCCAAGAAATGCGCCACGACCAACGTGAGTGTGCCCGCCAATTGTTGCAGCGTTTGCCATAATAACTTCATCTTCCAAAACGCAATTGTGCGCCACGTGAGTGTATGCCATAAGCAAGCATCTTGCGCCAACTTTTGTCACGTTTCCTTCGCCTGACGCTCTATTCACTGTGCAAAATTCACGGATTTGAGTTCCTTCTCCAATTTCAACTCCAGTTAATTCGTTTTTATAGCCTAAATCTTGAGGGAGCCCACCAATTGAAGCAAATGGAGAAATAACAGCGCCTGCGCCAATTTTTGCAAATTCAACGTGAGCATGTGCTCCAATTTTTACGTTGTCTCCAAGCTCTACGTGCTCTCCTATTATTGCGTAAGGACCAATTTCAACATTAGCACCAATTTTTGCGTCAGGGCTAATTATAGCAGTTTTATCTATCATATCCACCTCTTATTATTACATTTGATCTGTATCAACAAGCAAAGCCTTAATCACAGCTTCTGTGCAAAGTTTGCCATCTACATAAGCTTTAGCTTCAGACATTGCGTAAGGGCCTCTTAGCTTTATGAGCTTAATTTCCATATCAAGCCTATCGCCAGGGCGAACAATGTTTTTGAATTTTGCAGATTCAATTCCTGCAAAAAGCGCTAATTTACCCTTATATTCAGGAAGGCAAAGAATAATAGGCGCTGAGCATTGTGCCATCGCTTCAATTTGCAAAACCCCTGGCATAATAGGATTTCCAGGGAAATGCCCTTGAAAAAAATTATCATTCCAAGTTAAATTTTTATAACCTTTTGAATATTCGCCAGGAACGCATTCTGTGATTCCGTCCACCAAAAGAAATGGATATCTATGAGGAATAAGTTTCATTACTCCAACAGAATCAAAAGAAAGTTTTTCTTTTTCCATTATAGTTGCTCCTTCAAAATTTTGGCACATTCGACATGGAGCGCGTGACCTGCTTCTTTAACCAATATTTTGGCATTTAATTTTAATGGGTTAACGCCTGTTAAATATAAGTCGCCGATTATGTCTAAAATTTTATGTTTTACGGGTTCAAATTCTGATCTTAGCTCACATGTGTATGTGCCGTCATCTTTCAAACCTACAGTATTATCAATTGTCACACCTTTTGAAAAACCCATTTTTTGGTATGTTTCAAGGTCTTTTAAATAACCAAAAGTTCTTGCACCAATAATCTCATCAAGGTTTTCAGCCTGAATTAGTGTTGCAAATCTGTTTTTTAGGTCTTTATGGTCAAAATTTACAGAATATGTGATATTTGTTTCATCACTATCAGGAATTAACACAATTGAACTTTTGCCTTTAATAAAATTCACAGGGCGAGAAAGTGCCACTTTAGGTGAAGCTTCACCAACTACGCCAATTTCTCTAAATTTTTCAACCCAAGGAAGAGCTGAACCATCCAAGATTGGGATTTCAACTGTCGGGGTTTTAAAATAAACATCAAGCCCTTCAATTTCACATATTGCACAAGCTGCCATAAAATGTTCAACAAGCGCAACTGTTGCAAGCTTATTCCCTTTTTGGATTTCGGCCACATCGCCAAGCACAACACAATGCTCGCAAGACACAACATTATCACATGTTGCAAGAATTGTAGTGCCGCCATTATGAAATTTAATTCCTTTGGTGTCCGATGGGCATATTTCAAGTGTTGTATCAACTCCTGACATCAAACCGATGCCAGATATTTCAAATTTAGATTCTAGCGTCTTCATGTAAAAATTTCTCGTAATCTTCAATTAAGTGTTCGTATTTTTTATATTTTTTAACCATAACTTCTGCTTCAGAAAGATATTTCATTCTTCTTACAAATTCTTTTCTTGGAACAGCAGGGTAACCCATTACAACTGATTTTGCTGGGAATGTTTTAGAAACACCTGATTGAGCAAGAATAATACTATCTGAACCAATTGAAATATGGTCTGCAAGACCTGCTTGACCAGCAATGATAACTCTATCGCCGATTGTACAACTTCCTGCAATACCAACTTGTGAAACTATCATACAACAAGAACCAACTCTTGTGTTGTGACCGATTTGCACAAGGTTATCAATTTTTGTTTGATTGCCAATAACTGTGTTTTCAATAGTTCCTCTATCTACACAAGTATTAGCACCAATTTCAACATCGTCACCAATTATAACAGAGCCAAGTGATGGGATTTTATAAACAACTTGGTCTTCTTTTCCGCCGGTAATTTCTCCACTTTGGCGAGCTTGTTCAATGTTATCAGGAGTTTCTGTAACAAAGCTAAAACCGTCTGCGCCAATGCTTACTCCATGGTGCATAACTGCACGAGCACCAATTTTAACTCTGTCGCCAATGCAAACATTTGGGTGGAAAAGTGAATCTGCACCAATTTCAGCAAATTTTCCGATATAAACACCTGCCATTAATTTCGCATTATCACCAATCACAGCACCACGAGATACTGTAACGTTCGGCCCAATTGAAACATTTTTACCAAGTTTTGCTTCAGGGTGAACAACTGCTGTTGGATGAATTTCAACAGGAGTATCTGGAGCTTCGTAGAACAAATGAAGAAGCTTCATCATAGCAAGTCTTGGTCTTTCAACCTCGATTGTAGATATAGATTCAATTGCAACACCAATTGGAACAAGTGCAGCTTTCGCTTTTGTTGTTGCCAAATTCGCAATTTCAGCTTCGCCAAGAGCTAATGCTAAAGTATTTTCGTCTGCAAGAAGAGGTGGCAAAACTTTGTCAATTTTAACATCTTGAACAACCGTTAAAATACCCCCAACAACTTGTGATAATTCTTCCAAAGTAAATGCTTTCACAATTATTCCCCTTTACTACCTCTATATCCTCTTTATTTTAGTATATTTTAAAAATTTTGTCGAATAAATTTTACATAAAAGCTTTATGCAATTCATTTGGTTTGAAAATACCACGTTCAGTGATTATTCCAGCAATTAACTCGCTTGGTGTAACATCAAACGATGGATTAATTACATTCACTTCAGGCGCACAAATTATTTTACCATTGACATGGGTCACTTCTTCCCTATCCCTTAATTCAATTGGAATTTCTTTGCCCGATTTGATTGACATATCAATTGTGGAAAGTGGTGCTGCAATGTAGAATGGAACGTTGAAATATTTAGCACAAACCGCAAGTGTGCAGGTGCCAATTTTATTTGCAGTATCGCCATTAGCTGCAATTCTATCTGCCCCTACAACAACCAAATCAATCATGCCTTTGCTCATAAAATATGAACACATGCCATCTGTTAAAAGTGTTGTCGGAATACCGTCTTTTGTAAGTTCAAAAGTTGTAATTCTAGCGCCTTGTCCTCTTGGACGGGTTTCATCTGCAAACACTTGAATTGTTCTATCTTTTGCCCAAGCGCTACGAACAACACCAAGTGCTGTTCCATAACCCACAGTTGCAAGAGCGCCTGCATTGCAGTGCGTCAAAATTGTTGCGCCACAAGGCACAACTTCGGCGCCAAAATCGCCAATTTTTTTGTTTATTTCAATATCTTCAAGTTCAAGTTTTATTGCATTTTCAATCAAATTATCAATTGTTTCTTGAATATTTTGTGCTCCTGCAATAACTTCTTTTTGCTTTTCTATCGCCCATGCAAGGTTTACCGCAGTTGGACGAGAGGAATTTATGTAATCACATTTTTCATACAATTTTGATTTAAACTGTTCAAAATCCACAACATGTGCAAGTTCCATGGCTGCAAGCGCTACACCATGAGCTCCTGCAATACCAATCGCCGGCGCGCCACGAACAATCATAGTTTTAATTGCATCATACATCTCAGTTGATGATTTAATATCAACATATTCAAATTCATAAGGAATTAAAAGCTGGTTCACCATTCTTGAATATCCGCCACCAGCTTCTCTTATCCATTCTATTGTTCTTATTTTTGATATAAATTCAGCCACCATTAAACTCCATCATCAATTGTGATATCTATTGGCTCATTCGAACCTTCAGGAATTTTATCAATTTGGTTATAGATATAGTTAACACCCATAGAAGTAACTGCATTTGTGAGCGCAAGAATACCAATAACCATGATTGCAATAATTATAAACAACCATAAAGACCTGAAAGTAATAAAATATTGAAGCCCGTATGTGTAATAATTCCAAAGATGTGTAATGCTTCCTATAAAATGCAGAATTAAAACTGCAGGAATAAACACCACAAAAAACGCAAGAGATGTTGCAGTGCCAGAATATGCGCCAAATATTGCACTTTGTTGCATATCAAGCCAACCCATTAGTTTTTTCTTTTTCATATAGATTATAACAATTGGCGCTGCAAGAAAACTTAATGCAAGTACAGTGTAAACAATTAAAAATGGCAAAAGCCCACAAAGCGCAATAATTACGCCAAGAATTGCACTTAAAATGCCTGCTCTTTTTAATATCAATAAGTTCATATAAATTCCTCTTAAAAAATATTTCTGTGATGGCAAATAGCAATTGCAATCGAGTCTATTGTATCATCTAATTTTATGTTAGGCGAAATTGTAACAAAACGTTCGACCATTGCTTTAACTTCAGGTTTTGTTGCTCTGCCATGCCCTGTAAGCGAAAGTTTGACTTGCATTGGTGTATATTCCGCAATTTCAATGCCTGCCTCGCATAGCGCAGAAAGAATTACCCCCCTTGCCTCTGCCACTGGAATTATTGTTTTTTGGTTTTTAAAAAAGAACAATTCCTCAACACTTGCAACATCAGGCTTATATTTTTCACAAATTATTTTGATATCTTTTGAAATTTCAAGAAGCCTCTCGGGCGTTGTTTGGTTTTTCGATGTTTGAATGCTACCAGATGTTATAACTGTGTATTCATCTTGAGCACAATCAATAACACTATAACCTGTAATTTGTATCCCTGGGTCTATGCCTATTATCCTCATAAAAGAATTATACACCCAAATTAAAAAACAAGATAATAAAAAACCCCTTGCTTTCGGCTAAAGGGTTAATGTGTTGTTAATCTTCGGTATCGTGTTGTTAGGTGTTGTTAATTTTATTTTAAATATGTTGTTTTTGCTTCGGGTTCTCTTAAGTGTCTTAAGAACACTTTATCGAACATTCTTATTATGCAACTATTTTTTATATTTGTCAACCCTTTATTTTAAAATATTTTTTATCAAGCCCAGAGCGGGTTTTCAAGTTTCTATAAATATTGAATAAATAAATGTTATATATACACTTAAAATAAATGAAACAAAAATTTACATTGACTTGGTTTTTTTGCTAAAGAGCGGCGCAACTCTGAACGCTATACTTAATTTATCTAATACTTTAGATAAATTAAGTGCCCCACACAGAGTAATTTCGTTACCTATCGTCTCCGATAGGGGGGTGAGTGCCTCGGTAAATCCGTTTCCTGCTAGAATACTTTCGTATTACAGGTATACTTCAATTACCTAACGTAATGTTACTTACATTTTTAAAGAGCTGCTCTCCCAGTTAGTAAAAATGTAGGAACAAAATTAACATCCATGCAGAGCAATAACATTCTAGCATACCTTTTTGAAATATCAAATTACTGGCAATCAACAATTTCAGTTATTTTAACGCCAAAATTCTTGTTCACTGCAACAATTTCGCCACGAGCAATAAGCACGTTATCAAGGTAAATATTTATTGTTTCATTATTTTTTTTGTTCAAATTAACAATTGTGCCATTTACATATTCAAGAACTGATTTCAAAGGCACACGAACAGTTCCAAG
This sequence comes from bacterium, assembly GCA_017396695.1. GTDB lineage: Bacteria > Cyanobacteriota > Vampirovibrionia > Gastranaerophilales > Gastranaerophilaceae > RGIG1918. Next base: position 19,602 of record JAFQLC010000007.1, read on the forward strand.
TTCAGCCATAAGACTAACTTCAATGCCAGCAAGCCTGTCAAGATTTTCTTGTCCAAGCTGAGATAAAATTTTATTTTTAAAATTTGTAGTGTCTGTCATTTCTTGTTTATCTTATATTAATATTTTTTGCTTGGCAAGATTATAGCGAACTGTTAAGTTCATTGAGCATTTGTTCGCTAAGCTCAACTTTTTCGTCTTTAACATCACGCATTGCAATCGAGCCATCTCGATAGAAAATTGAAACCACATTTTTGCCATTGTGTTTAGAGTGGTAAAGTGCCGTATCTGCTGAACTAATCAAATTCTTGGCATCAAGGCCATCAATTGGGTGTTCTGCAACACCAAAACTTGCAGTTGGTCTAATTTCGTAACCCTCAGCAGTTTTAACAACAATTTCCGCAACGCTTTTTCTTAATCTTTCAGCAATAATCAAAGCGTCGTTTTTCTTTGTTTCAGGAAGAATAACAACAAATTCTTCACCGCCATAACGAGCAGGCACATCAATTTTTCTAACAGTTGACGAAATTTTTGCAGCAACTTCTCGAAGAATAATATCGCCTGTTAAGTGTCCGTATGTATCGTTTACACTCTTGAAATTATCAATATCAATCATCACAAGGGACATTTTGTGTTTATACCTAATGCACCTTCTGATTTCATTTTCGAGCAATGTATAGAAATGTCTTGCGATATAAAGTTTAGTCAAACCGTCACGAGTTGCAAGTTCATATAATTTTGCGTTATCAATTGCAATTGCCGCTTGGTTTGCAAGCGAAGACATAAATTCCATGTCTTTTTGGTTGAACAATTTATTATTTTTCTTATTAGAAATGTTAATAACACCTATTGTTTCACCTTTTACAATAAGCGGCACGCAAAGAAGTGTTTTTGTGCTTGAAATTGTAACCTTTTGACTAAAACGAGGGTCAGCCGAACCAAGGTTTGTAATAATTGGTTTTTTCTCAATGAAAACAGAACCTGCAATACCTTCGCCAGGCTTAATCGAAGAACAGCGAATTGTTCCATTATTTATTGCGTCTTCTGTTTTTTTGTCTGGAAGCCCATAAACAACTTTAACTTGCAGAGAATTTGTAGAGTAGTCATAAAGCATCAAAGAGCCTTTTTCAGCCTCAAGAGTAGACAATGCTTTATCCAAAATAACTTGCAACAACCTGTTAAGGTCGTCGATAAAATTAACCGCCTGAGAAATGTTGTATAAAATCGAAATGTTATAAAGAGATTTTTGCAAATCTTGTATTCTTGTTTCTTTGCGTTTTTCGTCAAGAAACTTAATAATTACAGGCTCAACATATTCAAAAACTTTTTCAAGAAATTCAACTTTATCTTGACTTAAATCTTCATCATTCGCATCACGGCCAATAAAGCAAAAAGCCGCAGGAGTGTGTTTATCAAAAAAAGTTGCAACATATCTTGTTCTTGTTACATCTTTATCGTGATTTCTTAAAAATCTTTTAAAAATTGGTTGTTCATCTTCAAAAGTTTTAACTAATTTTCTTGAAGATAACACTGCCCAAAGTGCATCGTTGCCTGATTCAAGCTCGAAATATTCATCGCCAAATGAATTTTGCTTAGTTGGAACGAGTTTAAAAACTTCATTTTCAAAAACATAAAATGAAATTTGATTTAAATTAACTCGCTCTGAAATATAATCTGAAAGTTTTTCAATAAATTCATCTAGCACAAAAGTTTGGTTAACAAAGGTATTAACCTCAAATAGCTCAGCTAATTCTTGCATGCTATGTTCAAATTTCATGTTATGATTTGACATTTCTTCGGTTTATATACTACTCTTATTATTAATTATAATGTAGAAACTAGATTAAGACAAATCTTTTGAGATTTTTAAGAAATTTAGAGGATATTATGGATAATATTTGCAAAAATTGGACTCAATGGTTAAAAGAAACAAGATTTTCTTATATGACCGAAGAACAAAAAAGTCAAACTTTAAATTGGCTTATTGCAATCAGGAATATTCTCATTGAGAGAGCAGGAATTCAAAAAGGTGATAAAATTATTGACCTTGGTTGTGGCACAGGGCTTATGGGTTTTGGGGTTCTTGAAAAATTTAAAGATGAAGTTGAAATTATATTTAGTGATAAGTTTGAAGATTGCATCAAGGAATGTTCAGAATTTTTAGAAAAATTGAATATTCCACACAATGCAAGCTTTTTGCAATCTGATTGTGCCGATATAAAACTTCCAGATAATTCCATAGACAAAGCATTTATGCGCTCAGTGCTTGTGCATATTGTAGATAAACAGCCCGCAATTTCAGAAGTGTATAGAATTTTAAAACATGGCGGAAGCTTTAATGTATTCGAACCTGTAATTGCTTCAAACACAAGATATCATGAACTTGTTGACCCAAGTAAAATTGATGATTATGAAGAATTTAAAAAAGTGGAAGATGCTTTTATGTCAGATAGTAACAATTCACTTGTAAATTTCGACCAAAATACACTTCTTCAAATGCTTGAAAATGCAGGTTTCGAAGACGGTTCAGTTGATGTTGATACAACTGCTTCAAAATATTTTGCAGATAGACAAACTATTGAAAAATGGTTCATAGGAAAACCTTCTCCAAGCGAAAAAAGCATGAAAGAAAGATTTATGGACTATTTCCCTGAAGAAAAAGTTAATAAATTTATTGAACAATATGCGCTTGCGCTTCAAAATACAGAAGTTGAGATTAAAACTAACACAGTTATTATAAAGGCAATAAAATGAGTGAAGTTTTAAGAAAATGCCAAGGTTGCGCAAAAATTGCAAACCGAGAAGAATTTATCAAAATTACAAAATGCCACTCGACAGGCGAAATTGTAATCAACCCAAATAATAAAATAACTGGCAGAAGTCTTTATGTTTGCAAAAACAAAGCTTGCTTAGACTTGGTTTTTAAAAAGAAAAAATTCGAAAGAGAATTTAAAATAAGTGGTGATAGAGTTACTTTATTAAAAGAGGCACTATATAGCCTTTTGTAGTTTATTTTTTACTTTAATATCATCCATATACACCAAATTGATGATTTCTACAACTTTAGTTGGAATTTTTTTAAAAATATCCCGTTAATTCTTGTGTGAATCTATAACTATAGCTTCATAATACCCCACCTGTTATTTCCCAATATAAATACAACTAGCAAAATTCACTAAATAGAAAGTATATTTTGCCAAAGTTGTGAATTTACTCACCAAATTACATTCACTAATCTGCAGAAAGGCTTAGTAAGAACAAGAGAGTTAATGCGCATTTAAACTGTTTTGTTTCTGCTAACAAAGAAAAATGATATCAAATGTAAGTAGTGAGAATTTAATATTTATAAATAACCTAAACTCGGCGAGTGACAGGCTGGCAGTTGCTATGAATAGATTATCAACGGGGGCAAGGGTGAATTGCGCAGCAGATGACGCTGCAGGCTTTATGATATCAAAAGGATTAGAGGTCAAACAGAGGGGCTTAAACACTGCAAATGACAATATTCAAACGGGGTTATCTTTACTTGGGGTTGCAGAAGGTTCACTTCAAACTATGCTTTCGCCACTTTACAGAATTAGAGATTTGGCGCTTCAATCAAGCAACGGCATATATTCTGAAAAAGAAAGACAAGCAATGCAGTTAGAAGTTGATGCATTATTTGATGAAATTGTGCGCACGAAAAACACAACTGAATTTAACGGGGTAAAACTATTTAGCAAACAGGTTTTCACAAACAAAGATGACACTTTTGTGGATAACGAAACAGCGGCAACAATTTCACTTATGAGCTACACACCAGCTCCAATGATGTTGGCTGCAGCACCCGCAACAACAAGCGAACCTGCAGTCGCAAGCATTGAAGAACCAATGATGATGGCGGCAGCACCTAACAACTCAAAGATTATCGAAGGAGCGGTAACACTTGCAAGTAGCAAATCTAAAACAATTTCGATTGGGGATAAGGTTTATACATTTACTGATAACGGAAGCGGAAAAACAAACAACACTTGCAATTATTCTTATGATATGTCAACAGGGAAATTAACCCTTACTAACACCAATTATATGACAATCAGGGCGGCAGACGGGCAAGTTGATGACATTTACGTTGAAAACGCAAAAGCATACACGTATGTTTACGCAGGTTACAAAAACGACAAAATCGAAATCACAGGAAGTGCAGGCAACGTTAGAGGATATGGCGAAGCAGGAGACGATTATCTTATTGATAACACAACAAACACTAGCCCTTCAACGTATACTGTCGGCGGGCTTGGAGATGACATTATAGAAATCAATAAAAGTAACGGGTTGGCATACGGAAACGAAGGAAACGACACATTTTATATAACTGGAAACAACAACACAGTCCATGGGCAAGCAGGTGACGATAATTTCCACGTACTAACAGGCGATAAAAACTTTTTAAATGGTGGTTTAGATACAAACACTATTATAGAAAATATTGGCACAAACACAGGTTGGAACAGTATATCTGGGATAGAGGATTACAACACAACCCAAGGAAAAATTCATGTTGGCTCGCAAGAAGTAAAACTTTATTTCAACGGAAAACAATATACTGTCAAAAATAGTGGCAGCGTACCTAGTGTCGAATATTCATACGACGAAACAACAGATACCGTAACATTCAGCGGAAGCAGTGCACATATAACAGCTACTGGTAATCAAACAAATAATATCATTCTTGCAACCGAATATATGATATACACTGACAATACAGGCGGAAGCACTAATATAACAGCAAATAAAGGTTATGCAACAATAAACATAGGGGGCGGAGAAAACACAATAATAACCAAAGGAAACAACTCAACAATTAAGCTGGGAAACGGCAACAACACAATAACATCACAAGGAAGTTACACAAACATCACTTTAGGAAACGGAGAAAACACAGTAACATCATCTGGAGCATATTCAAAAATCATATCTGGCACAGGGGAAAACACAATCAAAGTAAATGGTGCAAGCTCTTTTGTTCATGCAAAAGGCGGAGACGACGAAATAACACTTAATTCAAATAGCAACTATGTTTCATGTGCAAATTCTGGAACACCAAATATAACAATAAATAGCGGTAAAACAAACAATATAATAAATGGCGCAAATAATAGTAATTTGTTAATAGAAGATAACGGAACAACAACAGGATATCTAAACTGCAATGGCATAGAAAACTATCTGCCAAATTCTGGAACAATATACCTCAAAGCAAGTGAATCTTTAAACATAACCCTAATGAAAGACACGGCAAATGAGGCAAGCTACACTGCGAAAAACAGAAGCACAAGTGCTTCTTGTTTCTTTACATATTCATGCAACACAACAACAGGAGAAATAACCTTTAATTCAGGCAATGATGCACAGGCAGTAACCATTACAGCATTTGCAGGGCAAAATGATAAAATTATCGCTCAAGGCAATTCTTTGCAATTATACACTGGAGACGGAGAAGACACAGTAAACGCAAAGGTTGGATATTATTCAATAATAGACACAGGAGATGGAAACGACACATTAAATATTACAAGCAGAAGTGGCACATCTGGAACAGATTATCCTGAATATTACACAAAAGAAGGTGCTGACACCGTTACAATCTCAAGTGGTGTCGGAAATATTGACGTGTGGACAGGTGACGGAGACGACACAATCACAATAAACGGCACAAATAACAAAATCTATTCTGAAGCAGGTGCAGACACAATTATAATGAATGGTGCAAACAACACAATCAGCTCTGGCAACCATAATGATACAGTTACTCTAAATGCCTCAAATGTTGATATTATAACCGACCTTGGGGCAGGAAGCGACACAATAAACATCAATGCAAACAACACAGGCTCAATTATGGGCGGAGATGGTGATGATGATTTTGTTATTGCAAGCGGTGTCACAGGAGTTTTTGTTGATGGTAATGCAGGCACAAACACAATTGTTGGCGATGGTTCAAATATATATCGCTACAATGTTGATAATTATCCAAACTTGCTCCCAGCAAAAGGCGCAATTGCAATTGCAGGAAGTAGTGAAAACACAATTGAAATTCTAGGGCAAGTTTATACAATCAAAAACAGGCAAACAACTTCAAGTATTTTGAAATTTGATTACAACGAAACAACTGGGCTTATGACATTTGAGGGCACAACTCTAGATATAACATCAGCAGCAAACCAAACAAATAACGTAATTGTCAATGGCAATTATATGTATTTCTATGGCTCAGGTGAAAATGATACCATTAAACTCACAGGAACTAATTCTTATGCCTTTGGCGGTGGCGGAAACGACAACATAACAACCACTGCGAACTCTTCTTATGGTTATGGCGGGGACGGAGACGACGTAATAACCATCAACGGAAGTAGCTCCTGTGCATATGGCGATGCAGGAGATGATGTAATTACAATCAATGGAGATAGCGGTAGAGCTTGGGGTTATGCAAATAATGACACCATAACACTCAATGGCGAAAATTGCCAAGCTTGGGGTGGAGCAGGAGATGACACTATTGAATCTAATGGCGGAAAATCTTCTGCTTATGGCGAAGATGATAACGACACAATAAACCTCAATGGCGCACAAAACCACGGCGAAGGCGGAGCTGGAGATGACACAATTACGGCATCGAGCGGAAACGCACAAGTGCTTGGAGGAGAAGGGAACGACACAATTACACTTGATTGGATATTAGGTAACACCGCTTCGTATGTAAAAGGCGAAGGTGGAGATGACACCATAACCGTTAATTCTTCAAATAACGTAACCGCAATTGAAGGCGGAGACGGCGACGATAAAATTATTATGAATGGCGAAAATAATAGCGCCTCAGGAGGTAATGGATATAACACATTAGAATTAAACGTAGAAAAAGTTTCAGCAACAGAATTTAATAAAATTATTACCAATAAAACACAAGGTTCAATCACGCTTGAGGGCGGAGAAGAATTAGCTCTTGAAATTGCAGGCAAAAGCTACACGATTGAAAATTTAGGCGGCACATCAAAAACTCTCGAATATGACTATGACGAAACAACTGAAACAATGATGCTTGACGGAGATAATTTCAAAATTACATCAGCTTTAGGGCAGGTAAATAACGTTGTTCTTGAAGGCAATGAAATGGAATTTATAGGGTCAGACGAAAATGACACAATAACTGTCAAAGGCAACGATTCGACAATTCAAGCAAAAGAAGGCGATGACAGAATTATCGTTATTGGCGAAAGAAACACAGTTTCAGGAGGCACTGGAAGCAACACTCTTGAAATTGCAGCAAAAAATATCACCTTCCAATCAAGCGAATTTGATAAATTTGTTGCACTTAAAAGTGAAGGTACGCTCTCATTTGAAGGCAATGATTCTGCTATCTTTGAAATTGCAGGCAAAAGCTATGAAATTAAGAATTTAAGTGCAGGCATTGAAAACCTTAATTTCTATTATAACGATGCAAATAACACGATTACATTCGAAGGCAATAATTTTGAAATTAAATCAAATTCAGGACAAGCAAACAAAGTAATTTTACAAGGAGACGGAATAGAATTTTGGGGCGCAGAAGAAGATGACAGAGTAACCCTCAGAGGAAGCAATGCCAAAATTTATGGCAATGAAGGTGCTGATACTATTCTTGCAGAAGGCAATGAAAACAACATTGAGCTTGGCGCAGGAAATGATAATATCACAATTCTTGGCAATTTAAACACAATAGATGGCGGAGAAGGGTATGATATTATTGCGAATAGCGGAACAAACACAACAATTTCTAATTGTAGCGAACTCTGGAAAGAGGCAGACCCATTCTCATTCCAAGTTGGAACAGAGGCAAACGAAATATCAAGAATTACAGTTTCGACAGGTTTTACAATTCCAGTTATTGGCATAGACATCTCAAGCGCTTACAGAGCAAGAATGTCGCTTGAAGATATTGATAATTTAATTGGAATATTAACAGGAAAAATGGCAGACATTGGCGTTTCCGTGAATAGATTAAAATCTGCAATGAATTCTAACGAAATTACACAAATAAATATGACTGCTTCTCGCTCGAGCATTATTGACGCAGATATTGCTCGTGAAAGTATGAATTTATTAAAAGAACAAATCTTGCAAAATGCTTCAGCAAGTGTGCTTTCAACTTCTAAAGATTTAAAAAGTACATCTCTTTTGAATATTTATGATTCGATTAGTAGATTAGGGATGTGAAATTAAATGCTCCCAAGTGCTAATAGTCATTGCCAATAGTATCCAATGCCTCAACCCTAATATCTGTTATAAGTTCAGAATATGACACAACAACAACCGTTGGAATGTGTCTTTCAAGCATTTGATAAAGTGGCAATCTTATTCTTGGAGAACATAAAATTACAGGCTGACGTCCAACGCTATAATGAGATTTAATAAGAGTATTCGCAGTTGTTTCAATTAAATCTTGAACCTGCATTGGGTTCAGCAAGAACATAGTTCCAAGTTCTGTTCTCTGACATGAATCATCAAGAGTTTTTTCCCAATCGCCTGAAAGTGTTACTGCATATAAAACTTTATCAGGTGTGCAGTTTGCAAGGCAAATTTGACGACCAAGCGCCGCTCTTAACCTTTCAGAGAGGATATCTGGTTCTTTTGAAAATCTTGCATAGTCACATAATCTTTCAAAAATAAAGATAATATCTTTAATTGAAACTTTTTCTCGAATTAAGTTTACAAAGATTTTTCTTAAGTCTGAAGTTGAAATAATTGTTGGAACAAGGTCATTTACAAGTGTTGGGTCTTGAGATTTAACAAGTTCCATAAGTTTTAAGACATCTGTTTTTGTCATAACTTCATCTACATATTTGCGCACACAATCTTGCAAGTGCGTAACAATAACATCAACACTATCAACTGCTGTTATGTTATCATTAGGTCCAACTTCATTTGGGTTAATCCAATATGCTTGGGTTTGATATGTTGGGTCAAGCGCTGTGATTGAATCTGGCGGAACTTTTTTGCCAAGCGCTTCCCACTGTTCTGCAATTACCATATGTTTGCCTGGATACACAAAACCAGAAGAAACATTGTTTCCTCTAATTGAAATCAAATATTCATTTGGCTCAATTGCAGATGAGTCCATAATTCTTATGTTAGGAATAATGTAACCAAGTTCATCTGTCACCCTTTGGCGAAGAGCTGCAATTTTTGCAAGAAGTTGCCCGTCTTGGTCTGGGTCTGCAATTACAAGCAAACCGCTTCCAACTTGCAAGCTAAGCACGTCAACCCCAAGTCTTTCATACATTTTATTTGGGTTAACAAGGTCTTGCATGTTTTGTTTAACTGCGTCTAATTGACCTAATTGTTGTTGAACATCTTGATTAACTAAAACAGATAAACCGCCTAAAATCA
>JAFQLC010000008.1 GCA_017396695.1 bacterium
AAAGCGAAGCAGGAGACGATGTTGTTATTATCGGTGGAGACGAAAACACAGTCCTTGGCGGGGTTGGAGATGAAAAAATAACCATTGAAGGTGAATTAAATGAAATTTATGGCGGAGAAGGAAGTGAAAATTTAATAATCAATGGAGATGATAACTATATTGAGGGCGAAGAAGGAGACGATGTAGTCACCGTTGGCGGAGACAGGAATGAAATTTACACAATGGCAGGCGCTGACGCAGTTACGGTCGAAGGTGAAGAAAATGCAATTTATGGCGGAGAAGGCGATGACACCTTTGTAATTGAAGGTAGTGCAAACGAAGTTTATGGTGAAAATAATAACGACACATTCACAATAAACGGTGATGACAACTATACGCACGGCGGAGCTGGTGATGATACATTCTATGTTTATGGCAAAAGAAACAGCGCTTGGGGTGGAGAAGGCACAAACACTATTGGAATTGGTGCAGATGATGTAAGTTATAGCAGAAGTGACACGCAAAAAATTATAGCACTAAAAGATGAAGGCTCTTTTGAGGTTAAAGGCGGAAATGAAGTTGAGTTTGAAATAGCGGGCAAAAGATATTCTGTGCTAGGTAGTGTTGATGGCACTCTTGGCTGGAAATTATCAAACGGGCAAATTAAGTTTGAAGGCAATAATTTGACAATAAAATCGCTTAATGACCAAGTGGATAATTTGCATGTTGTTGGTGCAAATAACAATATTTATACATACAACGGAAATGACAAAGTTATTGCAGAAGGAAATAATGCCAAAGTTTATGGTGGCGAGGGAAGCGATGAAATAAAAGCCCTAGGCGATATGGTAACAGTTTATGGTGGAGAAGGTGATGACAATATAACCGCTGGAGGGCACGACAGTGCAATATATGGAGAATCAGGAAACGACACAATTAATACCACTGGCTCATTTAAGGTTGGCGCAATCAATGGCGGAGAAGGTGACGACAACATAATTGATAATGGCAGAAATAATGATATATACGGAGAAGCCGGAAACGATAAAATTACCACAAATGGCGTTGACTCAAGAGCAAACGGCGGAGAAGGCAACGACACAATAACTATAAACAACATAAATACCGATGCTTATGGTGATAGCGGCAACGACACAATTAAATTGTTTAGCACAAACGGCAGTGCAGAAGGTGGCGAAGGCAATGACACAGTTCTTGTTGACGGCGAAGGCAATAATATAGCGCTTGGCGAAGGAGACGATAACGCAACAATTTTAGGAGACAGCAACACAGTTGACGGCGGAGCTGGGTTTGATGTTATTGCAAATAGTGGCACAAACACGACCATTTCAAATTGTGATATACTCCACAAAGAAGCTGACCCGTTTGTTTTCCAAGTTGGAACAGAGGCAAATTCAAACTCAACAATTGAAGTTTCAACAGGCTTTGTGCTTCCTATTCTTGGCGTGGACATCTCAAATGCAGAAAGTGCAAGAGCAAGCTTAGAAGATATCGATAGAGTTATAGAAGCACTTACAGTTAAACTTGGTGAAATTGGCGTTTCAAAAAATAGGCTAGAATCGGCGTTAAGTGCAAACAAAGTGGCAGAAATTAACATTGCAGCAGCTCGTTCTAACATTGTTGACGCTGACATTGCCAAAGAGAGCATGGAGCTTTTAAAAGCGCAAATTCTGCAAAATGCTTCTGCAAGTTTATTAACAGCAAGTCGTGATATAAATAGCACTTCGCTTTTAAATATTTATAATTCAATTGGGAATTTGAGAAGATAAGCTATTTCATAACAGATTTTACAAGCCCAGTGAGTGCAAAAAGTGCAATAGCGTTTGGAATTACCATCAAATTATTAAACATATCAGTTAATTCCCAAACAAAATCACTTGAAATTAATGTGCCAAGCATAATAAAAAATAAGGCACAAAGCATATAAACAAGCTCAACTTTTTTTGGATTTTTCTTTCCCCAAAGATACAACATATTAATTTTGCCAAACAAATTCCAGCTCAAAATTGTTGAAAATGCAAAAAACATCAAGCAAATTGCAACAAAGGCAGCACCAAATGTTTCGCCAAAAATTGTGCCAAATGCGCATTGCGCAAGGTTTGTTTTGTTTAAAATATTAACAATTTCACCCGTATAACCTTGAGATAAAACGCCGTCTCCTGCATAAAGTGTTGAAATTATAACAAAGGCATTTAAAGTTAAAACAACAAAAGTGTCTATAAAAACACCCATCATGGCAACCGTTCCTTGGTGGTGTGGGTCTTTCACGTTTGCAAGTGCATGTGCATGCGGAGTTGAGCCCATACCAGCCTCGTTTGAAAACAAACCTCTTTTTGCTCCTTGACTTAGCATTGTTTTAAAGGCATACCAAAAACCACCACCAATTATTGCCTGTGGATGAAACGCATATTCAAAAATCAAACCAAATGTTTCAGGAAGATATTTTGCACGGATAATTAACACAAGCAAACAACCAAACATAAAGAAAAACGCCATAATCGGAACAAGTTTTTCAACAACCGAGGCGAGCCTTTTAATTCCGCCAATAAAAATAAAAGCACAAGCAACAACAAGAATTGCCCCGACTACCCAAGCAGGAACATTGAACGCCGTTTGCATACTGTTTGCAATTGAATTAGATTGCACCATACAACCCATAAAACCAAGCGCTAGAATGATTGCAACTGCAAAAAACCCTGCTAAAAATTTGCCGAATTTATTTTGAAAAGCGGTTGTGATGTAATACACAGGACCACCTTTAATTTTTCCATTTTCTTCGATTATTCTTGTTTTAACAGCAAGAGTTGCTTCTGCATAAATTGTTGCCATTCCAAAAAATGCAATAATCCACATCCAAAAAATCGCCCCAGGGCCACCAATTAAAATAGCGCCAGATGCACCGATGATGTTTCCTGTGCCAACTTGTGCAGCAATTGAAGTTGTGAGCGCTTGCCAAGAAGTCATACTTTCTTGATGATTTTTATCAAAAATTTTTATCCCGCCAAAAATATTTTTGAAGGCTTCCCTAAGGCATCTAATTTGAACAAATCTCGTTTTAATTGTGTACCAAAGTCCAACACCTACAAGCAAAAAGACGAGAATGTAGTTTGATAAATATTCGTTAAATTTGACCACAAACGGAAACAAGATATTTTCGAGTGTTTCAATCATTAGATTTGCCCTTCCAGCACGAGAATATATCCATTCTAGCTTAAAAGCGCAAAAAACAAAAGTGTGCCACAAAAAACAAACTATTTAACTTTAAACACTACATTTGCAACCGCAGTCACTTTTTTATCTATGCTTGATGTATCATTAATTCCCATATCTGAAACCATGTTGGAATCTGCTGGGGTAATTTGAAAAACACCCATTCTCATAGAAGCAACCTTGCCAACACGAGCATTTGTTGCCTCAAGCATAGATTCCGCCCTTTGCTTTGCATCTTTTGAAGCTTCCTTCAAAAGTTCAATTTTGATTGAAGCTAAATCAGAATAAAAATATTCAGGAGAATACACTTCAACATAAATTCCATTATTAATTAAACTTTGGATGTCTGTTGAAATTTCTTTGATTTTCAAAACATCATCAGATTTAATTTCAATAAATTGACTCGCTTCATAAGCAATTATTTCATTTGTTGAATAGCCTTTATCATTTTGCCTGTAAACATTGTGCCCATTTACAGATTTTATATCTATATTCTCTTTTTTAATTCCTTTTGCAAGTAAATATTTTTCAACTTCAGGCACTTGTTTTTTCAAAAATAAAAACGCATCTTTTTGAGTTATTTTTCTTGTTCTAATTGAAAAAGAAAGTTTTGCACTATCTGATTTTACAATTTTATAGGCAGAGCCTGTAACAGTGATGTTTTCGTTTTTTGTGATTTTGGATGAAAATATAAGCGAAGAGACAATTAGTGCAAGAGCGATAATCGCGCAAGAAATTATAATTTGAAACTTAGCAATTTTTTCCATAATAACTCCCAAAAATTATTATAGATATTATAGCAATTTTTTGCGTCTTGCAACAGTTGTAGCGCAAAAAATGTTTTTTGAAGTTTTATATTGATATGAAAATTTCTGCCATTAATTACTCTATAAAACATCGCCCTATAAATTTTGGCACAACCAAAAGAACAACTTATGGCGCAAATAATATAGGGCAAGTGATAAAAGAATTTTACGACAAGGAGTATCTTTGGAAAGATAACAAATACGATAGCATTATTGTTTCAAATTCAACCCATTTTTTAAGAAACGATATGCCCTGGCTATATATTGGCGAAAAGTTAGAAGAACTATATCCAGACAAAAAGCACGTAAATGTGCATAACTTTGCTTGCTCAGATGGCTCAGAATCATATTCTCTTGCAATTTGCTTAATTGAACAGTTGGGCGAAGAACGCGCCAAAAAATATTTTCCAATTCACGCTTCAGATGTTGATGAATATATAATTTCAGGCGCAAAAAGAAGGAAAATTATGGCAAAAAGTGATGATATTCAAAGGCTAAAAGAGGTAACAAATAACCAAATTTGGAAATATTTTGATATTGAAAGCAAAGGAGAAGATTATATTCTACGCCCAAAAGAAATTTTAACTGAAAATGTGCATTTTGAATGCAAAGATTTTGAAGAAGGGCTAGACGAAATTGAAGGCGAAAATAATTTAATTTTATGCAGAAATTTTTGGGGTTATTTAGATGAAGATAAAACAATTAGATGTGCTAAAAAGCTATATGAAAAACTAGGGGAAACAACTTATGCAATAATTGGCAGATTTGATATGTTAGGTGGCGAAGTGCCCGTGTTTTTAAGTGAACTTGGAATTGATTCCGAAGGCGATTTATATAAAGAAGAGGTAATTTTAAAAAAACACGAAGGGCATTCTGACGGCAAATATCAAGATGAAGAAAGAATTAGAGAAAAGATTAAGTTTTATCATTTTAAAAAAAGATAAAACTTAATCAAACACAATATCCTTAACTTTTAGCCAGATATTTTTTAGATAAAAGCCACAAGCAAGGTCAAGTTTTATCCAGCAAAAACACCGAATTTGCCCTTGTATCCGCATTCTTTAAGAATATTAGCAAAAACAGCTCTCTCATCTTCATCATTATAGTCATTCATATAAAAACAAGAATCTGCGGTGTCAATTATTTCGCATATTTTTTTCAAATAATATCTATCAACCTTTGAAAAAGAAAATCCATAAGAATATATATCTAAGGGAAAGCTTTTTGCAACTGTTTGCAATTCTTTGAAAAAAGCAGAAGATTTTTCGTATGCTTCAGCAGTGTTTTTCATTAACTCATAATACAAACTAGCCAAAGATTGTTCTGCACCAAACCAATTAGTCTCATAATAATCATGCGGACAATTATTATCACCGTGCCCAAAATATAACTCACGAGACGTTGTTCCGTGTATATGACACACATTTTGTGCGCCATACAAATCTTCCAAAGTGGTTGTATAGTTAAAATTTAAAACCAAATCACGAGAGGGATTAATTAATTCTTCAAAGGATTTTCTTGGAGTTTTAGCTGCATCAATGCTTGCAACCCAATCTGTGAAATAATCTCCAATTTGCCTAAAGGCGCCATGGAGGAGCCCTGATAATTCTTGATTTCTAATGTAAGAATCACGCATATAATTATCGTCCTCTTTGTCAAACATTCCGTAATCATCCAAAAAATAGTCGTAATTTAAATCGCAAAGCATGGATTCAATATCTGCCCATTTTGTTCCCATGGCATTATCCAGAGTTTTTATAATACTTCGAACGACATCGGCTTCGTCGTATTGCTCGTCACCGTCTGGCATCAGAGTTGTGTCTGGAACATCAATAAAAGCGTTGGGGTCATATGCTCCGTCTAGATAATTGTCAATTAGAAAATCCCTAAAATCATTGTAGTTTGTTTTCATGTCGTGTGCCAAATCGAAACCATTTCCAATGATAAATAATTTAGTCATAAATTCTTCTCCTTTTTTATTATAATTAAAAATTTAATTAAATTTTTGCATAATATAAGTTTTAGACTTTTTCCCGATTTAATATCCAAAAATATATGTGCAAAATAAACAAGGAGACATAAAAAGGAGTTTTTATGAATAAATTTATTATATTAAGTGCACTTGTAGCTTTTGCTCTATCACCAGCATTTGCATCTGATGACATTCTTGCAAAATCTGACACCGCAAGAATCATAAACAGCGTTTTAAATGGTGACGAAAGAAACAGAAATTACGACCGCTATGATTACAATTCAAACCGAAACTACAACAGATATGATAGAGATAAAAAGAGGTATCAAAACAACAGAAAATATAACAACAGAAACTATAACTCAAAAAGACGATATCGTTAGGAAATAGGTTAAGGGCGGGTTTTATATTTATTGATGCGGTTTAAATAACAGCACATTATGCTTGAACAAGCGCATTTAAAAGACCTCGTTCGAGGTCTTTTAATATAATTCGCGCTTGGATTTTTTGATTGTTTGCGAGCTGGGCGAGCAATTACAAGCAAAATATGCGCAGGGTTGCGCAAATTTCAAGCACAAAGTGCGTAGAAATTAGCAAGACCAGCTTTTTTGAATCGTTGGCGAGGCACGAGCCTTACGAGTAAAATATGCGCAGGATTGCGTAAATTTCAAGCACAAAGTGCGTAGAAATTAGCAAGACCAGCT
>JAFQLC010000009.1 GCA_017396695.1 bacterium
ACCAGCTTGTACAATGGCACCACCTCAAGTAAACTCTCAAGGTGTAGCAACACCTAATAACATGACAACACCACAAGGAGTTAACGCCGCAGGCGATTCATTTGTTAAAACCACAGGAGTCGACCAAGCAGATGATGGCAAAATTTCATTTGGTCAAAAAATAAAAAGTTTTGGAAAAGGGATTGTAAGCCCTATTACAAATATGTTCAAATCACCTGGTAATTTCATCAAGGGCGCACTCGGAATTGCGGTTGGCGCAGGTCTTATTGCAATCACTGGTGGCGCTGCAGCGCCAATTATGGTTGCAGCGGGCGTTGGACTCGGTGGCGTTCAAATTGCAAAAGGTGCAATTGGCGCAGCTAGCGCAAAAACCGATGCTGAAGCTCAACAAGCTTGGGAAAATATGGGAAGCGGCACATTTGCGGTGGCTGGTTCAATCGCAGGTGCTAAAGCAGCACTTAAAGCAGGTGGCACAAGCACAACTGGAATGAACGCTCTTCAAGCAACTAAAAAATGCTTCACACAAGGCTTTTCAAAAGCAAACTTAACAAAAGCTTGGACAACAGCTAAAACAAATGTAACAGGCTTTTTCAAAGGCAAAGGCGCAGGCGCAGGAAAAGGCAGTGTAACAGGAGAAACACAAGTTGAACCTGCAAAGAAAAATAACCTTGGCGAAACACCTGAAGAAATAATAAATACTGCAAAAAAACAACTTGATGATGGCGCTAACTATGGCAAAGTTAAAGAACAAGCACTAAGAAACAACACTCACGCAGATAAAAAAGCAATTAAAGAAAATCTTGCAGAAATAAGAAATGAAAACCTCGCAAGTGTAAAAAAATCTGAAGCAGTTGTGAAAAAAGATACAAAAGATATCACAAACGCAGTTGGTGAAAGCAAAACTCTTCAACAAAAAGCAAATAAAGCAACAACAGAAGCAGATGTTGTTAAAATGCAAGAAACAACAAAAGCAAACCAAACTCAAAGACAACAAGAACTAACTGAAATTCATCAAGAACACTTAAAACAAAACGAAAAACTAGGACAAGGCAGCGAAGAATTTGGTGGTTTAACATCAAAACAAAGAAAACTAGAACGCACAATGGCAAATAAAGACGCTCAAGCGACTATAAGAGAAAACAAAGCAGTTGCAAAAGCAGAAGCAAAACAAGCAGAAGTAGCACAACAAGAAGCAACAAAAGCAGCAAATAAAGCAGAATGGGAAAGTCACCAAACAGCAGAATCAAAAGCTAAAATGCAAGCAAATGCTGAAAAAACTGCAAAGAAAGCTTCTATCAGAAACGAAAAGAAAATTCTAGAAAAACCAAAAACTCAAAGACTTATACAAGAATACAAAAAGAAAGGTTATAGCAAAGAAAAACTTGAAGAAATATTCAACTCTACAACAGACCAATATGAACAAGTGGCAGCATATGCAATTTGGGACACATTATAAAACTCAAACCCCCAAGAAACTCTTGGGGGTTTTCGCATATTTTGTAACTAACTTTAGGATTTGTAACTAACAAATTTTTAAAAGCGCTTCAACAACTGCAGGGTCCCATTTAACGCCTGATTCTTGTTTTAGAATTTCAAGTGCTTCTTCTTTTGTTTTTGCTTTTCTATGCGCTCTTTCTTCAGTTAAGGCGCAATACGCATCTGCAACAGATATAATTCTTGAACCGAATGGAATTGAATTACCTTCTAAACCTTCAGGAGTTCCTGTTCCATCCCAACGTTCGCATTTATAGTTGATATATGGAACAACTTCAGACAAGAAATTGATGTTCATAAGAAGGCTAACCCCTGCATTTGGAGATTCTTGGAGTTGTTTCCATTCTTCGTCTGTCAATTTTTCACGTTTATTTAAAATCTTTTCATCAAGCGTAATTTGACCGATATTTTGAAGAAGTCCTGCGTAATATACAAGGTCAGTTGTTTTATCGCCAAGACCCATTTCATGGCAAATTTTTCTTGAAATTTCTGCCGTATCTTTTGAATGAGAATTTGTTTTAAGACCACGTTTAAAGTCAACCGCACTTGCAAGAGTTTCAACAAACACTTGTTGCTGATCGCCAAGGTCGCCAATAATTGCAGTTAATTGTGCTCTTAAGTTTTGCAATTCACCAGTTGAAACGACATCGTTTGCAAGAACTTTTTTAACTTCATCAATAAGTTTTTGAATGCCGAGTGAAGTAACAAAAAGACCTGCTGTAATTCTAAGCAAATTCGCATATTCTTCCTCGAGCGGACGAGAAGCATCACGAGTAACTTCAATTGCACCAATACATTCAAAATTATTTTTCATTGGGAAAACAAAGTGGCGAATGTTTTTAGTATCAAAAGTATTGTCGCATTTATCTTTCCAAGAAGATTTGATGTATTTGTTTGGAAGTGTATCGCATGAATCTGAACTTCCTTGAAGTTTTAATTTATTTTCGCCTTTTTTAGAAAGGTAAATATTGCAAGTTTCAAGCGAAAGCATCAATTTCACTGTTTTTGCAATGGAATTATATATTACATAATCGTCATTTGATTCAAAACCTAAAATACTCAATGTGTTATCAATTGAATATATCGAAATGAGCTCTTGTAGCTGTTTTTTAAGACTTTCAGTTTTATTTCTGTCAGATTTTGCAATTTTTTTCGCAAGTTCTTCAGAAATTAAATGTTCAGACAAAAATTCACCTAAATTAAGCGCAAAAATCGCTTCAAGTGGATCTGTGTCTAACATATTATCTGAACGTGAATAAAAAGATACGTTCATGTCTTCTTTTGCTACTTTTCCCATTTGTGTTCCTATTTGTTAAACTCTTCGTTATGTTCTTATTAACGGCATATTTTTTAAAAACTTTTATTATATTTACAAAAGTTTATACTTTAGTTGGAGTTTTTTTATCAAAAACTATACAAAAGTTGGCAAAGTGTGTATAATCCAAATATTATGGCAGGGATTGGCATTGTAGAAACAAAATATGTTAAATTTAAAGAGCCCTTAAAGCTTCAATCAGGCAAGATTTTGCCCGAGCTTGAAATTGCTTATGAAACATACGGAACTTTAAATGAAAATAAAGATAACGCACTTCTTGTGCTTCATGCCTTAACGGGTGATGCTCATATTGCAGGCAAACACAGCGAAGAAGATAGAAAAGTTGGTTGGTGGGACGAAATGGTTGGCCCAGACTGCGCTTTTGATACAAACAAATTTTTTGTCATATGTTCCAATTGTCTTGGCGGTTGTTCTGGCACGACAGGACCTGGCTCAATTAACCCAGAAACGGGTGAACCTTACGGGCTAGATTTCCCAGTTATTACAATTGAAGATATGGTCGAGGTTCAAAAAAAATTAGTTGATTACCTTGGCGTTAAAAAAGTTATTGTAATAGGTGGTTCTATGGGTGGCATGCAGGCGCTAGAGTGGTCTGTAAGGTTTCCTGATATCACCAAATCTGTGGTTGTAATTGCAAGCACATCAAAACTGAGTGCACAAGCAATAGGCTTTAATGCAGTTGGCAGAAACGCAATTTTAAACGATGAAAACTTTGCAGGTGGCAATTATTACGGCAAAAAACTACCCGAAAAAGGTTTATCTATTGCTCGTATGGTGGGGCACATTACATATCTTTGCGAAGGTGCAATGCATAAAAAATTTGGCAGAGAATTTAAAGACGGCCCAAGTTTTGATTTTGGCGTAGATTTTCAAGTTGAAAGTTATTTAGATTATCAAGGTAGAATTTTTGTTGATAGATTTGATGCAAATAGCTATTTATATATTACAAAAGCAGTTGATTATTATGACCTAGGGCAAAAATATGGTTCGCTTGATAAAGCATTTGAGAATGCTAAAGCTAAATTCTTACTTATGTCATTTACATCTGACTGGTTATTCCCAACAGAGCAAACAAAAGAAATGCTATCAGCACTTATTAAAGCAAAAAAAGATGTCTCTTTTGTGGAATTAGAATCTGGCGCAGGGCATGACGCATTTCTACTTGAAACAAAAAACCAAACTAAAATCTTAAAAAGTTTTTTGGCTAACTAATTCTAAGTTTTTGCTCTCATAAAAATATAAACATAAAACGAAGAACGCATAGCATAAGCCACACGTTCTTCTTTGGGAGAGAGTTCTCTATATTTCAGCTCAAGATGTCTAGCATTGCCATAAGACATCACAGGACATCATAAGCTCAAGTATGCAAGTAAGTAGTGTTCAATTAATCAATTAATTAATCGTTACCCGATCAACTGAATTGCAAGTGCTGGTAATTGGTTAGCTTGAGCAAGCACCGCAGTTGCAGTTTGTTCAAGAATTTGGTATTTCACCATATCTGAGCTTGCTTGTGCAATATCAGCATCGATGATTCTTGATTTTGCAGTTTCGAGGTTTTCTACTGTTTGCGATAGGTTGTCATAGGTTGCATCCATACGGTTTGTATAAGCACCTAATAGACCTCTTGCGCTCGAAATTGTGTTAATTGAGTATTGAACATCTTCCATATATTTACGGAAAGCATCACCAAATGCGGCGTCAGCTGTGCCAACATAAGCTTGGATTGCTGTTTCTGAACCAAAGTCTGCACTGTTTGGATTCAAACAATCTGGCAAGTTCAAGCCTTGGCCACCTGCGTCAACCGACACTTTCCCTAAAGCGGATAAGTTACAATCTGTTAATGATTTCTTAACATCAATTGTGTTTGTTTCAGCATCTGTGCCTGCACCAACTTGAATAATCATTTGTTTTAATGAACCATCAAGAAGTTTTTGACCATTGTAGTTCATACTGTTTGCAATGTTGTTGATGTCAATTAATCTTTGATCAATTTCAACCATAATTGATCTACGAGCTTCGGTATCGTTGATATCTGAAGCACCTTGAACTAATAGTTCGTTGATTCTTTGTAGGTGGTCGCCTACGGTAATCATACCACCTTCAGCGATTTGGACGAAGTTTTTACCGTCTTCGATGTTGTCCATCGCTTTTTCTGAACCACTGATTTGGAATTTTAATCTTTCTGCGATTGCAAGACCTGCAGCGTCATCACCAGCAACGTTAATTCTGTAGCCAGTAGAAAGCTGGGTCATTGCCTTTTCTAAACTTTTAACGTTTGCGTTAAGCCTATTCTGGGCGATTAACGAAGAAACGTTTGTGTTTACACGGATTGCCATTTTTCTCTCTCCTGTTTCTTACTTTTACTTACAAGCCGTATATCGAAATTATCTTTTACAACTTTAGTTATAAAAAAACCAACTTTAGTTGCAGAAAAACGGCTAAACACTGTCATAGTGCGGTTTTTGAGTTCTTAAATAAACTTGAAGAATATCCTCTAAATGGTGTAGAAAACGGTATTTTTTGTGTAATTTTAGGGTGATTTTGGCTACTCGTTAGCTTTAATATTTGCCAATCTTCTCTTTTCATTTTGAAGCTTGCTCAAATTTTGAGACAAATTGGAAATTTCATACTCTAGAGCAGATATTGTATCATCTATGTCTAAATTTGCCAACATTTCTTTTGTGAGCTCTTCCTCTGATTTTAATTCTTGAAGTCTTTCTTTTGTTCTGTTTGCAATAATGGCGTCTTCTGCTTGTTCTATTTGTTGTTTCAATTTTGCAATTTGTTTATCTAGACCAGACCCTGACTTCACTCCAGCTTGAACTTGTTTAATTTTTGCTTGCAACTCTTTTCGTTTATCTTGCATAAATAAAAGTTTGATTTCCGGATTTTGGTTCATCTCGGCAATTTTAGCCTCAATTGATTCCAATGCTTCAGAAAGCACAAAATCATATTTACTTGCATTATTGTTTGCTGCAGCTGATGCTTGATATTTTTTGAACATTGTTTTCATTTTAGAGAGCTTTTCGCTCAACTCTTGATATTTTGCAGTGTTTTTCTTATCTGAGATTGAAATATTACCGAAATTTTTCATAATATCGTCATTAAGGCGAATAATTCCTGCGAGGAGTGTTTCTTCAAGTTCTTTTGCCTCACGAGTTTTTTCTGCATATTCTTCACTTTGCAAGCGACGAATTTTATCCGCTTTATCTCTTAATTCAGCATATTGTTTTAGATGCTCAGCGCTAACTCTAGATGTTGCTTTCACTCTTGTAAGTTCTGAAATTTCTTTATCAAGTTCTTTAAGCTCATCATTGAGCTTAGCAGAAGATTCTTTGCTTTTATCAGCTTCTGCTTTTTTATCTAATAATGCTTGAAGTCTTATTTTTAGAGTATCCAAATTTTCAATCTCGGCTTCGAGTTCAATAATTTCGGCAGCAATCACATCCGGAAGTCTAAGTGTTGTTTTAGCAGTTTTAATATCTTCATTTAAAGATTTTATTTGGGTGTAACACTTTGTTTCTTCCTCTTTTACATGTTCTGCTCGAGTTCCTAGTTCAGAATCTCTTGCAATTTCAAAAGCAAGTTGCCTACATTTTCTATCAAGCTCTTCTGCTTGTTTTTGTGTTTTCTCTAATTGCGCTTTCTTTTGAGGAAGTCTTTCTTGCTGAGCTTTAATATCTGAAGACTCTTTCTTTAACCTTGAGGCAGTCTGTCTCAAGCCCTCTAAAGTTTCTTCTTCAGAAGATAATTTTTTAAGAGCAAGAAAAGTATCGTCTTCTTCGTATTGAGCTGATTTCGCTTTGAGTTCAGTCAATTTTTTTCTTTTGGCATCAACCGCTTTTTCTAATTTTGAAATTCTTGCTTCAAGTTGCTCTTGGCTTTTGTCTTCTGGGGTTTCTTCAACCACAGTCGGGGCTTTCTTTTCTCTTTTAACAGATTCACCTAGTTCACGAGAAAATGTTTCTAAAATTTCATCTGGATAAGTTGAATATTCTTCACCTAATTCACCAGATTCAATTTTAACTTCCACTTCTTGCAAATATTTATCAAAATTTGTTTTAAAGTTTGGCCTTCTTGTAATCCATTCCGAATATGGCATATCAGAGCGTCTTGAATTACAATCAGCACACATTACGATGTAATTTGAACTATCGTTTGCGCCACCCTTTGAAGCGGGCTTCACATGCTCTGTTGTTGCAAGTGCGCCTGCAAAAAGCCTTCTTGCAATATCTTCATTTGATTTTCTTGAATATGAAGCATAAAATGCACTTTCAGAGTTTGATGAAGCTGGAATTTTTTCTGCAATTTCAACCAAGAAATCAGCTTCTTCGCCTTGCTCATCAGCTGGAATTATCCCTTTTAATTTTTCAATAAACTCTTGTCTTCTAAAATATTTCTCGTTTTCATAATCTGGGTTAATAATTAAATCTTTTTGCTCTGCAATATAATTTTTAAGGTTGTCTCTTGTCTCTTTTTTAAAATTTTTAGAATTTTTCTCAACCGCATCGAGCACTTTAACTTGAGCATCTACAAGCTCGGTCATATATTTAGAACTTAGAGTGCTTATAATTTCATTCAAATCTTTGCTTTTATCGTTAAGTGCTTCAAAAATTATGTTTTTAACAATTCTATTTTCAATTGCACGATAATAACCAGACCTTTGTTGCAACTCATAAACAAGGTCAGTACCTCTTAAATTTTTAACCTTGCGAACATATGTGTCGAGTTGTTTGGTTTGTATTGTTTTTTCACCACATGAGGCGCATGGCATCGCATAAATATTTCTTGGCGCAAACCCATCTTTAGAACAAGCAAAACCTTTGAAAGAAAAAGGATTTGAAAAATTATTCTCAGTCGTTTTAGCACCTTGCTTTTGAGGCTTTGCATTTTTAAAACTATGAAAATAATTTATTGGTCTTATTATCATTATGCTACCGATGTGCCGTCATAAAGTGGCGGTTTTTTAAGTTTATCAACTGCTTCACGAGCTGTTTGTATAAGATTGATATAATAATATTCATCTTCTTCGCTGGTTGCATTTTCAAGAGCATATTCTGAAATGTTTATGATTTGTTTCAAAACATCTACAGATTGACTTAAAACAGAATATACATCGCCTTCAAAAATATGTTTGAAAGGATTATATCTAAAACCTAAATATTCTTTTTCATTTTTTCTAACCGTTGGGTCTTTTAAGATATTTTTGAAGTTATTTGCAGAATTTTCTTCATATTCACTTTGATTCAACCAAGAATAAGCAATGTAGCTTGAGAAAACATCTATATCTTTGGTTTCGTCTTTAATCCTGTTTTCGTTTTCAACTCTTTGTAATTTTTCGCATAAGTCGCCAGCATCGCATAAAGTGTCTAAAATATCATATTTACCTTCTTCTTCGCATAAATATACAAATAAGTCGTTAACTAATCTTTTCACTTCATCGTTTTCGAATTTCACACCTGAGTCTATGAGCCCTGCTGCAAATGAAGCAAGTTCAACTGGGTCCAACATATCAAGTTTTTTATCTGCAATCATCTTCACAAGAACAAGCTCATTGTAGCCGTGTGCTTTTGTAAGTAGATTGCCCATAGGAGTTGTTTTAAAGCCCCTTGGTGTTTTTTCAAGGAATTTGAATTTTTCTAACACTCGTTCATATTTATTTATTTTGCTATTTAAGCGATTTTTAGATTTTATTGGATTATTTTTTTGTGCTTGATACATATATAAAGACTTATCAAGTAAATAATCTAAACCTTTTTTATCATCACTTTGCATGTAATATGAAGCAAGGAAATTATAGCTTGTTGAATATTTACTTGTTATTGCATTTGGGTTTGAGAAAATATATTTTTTCGCTATTTCTTTATCGCTATTTGATAAGTTATATAATATAACGTCGCCAATTTTATCTATACCACGACGACCAGCTCTGCCTGACATTTGTTGGAACTCGTTTACAGTAATTGGCGAATAACCATCAACTGCTCTATCATCTGGTCTATCAAGTTGAGTTATTACAACTGACCTTGCTGGCATGTTAATACCTGCAGATAGCGTGCTTGTTGCAAACACAACTTTCAAAAGCTTTTTGGAGAACAATTCTTCTACAAGTTTCTTGTAACCAGGCATTAGCCCCGCATGGTGCGAAGCAACGCCTGACATAAGATCGTGTTCATTAAAATGTTTTCCAAGATATACATTTTTTTCTTTATATTCGTGAATAATTTTTTGAATTTGCTCTTTTTCTTCAGGAGTTGTTAAGTTAATTTTTTCTTCAATAAGATTTTTCACATTCATATCACAAGCATTTCTTGAGAATTTGAATATGAGCGCTGGAAGTTTTTTAGCATCATCTAAATCATGAATTAGAGTTTTGAAATCTTCTTTTGGTCGTTTTTTATCATTGCGAGAGAGCACGTGGCGATTTAATTCTCTTGAAGAATGGTCCATAAGGAGTTGAGTTACCTCATGCGCTACGTGTTCTTTCAATGCAAATTTTTCTTGTATTGTTTGAGAAAAAGTTGTGTGTTTTATATTTTCCTCATCAAACAATGAGAATAATTTCTCTCTTGCTTCATCAGTTGTTGTTTCGTTTTTATCAGCCAAAATCTCAATTGCACGTTTTTCTTTATCAGTTAAAGCACCCTGTTCGGCTCTTTCTTTTATCGAAGCAAGATTAATTTTACCTTTAACAACTTCTTTAAAAGGCACTTTTTCGTCTTTGTTATATTCATAAAACACCAAAGGAACAAATCTTTCTTTGTGACTTGCTTCAATTAAATTTGTTTTTTTGCTTGTAATTGAATCAATCCAAGAAGCAAATTCTTCTGCATTACCTACAGTTGCACTAAGTGGTAAAATTTGCATATTTTGAGGAGTGAAAACTATGGATTCTTCCCAAATCTTTCCTCTTTCGTGCTCGTCTATATAATGCGCTTCATCAAACACAACTGTGTTTACATCTCTAAAGCGGTTTTTTGTTGGGTCAGAAAACTCATTTAGCGCCATATTTCTGTATATTTCAGTTGTCATAATAAGAACTGGTGCATCTTTTTTGAGTTTAATATCGCCTGTTAAAAGACCAACATTTTCTTCACCATATATTTTGCAAAATTCTCTGTATTTATCGTTAGAAAGGGCTTTTAGAGGAGTTGTGTAGTATGTTTTTTTGCCTTCTTTTAAATTTTTTGTGATTACATAATTTGCAATTGCGGTTTTTCCAACACCTGTTGGCGCAATACAGACAGTGTTATCGCCTTCATATAAACTTTTTGCCGAGCGAAGTTGAGTATCATCTGGCATAGCTTGATATTTTCTGCCTTTTGAATCTTCTAGAATCGGCAATTGGAAATAGTTTTTCTTGATTGTTTCATTAAAACTTGGGGTCGCAGCGCCTTTAAATAAAATCTGCTGATAATAGCTTGCAGGGTAGCTTGCCATTTGCAAATTTTGTGTGCTTGAAAAGTTTGTTTTAATGGGGTTTGAAAAATTGTTTGATTGCTTCGAAATGCCTATTGTTGGCTTAAAGTTGCTTACTTTGTTTATCAACATGTTAATAACCTAATATCTTATTTGCATGTATAAAATATGAGGATATTTTTTTTGAACAGTTGATAAGGAAAATCGAAACATTCCTTAATATATTATTTAATAATTTGCATTACATCTTCAAGATTTTTCTTAGGCGAACGAATTGAAGTTACGTCTGCTGGTTTTCCGATTGTTAAAAGTGAAACAACTTTATCATCATCTGCTAAATTTAAAATCTTTTTAAATGCGGATTCAGCAATAACAGGGGCAACCATCCAGCAAGAACCAAGCCCAAGGGCATGTGCTGTTAGCGCCATGTTCTCAACTGCACCACCCATACTCAAAAGTTGTGAATCAGGGCGCATTAGAGCAATTTCTTCTGCTGAATAATCAGCATTTTCTAAAATATTATCTAAAAACGCAGGATATTTTGTTTCAATAATTGCAATTAAAAGTGGGGCATGAGTGAAAAATGTTGAATGACCACGAAAGCGATTAACCCCATCCTTTTCTTCTTGAGTTTCAAGTTTAGATGCTATTTCGTCATATTTTTCAAGCACTGCATCTGCCATTTTTTGCTTGATATCACTATTTAAAATCGCAATGAATTTCCAATTTTGAGCATTTACTGCAGAAGGCGCAAGGCGAGCAGAGTCAATTATTTCTTTAATTTCATCATCTGTTGGAATATAATCTGCAAATTTTCTTACAGTTTTTCTATTTTTTATAACATCAAAAAAATTAACTCCGTCCTTCATATTAAACTCCTTAATTTATGCTAAAATTGTTTGTATGAAAAAATACTTTTTAATTTTAATAGTTTGCGCTTTTTTTGTAAAGCTACAAATGGCGAATGTGTCTCTTGCCAATTTCGACAAGAATTATAAAGTTTTTGAGGCAAACACAACAGAAGAAGCAAGAAAAAACATTGAAGATAAAAAAAATATTTTATTCATTGTTGATTTTTCAAACAGTATGAACGAGCCTATGGAAGGCACAACAAAACTTCAGCTTGCAATTAAAACAATGAAGGAGCTTTTAGCAAAAATTCCTGATAATGTAAATGTGGGTTTAAGAATATATGGGCATAGCAGTGGGTTCACATATCTTATGGGTTGCACTTCATCCAAACTTTTTGTGCCACTTGGGACAGGGAATAGGGAACAAATTATAGCTTCTCTCGGGAAAGTTAACGCCGTTGGCTGGACGCCTATTACATATTCTCTAAAACAAGCAGTTCACAAAGATTTTGCAGGAATAGCAGGGCATAAACATATAATTCTACTCACAGATGGCGGTGAAAACTGCGATGAAAGCCCTTGCACCTATTCAATTGCCCTTATGAAAACAAGAGAAGATATATCAATTGACGTTATTGCATTTGACTTGAATGACTACGAAGCTAAAAACCAACTTCGTTGCACCTCTTATGTAACAAGAGGCAAATTTTACGACGCAAAAGATTCAAAAGAGCTTAAAGATAGCTTATTCGATAGCTTAAATATCGATAAATCAGTTAAAGGCCAAGTTAAAGTTAAAACGACTCCGTTTTAGAAAACTATAATTCTTTCTTTTGCACTTGTTCGCCTGTTTCAAGATTTTTTACTGTATAAAAACCTTGGGCAATTTCATCTTCGCCAATAATAACGGCATATTTTGCAACTTTTGAGGCTTTTTCAAGTTGTTTGTTGAATTTTCTTGATTTTGGGTCAAAATCAGCAGATTTACCTGATTCACGCAACATACAAACAGTTTTAAAAGCTTCTGTTGTATATTTTGAAACAACGAAATAATCTAATTTTTCTGCTTCTATTGTTGGAATAAGAGATGCAAGCCTTTCAACTCCAAGTGCCCAACCAACTGCAGGGGTGGCTTCGCCACCAAGTTGCCCCACAAGCCCATCGTATCTTCCGCCACCAATTACAGCATTTTGCGAACCTAAATTATTACTTTTAACTTCAAATACAAGTCTGTTGTAATAATCAAGCCCACGAACTAAAAGTTTATTCACGTTATATTTAACACCAAGTGCTGATAATTCATTGCAGATTATATCAAATTGTTCTTTGCACTCATCGCAAATAAAATCAGAAAAAATAACTTCTTTAACATTATCAAGCGCAAAAATTCTTTGGCATTCTTCGCATTTGCAATCTAAAATTCTAAGCGGGTTTTTTTCATAGCGCATATTGCAATCAGGACAAAGTTTGTCTAAATATGGCGCAAGAACCGCTTTTATCGCAGTTTTATAATTATCACGGCACTTGGCACAACCAAGCGAGTTAATTTCAACTTCAAGGTCGTTTAGCCCCAGTTTTTTCAAGATATTTATTGCAAGAGTGATAACTTCAATGTCCGTATATGGAGAATCTGAACCAAAAACTTCCACACCCATTTGGTGAAATTGTCTTTGCCTGCCTGCTTGAGGGCGTTCATAACGAAACATTGGTCCAAAATACCAAAATTTTTGAGGCGGAGAAATTCTTGAAAACCCGTGCTCAATGTAAGCGCGCACAACACCTGCAGTGTTTTCAGGGCGGAGCGTTAAAGAATTACCTTCATGAATTTTAAAGGTGTACATTTCTTTATTAACAATGTCTGTGCTATCTCCCACGCCACGAGCAAAAAGCTCTGTTACTTCAAAAATTGGTGTTGAAATTTTTTGCACATTAGCAGATGTAAAAACTTCTCTTCCAGCTCTCTCTATTTTTTCAAATTTGAGCATTTGCTCATCAAATACATCTTTTGTTCCACGTTCGGCTTTAATCATCTAAAATCCCACTATCATTGAAAGTTCTGTATGTTCTTTATCTAAAATATCCGCAAGTTTTTCGCTTGTTACCATTCCATTGAATGTTGAAACGCCTGTTGCAAACACTTCGTTTTTCTTAATTGCAGCAATTATACCTTCTTCGCAAATTTGGTGCAAGTAAGGAAACATTGCATAAGAAAAAGCAAGAGATGCTGTTTTTGGAACTGTTGAAGGCACATTTGGAACCGCATAATGAAGTACGCCATATTTTTCATAAACAGGGTTTTCATGCGTTGTAATTCTATCAATAGTCTCAATTACACCACCTTGGTCAATAGCCACGTCCATAACCACAGAGCCTTTTTTCATTTGTTTTACAATGTCTGCCGTCACAAGTTTTGGCATTTTGCCTTGAGCATAAACTGCGCCAATTAAAATATCTGCATCACGTGCTTCACGAGCAATTGTCATTGGGTTAGAATAGAAAGTTTTAACTCCACCATTAAATGCAAGGTCGATTTTTGCAAGTTTTTTGTGATTTACATCAAGTACTGAAACATCTGCTCCCATACCATGTGCTACTTTTGCAGCGTTTAAACCCACTGTTCCACCACCAATAATCACGACTTTGCCAGCGCTAACCCCTGGAACACCGCCAAGCAATATGCCAGAACCACCCATTGTGCGCTCTAAAAACTTTGCACCTGCTTGAATTGCAATGCGCCCAGCAACTTGTGACATTGGACTCAAAATTGGTCTTTCGCCATTTTTTGTATGAATTCGCTCAAGTGATACTGAGCAAACTTTTCTTTTTAAAAGTTCTTCTGCGAGTTGTTTTTCATTATCCAAGTGCAAATAAGCAAGAAGCACATGTTTTGAATTAAAAAATTTATATTCTTCAACTTGAGGTTCTTTAATTTTGAGAATATAAGTTGCTCTTGACCATAATTCTTCAGGGTTAGAAACAATTTCAGCACCTGCTTTTTCATATTCTTCGTTTGAAAAACCTGCAAGAAGCCCTGCATCTTTTTCAACAAGCACTCCTCTTTCTTCTTTTGGGAGCATCCCGATAACATCAGGTGTTAGTGAAACTCTCGTTTCGCCTGCTTTTAATTCTTTTGGAACAGCAAAATATTTAACCATTCTAACCTCAATTTAATTTAATGTATGTGCCTTCTAGGGCATCTTCTATTTCGTCTATAATCAATTGAATTGCATCAACTTTATTTTCAGCTTTTGTTACAGGGCGACCAATCACCATATAATCAATTCCAGCATTTATTGCATCAGCTGGTGTTACAACTCGAACTTGATCATCTACAACAGACCAAGTTGGGCGAATTGCAGGGCAAACAATAATAAAATCTTCACCGCAAATTTTTCTAATTTGAGGAGCTTCAGAAGCAGACGCCACAACGCCAGATAAACAAGCTTCATTCGCAATTTTTGCAAGCGAGGCAACATAATCATCAATATTTAATTCAACATTTAATTCTTGATTTAAGGTTCTTTGCCCGAAACTTGAAAGCAGCGTTACGCCTAAAATTGTAGGTTTTTCTTTATCCAAACTTTTTGCCACTTCATTACAGTATTTAACAGTTGAAGTAAGCATTTTTGAGCCACCTTTAATATGAATATCAAAGAAATCTATATTATTTTTAATTAAATTCGCACTAGCTTTTGCAACTGTGTTTGGAATATCATGAAATTTGCCATCGAAAAAGACTTTTCCGCCTTCTTCTTGAATCATCTCAACTACTTTATACCCGCAAGACGTAAAAAGTTGCAAACCAACTTTGAAAAAACCAACATAATCTTTAAGTTCTTGAACAAGGGCTCTTGCTTCTTCGAAATCATCAACATCAAGAGCTAAAATTATACGTTCTTTTGCGCTTGTCGGTTTATTAACTATCATATCTTCATTCCATACATTCTATATCGTTTGACAAGATAGAATTTTATCACTTGAAGCCCTATTTTGCAAATCGTTAAGATGAGATTTAAGTAAAAAATTTGATTTGAAAACAAGATGCATATTATAATTATGCTATGGGGAAGTTTAAGCAAAAAATTATTTCGCTTTTTATTATATTTTCTTTTTTTATGCCACAAATTTCATTTGCTGACGAATTAAAAGGGAAAGTTGAGCAAACCGAAGTTCAGCAAGAAGAATTAGACAAAAAACTATTCACTGGCGAAGTTGAAAAATTAAACGAAATAAAGTCAATCAAAATGACTGTTTCGCAAGTTTTAAGCTCAGGCTACACCATTGAAGGCGATGAATTTTTTGCAGAAATTTCTCAAGATGTTGAATCCGAAAAAGGCGTCATTGTGCCAACTGGAACAATAGTTCATGGAAGTGTTGCAAGAATTGTTGAACCTAAAAACTTCGGAAGAGATGGCTACATTCTTCTTGATTTTGATTATTTAATTACACCAGATGGTAGAGAAATTCCAATCAAAGGCGAAGTTTCAACTAAAGAAAATGTTGCACTTGGAACGGCAAAAGCAGTTGCAGAGCATGCTGGTTACACCCTTGCAGGTGGTGTTGTTGGCGGAATTTTTGCACTTAACTTATTTGGCGCAGAAGCAGCTATTGCTTCTCAAGGATACACGATTGCAGGTGGCGCTGCTGTGGGTGGAGTTATTGGGCTCACTGCCGCCATGATGAGAAAAGGCGAAGGGGTGCTTATAAAACCTGGAGATGAAATTAAAATCAAAGTGCTCTCAGATACAAGCCTCCCAGTATTTCGCAAAGATGCCTTCAGGCAAGAAGAATTATTTTTAGACGGGCTCGAAGTTAGAATTAATAATATTGTTTATTCTAAAGACCCATTTGGCGAAGATAATTTTATAACTATTTCGCTTGGGATATTCAACAACACCGATAATTTCTTTTCAACTTTTGATATAGCACTTGTGTCTGAAACTCGCCATGTTTATTTTCCTTCTCCTTTTGGTGATACTTCCCTTTGGTTCAAAACAATAACACCAGGTGAACGTGCGGTTGGCAAACTTTCATTTTGTGTTGACGATAAGAAAAAGCACCATTGGCTTGTTTTCTATGATAAAAGAACAAAAAAACCTCTTGCAAAATATTCAATTACAAACGCTGAGCAAAAATTAAAAGATTTAAAAAGCGATAAAAAGAAAAAAAGAAGAAAGCGCTAAACATCGTTATAGCTATTCATTTTGCTTGTTTATATATTAATTACATATAAAGTATGTAAAGTTATGTAACAAAACAAAAGTTGCTTGAAATCGAATATTTTAAAAATACTTTATATTTGTACGAACACAAGGAATAGATATGGCACTAGTAAACAACGACATCATTTCAAAACCTATTCAACAAGCACCTCGAGCTAATGCTAATAATGCGAAACCTGCGGTGAATGCAAATGATATCTTTATGTTCGAAGATGCAAACGGCAAAGAACATTACTATCTTTCAATTGCAGACTACCAAGCAGATATCCAAGACGGCAAAATTGATGGTTCTTCAAACAGAGATGAAGTTTTTGGCTTAAGCCATTTCGAAGATGAAAATGATAAGTTTTTATTCGGCGAATATGAAAAATTCAGAAATGAAACCAAAACACTTGGTCAAGGTATGTCATTTGGCGAATACAAAACATTAACTGCTGAAGAAATCGCTGCATATTATGAACAAGAAAGTAACTCCGCAGCAACGTTGACAGAACGCAGACAAGAAAATATTGATAGCATCGACAGACACAAATCTGTTTCAAATAACAACACTTCAAAAGACAAAGAAGTTATCAACGAAAAAAATGAAAAAATAGATGAATTAAAAAAAGAAATCAAAGAACAAGAAAAAGCAGAAAAAGCAGCGCAAGAAGAAGAACTTGCAAAAGCTATCAAAAAAGCTGAAAAAGAATATGACCCAG
>JAFQLC010000010.1 GCA_017396695.1 bacterium
ATTACAGAAGAAAATAACAAACCTGCTGTGTCGTTTGTTGATGGCAGGCATAGATATAGCGTAATGCGAGATTTAGGTTTTAAAAGAATACCAGTTTCAATGAACGAGTCTTCAAAACTTGTTGCAGAAAAATATGGATTACTGAAATAACAAATTATTGCAATTAAAAAAGAACTCATTAGAGTTCCTTTTTAATTCTTTATGAAACAGTACTTGCGTTAGGTTTTGGTTGCGCAATTTTATCCTTGACCTTGTTTGCCAACCATATTCCAACAGCACTCATCGTAGCAAGCGCAAGGTATGTAGAAAAACCAAGCATATTTGACTTAGCAACTTTTTTTGCAAGGTCAGCAGTTAGTGTATTTCGCGCCAATTTATTGCCCTTAATTGTTGCAAGCCCTTCTTCAAGTAAAACTGGGGTAAACGCTGCAAAAGTTAATTTACCTGCGTTATTTTTAATAAATGTTGTTGTTTTATCCAACGCGCCTTCTGATTTTTCATTTGGCGCTTTCTTTGTTTTTATAAGAGAAATTAATGCAATTGGAAAAACGAGTACAGACAAGCCTCTTGCTTTTTGCAATATTTTCCCAAATTTACCCATATTGGCGTTGAGTGCATGGCCTATTTCGTGAAATCCTGCTAACTCCATACCCCTTTCAGGCAATACCAATTTTTTGCTCTGCATAGCATAAAAAGCATTGTTGCCATTTAACACTTGTTCAACCGAAGATTCAGCAAGCATTTCTTTATATTGTTTTGGATAATATTTTGCAAAGCCTTTGTTTAGTTCTTGCGACATTATATCTTTGACTTGGTCAACATTTGCATTGGAACCCTTAAATATTTCAACACCTTTATCTACAAGCCCAGTTGTTTTTACGGTATCTTCAATAGCTTTTGTTGCTTGCGTAAATTCATCTGCGGATAAATTAGAACTTAGATTCGCCATTTTTTCCATAGCCCCTGGCGAATAGAGTTTAACAGGTGCTTGTGATAAAAGATTATTGGTGACCCATCCCGCAGCAACACCACCAATTGTCGCACCAACACTTGGTTTTTTATGCTGGTCTTGAACTCGAGACACTTGAGGTTTTATTTCCATTTGGGTTGTCATTATACCTCCTTAGGTTTGCTTTTTGCATTTTTAACAGCATCAACAATACACCCAATAGCAAGTGCTAAAGACGGCAAGATTTTCACCATCGGATTTTTAATTAAGATATTCAACGCAAGATTACCAAAGAAGAAGCCTGCCGCTTTTCCCCACTGACCATTAATTGCTTGCCCTAAACCAGGAAGAAGTCCTGAAGCAATACCTACACCCCATTTTTTAGCAGTTGTTGCTTGATTTTTAGGTTTAACTTCTTGTGGCACAACTTGTGCGGTGCTGAGGTTTAATGTATCAACTTCGGGTGATTTTTCCAATTGAGATAAAGTTACTGCCTGTTGTGACATTTGAGATGGCGCCATTTCATTTGCGCCTATAGGTGGCGTCATATTGTTTTGCGTTTTTGCAATTGCCTCTTGTCCAGCCATATTGTTTGCTGGCATTGTAATTTTGTCCATTCCTTTAACCCCTTATATCTAATTAATCAAAAGTCACGTAATTCTTCCTTATAGATATAAAAAAAGAAATTTAAGCAAAAAATTGCTTTTTCTGTAAAGAAATATAAAGTTCAAAACTTGGTTTGCAAAAACAGCTAGTTATCGTCCTTACTTTGTTTGTCATATCTTACTCTTTTAATCACAAAAACAAAAGGCAAAATCAAAAGAATAACAACTGCATACACTTTGTATGAAGACATATAAGCAGATAATGTTGATTGTTGAATTAATTGCTTATAAAGCATTGCATTTGCCTTTGTTTGTGCCACTACTGCGCTATCGCCAAGTAGCCTAAAAGCATCAACCATATCGTTAAATCTATCTGCAAAAACAGTGTTGAGCATATTCATTTTGCCAACCAAATAATTTTGGTGAACTTGCGAATACATTGAAACAAGAACACCGACAGACGATGTTCCAACAGCACAACCCACGTTTTTAACAAGGTTTTGCAAACTTGAAGCATTTGTCATCTCGGAATTTAAAACGGAAGAATATATAAGTGTTGTTGCGGGCGTTACAACGGTTGACATACCAAAACCAAGAACGATGTTAGGCAAAATTACATTCAATAGCGCAATTGATAAATTCAAATTTGAAAACATATAAGAACCAATTGCAATTGCAACAATACCAAGCGCAACTTGCTTTCTGAGGTCAACCGTTTTTGCAAGTGCGCCCGTTAATAAAACACCAATTAGTGAACCAACACCCATAGGACCTGCTGCAAGACCACTTAAATAAGCGTTATAACCAAGCAAACTTTGCAAAAACATAGGTAAAATTGCAATCGAACCATAAGCAATCGCAAAAGTAACAGTAATTACCGCTGTTCCCCAAGCAAAGTTCCAATTTTTGAATATTTTAAGATCAAGAAGTGGGTTTTTACAAGTTAGCTCTCGCCATAGAAGCAAAATAAAAGCAATAAGGCTTATTGTACCTAATTTACATATATAATCAGAGCCAAACCAACCATTTTTTTGCCCGTTATCAATCATAACTTGAAATGTTGAAATCCAAATTACAAGCAAAATAAATCCCGTAAAATCAAGTTTTTGCCAACCACGAGCTCTTGCATATGGTGGGTCTTCAATAGAAACTGCAACCATTGCAAATGCCAGCATACAAAGCGGCACGCTTATAAAAAACACCCAATTCCAAGAACAATTTGTTGTGAGCCAACCGCCAATAATTGGACCTAAAATCGGAGCGACCATAATTCCAAGCCCAAAAATTGCCATTGCTTTCCCGTGGTCTTCTTTCGGCCATGTTTCAAGCAAAATTGCTTGTGATAATGGAACTAAACAACCACCACCAAGCCCCTGCAAAATTCTTGCAAAAAGCAAAGCTTGATAATTTGGCGCAATGCCACACAAAAAAGCAGAAATACCAAAAAGTGCAATACAAAATAAGAAAAATTTCTTTCTTCCAAAAACACTTGAGCACCATTCTGTTGCAGGAAGCAAAATACTTGAAGCAATTAAGAAAAGGGTAACAATCCATAAACTTTCGTCATTCGAAACAGAAAAAGCACCTGCAATTGTTTTGAGTGCAACGTTAGCGATTGAAGTATTTAAAACTTCAACAATTGTTGCAAGCATAACAGCGCCTGTTATCATTGCAATTGACGCTTTTGGTTTCCATTGTGTTGTTGTTAATGCTTCTGACATTTTAATTTCTCTCCGCAAGGTCCATAACACTTTTTAATAAAATGTCTAATTTTTCATTTAAAATATCGATCTCATCTTTGGTTAAATTGCTTTGTATAAGCTGCATCAAATCTTCGCCGTATGAAGCGTTTTTAGCTAAAATTTCCTCGCCTGCTTTTGTAATATTCAAAACTTTAACTAATTTCTTATTTTTAACACTTGCCGCACGTTCAACAAAGCCTTTAATTTCAAGTGATTCAACAAGCTTTGCAACCCTTCCTTTTTCAAGAACTAAGTGGTTTGCAATTTCTGCTTGGCACAAATTAGGGTTAGAAGAAATTAAACTAAGCGCTGCATACTCTTCAACAGTCACGCCCGTTAAATATTTTTCCAGAATTTTTTTACCAACAATTCTTGAATATCTTGAAATTTGGGTCATTTTATAGAAAACAGTGTCTGTTATGTGCATTTTTTGCCCTTTAGTTAACTAACGTATGAGTTGAAAATTTAATCGGTTGAAATTTCAACTCTATTATAGTATCAACTATCCTCAACAAAGTCAACTAAACACCGCAAAAAATAGCGCAATTATTGAAAAAGCTCTGCAATATGCTATACTTAAAATGTTACAAGTTTTTGGAAATTACGGATTATGAAAAAAAGAGCGTTTACCCTTGCTGAAGTTTTACTTGTAGTCGGAATAATAGGCATTATTGCAGCAATCACAATTCCTGCTGTTACTACATCAAACCAAAACAAAAAATTCTCTGCACTTACAAGAAAAGCTCAAACTACATTGCAAGGTGCTATAGATAACAAAATGTCATACACAATCAAAAGGCCAAATTCAGCAGAATACGGAAACAGGCTTTTTGCGTGGCTTGTGGCAGATGAACAATTTAATTGGGATACAATAAAATTTGTTGATTTTCCAAACAATAGCGAAACCTTAAGCACGCCAGACGGAATGGTGTTTTTTGCAGATGGAGGTGGAGCAGGCGGAAAGCTAAAATATAGTGGCAGAGTTTATGTTGACTTAAATGGCGCAGATGGCCCAACTATCACAACAGTAAACAACGGTATAAATTTAATAAACTTGGCAAATAATGCCGCAAACTTTGATGTTATCTTTTTTGATGTAACTCGAGATGGCACAGTTCAAGTTACCAACGCAAAAGCAAGACAATACTTAGAAATGAATTAGAGGTTTAAATGAAAATAAAAGCATTCACGCTCGCAGAAGTTCTTTTAACATTAGCTATCATAGGTGTTATTGCAGCAGTCACAATTCCTGCACTTAACTCATCAAACCAAGACAAGAAATTTCTTGCACTCACAAAAAAAGCGCTCGTAACTCTTCAGGGCGCAACTGATGCAAAAATTTCTTTAACTTCAAGCGTACCAAGAAACAACAACACATTCTTCGAATGGTTAACAGACGAAGGAGGTGTTGCTGGCAGAGGAAATGATGAAGACACAATTAAAACAGTATGTTCAGCAGCAAACGCTGCAATGACCCCAGACGCTATGGGCTTTCTTGCAATCACAAATTATGTTGGCGGGCTTGATAATAGATTCAAAAACAGAGGTGTTGTTTATGTTGACCTAAACGGTGCAGAAGGACCAACACAAACAAGATGTAGCACCCTTGACGAACTTCAAGAGGCGGCAAGGAATCCGCAAAATTTTGATATCGTGTGCTTCACGGTTGACGAACAAGGCACATTCACCCCAAATTGTGCAGAAAACACTAACGCAACACAATACTTGAAAATGTAGAGGTACAAATGAAAACAAAAGCATTCACATTAACAGAAGCTCTTTTAACATTAGCTATTATTGGGGTTATAACCGCCGTTACAATTCCAACCCTTATGGCGCAAAACCACGCAAAAAAATATCAAACAATGACAAAAAAAGCTATGTACACTCTGCAATCAGCAGTTGATGCAAAATACGAAAATTCAACAAAAAAAATGAATGATTTTCCAACATTTTTTGAATGGTTAGCAGACGAAGGAGATGACCCTAATCCAGATAGAAGAAACGAAGACGCAATAAGACTTGTGATGTCAAATGGCAACAATGCTCAAACAGCAGACGGAATTATATTTAGAACTATCCGCAGAGCTATCGACATTGATGACAAACACCACGGAACTGCTCGTTTTGCAATAGATATCAACGGAACTGAACCGCCAACAACAAAAACTTTTAATCTAAATTTAGATAATTCAGAAACAAACAACGAAGATATTATTTATCTTGATTTAGATACACATGGCACAATAAGACCAACAAACAGAAACCTTGTAAATGGTAACAATAACGCAAGATTATATCTCGATTTAACTAACCAAGGTTTATAATTTTTTAAAAAAAACATAAAAAGCGCTTTTTTTAAAAGCGCTTTTTTAATCTTCAAAATTCTTTTTATATAGTTCATCTGCAAATTCTATAAACCTGGCGCACGGGCGAGTTTTATAGAAGTTTTCATCTCTTTTAGTTGGAGTTGGCGAATCTTTTTTCACTTTTAAATCAAGCAATTCACGACATAAAATTGAGCCGAATTGAGCCTCAAAAACACTAGCTAATTCTTGAATTTTGGCATAATGCTCAGCTTTTTGCTTATCGTCATCTGGTGAAATATAGCCATTTTTTAAGCCTATTAGCATGAAAAGCCCACTAAGTGCTCCGCATACTTCTCGAAGCCTTCCCATTCCGCCACCAAAAGAAGAAGACAATTTTAAACCTGTTTCAAAATCAATGCCAAATTCCTCGCAATGAGCACAGAACACAGCTTGAGAGCAATTATAACCTTCTTCAAATAATTCTTTAGCACACTTCACAACAAACCCACTTATTTTTCAATTACGCCTTCACAAAATTTTTGCAAAACATCCGGCAAGTTTCTATATAATTTACCACTTTTTGAAACTGCCACAATTTTCACATCTGCAACCGTATAAACTTTTCCAGTGTTTGCGTTTTTAATCACTTGATTAAAAATCATATGTAATTTTCCATACTCAGAAAGCTTAGTTTCAACAATTAGTTCATCTTCAAACATTGCACTTGCTTTGTAATCAATGTTGATGTTAACCACAGGAAGCACAATATTCATATCAGCAAGCTCTGACATCTTATATCCAAAATCCTCGCATAGTGCTATTCTTCCCGCCTCTAGCCATCTCAAATAACTACCGTGCCAAACAACACCAAAACTATCTGTATCTGCGTAATAAACTTTTTGTTTTGAAACATTTATCATATTTGTTTTTTATCACAAACTAATATCTTTGCAAGAAAAATAAATAATATTTTACACTTCCTTGCCATGATTTTTTTAATACTATAAAATTTTATGGTGGTTAATTAAGAAGAAAAGAGAATTATGGAAGAAATGAAAGAATTAACAGAAACTTTTGAAGCTAAATTTCCATCAATTTTTGATGCAATTGAGAACTCAGCTTTAAAATTCAAAGAACTAGACGCAATTTATGATAAATATAATTCTGTTTATCATACATACGGCGAAATGCTTGAAGAAATATATAATTTCTCGCAAGGTATGCAATCATTAGGAATTGGGAAGGGTGACAAAGTTTGCCTTATTTCAGAAAACCAAGGAAGATGGTTTATTGCAAGTCAATCAATATTAAGACTTGGCGCTATCTCAGTGCTTAGAGGCTCAAATGCCCCACTAGACGAACTAGACTATATCATCCCATTTTCTGATGCAAAAGCGGTAATAGTTAGAGATGTAAAAACTTTTGAAAACTTAAAACCAACTTTTGCAAAAGTGAATTTGAACTTTGTCTGCATATTATTTGCAAACAAAGAAATAAACAAAGAAGGCATAAATTGCCCTTGCTATTCATATGAAGAAATTAAAGAACTTGGCAAAAACCACGAATTTCAAAAACCAGAAATTCAACCAGCAGATGAAGCAATGATGTTATTTACATCTGGCACAACTGGTGTTCCAAAAGGCGTTATGCTTTCTCATAATAACATTCTTCACCAAATTGAAGCATGTGCTAGAGATTTTTATGTTAAAGCAGGAGACAGAACT
This sequence comes from bacterium, assembly GCA_017396695.1. Lineage (GTDB taxonomy): Bacteria > Cyanobacteriota > Vampirovibrionia > Gastranaerophilales > Gastranaerophilaceae > RGIG1918. The sequence goes on from JAFQLC010000010.1 coordinate 7,330, forward strand.
CTTCAAGTGCTACCTGTTTGGCACGCATACGAACAAATTGGTCAACTTTATTATTTCTCAAGAGGTTGTCACTTACACTTCACAACACTTGTTGGACTTAAAAATGACTTAGCAGAATACAACATAGACACAATGATGTCCGTTCCAAGAATTTGGGAAGCAGTTCGTGCTGGGGTTTATCAAAAATTAAAACAAAAGTCAAAACTTATATACAAAATTTTTGACTTTGCAATCAAAAACAGTATTGCATACAAAACGCACAAAATGTATGGCGAAAGAAGAATTACAAACAAATTAACATACAACACATTATCAACAATTCGTCACAGAATAATCCGTTCATTTATGAAACCAATGCACGTGTTATTCTCTAAAACACTATACAAAAAATTAAAAACTGCAGCGGGTTTGAACTTCAGATGCTCGATTTCAGGCGGTGGCGCATTAAGTATGGCAGATGAACTTTTCTACGATGCAATTGGAGTTGAGCTCAGAATCGGCTATGGTTTAACAGAAACATCTCCTGTTTTAACACTCAGAAGCACAAGAATGAAAAACTATCTAGGTGCCGCAGGTATGCCAGTTGCATACACAGAAATTAAAATTGTTGACCCAAAAACAGGCGAAGAACTTCCAAGGTTCTATAAAGGTCTTGTAAAAGCAAGAGGGCCTCAAATTATGATGGGTTACTATAAAGATGAACAAGCAACAAAAGCGGCAATCGATGAAGACGGCTGGTTTAACACAGGCGACCTTGGCTGGCTAACTTTTGACAACAACTTAGTTCTCGTTGGAAGATTAAAAGAAACAATCGTATTATCAAGTGGTGAAAACGTAGAACCAGTGCCAATTGAAGAAGCTTGCTTGATGAGTCCATACATTGAACAAATCGTGCTCGTTGGTCAAGATAAAAGCGGAATCGGCGCACTTATTGTTCCATCTAAAGAAGCGCTTGAAAAATGCGGAATCAATATGAAAGACTTAAAGAGCCATAAAGACGACTCTATGGAAGATGAAGCTTTGTTTGATTTATTCAAAAAGGAAATTAATAAATATATCGGAAACAAACCAAACTTAAGAGCGTTTGAAAAAATTAAACAAATGGCATTTCTAAAAGAACCATTCAGTACAGAAAATGGTCTTATGAGTGCAAGTGCTAAAATCAAAAGAAATAAAGTTTTTGAAAAATACCAAGATGTAATTAAGAAAATGTACAAATAATAAAAACAGCACGTAATGTGCTGTATGGTTAATAGACGGCTCTGTGCATTAAATTATTACCAAGCTTTATAAATAAGGTTTCCAATCACAAGGAAGCCTTATTTTTTTAGGCTTAATTATTTGTATTTGCTTTTAATAGTCATTCCTGAAATGAAATTAGGTTGCCCTAAAAACCATTTCCTCCTCTTGAACACATACTACAACACATAAGCACAAAAAACATCGTCCACAAAGTCGATGAAATTAATGCAAAAATAAGCATGGAAAATACTTAATTAATTTTATTATTTTGCACCTTTTGTGTATAAAGTTATTTTAAAATCTGCGATGAGAATAGATTTATCATATCCCCAAGGAGTCATTTTAATTTCAGGAAGCCTTACAAGATAAGGTTGCGCCAAAATTCCTGATAAAAATGCTTTAATTTGAGAATATGTACCAACTGCAGTAATTGCCATTTCGCAAATGTTGTAGCCTTTAATATCTGCCACTGTAAGCGGATCTTCTGCCGCTTGTTTATCGTATGCATATTTAATTGATTTAATTCTAATTTTAGAATCTTTTGCAATGTTTATCATTGTTTCGAAAGGCTTTGCAAAAGAAGCGCCTGTACCAAATTGGATATCTTCAGTTTCGTAAACTTTTTTATCCATATTCATGCCACGAGCTTGTTTAGATTCATATAATTGCTTTTTACGCTCATATTGTATGCGAATATCTTCTAATTCTTGCGTTGAAGTTTCAAGACGTTGTTTCGCAATGTTAAATGGTTCAATCGCTTTCACGAAACAAAATTGTTCGAGCATAACGATAAGGGCCAATGGAAGAATAAATAAAACCAGTGTAGGAGCGCCTATTGCTTGTATAAGTTTTTGAAAATCCATCTTATCCTACTTTCCCTTTATTGGCTCTAATTCTATATTATCAACTGAAGGCGGTTTTTCCCCAGAACCCGAAAAATCAAATGCGCTTCTTTGTGCGGTAGCATCTGGTGTTACTGCCATATCCCCATCTGGGTTAGAAGAAGCAACAGCAGCTGGCGCTTTTTTCTTGTTTTGAGTATTTGAAATTTCAAAGAAATAAACACGAGTTTCGTCTTTAGCGCTAGGGTCAAAATTTATGCCAATTGTGTCTGTAATTATTTTTAATTCAGTCAATTTAACTGTTGATTTTGGTGTTGTTGTTTTGAGATTTTTATAATATGTATAAATATCTTTGATACTTGTGCTCATGCCTTCAATTACAAGACCTGAATTTGAATCAGCATCAGGTGCCGCAGAGCCTTGGTAATACGTGAGCCAAACAGATTGCGGCATATCTTGAACAACAGAAGAATAATAGTTCATCATGTCTTTGTTAGAAGCAACAATAGCCGTTGATAACTCATCAATATTAACTGTGCTATCATCTGTTGAATATTTTTTCATTTCTGTAGCAAGCCTTGTTTTTTCTTGTTCGTTTTGTTCGCTTGTGCCATCCCAATTTTTAGAGAAAGTGTTTAAGCACAAAGTAACCGCAAAAGAAATGCCAAGCAATAACAATGAAATTGAAACAAGCGCATATCTAACATGTGCAATTGGGAATGTGTATGCCTTTTCACCAATAAGAATAGGTAATGCCTCAACTTCATCATTTACACCTTGCAAGAAGTCGAGTTTTAAAGGTAAAAGCTTGAAAGGATACGCACAAGCACCCAAAATAGGCAAAGAAATATTTTTACCTGATTCTTTTGTAACATTTGAAGAAATTGGAATAACAGAAGTATTGTTATATCTGTTAAATTCAAAAACTTCAACTTCGCCGTTAAATCTTAAATTTTTCTTTAATAACTCTGCACTAACTTCGTCTGATTGACTTATAATAACAAGTTTTTCGCTTGGGTTATCCAAAATGCTTTTGCTAACATTTGAAACAACAACCTGCAATGCTTCTTCCATTGAATAAGATTTAATTGCAAGAGGTGTTTCAGAGAAGGAATAAATTTTATTTCCTTCCATTCTGAAAATTGCATAATTGTTGCTATTAACAAGAAGCACATCCCAAGTAGCACCTGTTTCTATAGCATCTTGCACAGCTCCAGTGTAAACAAGACCTTTCAATAAAGATGCATATGAAGTTTCGATGCTAACTAAATTCAATTTGCAGTCTTTGAAAATAGTTTTAATTTTCTCAAGCTGTTCTCTTTGAATTGCAGAGTATGCATAGTTTTGCAATTCAGGATTTTCATATGAAGGATAACCTGTTGGACAATGTGCAATGGTTGCTTCAAGCCCTTCTTGAGTAAATGGATAGTGATCGCTAGCATAACTTTCTAATTGACCAATTCTATCTGCATCAGTTGCAACAGGTTCTGGTGCCAAATCTTCAAAACCAAAAAATACGTTTTGAATAGACAAGCAAACACCAGCATTATCTTTAACACCTAATTCATTTTTAAGGGTGCGTATATTGTTTTGCAAAAGTTCATAATCGGTTACTTGTCTTTGTCTTAAATCGTAATCAAATATTTTTGAAGAATATTGTTGAACGATTTTCTTTTCAAAGTCCAAGCGAATCATTTCAACACCAGAGTGAGCGGTTATTGAAACACCAATGTATTCCTTCTTACCCCCAGACAATAAGTTATTAAAAGAATCCAGTATACTTTCTGCCATAATCCCAAATTATAAATTTCGTGCACACTAATATCTATTACTGATATTATCTATCATAACATAATAATTTTCAATAAATATTTTTTTTGCACAATATAAGTCATTTAAAGTATAATAACTTTTATGGAAAATAATAATCAAAATCTAAATTTTATATATGGCAAAAATCCTGTTATAGAGGCTCTTTCAACAAATCCAAAAAGAATTAATAAAATATTTTTTCAAGATAAAATCAGCTTCGATAACAGATTAAAAAAAATTATGGAGCTTGCAAAAAGTTACGGTATATTAACAAAGTTTTGCAATTTGAATAATTTTTCAGAAGAAAAAATATCTCATCAAGGTGTAATTGCAACAATTTCACCTGTCGAATACATTGATTTTGATGATTTTATGCAAAATCTTCCAAAAGAAGGTTTTAAAAAAGTTATTATTTTAGACGAAGTTTCAGACCCACACAACTTTGGTGCCATTATAAGAACAGGGGCATGCGCAGGTTTTGACGCTATTATTGTTTCAAATCATCGCTCAGCACCAATTACAAGCACTGTTGAAAAAGTTTCAATGGGGGCGGTAAACCACATAAAAATTGTGAAGGTAAACTCTATCTCGGCTATTGTTGATTACCTAAAAAAAGAGGACTGGTGGATAATTGCAACTGAGGTTTTGGCAAAAGATAATTACTTTGATATCGATTATACCGATATGAATTTTGCACTCATTATGGGGTCAGAAGGAAAAGGTGTAAGTAAAACATTGCTTAACAAAGCAGATTTCAGAGTAAGAATCCCTGTTAATTTTGAATCATTAAATGTTTCGAATGCAACTGCCGTTATAGTATATGAAGCCGTAAGGCAAATTGAAATAAAAAAATCCCAGAAATAGTGCAAAATTCCTAAAAAATAGTATAATTATTTTAATTAGGAGAAAACCTCTTTTATGAAAATTCAAGATACAGAAGAAAACCAAGATATATTAATTGATTTTGAAGACACAGAAGATGAAAATTCTGATTCAAATGAAGAAAAAACAGAAAACGATTACAGTGCCTTAACATCAGACGATTCGGTTAAAGCATATCTTCAACAAATTGGAAAAATCCCTCTTTTGAGCGCTGAAGAAGAACTTGAATATGCAAAAAATATAAAAGAAAAAAAATGCAAAAAATCTAGAGAAAAATTAATTCGTGCAAATTTAAGACTTGTGGTTTCAATTGCAAAAAAATATATAGGCCGTGGGCTTTCATTTCTTGATTTAATTCAAGAAGGAAATTTGGGCTTGATGAAAGCAAGTGAAAAATTTGACTGGAGCAAAGGTTACAGATTTTCAACTTATGCAACTTGGTGGATTCAACAATCAATCACAAGAGGTATTGCAGACAAATCAAGAATGATAAGGCTTCCTGTGCATATGATTGAAACTCTAAGCAAAATTAAAAAAGCAACTTTAGAGCTTTCAACAGAGCTTGGAAGAGCTCCTTCAAAAGAAGAAATAGCCTACAAAATTGGGCTCAGTGTGCAAAAATTAACAGGGCTTATGAAAGCATCCCAAAGCACAATTTCAATTGAAACACCGACAAACCAAAAAGATGAATCTTCGATTATCGCTGATTTTATTGTGGATGAATCAAACGCAACACCAGATTCTAAAGTTGCAAACGATAGTTTGCTTGATGATGTTCAAAAAATGCTTAATCAATTAAGTCAAAAAGAAAAAGACGTGCTTATTATGAGATATGGGCTTGATGATAATGGCAGAAAGAAAACACTAGATGAAATTGGAAATCGTTATGGTGTTTCAAGAGAAAGAATAAGGCAAATTGAAAACAGGGCTATTGCAAAGCTTAAAAAACTCTGCAAAAATCACCAAAAGATGAGTGGTAATTTAAAAAATTACATTTAGCTTGTTATTAATTTTCCTTTATTTTATAATTCTTCTGTTAGTTTTGTGTTTGAAACGGAAGTTTATATGTACGATTACATTAAAGGCGAATTAGTTTCCAAAAATTACCCCTATATCGTTGTAGAGTGCGCTTCTATTGGTTATTCAATTTTAACAAATAGAAGAAATATTATGGCACTCCCTGAACTTGGAAACTCTGTCAAAATTTACACAAAACTAATTCACAAAGAAGATTCAATGACACTTTGCGGATTCCATCAAAAAGAAGACAGGGTTATTTTTGATATTCTAACAAGTGTTTCAGGTGTTGGAGTTAAAATGGGGCTTGCGCTTCTTGATGAATTCACATCAGCAGAGCTTATCGGTGCTGTTATTTCTGAAGACTACAAACTTATTTCAAGAGCAAAAGGAATTGGACAAAAGCTTGCTCAAAAAATAATTTTAGAACTTAAAGACAAACTAACAAAAACAGAAATCAACGCTGAAATTATTCAAGCAAAATCTGAAAATGCAGTGGTATCAAAAGAAACTTTAAAAGAAGTTCAAACAATTTTAATTTCCCTCGGTTACACGCAAAAAGAAACAGACTTTGCTCTTGAAAACACTCAAGATAAAGTGTCAATAGATGACACTCAAGAGCTTTTAAGAGAAGCTTTGAGCTTGCTCTCAAATGGATAGAAAAGGATAAGGTTATGACAAAAAAATTAAGAGTTTTATTCGCTTCGGCTGAAGTTGCGCCATTTTCAAAAGTGGGTGGGCTAGCAGACGTGGTCGGCGAACTTCCAATTTACCTTGAAAAAGAAAACTGTGAAATTGCAATTTTTACACCACTATATGGTTCAATTAACCAAGAAAAATGGGGCATTCAAGAACTTCCAAATTCTGAACTTAGAATGAATATGGGGCACACTCAACACATATTCAAACTCAAAACTTGCAAACTTCCGCACGCCAAAAATATAAATGTATTTTTTGTTGATAACCCAAAATATTTTTCTTGTTTTGATTGTGTTTACCCTCAATGGGTTGATGAAATTTACGAAGCACAAAGGTATGTTGCATTTTCTCTTGCAACTTTAGAATATGCAAAATTATTAAACTTCCAACCTGATATTTTACACGCAAACGATTGGCATACTGCAATGCTTCCAATTTACATTCGCTCAAATTATCAAAACGATGAATTTTACAGAAACACAAAAACAGCATTTTCAATTCATAACCTTGCATATCAAGGCTCAGTTGATAAAAGCATTATAGATTTTGCAAATATGCGCTGGGACAATGTGTATAACGATGGATGCGTTGAGCATTATGGTAGAGTTAACTGGGTTAAAGGCGCGCTTCAATGGGTAGATAAAATTTTTGCAGTTTCACCTCGCTACGCACAAGAAATTTTAGGTGGCGAATTTGGCGAAGGTATGGACTACACTCTAAGAGGTCAAACGCATAAAATTGCAGGCATTTTAAACGGAACAAAATACCCAGCAAAAGATTTTGACCCGAGCGAAAAAGCAAAATATAAAGAAAAAATTCAAGAAATTTTTGGACTTCCAAAAAACCCTCATAGACCACTCGTTGCAATGATTTCAAGACTTGTATATCAAAAAGGTTTAGACTTGGTTGATTTTGCAAAATTTGAATTAATGAACTTGCCTTGCGATTTTGTATTCCTTGGAACTGGCGAGTTTGGTTATGAAAGAATGCTTATTTGGAGCTCAAATAATTCAGCAAATATGCGTGCTTGGATTGATTTCAAAGCGGATTTAAGTGAAGAAATTTATAAAGCTTCGGACTTTTTCTTGATGCCATCATTGTTTGAACCATGCGGAATTTCGCAAATGGTTGCAATGAAATATGGCTCAATCCCAATTGTCAGAGCTGTTGGCGGGCTAGATGACACAATCATTGCCTACAAAAATGAAAAAGCAAACGGCTTTAAATTCTTAAGCTATGACGCCCAAAGCATGGTAAATGAAATTAAAAATGCAATTTGGACATATTACGATAGAAAAGACGATATGAAACTGCTCATCAAAAATGCAATCAACACAAAATTCACTTGGGAAGCAAGCGCCAAGCAATATAGAGCAGAATATGACAAAATTTTAAATGTTTAATGTATAATACCTTAATAAGGAAGAGGAATTAAGAAATAATGTTGAAGAAATTTTTTGCATTTTTTGCGCAACCACAAGAAATTCCAGTGAATAAAACGCAGGAAGAAGTAAACAAAATGTACCCAGAGCTTAGAAGAAACATTTTCTTCTCGTGCTTTATTGGTTATACAATTTTTTATTTATGCAAGAAAAATATTGCAGTTGCCTTGCCTGGTTTGAGCGCAGAATTTGGCTACACAAACACTGAACTTGGCTTATTGGGCAGCTCTCTATATTTAACTTATGGTATTGGTAAATTTGTAAACGGCGTTATTGCAGATGGCTCTGACGTTAGAAAATTTTTCCCAACTGCACTAATTATGACTGCAATTGCAAACTTATGTTTTGCGCTTTCTGCAGTGTTTATTACACCAGGTGAAGTTTCTTTCTTCGGGCTTCCAACAAACACGATTTTATTGTGGCTATTCGTATTTTTCTGGGGTGCAAGCGGTTGGTTTCAATCAGCAGGTTTCCCTGCAGTTGCAAAAAGTTTAACTTATTGGTTCTCAAATTCTGAACGTGGAACAAAATGGGCGCTATGGTCTTGCTCTCACCAAGTGGGCACTTTTTTAAGTGTTATTATTTCAGGATATTTAGTGGCGCATTTTGGCTGGAGAATGGCTTTTTATATACCTGCAACAATTGCAATTATAGCTGCAATTTGCTTATATAGAACCTTAAAAGATAAACCGCAATCTTTAGGCTTGCCTGATGTTGAATCATACAGAGGCGAAGTTAGTGCTAAAAAAGATGATACAGCTGAAGAAGATACGAGAACTTATGGAGAAGTTTTTAGAGAAAATATTTTATTCAACAAAACAATCTGGATGTTAGCAATAGCTTATATATTTGTTTATGTCATCAGGTTTGGTGTAGAAGATTGGGTAATTAAATATTTATCTGAAGTAAAAAATAACCCTATCGAACTAGCTTCTCTAAAACTTAGTTCATTGCCTTTAGCAGGTATTTTGGGCACGGTTTATGCTGGTGTTATATCTGATAAAATATTCAAAGGCAGACGTGCTCCTGTAAACATCATTTACTTACTCGGTGTGGCCGTTTGTTTAATATTGTTCAAATTCAATACAACAAGCGCAATAGATTTCATTCTTATTGGACTTATTGGCGCATTCACATACGGCCCTCAAATGATGATTGGTGGGCTTTGCGCAGTTGAAAGCAGTTCTAAAAAAGTAGCATCTGCTGCAACTGGTTTTACGGGAACATTTGGCTATGTTGGCGCAGTTTTATCAGCAACAGGCACAGGCTTTATGGTTGATAAATTCGGCTGGAACGGCGCAGTTTGCTTCTGGACGGCTTCGGCTATCATCTGTATTC
>JAFQLC010000011.1 GCA_017396695.1 bacterium
AGTACACTGGTTATATATCAGCTTCAAGCGCAGGCGGTATTGTTGGCGAAATGACTGGCGGTAATATCATTGGTTCAAGCGTAAATGCGAATATTAATGGCTCTACAACAGGTGGTATTGTTGGTTATGCGAGCAATGGTCTAATTGTAGGCTGTTCTTCAACATGTGCTTTATCTGGTGATTCCGTTGGCGGTATTGCTGGTGCGATTTACGGCACAAGAACAGTTGATGAAAACGGCAATTACACATATAGCGTAAATATTTCTGATTGTTTCTCGGCGTCTAGCGTTACAGGTTTAAATGCTGGCGGCTTTGTGGGCCGAGTAACAGATGCGCTTATTGAAAATTCATACGCAACAGGCGCAGTTCAAGGTGATTATGCAGGTGGTTTCGCAGGTTATGTTGGAAACGGCACAACAATTAGAAATTCATATTCAGCAGGTGATGTGTTAGGTAGTAGCACAGATGGCTCTTATGGTGGTTTCATCGGCCATATTGCAAGTGACTCTGAAGCAAATGTTATAAACATTCATAATGTAATTTCTAAGAGTCAAGTGAAGGCAACTGCAGGTAATTGCGGTGCATTTATTGGAAACATTGCAGAAAATTCTTATGTTTCATTTAACACATCAGAAAATTATGCCGCAGGCAAAGTTGCAAATTATGCTTATGCTCTTCAAGAAAACACAGCGCTAAATGGTGGCATAGGAATTGGCATCAAGATTGGTTCAGGCGGAACAGTTGTTAACCTTGTAAATACTGATAATTTCCTTGCAAATGCTGGACAAAATGCGAGCTGGTTCCAAAATGCGGATAATCTAAATTCAATTCTTAACAATTCTGGAAAAGTTGACACAGAAGGCAATGCAGTGATTCTTTCTGGTGCAGATGCTCACTGGTCATTTGGATATGATATTTTTGACAGTGCAACTGGCGAAAATACAACATTAGTTCTTAAAGATCCAGTGCTTACAGGAAATGTTACTGGAAATGCAAGCCTCACACCTTCTGAACAAATGTCTATTAAAGAAAGCTTAGAATTGGGCGATAAGAAAACATTTGGCACACAATATAAAGGACAAGTGTTGCCTGATAATGAGGCAGATAAATACATTGAATTTGATACTGCATTCTCGCTTAAAGTTGATATTGATACAAACAATGATGGCATAAGCGAAGGCGTATTCGGTGAAGATATTACGCTTGATGTAATGTCTGGCGATGATATAGAACAAATTAAGGCAGAAAACCTTGCTATATTAGAAGATTTAAGAAATGCAATTCTTGGCAAACAATCATACATTGATGAAAAACAAGCAGAGCTTGCCTCTAAGCAAGCAAGATTGATTTCGCTTCTAAATGGTGGCATTGGCGCGGGAACAACGACAACTTCGGGCACAGGCGCAATGACACAAACATATAGCACATCAAACATCAATAAACAACAATTTAACAGTGCTGTTTCAGACCTTGTTCAAGCCTTAATGCAAGTTGTTCAAAGCTCATTGCTTTCAGATAAAGGTGGCAATTCCGATTTCTATAACATAATGAACTTGATGGGCTTCCCAACAAACTTGCTTTCAGGCACGAGCACGGGTTTAAGCAACTCTTCTTGGAGCGGCGGTAGCGGGCTTTCTTCGAAATAATAAAATGTAAAAGTTTTGTAACTATTTTGTAAATTGGCGCAATCTTTTCTTGCATATTTTCTTTATTAATATGTAAGGAAGGATAGAATTATGTATAGTGAATGTTTTGTGAATTACGTGTTGAAACAAAATTTGTTGCAAGAAGAAAAGAAAGCAAAAAATTATTCTTATAAAAAAGTTTTGTTTGCACAAAATCCATTTGCGTATCTTTGCGCTAAAATGTTAGAAGGTAACAAATATGCGCACGCACTGGTATTAAGTGGTAAATAAAAAAGATTTAAGAATTAAAAATAAAAAAATAAGACATGAACTTTTTTTGAAAGGGCTAATTGCCGACATTTCAAAAAGTATCGTAAGCAAAATTGAAGCCTCAAATTCTTTTAAAGCTGCAAGACATGTTATGCTTTTTTACCCAAAAGAAGAAGAGGTGAATTTGCTTGCGCTTTTACGTTATAGTGATAAAACTTTTTACCTTCCAAGAATTAAGGGCGATGGGCTTGAGGTGTGTAAATTCAAGCCTGAAGATGAACTTAAAATTTGTAAGTTTGGAGTGTGCGAACCTGTTTGCAGTGCGTTTGAGGAAATTGAGGTGCTCGATTTAATATATGTGCCTGCGCTTGGTGCGGATAAAACGGGGCATAGGCTAGGATATGGCGGAGGGTATTACGATAGATTTTTGGCACAAGAAGGGCTTCGTGCTAAAAAAATTGTTGTCGTTCCAAAAGAGCTAATTATTGATGAAGAAATTAAGTTCGATGATTTTGATGTTGCCTGTGATGATGTGATTTTTGGCGATTAATTTTGGTGTAAAGAATTATTAAAATCGTATATAAAACGATTTGTCTTGAAAAAAACTTATTGTTACAATCGTCAAAAGAGGTGCATTATGTTAGTGAGTAAAATTCAGGCAGTTAAAAATTATACAAATTATTTTAAAAATAATTTTGGACAAATAAATCATCATTATTCTATTCGACCACTTGCGTGCGATACAGTTTCATTTAGCGGGTTATTTTCTTCGCAATCTTTAAATGAAAAGAAAACAAATTATAGAGCGCTAAACAGGGAAACTGGCTATATGGTTGACCTTGTTATGAAACCACATATTGATTTTAAAAATTATGGAACAGAAGACAAATTGTTCCCTGGCATGATTTCAAGATATTCTAATGGTTCTTACGGTGATTTTTCTGAAGTTTATATGAAAAATTCTGATTTTTCAAACTCAACTTTCATTAGAACAAATTTTAACCATGCAAAAATTCATAGCAGTGATTTTACAAATTGCGACTTAACAAGCGCCGATGCTTCTAGTGCAAAGTTTGCGAATTCTAATTTTGAAAATGCAACTTGCAGAAACACTGATTTCCATTATGCAAACCTTCAAGGTGCAAAGTTTGATAATGCGGATATGCTTAACGCAAATTTGAGCTTTACAAATGTGATTGGAGCTGATTTTAGTAAGGCAAAAAATCTTCCAAAAACAATGACTACGGCAGTTTACAATAGAGATACAAAATTTCCTGCGGGATATTCGCCTGAATATGCCTATATGCGTGAACTTAAGGCAGGGGGCAATCTTCATAAGGTGCATATGCATTCAACTCGTTTAAAATCTGCTGATGAACTTGATTTTGAAGATTATACAAAAATAAATTTTGATTCTTCAACTTTGGATAAATCTTATTTCCAACAACTTGATATGAAAGAGTGCGTTTTTGATAATAGCAGTATGAAAAAAGTCATTTTTGATTTTTGTATTTTGAATAATTCATCGTTTAAAAACGCAGATTTAGAACGTGCTTGCTTCAAAAATTCTGACCTTGGCGGTTCTAAATTTGCAGGTCCGAAAACAAATCTTCAATATGTTAACTTTATTGGCGCTAATTTGGCGGACACAGACATTAAAGATTTAACACGTGACCAATTGAATAATGCAATGTTTTCACCTTCAACAACATTGCCTCAAGGTATGACTGTTGAAGATGCTAAGCAACTTGGCATGGTTTATGTTGTTGATGAGGTGGATTTTACAGACAAAAACTTATATGGCATAAATTTCAAAAACTTTAAATTTTCACAATACGGCATAAATGATTTTAGGGGCGCAAGTTTTAAGCGAGCAAATTTACACCACACAAATTTCGAAAATTCTATCCTTACAGATTGCAGTTTCGACAAAGCAAGCTTGAAATATGCTTCTCTTGAAAATGCTAATTGCGAAAACGCAAGCTTTGAAGGCACAAATATGCTTTGCGCTAACCTCAAAGGAACTAATTTCAAAAACGCTAATTTATGTGGTTCAAATTTAAAAAACACTGTTTTTGATGATAAAACGAACTTTACTGATGCAAAATATGATGAAAATACACTTTTCCCTGATGGTTTTAATCCAATGAAATATAATATGAAGCTTACGCCTAATACTCAAGGAGCGTTGGTGCAATGAAGATTTCTGCAATTCAAAACATAACAACAAGAAACGCAAAACCTCTTTTTAGGGCGGGGAAAACAGAGTTTTTTTCTGATTTTGATGGTACTTTTATGCCACACAAATATAGGCATGATGTTTTTTGCAATGATTTGCCAACAAGCCCAAGACGTGATTTTTTAGAGAGTGGCAAAAAAGAATTTCAAGAATATTTTGATGCCTTTGGCGAATTCTTGGATAAATTAAGGGGACAGGGCGACAAAAAGCTGAATTTTACAATTACATCTGGCAGAAACCGCCCAGAATTTAATTATTTTATTAAAAGGATAAGAGAAGACGGGCTTACTGTGCCACTTCCAGACCAATTGGTTATAAGAAATGGTGGGGATATTTATACAAAAAGAAAAGATATAGATGACTTTTTTGCAACGGCTGAAAAAGAACTGTTTTTGAAAACTGATTTTTCTCAAGAAAAAAGAGATATGGTTAAAACTATAACAAAAGGCTGGGACGGAGATGAAGCAAGAGAGGTTATTATAAATTATTTTAAAACCAACCTTGGCATGAATGAAGTTGAGAAAATGGCAGAGGCTGCTAAGCTTTGGGATATTATTGCGCCTGCGGTTGATGATGGCGGAAATTTTTATGATGCGCTTTTAGCGCAATATGACAAAATAATACTTTCAGATATGAAAGAACCTGAAATTATTGCGTATATTCAAAATTTAGCTGGAATTTATAAAGAGCAACAAACAACAGGGCTAGATGATGCTGAAAAAGCAATAAGATTAAAAGAAATTGATGACAAAATTGGAGATATTGCATACAAAATTGCAAAAGCAAAACAAGGTGGTTTTGCAGTGTTTGAGGCAGACACAGACGGGGCATTTTACGCCGAGGGTATGCATTTTGATTCTAAAAGAAAAATGATGACTCCGCCTCCTGAACGTTATGTTGCACTTAAAGATAATGGCAATCTTGAATTTCATCTTAATTTGCCTCGTGATACTTCACAAAAAGAAATTCTAGAGTTCATGAGGGCGGATTTAGATAGGCAACTTGGCAAAGGTGGCGTAAGAATTATTTCTAAAACACACAGAGCAAAAGGTGAAAATGGCTTTGGCGAAATTATTATAAGGCCTGCGATTGAAGGAAAGAAAATTAATAAAGTTTTTGATACGAAATTACAAGTTGAAAAAATTATTCAAGGCGGTTTGAATGATTTGGTGGTTGTTGCAGGCGATGATTCGAATGATGTGAGAATGCTTGATTTGTTTGAATATATTGAGCTTGAAAAAAATGATAAACCAATTTGTGAAAAAAATCTAAGAAAAATTTATGATTTGCCTGTAATATCGATATATGTCGATAATTCCGCAGATAAAACTGGTGGCAAAAGTTTGGTTACTTCAAAAACTAGAGATTCTCTTGAAGATTTAGAAAAATATTTTAATTCTGACGGAAATGTGAGATTTATTCACGTAGTGCCAAATAATACTTCTGGCAAACCTCAAAGTTTGCATGAAGGCTTGCAGATTGCGCTTAGAGAATATGCAAAAAGAAATCCTGAGTTTGAGAAAAATCTTTCTCCTGAAATGCAAGAGTTGATAAAACAAATAAAAACAGATTATCCGATTGATAAAAAATTTACTCAAGAGCTTGAGCAAGCTTTAGGTGCAAAACTTTGGAACCCAGTAACCATCAAAGAAACAATTGAGGAAGTAGGCACAAATACAATCAAAAAAGGCGTCAAAAAAGGACATTTAGCTCTTATTGCATGTGCTGTTGCGGCAGTTACAGGAATCTTTGCATTTATCAAAAATAAAAAAGCGAGAAATCCAGAAAAACCAGATGAGAACAAGGTAAAAAAATAGATGAAAATTTCCCCAATCACACAAAATAGATTTTTCAATTTTGGAAGCAAGATAAAAAACGTCATTAGTGGCGAAGTTACAGAAGAGCTTGCACAGAAAGTTGACGATTTTGAAGAAACGCATAAAAATGCAAAAATGCTCGGAAGTGGGCTTTTTGCAACTGCCTATATTTTAAATGGTACAAATTGTGTTATAAAAGAATCTTTGCCAACAAAATTGGCAAAAAAACAAAATGATAATTTTTATCCGGAGGCAGCGGCTCTTTCTAGAATACCTCCTTCTGTTGTTAACACTCAAAAACTTATTGCGCATGTTTTAACACAAAAAGGCAATTTTTATTTGCTCTCAACTTTTGCTGAAGGCGCACCTGCAAGTTACCCAAAACATCCTTGGAATAAAAATTCATTTGACGGGCTTTTTGAAACTTTGTTTTCGCTTGATAAGGCAGGGATTTATCATAACGATATTAACGAAGCAAATTGCTTGATTGATAAAAACCACAAAGCAAGCACAATTGATTACCAATTTGCTCGTAGGTTTAGCAATGTTGATATGGATAATTATCGCAGATTAAAAACACCTCGCATAATGGCGCCTGCCAATGCACAAATGTTTGAGATGGCAAGTTTGCCTTGGTATATAAAATCAATGAGCAAAACTGCCCCTAAAAAAGAGGTGCGCAATCTTTTTAAATCATATTTAGAATCAAAATCACAATATGCAAAACAAAGAGCGCTTTATTTGCGTCAAGACCCTAATTGCAAAGAAAAAGCAAGATATGAACTTTTGCAAGCTAAATATTTGGAAAATCCAACAGATGAAATGATTGACCTGCAAGCAAAAAAATTACAAATCATGTATAGTTTTAGAAAAACCTTCTCTATAACTGACCCAAACAACAACCAAGATAAAAACATTGCATCAGCAATTCAAAGTTATATTTATACAATTGCTGCGGCTAAAGATATGGAAAATTATGCGAATTATTTAGCAAGCAAAACCTATGATTTAAACTTGAAAGAATTTCTTGCGCTTGAGGCAACATTTGCTCGTTTCTGGTGCGAAACAATGGAAGCTGACCTTGGGCTTGAATACAGTGATGGAGTGTATCCTTGGCTTCAAAGAAATGCTGAATTGAACTTGAAGCATGATATAAGGGTTGTTGAAGAATATGATGACTATTGGGGACCTTCAACGTATACTGTTGATCATGGAATTTCGGAAGAAGAAGATTTGAGCTCTAATTTCGAGGCTGCTGAGCATATTTTACCAGAAACCATTGATGATATTGCTGGTTTAATTATAGAAGATAAAACTGGGCAAACATCGCCTGATTTGAATTTTGAACAAAAAGAAGAAATTAAAACTTTGGCAAGTGAGCTTGAAGCTAAAATTGCAAAAGACGAAGATTTGCCAAGGCCAACGACAATCGGGCCTGAGATTATTGATTATGTTGTCCAAAAACAAAAATTTATAAATAATTCTCAAAGAGTTGTTAATTCTGCTAAAGACGAGAATTTCAATGCGCTTATTGCTAGCGCTATACTTGCGCAATACCAAAAAAATATGGCGAATAAAACTTTAGGTGATTTGGCGTCTAAAATTGACCTTGGCGAAGATTTCTTAAGAGGGCAAAAAGAGCTTTTAGACGGCGATTTTAACCTTGATATAGTGAAGAAAGCGGCAAAAATGCTTATAGGATATATCACCAATTCAACTGGCGCTAAAACTTTAGCTGATAAGAACTTTTTGAAGTTTTTCTAATGTTTGTGTAATATCTGTTATCTTTTAAGTGCAAACTCTTTTTCTTTGTAGTTTTTACAGTATTCGATAACTTCATCAACATTTGTTGCAATGTGGAACAGTTCTTTATTTTGTGTAGATGCAAAACCGAATTTGTAGAAATTTTCAAACATTGCAAAAAGTGGGTCGTAAAAACCATCAACATTTAGAAAAACGATACCCTTTTTGTGATATGAAAGTTGTTTGGTTACTATTACTTGGAAAATTTCATCCATTGTGCCAAAACTTCCTGGAAGCGCAACAAAAAAATCTGCCAAATTTTCCATTTGTATTTTTCTATCGTTCATATCTTCTGTTATGATGTTTTTAGATATGTTTTTGTTTATAATTCCGCAATTTTCAAAAACTTTTGGCATAATTCCCGTAACATATGCACCATGTTTTGCAGCAGATGTTGAAACAACCCCCATACAACCTACATTAGACCCACCATAGACAAGGTTAAAGCCTTCTGTTGCTATTTTTTCACCCAGTGCACTTGCTATATCATAAAATTTTTTATCGAGATGATTGCTTGATGAGCAGTAAACGCAAATTGTCTTTTTCATAATTACTCCGTTTTCTTTTAGTATAGAATATTGCATTCAAAATGTAAAATTAGAATTAAAAAAACAGGCTATGCAATGCATAACCTGTTTTTATTTGGAATATATTTTTGACTAAGCGATGATTTTATCTACAACGCCTGCGCCAACTGTTCTTCCGCCTTCACGAATTGCAAATCTCATACCTTGTTCGATTGCAACTGGAGCGATAAGTTCAACTTCCATAACAACGTTATCACCAGGCATAACCATTTCACCTTGGAATTTGATTGAACCTGTTACGTCAGTTGTACGGATATAGAATTGAGGTCTGTATCCTGGGAAGAATGGAGTGTGACGTCCGCCTTCTTCTTTTTTCAATACGTAAACATTCGCTGTGAAGTGAGTGTGTGGTTTGATTGAACCAGGTTTTGCAAGTACTTGACCACGTTGGATTTCAGTTTTATCAACGCCACGAAGTAAAGCACCGATATTATCACCAGCAAGACCTTCATCGAGAAGTTTTCTGAACATTTCAACACCTGTAACAGTTGTTTTCTTTGTTTCAGTGAAACCAACGATTTCGATTTCTTCACCAACTTTAACTTTACCACGTTCGATTCTACCAGTAGCAACTGTACCACGACCTGTGATTGAGAAGATGTCTTCAATTGGCATCAAGAATGGTTGGTCAACATCACGTTCTGGAGTTGGAATGTAGCTATCAACTGCATCCATAAGTTCCCAAATTTTGTCAACCCATTGGTCTTCGCCACGTTGAACATTTCCGTTAGCTTGAACAGCTTCTAAAGCTTTTAAAGCTGAACCTTTGATGAATGGAATGTTGTCGCCATCAAATTCATAAGAACTTAACATTTCACGAACTTCCATTTCAACTAAGTCTAAAAGTTCTGGATCATCTACCATATCGCATTTATTAATAAATACGCACATTCTTGGAACACCAACTTGTCTAGAAAGTAAGATGTGTTCTCTTGTTTGAGGCATAGGTCCAT
>JAFQLC010000012.1 GCA_017396695.1 bacterium
TAGCAAAATTTGTTTTTTGCAAAAATTTTCGAGCGAGTCTTCAGTGTGCGAGCTCGTGATGCCGATGCGTCGAGCATTGGCAGACAGAGCGAAGCCGTTTTCTACAAAGAAAAATTTTTAGCAAAATTTGTTTTTTGCAAAAATTTTCGAGCGAGTCTTCAGTGTGCGAGCTCGTGATGCCGATGCGTCGAGCATTGGCAGACAGAGCGAAGCCGTTCTTTATGAGTGAAGTTGAAATCGTAGCGCAGTCGCGCTAATGAAAAACCTTCGCTCACATGTAACAAATTGTAAAAGTTTTTAAATATTTACCCATATTTTGCCGTATTAGGGGATGAGTAAACTAAATGTTCAGAAGGATGATATGGTTAGCGCGATAGGATTGTATAAAACAAACACTTTGGCCTCTGTTTATGAGAGGCAAGTTAAAGCTGAACAATCTTCTGAATTTAATTATTCTGAAGGTAGCGGAATAAGTTCTGATAAAGATACTTATGCTTCTTCAATTGATTTTGATTACAGATTAGGCGACTATTTTGAAATTCAAAAAAGCACTCAAAATGGTGTCGCCCTTATAAATGTTGCTCAAAATTCTCTCGATGACATGAAAGAAATTGCAAACCAAATAAAAGAAGAATTGAACACTCTAACAGAAACTTCAACATCAACAGAGTTTGCAACTGCGCAAGAAAATATTAACGAATTGCTTGGTGAGTTATATGAACTAAAAAATGGCACAAGCTATGATGGCGCAAATGTTTTTGGAAAACACGATTATAAACCTTCAAGCATTCAAGAATACAAAAGAGAAGAAGACGGTACTTATGTTTTAGATGAAGAAGTGAATGAAAAATACATAACATCTGCTCAGGCTCAAATTGGTTTTGAAGGCGCTGAAAATTCGGTTCTTGAGTTTGATACAGCTTTTTCGATAGCTGGTTTTAATGTTACAGTTTCAAGCGCCAAAGATTTAAACTCAGCTCATGGCATAGTTGAAGCTTTGGTTAAAAATATAGAAAAACATAGCTCTAATTTAGAAACAAATAAATCATTATTAACTCAAAACTATGAAGCCGCCTCGAGTGCAGTTGAAGATGCGATATCATTTTCAGGAACTGGGGATTGTAGTGCCCTTATGAACATGATTAAAAGCTCAACAGGATTGATGACAAACTATGTTTCAAAACTTGCAGCTTATAGTATGGGGCTTTCAACTTCTAAGTATGCTCAAATAATGTCAAAAATTTGGGAAACTTAATTTTTTGTTAAATTTAGGCAATTATTTTCCTTAAAATGTTTTTCTATTAATATAGAAAAGGAAGGTAATTATAGTGCAAGCAATTAATAACAATTCGTATTCAAGCCAAGGCATTCAACCAAATTTGCCGTACAATCAGGCAAATCAAATTCGCATGCCGAAACCTCCTGTTGTTAATCCAATTGCACAAAACCAGCCTCAAGTTCCTCTTGTGCAACAGCAAATGCAAGCTCAAGTGGCACAAGTTCCTCAACAAACGCAGGTTCAACAACCTCAACAAGTGCAAATGGCACAAATTCCACCACAAGCCGTGCCTATGTATCCTCAAGGGGTAAATATACCAGCAGGTGGCGCAGTAAACATCAATATATTTAACCCAATGACAACAAACGGGGCACCCGTTTATCCTCAAAATACATATTACACAAACCCTGCGGTTCAATATCCTGCTTATGTTCCGCAAAATTCTGCAATGGTGCCTCAAATGCCAGTTCCTCAAAATGCATATCCTGCCGTGCAAACTCAAGAGATGAATGTGCAGATGCCACAACCTCAACAGTTGCAACCGCAACCAGGTCAAGAGCTAAACCAAGTTCCGCAAAATCCTGCACCAGAGCAAAAAACTGAGCAAAAACCACAAGAAAACAAAGAAGAAATAATTCCTTTAACTGATGAATATATTAAAAATTTAGAAAATTATTTAAATGATAATGACCCAAAAGTTCGCTTAGTGGGCACAACAGAACTTTTAAAAAGATTTAAAGAAACCGAAACAAGAAAATCAGACCCAGCTCTTACTGCGCTTTTGAATAAGACATTAAAAGACCCTTCGGCGTCAGTAAGACAAATGGCGCTTACAATCTTAAATGTTGGTTATGCAACAGGTAATGACGAAACAATCGCAATTCTAAATAATATTCAATCAAACACAAGTGACACAATGTACGCAGAAGATGCAATTGTGGCAAAAGAAATTTTGCTTAAATTATCTGGGCAAGCACAATCTACTCCGTTGAATAATCAAGCAGGAACGGTGCAAGCATAAAGCATTAATAAACATTAAATATCTGTTTTTTCTTCATAATACTTAATAATTCGTTTTTTATTTATTTTTAATTTATAATATAAAAGGACGGGTTAAGAGGTTTTTCAGAATTGACTAGAGTAAGGGATTTTAGAGCAAACAACGAAATTATAAGTGCTATGAAAGCACAGGAATTACTAGACACGAACATGACAGAAATAGAAACATTATGCGAAAAAACAAATTTGAAGCCAAAAAGAGATGAGTTTGGCAATTTATACTTTACAAAAGGTGATGTAGAAATTTTGAAAAAAGTTAAAAATTTGTTTAGCGCAAAAAAAGCTCAAGCAACAAGGGAAAAGACTTTTATGTCAGAAGAAACTTCTGCATTAATTGCAAGCCAAAAAAGCTTAATTAATGCAAGAAAACAAGTTCAAGCTGAAATTGGTGAGATGACAAGAAGGCAACAAATGGTATCGCATGCCCCTCGTCCTGTAAATACTCAAGGCACTGCGCTTGCAAAAATTGAAAGCAGTCTTTCAAGGGTTGAAGAAAACATTATCTCTAAAATGAATGCTCTTCTTTCTGAAAAAATGGACGGGCTTGATGAAGTTATAATGGAGCTTATTAGAGCAAAAACTGAAAACGAAAGCTTAAGAGAAAAAATTAATAACTTGAATAAAGAAAATTACGCCCTCAAGTCTGAAGTAAATTCTTACAAACCTTTTGCTCTCGGCTTATATGTGAAAAACAACAATCAAGAGTTTTAATAAATGCGCAAAAAAAGATATTTAAACTTAGGAAATATTGTGGCAATTATTGCCGGTTTTTCTTTAATTTCAATTTCTTTTCTCCTCAAATCAAAAGGGCTTGTTGATGTTTTTGAACCAAATGCACTTTTAATAGTTTTAGGTGGAACGCTTTGTGCATGCTCTTTGAACTTTTCAATTCCCAAAGTATTTAACGCAATCAGGAGCACTAAAAAACTTGTTTTATCCGAAGAAATTAATTCTTATGAAGACATAGAACTTTTGTCTGAAATTTCTGTTTTTGTCAAAAAAAATGGTGTTTTAGGTTTGGAAAAAATTGTTCCAAAAATTGAAAACCAATTTTTGCGTAAATGTCTCAAAAGTTGCATTGATATAAACGACCCTGAACAATTAGAACAAAATCTAACAAATTATATGGATTTTGTGAATAAAGAAGACAACACCAATATTGAAATATTTGAAGAAATGGGCGGATATGCTCCAACATTTGGAATTATTGGAGCAATCGCTGGGCTTATGCAAATAGCATCATCTGCTCAAAGCATTAATCAACTTATGCCAGGGATTGCGACTGCATTTTGTGCAACTCTGTGGGGGTTAGCGCTTGCAAACCTCGTTTTCTTGCCGATTTCAGGTAATTTCAAAAATGTTTTGAAAGATAAAATGAATTATCAAAAAGTTGTTATCAAAACAGTTGTTAGAATTTGCGAAAACCAAAGCACAATTGTGGTCAAAGAAGGCTTAGAAGACTTTAAAGACGATTTTGAAAACACAAAACAACAAAATTCAATTTTTAAAAAGCTTTTCAGAAAGGGCTAGTTGTGGGTTTTCTTTCTTTTAAAAAATATGATAATCAAAGGCGAAACAGATGGATTGTTTCATATTCTGATTTTACAACCATTCTTCTAGCTCTTTTTATGATGTTATACATTGGTGCAACCACTGAAAATAAAGAGCTCCGTTCGCAATTCAGCGAAAAACCTCATGAAGAAATTCCTAAAGAAGAAAATAAAAATATTTCAATGAACAAAGAAGAACCTGGGGTCAATTTGCTTTTGCAAGGTGTAAAAAACCCATCGGATGCGGAAGAAATCAGAGTTATTGAATTTGATAACATTGCAAAACAATTAAAAGAAACAACAAAAAACGACAATATTCAAATCATAAAAGAAGCAGGTTCGCTCACTGTGCGCCTTGGTGAAGGGTTGTTGTTTGATTCGGCTTCTGCAGAAATTAAGCCTGAATCAAAACGTGCATTAGATGAAATTGCAAAAGTTTTGACTAAAAACCAAAAACACATTAGAATAGAAGGGCATAGCGATAATCTTCCAATTAAAAATGCAAAATATGCAACAAATTGGGAGCTATCATCTGTTAGAGCCTCGAAAATAGCTGATTATTTGATAGTTAATAAAAAGCTTGATAAAAAAAGATTTACCGTTGCAGGATATGCAGATATCAAACCAATAGCAACAAATTCAACTTCTCAGGGTAGGTCAAAAAACAGAAGAGTTGATATAATAATATTAAATTAAATAAAAATTGGAGTTTATAATGGCAAAACCTACTTCAGGAAAAGATGTAAAACCAAAAGAGGAAGAGATTAAAACAGTAAAAGAAGGAAAACAAGTAAGCACAAATATGTTGCTTATGATAAATACCATTGTTTTAATTGTTTTCTTTATAATAATGACATTTATTGGTAATTCAATTGTTAAATCGACTGTAAAATCTGAAATTGCAAAAGTTCACCCATCAGAAGAATTAATTGCTGAAGATGGTTCAGAAGTTACTCAAGAAGAAAAAGGTATTTTACTTGATTTGGGCGATTTTATTTTGAATTTGGCAGATCCAGCAACAAGAAGATATTTAAAAGTAAATGTTGCAATCGAACTTACAAAAACAACAGCGGAAGTCGAAGCAGTGAATGCGGCCGCAAATGCTGCAGCTCATGGTGGCGGAGGTCATGGTGGGCATGGCGCACCTGCTCCAGTTGACCCTATGGCAGCAGTTATTGCCGAGATGGAACAATACAAACCAGCAATTAGAGATGCTGTAATTTCTGTTCTTTCAAGCAAAACATCTGATGAGCTTTCAACTCCTACTGGCAAAGAAATAGCAAAAGAAGAAATACAAGATATGGTAAGTGCTGTATTCAACGGCTCAAGAGAAGTTTTAAGAGTTAATTTCGCTCAATTTATAATTCAATAAGGTGGCAATGTCTGGGTTTGGAAACGAAAATAATAATGAAAATCAAGATTTAGGCGCATTTAATATGGGCTCTGATAGTATGTTTTCTAACACTCCTGAAGATATGCAAATAAATCCTAGTATGTTTTCTGAAGTTGAACCAGCTGCTTTTCAAGAAAATATAAATAGTACACCTCAAAGCGCTCCTCAATCAATTCCACCTAGAGCGCAAGCGCCAAAACAACCACAACAAGCGCCTCAGGTAACTCCAGAGCAAAAACCTGCTCCGATGCCACAAACTCCTCAAGTTCAGGCTAAAGCTCCTCAAGCGAAAGCTGAACAAAAAGATGAACTAGACGATGAAGTAATTACAGTTAAGCCAATTCGCTTTGCAAGTTTTGAAAATGAAGTGAGCGCCGTTGGCACACCAAGAAAAAACCTTGATATTATGCAAGATGTTAAAGCAAAAATCACTGTTGAGCTTGGCAGATGTAAAATGAAGGTTAAAAAAGTTTTAGACATTCAAAAAGGTTCAATCATTGAAATTAACAAAGTTGCGGGTGAACAAGTTGAACTTTTTGTTTGCGGAAAGCTTGTTGCGCACGGCGAAGTTATAGTTATAGAAGACAAATTTGGACTTCGTATCACAAGTATTATTGAAGATAAATCTTTGTAGTATAATTGTTTTATGAAAAATAAAGTAATAGCAATTGTCGGCAGACCAAATGTCGGAAAATCTACATTAATTAATAGAATTTTAGGTGAACGCAAATCTATCGTTGATGATATGGCGGGCGTTACTCGTGATAGAATTTATTTTGATGCAGAATGGCAAGATAAGCCTTTTATTATGATAGACACAGGCGGTATCATTACAGATGACACTGAATCTGAATTTGTTCAAAATATTTTTACTCAAGCAAAAATTGCAATCGAGGAAGCAGATTTAATTTTGTTTGTGGTTGATGCTAAATCAGGCCTAAGCCCATACGATAAAGACATTGCAAATATTTTAAGACGTGAAAAGAAAAAAGTAATTCTCGTTGCAAATAAAGTCGATAGCATTGATGAAATCACAAACATTTCAGATTTTTACGAATTGTCCTTAGGTGAACCTCAAGCAGTTTCAGCCCTTCATGGTTCTGGTGGCGTTGGCGATTTGCTTGATTTAATTACAGAAGACATTGAAAAAAAATCAAATTACGATGATTCTTCAAAAATCAAGGTTGCAATTGTAGGTAAACCAAATGCAGGCAAAAGCTCAATTCTAAATTCAATTTTGAACGAAAACAGAGCCATAGTGTCAGATGTTTCAGGCACAACGCGCGATAGCATAAACTCTGAAATAACATATAAAGACCAAGAGTTTATTTTAATTGATACAGCAGGTATTAGAAAAAAATCAAAAGTAAGCTACGGCATTGAAGCTTTTGCAGTCGATAGAGCGCTTCGCTCAATTAGAGAAGCGGATGTGGCAGTTATTGTAATTGATGCAGTTGAAAACATTTCAGACCAAGATAAAAAAATTATGCAAACCGTGGAAGAAGCTGGTGTTGGCGTAATTGTTGCATTTAACAAATGGGATTTAATTCAAAATGTTCAAACTCATAAATATGAAAAAGAAGTTGAGCAAGAAATTCCATTTTTAAGTTATGCAAAAAAACTTTTCATAAGCGCAAAAACAGGTAAAAGATTAACAAGCATCCTAGATGAAGCGATGGTTGTTGCTGCTGAGCGCAATAAAAGAGTTTCAACAGGCATATTAAACAAAGTTATAAATGAATCAATTGAGCTTAATCCGCCTGCAAGTGTTAAGGGCAAAAGGCTTAGAATTTACTATTCAACGCAAGTTAAGGCAAAACCTCCTACATTTGCGCTTTTTGTAAATAATGTTGATTTAATTCGAGATAGTTATAAAAAATATCTTGCTAAAAAATTAAGAGAAAACTTTGGGTTCTTTGGAACACCAATAAGGATAGGATTTAGAGAAAAGGGAGAAAAATAAATTGTCTTATATTTTATATTTAGCTTTAATTGCAATTGTTGCATATTTAATTGGTTCAATTCCAACAGGTTACATTATTGTTAAACTTAAAACAGGTCAAGATATTAGAGAAGTTGGTTCAGGTTCAACTGGCGCAACAAATGTAAAAAGAGTGCTTGGCAAAGCTTGGTTTTTTATCGTTATGATATTAGACGCCATCAAAGGCGCACTTCCTGTTGTTCTTGCATCATATTTAAGCTTTAAATTCGGTGATGCACATAGAATTGCACCACCACTTGCTGCAACTTGCGTTATAATTGGGCATTCGAAGCCACTTTTCCTTGGATTTAGAGGTGGTAAATCAGTAGCATCAGGTGTTGGCACAATTATTGCTCTTTGCCCTCTTGCTGGTGTTTCAATTGCAGTTATTTGGGCAATTATTACATACATTTCAAAATATGTATCACTCGGTTCAATCATTGCTGTTTCTTGTGCTCCATTTTTGATGTATGTATTTAAACAACCAATTTCTTATATTGTTTATTGTGCTCTTGGTGCAATTTACATTATCTACTTGCACAGAGAAAACATTAAAAGACTTATTAAAGGCGAAGAAAACAAGGTTAGATAATGCTTGAAAATATTGAAATTATCCCAAAAATTGAAATAAATTCAAAAGAAATTTTAGCGCTTGTTTACACCCCTTCTGTCGCTAAAAGTTCTCTTGAAATTAAGGATAATCTTGATAGGGTTTTTGACCTTACAAATCGCTCAAATTCAATTGCAGTAATTTCAAACGATTACAAAACTTCTCTTCGTCGTGCAATTCATTTAAAAAGAAAATATGCACTTGATGCTTATCCACTTGAAATTAAAGATTGTTCAAGCGAGGAACTTGAGTTTGTCATAGATAATATAATGCCTAATTTTATGGGTGTTGATAAAGTTTTAATTGAAGGTGGCGAGTATGATGCCGATTGCGATATTCCAACCCAATCAAAAAATTGCTTTATTCAAAACCCCGAAGAATTAGAACCAGTTAAACTTCGTGAGATTTTTGGCGGAGTAATAGAAACCAAAATTTATATTCAAAACGAAGATAAAATAAGAAAACCTGTTGCGGTTTTATCTGATGGTTCAGCGGTTTTAGGGCTAGGAAACATTGGCGCTGAGGCTGGGCTTCCTGTTATGGAAGGCAAAGCAACACTTTTTAAATCGATTGCAAATGTCGATGCTATGCCACTTTGCGTGCGCACACAAATTCCTGATGAAATTATAAAAATTGCAGATTTGCTCGAAAATTCTTTTTCTGGAATTAATTTAGAAGATATTTCCGCTCCAAGATGTTTTGAAATTGAAGAAAAATTGATTGAAAAACTCAATATTCCAGTGTTTCATGATGACCAACACGGAACTGCAATCATTGTGTCTGCTGGCGTTTTAAATGCGCTTAAGGTGGTTGGAAAAGAATTAGAAAATATAAAAATTGTGATGTCTGGAGCAGGTGCTGCAGGGTGCGCTATATGCAAACAACTTTTAAGGCTTGGAGCTAAAAATATCACAATGTTTGATATAAATGGCATTGTGCGCGCTAATCGCCCTCAAAATGACCAATATCTAGAACAACTTGCACTGAAAACGAATTTAGAAAATAAAAACTGCACACTTTCTGAAACGCTAATTGGGGCAGATGTTTTCATCGGTGTTTCAAAAGGCGGAATATTAAACCCTGAATGGGTTAAAAATATGGCGCAAAACCCTGTTATATTTGCTCTTGCAAATCCAACCCCAGAAATTATGCCAGATGTCGCACTCACCTCTGGCGCTAAAATTGTTGCAACAGGAAGAAGTGATTTTCCAAATCAAATCAACAATTCCCTTGTTTTCCCAGGATTATTTAGAGGCGTTATTGACTCTGGTCTTCAAAAAATTACAGATGACATTAAAATTCTTGCTTCAATTTCAGTTGCCTCGATGGTGTCTGAAGATGAGCTTGATGAAGAATATATTATTCCCGATGCGCTTAATAAAGATGTTGCAAAAAATATTTCAGCATGTATTATTGAATATGTCAGAAATCAAAACACCCACACATATTAATTTTGCTTTCAAAAAGCAGTAATTTTGTGTTTCATTTTAAAGGATAAATAGAAATATAATCACTAACAGAAAGGTATAAACGTGGAAGAAAAAGAAAACATTGAAGTTCAAGAAACTGAAGTAGCTCAAGAAGTTGCAGAAGTTCAAGAAACTCAAGAAGAAGAAAAAGTGACTGTTCTCAAAGGTTCAAGACGCGAAAGAGGACAAAGAAAAAGAAAAATTGAAACAGTTGAACCAGTTGAATCAGAATGGAAAGAACAAGTTGTTCAAATCCGCCGTGTAACAAAAGTTGTTAAAGGTGGTAAAAAGCTTTCATTCAGAGCAATTGTTATCGTTGGTAACAAAAAAGGTCAAGTGGGTATGGGCGTTGCAAAAGCTGCTGAAGTTATTATTGCAATCCAAAAAGCTGTGGCTGATGCAAGAAAAAATCTTGTAAATGTTCCAATCTTCAGAACAACAATTCCTCACACAATCACAGGTACTTCAGGTGCTGGAAGCGTTATTTTAAGACCAGCTTCAGCAGGTACTGGTGTTATCGCAGGTGGTGCAGTTCGTGCAGTATTAGAACTTGCTGGTATTGAAAACATCTTAGCAAAATCATTAGGTTCTAAATCACCTCTAAACGCAGCAAATGCTACATTAAATGCTCTTAAAGACTTAAGAAGCTTCAACGATGTTGCAAAATCTCGTGGTATTTCACTTACAAAAATGCTTACAAAATAAGGAATAGGTAAAATAAAATGGCTAAAAAAGAAGAAAAAATAAAAATAAAACTTGTTAAAAGTACAATTGGCTCAAGCAAAGATCAAATCAAAGTTGTTAGAGCACTTGGCTTGAAAAAAACAAATCAAGTTGTTGAACACTTACCATCAGCAACAATTATGGGTATGGTAAACAAAGTTCCACACTTAGTTGAAGTAGTTAAATAAGAATAAGGACAAAAGAAAATGATAACTTTAGAAGATTTAAAACCAGCAGAAGGTTCTGTTAAAAAATCAAAACGTGTAGGCAGAGGCCGTTCATCTGGTCATGGTAAAACATCTTGCCGTGGTAACAACGGTGAAGGACAACGTTCTGGTAACTCTCACAAAAGAGGTTTTGAAGGTGGTCAAATGCCTTCTTACAGACAAGCCCCTAAATTAAAAGGTTTCACAAACTATTTTGCAATTCCATGTGCTGAAATCAACGTTTCAACACTTGCAAAATTAGGCGTTAAAGAAGTTGACCTTAAATATTTAAAAGAAAATAACTTAGTTGATAGAATGGCTGAAAGACTAAGAGTGCTTGGCAATGGCGAAATCAAAAAAGCTATTAAAGTTAGCGCTTATTATGTTACAGCTTCTGCAAAAGAAAAAATTGAAGCAGCAGGCGGCGAAGTTATTATAGGATAATTTTAAATGCAACAATCAATGAATCAAAATCAGCAAGCGATTATGAATCAGCTTGCAGGTGCTTGGACTTCTAGTGGTCTTGGCAAAAAATTAATCTTTACATTTGCGATAATTATGCTTTTCAGATTTGGAGCGCAATTACCAATATTTGGCGTTGATAACCAAATTTTCCAAAATATGGCAGCAAGCAACAACTTGATAGGCTTTTTGGATATGTTCTCAGGCGGTGCACTTGGTAAAGTTTCAATTTTTGCCCTCGGCATTGGGCCATACATCACATCTTCAATCATCATTCAACTTTTAACTGTAATTATTCCGTATTTAGAAAAATTACAAAAAGAAGAAGGTGAAGCAGGAAGACGCAAAATCCAACAAATTACAAGACAATTCACTGTTGTTCTTGCGCTTTTCCAAGCATTTGTTTTTGCTACAATTTTATCTAAACTTCCAGGTTCTATTATGCCTGGCATTAGTTTGCCACTTTTTTATCTCGGCTCAATTGTAGCGCTTACTGCAGGTTCTGTTTTTGTTATGTGGCTCGCTGAATTGCTCACAGAAAAAGGCGTGGGTAATGGTGGTTCATTGATAATTTTTATCGGTATTTTGGCGGGTATTCCGCTTTATATGAAAAACACTTGGACATTGGTTTCGGCAGATGTTAAAATGCAACTTGCTTTTATGATTTTGCTTTTAATATTTGCTGTTACTGTAGTCCTTGTAATTATTATGCAAGATGCAGTTAGAAAAGTTCCAATTGTGAGCGCTAGAAAACAAATTGGCAATAAAGTTTATGGTGGTCAAAACACAAATATTCCATTTAAACTTAATCCAGGTGGAGTTATGCCAATTATCTTTGCGATTGCAATACTTTTGTTCCCAACAACTATTTTGAGTTTTGTGCAACAAATGAATATTGCGTCTCCAATGCTTCAAAAATCTCTAACTGCAGTTAATTCATTATTAAGCCCATCAAGTCCTTGGTATTATGTGATTTATTTCACATTGATTGTAGCTCTCACATTTTTCTATGCTTCAATTATACCTTCTATGCAACCAAAAGAAATTGCAAATAACCTTAAAAAATATGGTTCGGCAATTCCTGGCATTAAGCCTGGTAAACCAACAGCAGATAAACTTGATGAAATTTTAACAAGAACTACTTTTATCGGTGCGATTGGTCTAGGCATTGTTGCAATGATTCCATCGGTTGCATCAGGCGTTACAAATATCACTACCTTCCAAGGTTTAGGGGCTACAAGCATAATCATTATGGTTGGTGTTGCTCTTGATTTTATTAACCAAATCAAAACACATCTTCTTGCAAAGAATTATGAAAGCTTCTTGAAACAGCAGCAATAATTAGAGGTAGGATATGAAAAAAGTTTATATTTTTATGGGACCCCCAGGTTGCGGGAAAGGTACTCAAACAGCTCATCTTGCTGACTTTTTGAACCTTCCACACATCGACACAGGCGCTCTTTTAAGAGCAGAAATTGCAGCCGAAACACCAGATGGTATTGAAGCTAAACGCAAAATTGATAAAGGTCAGCTTGTTCCGGTTGAACTTGTTGGGAGAGTAATCAAAAACAGGCTTTTGAAAGAAGATGCTCAAAATGGTTATATTTTAGACGGTTTCCCAAGAAGCATGGAGCAAACAAAAATTCTTGAACGTATTCAAGAAGAAATCGGGCTTGATGTTCAAAATGTTGCTTTTTATTTTGATATCGAAAACCATGCGCTTGTAGAAAGGCTTGTAAATCGCCGTTCATGCCCTGTTTGTGGGAAAATCTATAACATTATATCGAATAAGCCGAAAGTTGAAGGCAAATGCGACATAGAAGGCGCAGATTTAATTCAAAGAACAGACGATAACGAAGAAACTGCAAAACTTAGATTTATAACCTATGAAGAACAAACAAAACCAATTTTGGATTATTTTAGAAGCAAAGGAATTTTGCACACAATAAATGCAGACCAATCAATTGAGGCTGTGTGGAATGAAGTTAAGGAGTTTATAATTGATTAAGAAAAAATCAAGAGAAGAAATCAAACTTATGAAAGCCGCAGGGCGCATTGTGGCGCTTGTTCACCAAGAAATGAAAAATGTTGTTCGCCCTGGAATTTCAACTTACGAGCTTGATAAAATAGCGCACGATATAATTCGAGACAACCGTGCAATTCCGACTTTTCTTGGTTATCATGGCTTCCCTGCAACAATTTGCGCTTCAATAAATGAACAAGTAGTTCATGGCATTCCATCAAAAGACGTGATTTTAAAAGAAGGCGACGTTGTTTCAATTGATGTAGGAGCAACATACCGTGGGCTTGTTGGCGATAGTGCTTGGACTTATCCTGTTGGCGAAATCAAGCCCGAAGTTCAAAAACTTCTTGAGGTGTGCGAAGCATCACTTTTTGCTGGTCTCAATACAATTAAAAATAATGTCAAACTTGATGATATGTCAGGCGCCATTGAAGATGTAGTAAATGCCAATAAAATGGGAATTGTGCGCCAATATGGCGGCCATGGTGTAGGTAGAAACATGCACGAAGACCCGTTTATTTTCAATTACCGATGTGGCTCAAATGTTATCCTAAAATCAGGTATGACGATTGCAGTTGAGCCTATGGTGAACTTAGGCTCAGATGATGTTTATGTTCTTGAGGATGAGTGGACTGTTGTGACTCGTGATGGTTTACCTTCAGCGCATTTTGAGCACACAGTTGTTGTTACTGATGATGGTTATGAAATTCTAACTAAATTATAATTTTGTTTTAGATAAATTTTAGCTTGGCGTCAAAATTAATAATTTTCTGAATTCATCTCAAAATATGCTTTTGGGTGTTTGCAACTTGGGCAAACTTCTGGTGCTTTTGTGTCTTTTAAAATGTATCCACACTTTAGGCATTTCCAAGTTGTTTCATAACTCTTTTTGAATATTTCATCGTTCACCAAGTTTTCCCAAAGCCTTTTGTATCTTGCTTCGTGGTGTTTTTCAACCGTGATTATATGCTCAAAAGTGTTCGCAATTTCAACAAAACCTTCTTCTCGTGCAATATCTGCAAAGTTTGGATAAAGCAGAGTGTTTTCTTCGTGTTCCCCTTCTTTTGCATTGTGTAAGTTTTCTTTTGTCGAACCAAAAGTTACAGTGTAGCAGTTATTTATCTCAAGTGTTGTGTCGCTTAAAAACTTATAAAAAAGCTTTGCATGTTCTCTTTCATTGCCTGAAGTTTCCAAGAAAATATTAGATATTTGCTCGTAACCTTCTTTTTTTGCTTGCTTTGCAAAATAAAAATATTTATTTGTTGCAAGGCATTCGCCAGTAAGTGCCTTAAGTAAATTTTTTTCAGTTTCTGTACCTTTTAATTTCATCTCAAACTCCTTTTTTTAGGAAGTTTAGTTTGAAAGAATTTTATTTACATTACACATGAAAAAAACTATGCAGGCTATTTACCTGCATAGTTAATTTTAATTATTATAATTTACGCACCAAGTGCGTTCTTACCCATTTTTTCTCTTAGCATATCTGCGCTATCTTCGTAACCTGCTCTGCCCATTAGTGCATAGGTATAATTTTTAGCTTGTTCAACCCCAGGTTGGTTAAATGTGTTGATGTTGTATAATTCGCCTGCAATTGCCGTTTGAACTTCAAGCATATATAAAAGTTGTGCTAAATAATATGCGTTTAATTTTGGAAGGGTAATTGTTAAATTTGGGCGGTTGTAATCGCAAAGCGCAACTGCTGTTGCATCAGCTTCAGCGTTAATTAATTCATTGATTGTTTTTCCGCCAAGATAGCCAATTCCTGTAAATTCGAATATTTTTGGAATTTCTAATGTTTTATCAAACTCTTCAACTCTAATAAAGTTGATAACTTTGTCGTTTTTCCCTTCGTTATAAAGCTGGATTTGAGAGTGCTGGTCTGTTGCGCCAACTGCTTTTACAGGGGTTGGACCAATATGTACTTTGTTTCCATCTTTATCTTCTTCTTTACCTAATGATTCTGCCCAAAGTTGAACATACCAATCTGAAACATATTTTAAACGGCTTGAATATGGCATCATAACGGAAATGTTTTTGCCTTTTTCACGTTCTAATAAGTAATGAATTAGAGCATTTTGCGCTGCAATATTTTTTCTAATATCTGTGTTTTTAAGCGCTAAGTCAATATTTTTGATGCCTTCGATGATTTCATCAATATCAATACCTACAAGCGCAAATGGCACAAGGCCAACTGCTGAAAATACGCTAAATCTTCCGCCAACATCATCTGGCACAACGAATGTTTTATAACCTTCTTCGTTAGAAATTTGTCTTAAAATGCCTGCTTCTTTGTCTGTTGTTGCAACAATATGTTTTCTATAATCATCGCCCAAAATCGCTTGCATTTTGTCTTTAATAATCATGAACTGAGACATTGTTTCAGCTGTTGAGCCTGATTTTGTAATTACATTTACCAAAGTTTTCTTCATATCGAGCATTTCAAACATTGCGCTCATTTGGTCTGGGTCAATGTTATCCAAGAAGAAAATTCTTGGAAGATTATCTCTTTGCTCTGGTGTAAGTAAATTCCAGTATGGTTTCAAAAGTGCTTCTGTAACTGCAATTCCACCAAGCGCGCTGCCACCAATGCCAAGGACTAAAACATTTTCAAATCTGCCTCTAACCATAGCGGCAAATTCTTTAACATACCAAACCGTTTCTTCGTTGTAACCCAAGTTCATCCATTGAAGCCAAGCACCAGGTTTATCTTTTCTTTGATTTAACTCAGTCAAGATTTTTGCAATCTTAGGAGCATAGGCGTCAAATTCACGTTCTAAATCAAGTCCGTGTTCTTCGCCAATTGCTTCAACTGTTACATTTGCAGGGTTAAATTTTATCATCTCTAATCCTTATGTTGTTAGTACCTCTACACTTATTATTGTACTTGCTAAATAATAAGTGTAAACAAATTTTTTCTCACCAAAGATGAGATAAAATGCGACTAAACAAGGATTTTTTTAAAATTAATCTAAATAGAACACTGTAATAATTTTGTGACTCTCTTGAGCATATTCAACTGCTTTATGCAAAGTGTTTGAATCGTGCGAGAGGAAACAAATAAGTTGTTGACAATCATCAACAATTTCTCGGTTGCAAATTCGAGATGCGTCTGCAAGAGTCATCATAGAGCGATCTGGGTGTTCAACAATATTTTTAACGCCAATTAATTGGTCTTGAACATCTGAAGGTTGTTGGCCTATAGTTTGAGGAAGAATAATTGTGAGCTTGTCAGGATTAGCTTTCATCGCGCCACGAATGGCAGCTGCGTTTGTGCCTTGTGAACCACCAGAAGTTACAATTGTATTTCCAGCTTTAACAAGAGTGGTTGAGAGCATTTCAATAATTTGTTGGTGTGTAATTGTTAAATTACGACTACCAATGATTGCAATTTTTTTTGCGCTTTGTCTGATTGTAGCAAGTTCTTGGGCTAAAACATCAATCTCATCGCCCCCATCTTCTGGGACTTTGTCTAAGTCATCATCAATTGGAACATTAATAGAAATTTTATCGCTTGAGTCCGTCATATTTTTCCTTTAACTAAAATCTGCAAGCTTTAATATAACATATTTTTTGAAATTTGTCTAAGTTTTGAGATTAAACTTAATATTATTGCATTGTTTTTTATTTGGTTAATAATTGAATTATGGACATGGGCTATTTGGAAGGTTTGAACGAAAAACAGCTTGAAGCGGTTAATTCGGTGAATGGTGCGATTTTAACGCTTGCAGGCGCAGGAAGTGGTAAAACAAAAGTTTTGACCACAAGAATTGCTCATCTTGTAAAATCAGGCATTAGCCCTAATGAAATACTCGCCGTAACATTTACCAACAAAGCTTCAAAAGAAATGCAAGAGCGTCTTGCAAATTACCTTGGTGAAGGTGTTGTAAAGCGCATGTGGGTCGGTACATTCCACAACATTTGCGGAAGAATTTTAAGAAAACATTTAACGGAATATAAAACTCCAGATGGCAGGCATTGGGATAATAACTATGTAATCTATGATGATTCTGACACAAAAACAGTCATTAAAAATGCAGTTAAAAAGTTCAATTTAGACGATGAAATCTATGATGTTAAACTCATTAAAACAATTATCTCAAATGCTAAAAATAAAATGCAAACAGCTTCAACCTATGCTCAATTTGCCAGAGATCATAAATCTCGCCAAATTGCAGAAGTTTATTTAGAATATGAAAAACAACTTTCTCTCAATAATGCAATAGATTTTGACGACATGCTTCTTCTTTGTGTTAATTTGCTCGAAACAAATGAAGAAGTGAGAAATATTTATAAAAAACGTTTCAAGCACATTCTTGCAGACGAGTTTCAAGACACAAACCAAGCGCAATATAAGCTTATTAGAATGCTCTTTAGCGATGACAAAGTAGAACTTCCTGACACAAGCCTATTTGTTGTAGGAGATGTTGACCAATCAATTTATTCTTGGCGTGGTGCAGATTTTAAAATTATTCTAGGTTTTCAAAAAGATTACAAAGGTTCAAAACTCATAAAACTTGAGCAAAATTACCGTTCAACTGGAACAATCCTTCGTGCCGCAAACTGCGTTATTGAAAATAATGATGAAAGAATTGATAAAGTTTTATATTCAACTAAAGGTGATGGCGAAAAAATCTCAATTTATGAAGCATCATCCGACATTGAAGAAGCAAAATATGTTGCTTCAAATATTAAAAACTTGATGTCTGAAAATTATAATCTTGAAGATGTTGCAATTCTATTTAGAACAAATGCCCAATCAAGAGGAATTGAAGAAGCTCTTATGCACTCATCAATTCCATATAAAGTTGTTGGCGGTTTAAAGTTCTATGAAAGAAAAGAAATTAAAGATATT
The DNA here is from genome assembly GCA_017396695.1 of bacterium. Taxonomy (GTDB): domain Bacteria; phylum Cyanobacteriota; class Vampirovibrionia; order Gastranaerophilales; family Gastranaerophilaceae; genus RGIG1918. The sequence continues at coordinate 17,608 of JAFQLC010000012.1, forward strand.
CTTGCGTATTTGAAACTTATCTACAATAAAAATGATTCTCAAAGTTTAAGAAGAGTAATCAATGTTCCAAAACGTTCAATTGGCGAAACTACTCTCAAAAAACTTGCAGAAATTGCAGACGAAGAAGACATTTCACTTTTTGAAGTCATCGAAAAAATCGAAGAATATGATAATTTTAATTCGTCTTGCAAATTAAACTTAAGAACCTTCGCAGATTTAATCCATAATTTAAGCCTTATCCAAAACACAACTCCATTAAGTGAAATTGTTGTAAAAACTTTAGAGGATTCGGGTTATCTAAAAGAACTCAGAGCAGAAGATTCAGTTGAAGCTGAATCAAGAATTGAAAACTTGCAAGAGTTTATAAATGTTGCTCGTGAATTTGAACAAGATGAGTTTAATCTTGAACTTGAAGAAGGCACTAATATGCTTGGCACATTTTTAACTCAAGTGGCACTTGTATCTGACATTGATTCAATGGTTGAAGGCGATAAATCTGTTACACTTATGACCCTTCACTCAGCAAAAGGTTTAGAGTTTCCAACGGTCTTTTTAATTGGGCTCGAAGAAGGCATCTTCCCTCATTCTCGTGCTCTTTCATATACTTCAAACAAAGGTGAGCTTGAAGAAGAAAGAAGATTGATGTATGTAGGAATTACAAGGGCAAAAGAAAAATTATATCTTGTTTCCGCTCGTCAAAGATATGTTTGGGGCGAGATGAAAATGTTCCCTCCTTCAAGGTTTATTGCTGAAATTCCTGCGGAACTTTTAGATAAAGTTGTGTCTGAAGGGCAAACTGCTGGAATTGACGTAAGTTCTGGAATTAGAAAAGTTTATGAAACAAGAAGTGGATATCCAAAACAAAATTCAGGATATAAAAACTTCTCAAATAATTCAAAACCAACAAATGGTAGTTTTGCTTCTTCAACAAGTGCCTCAAGCACTGGTGGCACTTCGCTTTTAAGTAGCATTGCAAGGGTAAAAGCACAAAGCAAAACAACAAACGTTGTGCGCACAGAACATAAAGTTAAGGTTGTTAAAAAATCTCAAACAGCGCCTTCATCTGATTTGGCACAACCAAAAAAAACTCAAGAGCCTCAAGTTTCAGTAAGTGATTTGATTAAAAAGTGCAAAGAACAAGCTCAGGCTCGCCCTGCGGCTCGTCCAATTACAAAAACTCCACTTGCAGTGAACACAAGGGTTTTTCATAGTCAATTTGGAATTGGAACAATTAAAGATGTAATTAAAACCCCTCAAGGCACGCCGAGCGAGTACCACGTAGAATTTTCAAGAATTGGGGTTAAGAAATTAGATTTTGAAACAGCAGATTTGAAGAAATTTTAGTTTAAGTAAAATCTAAACTATAATTTCCAAAATTCTGGCAGTGTTTGCCTTTTGCCTGCTTAAGCTTTAAAATCAATTAAAGCAATTTTAAATTGGTCTTTTTGCTTTTTAGCTTCTTGGTCTTGAACGGCGTTCACCATTAAAGTTTTGTCTAAAAGCGCTCCTGGGGTTTTAAGCATTGCTTTTAAATCTCTATTATATTTTTCAAAAGCACGTTCTCTTGATGTTCCGTTAGAATAAATTTCAATACCAAATTGTTCGCCAGCGTTTACGTAACGTTCTTTATCTGCACCTGTTAAGAGGTATCTGTCAGTTTTTCCAGTTTTTGGGTCTTTAATTGTCATACCTATAACATTTGAAGGTGAAAATTTGTCATTTGCTTTATATTCATGTACGCCTTCAGGCAATTTGTAATCTTTAACTGTAGAAGCAAAATATCTTCTTTGTTGTTCTGTAAGCCAAGTATTTTCATAATGTTTTTCTTTTCTTAAATTGGAACAAAGAATGTTTGTAACTGTGCTAATTTGTTTTTCTTTATCTGTTTCTTTGCCATCAACAAAAACTTTTACAGGTATTATCTTTCCAAAACTTACTTTCATTTTTCCACCTTTCTTGTCCATATAAAACACAAAAATATTTTTTTTGCTAGAATTGAGCTATGGAAATCAAAAGTAAAACTATAAAATTTGAAAAACAAGGCGAAATTACGTTAGATTACATAAAGAAAATTTTTAAAGAACAAAACATTGACCCACTTAGGTGGGCTATAACTGAAATTAAAGACGATGTTTGCGAGATTGCGCTTAGTTATATTGATTGATTTTTCTTTTCTGAAACAATAAGTGCGTTTGATATTGGAACGCCACCAGAATTTACTGGCGAATTTACAACATTGCCTGCAATATACATTACAGTTGAGCTTCCGCCGTCAAAGTTCATAGCATTTGCGCAACCCAAGCTTTTCATTAAACTTGCTAGTTGGTTGAGGGTCATTCCAACTGATGTTTTTTCTCTTCCGTCAACTGTTACAATTATAAGGGAGTTATCTTCGGTATAACCAATTGCGCTTCTTGGGTTTTTCCCGCCAACGGATAAAAGTTTTTCTTCTGCTGTATCAATATAAATTTTGCCGTCTTTCAAAAGAAAAGGCCCAGCGCCAATTATATGGTCTGAGCCTTTGAATTGTTCTGGATAGTTAATTTCTAAAGATAAATTTTTTAATTTTTGGAGTTCATCAATTTTAGAATATGGTGCTGAAACAACATAAGCGCCACTTGGAATTTCGATTGGACTTGCTGAAATTTTTGTAATTTTTCCTTCTTGAATGAGTGCATTTGCGCCATATTTAGGTGGAGCCGGTGAAATTTTACCCCATTTGTCTGTATATAAAAGAGTGTAGGTTGAAAGCATTCTTGGTTGGTTGATATTATCAACTTTAATTTCGGCTATTTTATTTTTTAATTTTATATCGAGCTCAACTCTACCCATTGAAAAACTTGTGCCAGCATCGCTTTGCGTTATTCCAAGTGCTACACGATTATAGATTGGGCCAGTTAATGTAACACCGTCTATCATCAAGCTTCCAAGTGGAACACCTGTTTGGGGTTTAAAATACCCGCCATTTACTGCAACAAGCGCATTATTTCTTGATGCTATATTTTTAATTTTTGCTCTTGCGTTTAAGTTTTGATTTGCAGTGTCTGGTTTAATTACAAGGTCAGGATTAATATTTGGATTGATTTCAACAATATTTATTTTAATTGGCATATTGTTGATGTATTTTGTTGTTCTGATATGCGCCACACCTGTTGTTTTAAAATAAACTGGTTTTCCTTTATATTTTTCAATAATTTTGTTTTCCCAAGCTTTGATGTCTGCTTCACTTATGATTTTTTGAGTTTCGTTTGTTTCTTCATATATTGGAACTTTAATATCACTAAGTGTTGAAATATCTCCATCAAACGCTAAAATCGGGTGGCTTAGACAAATAGTCATAATGCAAACACCCGATAGAATTAAAAATATAGTAATTAAAAATTTAACAATATGCCCTTCGGCCTCTTTCTCTTTTCTGTTTCGATTTCGCTTGACAGGTGGAGTTGAAAGAGGGTGCGCAAAATTATTCATCGATAAAGTTACGCTTGCCATATTTGCTCCGAGTAAGTAGTTGATAATTTATACTATAATTGTAGCACATTTTTAAATAAACCGCAAGCCCTTTATTTATGGTACTTTTGACACTTTTTACTTTTGAAATTAAAGTGTAGTTTCGACACGATTTTTAAGATTTAGTGCGGGCAAATATTCTGGCACAATTTCAAGAAGTTTATTTAAAGTTTTAAGTGCTTGCGTGTTATTATTACACCTTAAATAAGTTTGTGCCTCAATAAATAGTGCTTCAGGGTCAGGGTAGCAAATCCTTTTAGATTTTTCAATAAAATCCAAAGTGAGTTCGTCGTAATGGTGAAAATATAAAACTCTTGCAATAAACTTGCAAGCCTCATAATTTGCTTTTGAAAATATTTCATAACCGCTCAAAATGTTTTCTGCCCAAGTAAAATGTTCGTTCAAAATTAAAAGGTGCAAATATACCTCCAAAAAAGCACGCACTTGAAAGTATGTTGGATGAGCAGAGTATCTGCAATTTATTATATCTAAAATATCTAAACCCCAAAATACGGCAGGGCAAGGGTTTTTAATAGCACTCCATATTCTTCTTGCCTCAATTTCATCTTTAAGCAAAAAAGTGCAAAACCCTTTTTCATAAAAAAGTTCTAATTCATCAAAAAGATTTGCTGCGCTTGAATAATCTCTCGCATAAAAAAACTTTCTTGCGTGCTCTAATTTAATTTTATCGTCAATAACCATAATTATTTCTTTAATTTTGAGATTATATCAAATGATTTCTTGTTTGAACTTGCAAGTTTATCAAAAACATCGCTTGCCGCAACGCCACTTACAGCGTTTTCTTTAAGGATTTCTTTATATACTTCTTCTCTGTATATGCGCACGTAATCTGGTGCATCAACCCCAATGCGCACAGAATTTCTAGAGGCGTCAAGTATAACTACCTCAATATCACCATTTATGATTAATCTTTCATTTACTTTTCTTGAAAGTATTAGCATTTTTGTTCCTTAAAAAAGAGGGTATCTGATGTCGTATTTGCTATCTTTTAGAATAATTTGTGCCGCTTTGTGGTTTTGTGTGTTTACAATAACTGGGGCACGAAGGTTCATTGTTGAAGCTTGGGGGTTGCCTTGAGGAATGCTCACAATATTAAGTGCCATAATATCCTCTAAGTTTTCAGCGCCAAGCAATTTGATATCTTCATCTGGAATTTCAATATTATATTCGACATCAAAATAATCAGTAAGTGTTATTGGAAATGCAAGTTCAGGGTCTGCAACAGATTGTAACCACTTAAATGGTGAAGTTGGATTGTTGTCCACAATTGCGAATTTTTTGAATTTTTCATAACCAATTATGGGCACAACAAAATCAAGCAAAATGCTTGTGTCAACTTTAATTTCACCAAAGCGGGTAGAATTTATTATGGTATATTTATTATCTTCCATCACTTCTTAGAAACCTCTGCCTTGCCCAATTCCCATATCGAAACCTTGCAACATACCGCTTGTGAGGTAATTTTGTAAAGCTCTGCTATCCATATTTTGTACATTTCCCATACCTCTGTTCATAAGCATTGGCAAGAGTTCATAATCAATGTTGTTATTATATCCTGCCATCATTGCGTAATTTTGTGGGGCAATGTTAGCTGGATTGTAACCAACTTTTGCAAGTGTTTTAACTGCATCCGCAATTTCTTTATCTGTTGGCATAGCATCTGATGCATCATTCAAATAATGAAAGTTTTGATATTGAATATTAGGTGCTTGACCATTAATCATATCTTTAACTTGTTCTATACTTTTATTTTGCACTTCTGTTTTTGCTTCAGTTGAAATAAATTCACCTGAGCGAATAAATTTATTGATGTCATTAGGAGCACCAAAAACAGGCAAATCTCCGCAAGTTTCAGCCCCTTCAAGGCAAGCAAGTGCATTTCTTGCATAAATTATAAGCGCTTTGTTATCTGCTATGGTATCAACTGCTGTGTAGGCTTTTACTGCTTCTTCTTTTTTGCCTAATTTGCATAAAACATTGCCTAAATAATATTGTGCAAGTGAATCTTTATCATTGACTTTTACTGCTTCTAGTAAGTCATTATATGCGCCAACATAATTTTCGGCTTTATATTTTTCTATCGCAGAAATTACTTTTGGAGAAACATTATAAGTTTTTATTGCGTGCGCAAATGTAAAAGAACTTAGAAATAATACCAAAAAAAGTGCAAATAATTTTTTCATTTTATCCTCAATATATTGATATTGTATTTTATAATATTTTTCGCCTAAAAGGCAAGAAATTAACATTAATATTAACGCATAAACAATGACTAAACTTTAAAATGGGGGAAAAGTTTACACCAAAAAGTTGATAATTGAGCGCCAAGTTTTGTAAAATGATTTTCCAATATATAATAGCTTTAAGAAGGTGTCAGATTTTTATGAAAATCAAAATCAGAGAAACAGCAAAAACAAAAAAAAATTATAGCTTGTATAAACTTGCTAAAGTTCTTGGAATACCTCAACAAACAGTATATTCCTGGGCTAAGGGAAGAACTCAGCCTTCTTGGGAAAATTTAGATAGAATTTGCGAAGCGCTTTCTTGTAAAATTAGCGACTTGCTTGAAGCTGAACCAATTCAGCATAAATTAGATTTAAAAACAAAATAGAGTTTTTTGCACATGTTTGATGTGCAAAACTAAAACTTAAAATAAAATTTTACTTGCCAAAAAACAACTTGCGAAGCTTTTCAAGGAAAGTCATATTTCCTTTTTTGTCAAAAAGATCACCATCTTCACGAATAAAACAATCTGTGTTTGCATCGTCTTCATAGCCTTCGTCTTTGCGTTTTCTTTCTTGCTGAAAATAGCCTAGATTTCCGCCGCCACCGTTGTTTTGCATGTTCTGAGCTTCAAGAATTGTAGGTTGTTTTTTTGGTCCAATGTTACTTAATCCAAAAGACATATCAACACCATATTAGTAAAACCATTGTAATTATAACATATATTTTGTAACAATTCTACATGTATAGTATTAAATTTTTGAAATTATATCGTCTGAGTTAATTTTAAGGCATTCAAGCGTGTCACATGTTGTTTGTCTTCTTGCCCAAAGACAAGGCTGCATGTCACATCTAGCACCTTTTATAACTCTAAAATTGTCCGCATTTGGAATTAGCTTTTTATCGTCTGTTGGCCCAAAAATTGCAAAAATATTTTTATTTAGCGCAACTGCAATGTGCATTGGGGCAGAATCTGCGCAAATAAAAGCCGAAGATTTCGAAATGATACTTGCAAGCTCTTGTAAATTTTTTGTTTTGCCATAAAGATTATAGAAATTTTCATTTTCAAAATTTCCAATTTGAGAAATTATTTCATCATCATCTGGTCCACCCAAAAGCACAACCTTTTTGCCTTTTGCTAAAATTCCTTCTATTAATTCTTTCCAAAAAGAAGCTTCTGGGCATTTTATCATATTTTTCATTACGCTCATTTTGCTTACTCCTGGGTGAAGCGCAACAAAATCACCAGCAAATGGCATTTCATAATTTGTTTTTAACGTGATTTGAGGCAAACCACAAACTTTATTAGAAATTGGCGCAATTAAATCGTGATACATATTCCCTGCATATTGATTTTTATTCAACTTAACTGCTTGCGTGTGCAAAAACGAAGTTTTAGAGCTATAGCCATATCTTTTAGGCACACCAAATAAAAAGCAAAGAATTGCAACAAGTGGTGATGAGCCTGAAGCCACCACAAAATCATATTTCTTTTTGCGGACTTCTAAAACTAGTTTTAAAACATTCAGGTATTTCTTGATGCCACCAGCTTTGATATCACATTTGATAATGTGGTTGATATCATCTGAAAGCGCTTGAATCGAGGCGCTTCTCGGTTCTAAAATCAAAGTAATTTCAGAATCTGAAAATTCTTCTTTTAAACTTTTTATAACTGGCAAAAACAAGATTTCATCGCCAATTCCGCCAAAATTCATTAATAAAATATTTTTCATACACAATTTGCCCTTATTTCATTTTCATTTTACAATAAAAAAATGGAAAATTTAACTTTGAATTACACAGCAATAGGCTCACTCCCAATTTCAGGGCAAGAAGCACCGAAGAATGCGTGCAAAATTGTTTTTGAAAATTTTGATTCAATTCCATTCTGGGCACAACTTCCAAATTATTCACACAATGAAGATATGGTTTTTCAATTTAGTGAAAATATGCCAGGGTTTTTGGTTCAAGATGGCAAAATGTTATTCAAAACAGACACTGAAGAATTTTGCGTTCAAATTGAAGAATTTTATTTTGATTGGGAAAGCATAATAAATTCCGAAAACCTAAGTGAATGCGAAGAAATTCTTGATAAATATGCACTAACAGAAGATAGAAGTTCAACTTTTAAACTTTTTTTAGAAAACTTAAAAGATAAAAACTATAAATATGCAAAAGGCACAATCACAGGCGCTTTTACAACTTCAACCACAATCTGCGGTGAAGATGAAAGGTGTGCATACTATGATGAAATTCTAAGAGATATCGTAGTAAAATCTCTCGCACTTAAAGCGCTTTGGCAAATAAAAGAAATTAAAAAAGTGTCACCTGATACAACCCCAATTATTTTTATGGACGAACCTTCGGTTTCACAACTTGGTTCATCTGCTTTTTTAACTGTAAATGATGATGAAATTCTTAATATGTTCAACGAAATTGCAAGTTTAATTAAAAAATTCGGTGGGCTTGCGGGCATTCACTGTTGCGGAAAATCAAATTGGGAAATCCCAATCAACGCAAAATGCGATATTTTAAATTTTGACGCTTATTTATACACACAAAGTATGGCAATTTATCATGAAAAAATTGCCAAGTTTCTAGATGAAGGCGGTTTTTTGGCGTTTGGCATCGTACCAACTTTTGATGATAAATTAATTCAAGAGTTAACCGAGGAAGATTTGCTTGAAAAATTTGAACAATCAGTTGAATGTTTTGTAAAAAAAGGTATTTCAAAAGAAAAAATATTAAAACAATGTTTTATAACGCCTGCTTGCGGTTGCGGTTCGTTAAGCCTAGAAGGCGCACTTGCAGTTATAAAACACACTAAAAATTTATCAAAAAATTTGAAAGAAAAATATAAGGAAATTCTATGACCTCAACACTTGCCTTAATTGGAAAAAGCGGAAGCGGAAAAACAACTCTTACTAAAGCATTTTGTGATGTTATTAAAAAATATCACCCACAAAAATCAATTTTGCTTGTAGATAATGATTTAACTTGTGAACTTGCAGGTCGTTTTGGTCTAAAAACTCATTCAACAATTTATGGCATAAGAAGCGGGAAACACGAATATAAAACAGGTATTCCTGAAGGTATGAGCAAGCAAGAATTTATCGAATGGGCGCTTGAAGATATTATTTTAAATGTTGATGAAAATGTTGACCTGATTGTTTCTTGGCTTGTTCCTTCTAAAGATTGTAGATGCCCAATAACATATCAAATGCAAACAGCGCTTCAAAAGCTTCTTTCTGGTTATGATTTTGTTATTTTTGATTGCGAATTTGATTTAAAATATCTGAACCAACTTGTAGATTTTCCAATTGATTCGGCGCTTATTGTAACTAACGATAACATCGAGTCTTTGCATCTTGCAGATGAAATTTATGAATTTTCAAAAAAATATGCAACAGAAGGACAACTTTCTGTTATTCTGAACAAAACAACAGGCACCAAAACCCAAACTGCGCTCGAGCAAATTCAAGGGCAGGGGCTTGATTTTGTTGGTTTTATTGAAAACCTTGATTCAGCGGATGCAATCTTTGAGGCGGCTGAAAACATTTATCCTCGCCTGAATTTGCCTCAATAAACTACATATCACGCAATTTATCAATAATTTCATCTTCATAGCCTTTAATAACTGAAGGCTTCTTGTTGAAATTCATAATAATTACACTAAACACAAGTTCTTTGTTTTTATATGTTTGAATGTAACCTGAAAGCGAACTAACGCCATTTAGCGTGCCTGTTTTTGCCCAAAGAGCGCCATGCAGGTGGCGAAGTCTTTTTGATAATGTGCCAACATCTGGCACTGCCATATAATTTCTTAAAGGAGTAAATTTATCGATATAAATTAAGGCGTCAGATAACCATGAAGTTGTTGCAAGGTTATACCTTGAAAGCCCGCTACCATCCACGATTTTGATATCAGACATATCAAAACCTGTTTTTTCATAAAAATCATAAAACATTTTGATGCCATCTGCGGTTGTGGCAGGTTTTTCTGTTTGGGTGTATTTTCCGCCTGCAACTTTAAATAAAACTTCCGCAGAATAATTGTCGCTATTTTGCAAAATTCTTTTTGCAACAGCCTCTATGCTATGGTTAACGCTTGCAACTTCAAGTGCGCCATCTGGAACTTTTGCAAATAAGAATTGTTTTGTGTAATTGATTTTTTCTTTTTTAAGAGCTGAATTTAAATGTGTTATGAAATAAAATTTAGGATTATCAACAGGAATTGTTATTGCCCTATCTCCTGAAATGCCACCAGATAAAAGAAAAATCGGGCTATCTTCATCAATTTTCTGAATTTTAAATGGTTCGCTTGAGCCCACCTCAACGTTGTTTACAAAAGCAAATTTTACAAAATCATTTTGCAAAATCGAAGGAGTTTTTTCGCCTTTTCTTGTCACAAGTTGAACTTGCACTTTGTTCCCGTTTACAATGTAGGGGCTTATCATCGGTGCATATGGGTAAATATCATCACTTCCCCAACCTTCAGGATATGCAACTTTATCGATTATTGTGTCATCAATGTAGATTTTATTAATTTCACCTACAACTGGGTTTTTCTTAAAATCAGAAGCTAATTTTCTTAAATCTGCAGAGGTTAAAAGTGGGTCTGCGCCAAGTTTGATGTAATAATCGTTATTATATTTATAAATTTTTGTTGAAAATTTATAATCTCCGCCAAGAACTTGAAGTGCTGGTGCAAAAGTGACAACCTTTAAGCTTGAGGCTGGGTGCAAAAGCTTGTTTTCGTCTTGGGCATATATTTCTTTACCTGTATCTAGTCTCCTAACTGAAACTGAAACAGTTGAATTTTTATCTAAATCCATTTTTTTAATTATTTTTTTAAGGCTTGCGCCATACGCTTCAATATTTAGCATCAAAATAACTGCAAGAAAAATTCTCAATATATTTTTCATTTCATAACTCCAGAATTTAAAATTTTAACTTCTTTTTTAATTTCTTTTCTACTTATTGCGTGGTTAACTTTTTCTCTTGTGTGAGCCACAAATTCTGTGTCAACTGAGTTTAAAATATAACCTTCGGCATTTTTTAAAGAAGAAATCACTTCGCCATAAGGATTAATAAAAATGGAATTTCCGCCATATTCAACTTTGTCGCCCATCCCACACAAATTAACTCCTGCAAAATAAGCCTGTCCTTCAAGTGCTCGAGCAGTGGTTAAGGTTATATAATCTTTAATTCTAACTTTTGGCCAAGCTGCCATATTCACAATTAAATCTGCTTTTTCTGTGTAGTGCTCAAAAAGCCTTGGAAATCTTAAATCGTAGCACACGCTAAGTGCCACTTTAAGCCCGTCTAAATTAAATATGCAAGGTTCGTCTCCTGCATTTAAAACTTTATCTTCCATATCAAACGCAAAAAGATGAATTTTATCGTAAAAACCAAGAAGGTTGCCAGATGATGAAATTATAGGGCAAGAGTTGCGAAGTTCATTTTCAACTTTTCTTACCATTGTGCCACCAATAATTGAAACATTATTTTCAAACGCAAAATCTTTCAAGAAATTTATAGTTTTGCCATTTTCGTCTTCTGCGAATTCCTTGAATTTCTCTGGCGTCCAGCCAAGTGACCAAAATTCAGGCAGAATAATTAAATCTGCTCTTCGTTCTGTGCTTTTGAAGCCAGCAAAAATTTTTTCTAAACCCTCAAAATTCAAATCAGGTTTACAAGAAACAGGGTTTATTTGAATTTGAAGAATGTTTTTTTTCAAATTTTCACCTTATAATTCGTCTGGAGAAGCAATTTTTCCAGCCACTGCGCTAGCTGCGGCAATTGCTGGGCTTGCTAAATAAATTTCGCTTTCTGTGTGCCCCATTCTTCCAACAAAGTTTCTGTTTGTTGTTGAAATTGCTTTTTCGCCACGAGCCAAAATTCCCATGTGTCCGCCAAGGCAAGGTCCGCAAGTTGGTGTTGAAACAACGCCACCTGCTTGAACAATTGTTTGCACATAACCCTTTTCAATTGCATCTAAATATATTTGTTGAGTGCCTGGGATAACAATAAGTCTTACATCTTCGTGCACTTGTCTGCCTTTTAAAATTTCAGCTGTTACGGCTAAATCTTCAAGCCTTCCGTTTGTGCAACTTCCAATCACTGATTGCTGAATTTTAACTTCTCCAACTTGACTGATTGGTTTGGTGTTTTCAGGCAAGTGTGGGAAAGCAACTGTAGGCTCAATATCTTCTACGTTGTATGTGATAACTCTTTCGTAATTTGCACCTTCATCACTTGTGTAGTAAACAGGTTCACGCATAGCACGACCTTTTAAATATTCTTTGGTGATTTCATCTGGAACAATAATACCTGATTTAGCACCAGCTTCAATTGCCATATTGCAAATTGTAAGCCTTCCGTCCATAGACATTTCTGAAATTGCGCTTCCTGAAATCTCTAGTGTCTTATATAATGCACCATCAACTCCAATGTCACCAATTAAGTGCAAGATTAAATCTTTCCCCGAAACCCATTTGTTTAATTTACCGTTAAATTCAACTTTAATTGTTGAAGGCACTTTAAACCAAGTTTCGCCAGATGCCATAGCGCAAGCAAGGTCAGTCGAACCAACGCCTGTTGAAAATGCGCCTAGTGCGCCGTATGTGCAAGTGTGAGAATCAGCACCGATGATTAAATCTCCCGCAACAACTACGCCTTTTTCAGGGAGTAGTGCGTGTTCAATTCCCATTCTGCCAACTTCAAAATAATTTTTGATGTTATGTTTTTTTGAAAATTCACGAACAATTTTTGCTTGTTCTGCAGATTTTATATCTTTGTTTGGAACAAAATGGTCAGGAACAAAAACAACTCTTTCGTTGTCAAACACAGTTTCTGCTCCAATTTTTTCAAATTCTTTAATTGAAACAGGTGCTGTAATATCGTTTGCAAGCGTGATATCAACTTTTGCAGTAATTAAATCGCCCGCAGCCACATAATCTTTACCAGCATGATGAGCAAAGATTTTTTCAGTTATGGTCATTGGTTTTGTCATTTATTTTTCCTTATTTTTCGGCTTGTTTTTTCTTAACTTCAAGCATTGCATTATGTGCAATTAAATATGCACCACATTTTTTTAAATTTGCCATATACCAAGCGCACTCTTCTTGAATGCATACCATTGGACTTTCAGAACCAATTGAAAGTAGGGGGCACACAGGAATTTTATTTTTCATATTTTACTCCTTGTTTTATAAGGTTACAGTGATTTTCGTCAAATTTTCTTTCGAAATCTTTATAAATTTTGCATCTGTTTATCACTTCATCAAAATCAATTAAATGTGCGTCAAAATCAGGGCCGTCAACGCAAGCAAATTTCACTTCGCCCCCAACTGTAACACGACAAGCGCCACACATTCCAGTTCCGTCAACCATAATTGGGTTCATGCTAGCTTCAGTTTTAATTCCATATGGACGAGTTAGTTCTGCAACTGCTCTCATCATAGGCATAGGACCAACCGCAATTACATAATCCACCTTTTCGGCTTTAATAATTTCGTCTAAAACTTGGGTTGTAAAACCTTTTGTGCCATAAGAACCATCATCTGTTGTTATGTGCAATTCGCTTGAAGCGTCTTTCATTTTATCTTCCCAAAAAAGAAGTTTCTTTTCACGAGCGCCCATAATCATATGAACTTTGTTGCCAGCCTCTTTGAATGCTTTTGCAATCAAATAACATGGAGCTGCGCCATATCCGCCTGCAACACATGCCACTGTGCCATATTTTTCGATGTGGGTTGGAACACCTAATGGGCCAACGATATCATAAATTGAATCGCCAACGTTTAGAGATGCAAGTTTTTTTGTTGTGTGGCCAACTGCCATATAAACAACTGTTAAAATTGCATTTTCTCTGTCATAGTCTGCAATTGTAAGAGGTATTCTTTCTGAATTTTCGTCAGTTCTTAAAATGATAAATTGTCCAGCTTTAGCATTTTTTGTAATAAAAGGTGCGTGAACTTTAATTTCATATTGGTTTGTGCAAAGTTCATTTTTATATAAAATTTCGTAACTCATAATTTCCTCATCTATTCTATATTGATTAATTATACACTAAAATCATTTTATGATATACTCAAACTTATGAAAAAAATATTTCTTTTACTTTTTTTATTTTTTGCTCAAATTCTTACGATGTCACATGTTGAAGCTCGTGAAATTAAGTTTGCAGTTTTGTCTGACACAAATATTTCATTAAGCAAAAATGTTATTCAAGATAATGGCCTTACAAGTTCAATATATAATTTGCAAAAAGCGGTTGCCGATTTAAATAATTCAGAAAATGATTTTGTGGTTTTTACAGGAAACGTAACTGCTAATCCTGACAAAAGCAACCTTGTAATTTTTGCAAAAATTATAGGCAAATTAAAATTTGTAAAACCAAGCTATGTAATTGTTGGAAATCAAGATGTTTCGCAAGTTTCAGACATAAGCAAAAAAGAATTTTTCAGGCTTGTAAATTTGTTTTCGCATAACAGAATAAGAAAATTACCTTGCACAAAAAGAGTTACAGGTGATTTTGTGTTTATTTACATGGATGGTGTTAATCAGCTTATTCCAGGGTATTCTGGAAAATTCACAGAAACTGATCTTATTTGGCTTGAAGGCACTTTGAAAAAACATAAAAACAAAAAAGTTGTCATATTCCAACATTTCCCACTTATAACAAATCAAAAATCAAATGGTTTTAATACGATAAACATTGATAAATATCTAGAAATTTTATCTGAACACGATAACATTCTTGCAATTATTTCAGGACACTCAAGGGTCGATGAAGAAATAGTGAAAGATGGAATTTACCATATTAGCGTCCCTTCGCTTGCAGTAAGCAAAGAATACAAAGAATTTGTTATCGACTACAATAAAGATAGATGTGTTTTAAAATCAAGAATTAAAACTGTTGATTAAGGATTGTGTCTAAAATTATGAAAAAAGATTTGCAAAACGAATTTTTATCAACAATAACTCACGAAATAAGAACACCGTTAACAAGTATTAAAGGGTTCTCCCAAACCTTGCAAGATAATTGGGATAAAATTGGTGACGAACAAAAAAAGAAATTTATAAAAATTATCGAAGAGCAATCTGAAAGGCTAATTAAGCTTATCGAAAATGTTTTGAATGTTGCAAAAATTGATTCAAATAATGAAAATATTGTGCCCAAAAAAGTTAATTTAAATCAAATTGCAAAAAAAGTAATTGAACTTACAAAAATTAACCACAAAGAACATAACTTCGAAACAAACCTTGCATCTGGCGAGCTATGCGCCCTTGCGGACACGGATTTTTGCGAACAAATTTTAGTGAATATTTTAGAAAATGCGTGCAAATATTCTCCAAAAAATACAACTGTTAAAATTTCAACTGGCACAAAAGAAAATAATGCCTATGTTTCAATTCAAGATGAAGGCGAAGGAATAGAAGAAAATCAATTACCTAAAATTTTTGATAAATTTTTTAGAGTAGATAATTATCTCACTTCAAAAGCGCAAGGAAGTGGGCTTGGGCTTTACATTGCGCAGAATTTAGCGCATAAAATGAATGGTGAAATTAAAGTTGAAAGCTCAACGCAAAATAACAAAGGAACAGTGTTCACGCTCTATTTGCCAGTTTTTGAAATAGAGAATTTTACAAGGAAGGATATGTAATGTACGCTGCCACTTGTCTAATTGTTTCAAAAAGAAAAGAGCTATCGATTAAACACAGGAAAATAATCGAAAATATGGGGCATAATGTGCTAATTACATCCGCTCTTGATAAAATGTTCGAAGAAATTAAGTCATCTGAGCCTGAAGTTATTTTTCTATCTGACACAATTTGTGAAAATTTTACAGAACTCATCAAGCAAATAAAAATTTTAACTTACAACTATTCTCCCGTAATTATTGCAATTTCTAAATCCTCAAACTTAGAAGATAAACTTGAAATTTTAGAACACGGTGCAGATGAATGCTTTGGTGAAGAAACAACTTCGCAAGAATTTAGAGCAAGGCTAAATGCGCATCTAAGAAGATATATTGAAAACTCCATAA
This sequence comes from bacterium, assembly GCA_017396695.1. Classification (GTDB taxonomy): domain Bacteria; phylum Cyanobacteriota; class Vampirovibrionia; order Gastranaerophilales; family Gastranaerophilaceae; genus RGIG1918. The sequence goes on from JAFQLC010000012.1 coordinate 33,417, forward strand.
ATCACTCTACTGGGCTAATTGGAGAAAAATTAGGGCTTAAAAATCTAAGAAGAATAATTAAAAAACAACCATATTCTTCAATTTTAAAAATAGAAATCGAAAATTTTGCGCCATACAAAGAAATTTATGGCGAAATTGCTCATGGAAAGGTTATGCAAACGCTTGGGGCACTTGTAAATTCAACATTTGGCACAGAAGATTTTATTGCACATCTTCAAAATGATAATTTTATTTTAATTACAAACCCAATGAAATCTGAAAAAATCGCCTCATTCCTTGCTTTTGCGTTTGATAATATGATTGATAAATTTTATTCAAAACAAGATTTTGAAAACAAGTTTATAAAATATTTTTCAGATGGTATGCCAGAGTGTAAAATCCCTCTAATGAAATTAAACATAGGAATTATAAATCTTGATGGCGCAAGCACAAAAGGCGAAAAAGAAATTCTTGGCACACTTGGCGAGCTTACAAAAATTTGCTCAATGTCTAAAAATTCAACCTACATAATAGATAGAACAAAACTTCAAGGCGAAACAGCGCAAGCAAAAGTAAAAAACAGAGTTTTAATTTATGAACCAGATGAAGCGCTTTCATATCTTATTCAAGCGGGTTGCGAATTGAAATCATTAGAGGGTAAAACTATTGAAAATTTGAATAAAATTGAAGAAAATTTAAAAGATTTTGACCCAAACATTGTCATTTTAGATTTTGAAGATAAAAGTCAAAAACAAAAATTTATAAAAATCGTTCAAGCAATAAAAAATCATAACCAAGAAATAAAAATAATTTTCACATCATCTGATAGAAGCAAAACCGAAGTTTTCGCATCTGGTGCTGATTTATACCTTCCAAAACCTTACGAAATCAAAACTCTTTTTAGTTGGGTTGATAAATTTTTGAAATAATGTTACAAAATTAACATTTTTGCCAAAACAACAAATTTTCCATGCCTGAACATGCTCATTTTTCGTATGTTTTTCACGAAAATAAAATTTTTACAACCAATAGAGGGTTTTTTGAAAATATTTGTTAACATTTTGCAAAAAAAGTGTTAAAATACACTTGTGATAGATAGTTAGAAGTATCGTTTGAAAATTCCTTTTTTATATTGTGCACAAAGGGTTTCAGGCATATTTCAAAAAAGAAAAGCCAAAGGCTAATTTAAGAATAATTATGTTTTTGTAACAAATTATGAATTTTTACAAAAAAATAGTTACTTTATTAGCTTTGTGGGAACAAGTTAGTTTATATGGTGTGAAATCATATAGAATCGGTGGTTCTGGGCAAAGATAGTTAATGTATAACAATCCATTTTCAATTAAATCTTCAGGTTATTCAGCAAGCGGATTTTCAGCACTTGCTAATGCCTATGCAAAAATTAATACAAAAAAACAACTATTTAGCGCAATAAACAATGGTGCTTTCAACTTTGGTGTGGGTGGAGGCTCAAGCTCACTAAACGACCTTTTAGCACAACTTGCAGCATTTATGCAAAACCAAACTGGCAACAACGCTGCAGGTAGTTTATTGTCAAGCAAATTAAGCCCTTCAGGCTCTTCTGGAATGACCATGAAGGACTTTGAAAATCTTGTTAATCAATTACTTGAAAATGAAGATTTATACAAAGAACTTGAAAAAGTTGGTTATGGACTAGATGCCCCCACAATAACTGATATCACAAACAAATTCGTTGGCAGTATTGGCGGAACTTCAAGCGAATTATATAACAGCTTGAGTTCTTATTTAGACAATCTCCAACAAGCATCAACTCTGCTCAATATCGCAGAATCCGCTCTTAGTGCAAAAGAAAATGCTAAGAGTATGTTAAACATCATTGATAACCTAACCCAAACCATCAACAACCTCACTGAAACAACAAATAGAGGCAATGTTCAAAGCACAATTAACAATTTAATTAAAGAACTTTTCGACACTAAAAATACCACAACAGGGCTTAGTGGCGATAACATTTTTGGCGAAACAGATACAACTATCAAAATCACAACTGGTTCACAAAACGTGGGCTACAATCAAACCGATTACGAAAATGCTCAAACCCAAATCACAACGCCAACAGGCACTTCTGGGATGACTGCTCTTCAAGCACAAAAAGAAGGCTACACAGTTGTTAGAAGTACCGAAGAATTTTTAAATGCCATAAACAAAGCGGAAAAAGCTGCAGTAGAAAAAGGCGAAACAACAATTGACACTAAAATCATGCTTTTTGCGGATATTGACCTATCTGAGGCTGATTTTGATGGCATCGGGAAATATACAACAACAGATGCTGAAGGCAACGAAGTAACCACAACTCTCACATTTATAGGTATTTTAGATGGTAATGGTTACTCAATCAAAAATCTTAACCTTGATGCAACAGATGAAAATTATGTTGGGCTTATTGCAAAAACAGGCTCTAAAACAGTGACAGAAAAAGTAGATGGTGAAGATGTCACAAAAACAGTTAACGCCGAAGTTAAAAACTTAACACTTGAAAATGTTACAGTTAAAGGTGGAGACTACACTGGTGCTCTCATTGGTTCTGCAAGCAACACAAACATTACAAACATTACAATAAAAGACACAACAAACGAACAAACGGCGAACCAAATTTCAGGCGGTAACTATACAGGCGGGCTTGTTGGTAATCTTGAAAATTCAACTGTTGAAAAAGTGAATGCAATTGTGAATGTTGCTGCCTCAAATGCTAATGCAGGTGGCATAGCTGGTGTTGCAACAAATTCTAGCTTTGAAAATGTGACAGTTGCAGGCACTCTTCTGGCATCGGGCGATGCAACAATCGCTGAAGGTGGAAAACTTGGTGTTGGCGGGCTTGTTGGGCTTATGTCTGGAAGCTCAGATAAAGCCTATATCAAAAATTCATACGCAAATGTAGATATCACAAGAGCTGGCATACTCACAGTTACAGGTGAAAACTATTTTGAAGGCACTGGCGGTCTTGTTGGTGTCGCAATGGGCACATCTGCAGAAAATTCTGAAGTTCAAATTCTAAATTCTTATGCAACAGGCTCAGTTTCAAACGCAATAGAATACACAGGTGACCTTGGCGATTATTTTGCAGGGCATTCTGCATCAGCTGGCCTTGTGGGCTATGGCTACGAGCTCATTGTTGAAAATTCATATGCAAAAGGCGATGTTTTTGCTAGTACTGAAACCACAATGATAGATAGAGTTGAGCAAGAAGTGAAATTGAATGCCCAAAACTCTGCAGGTGGTTTAATTGGTGTTTTAGAAACAGGTAATGTTACAGCATCTTATTCAACTGGCGATGTTAACTCAAATAACTACGCAGGCGGTTTAATTGGTTATGCATCAGGCGATGTTGCAGTTGACAGCTCTTTTGCAAAAGGCGATGTTGTAACAGGTGCTACAGGCATAGCTTCAGGCGGTTTAATTGGTGCAACAGCAGGCACCGCAAATGTTACGCAAGCGGATACTACAAATTATACTTTAGTTTCAACCGCAGATGAGCTTAAACAAGCGCTTTTAAACAATGAAAACGTAAAACTTACAAAAGATATCGACCTTTCAACCACAACAGATGGTTGGGTGGATATAACCGACTATTCGGGCACATTTGATGGTCAAAACTTCACGCTTTCAAATCTTGAATATTCAGAAGGTCTTTTCGCTTCAACCAACGGTGCAACAATTAAAAATGTAACTCTTGATAATTTCACAATTACAAATAGTTCAAGTAACTACACTGGCGCACTTGTAGGCGAAGCACATAACACAACAATAGATAACGTGCATGTTCAAGGTGGAACAGTTACACAAAGTGGTAGTTGTTACTACACTGGCGGGCTTGTGGGTTATGCGTACCATTCTGACATTTCAAATAGCTCATCTTCTGCCTCTGTTTCAGGGTACCAATACACTGGTGGGCTTGTGGGTTATGCTTCCTATGGCTCAATTTCATATTCATACTCAACTGGCAATGTTTCAGGAAGAAGTAGCTACACAGGTGGGTTTGTTGGGTATAGTGGTGATGCTGTAATTTCAAATTCATACTCATCAGGCACAGTTTCAAGCACAGGCACATATGTTGGCGGGTTTGTAGGTTCTAATTACGGAACAATAGCAAATAGTTACTACACAGGAAATAGTGTTACAACCACAAGCACAAATTCAGATAAAAACATTGGCGCATTTATTGGTTATCATAGTTCAAGTTATACTCTTTCTGACTGTGGGTATAATTCTAGCTTAACTATTGGTGCCGTAGATAGCAACTCTAATTCAAATGTTTCAGCATATTCTGTTTCTGATTTATCAGATGAAATTTCATCAATTGAAGCAGGAATAATTCAAACTGTCGAAGTATCATCTGCAGATGAGCTCTTAAGCGCTCTTCAAAACAATCAAAATGTCATCTTAACACAAAACATTGACCTCTCTGGTGTTACTTGGGCTAATATCACATACACTGGAGTGTTCGACGGTGCAGGCTTTACTATCTCTAACCTAACTCACTCTGAAGGTTTATTTGAAAAAACATACGGCGCAACAATTAAAAATGTAACTCTTGATAATTTCACAATTTCAAATAGTTCAAGTGACTACACTGGCGCACTTGTAGGCAGAGCAGATAACGCAACAATAGATAACGTGCATGTTCAAGGTGGCTCAGTTACACAAAGTGGTAATTATAGATACACTGGCGGGCTTGTGGGTTATGCAGACCTATCTGAAATCACAAATAGCTCATCTTCTGCTACTGTTTCAGGGTACCAATACACTGGTGGGCTTGTGGGTTATGCTTCCTATGGCTCAATTTCATATTCATACTCAACTGGCAATGTTTCAGGAAGA
>JAFQLC010000013.1 GCA_017396695.1 bacterium
GTTGTTGTTCTTCTTCTTGTTGTTGTTTGGTTTCTTTGATTTCTTCGTTAATTGTAAACTCTATAGGCGGTTCAGTTGGTTCTTTTCCGCCATTTCTTATAAATTCTTCGATTTCTTCTTGAGAAAATTGAGGTGTTTCTTCTTCTTGGTAGATAGATAAATCTGGGATTTCCATGTTTACTTCAGCGTCTGCTCCAAGCATTTCTCCTTGGGCAAGCCTTTGCTTAATCATCTCCTCAAGTTCTTCTTCGGAGTGTTCGCTGAAATCTTCGACTGCCAAAAAATCGCTTTGTTCGTTTTCTGTTCCTTCTTCTGCTTCTTCTTCAAAGTATTCTTTGTCTGTAATTTCGTAAACATCTAGCGAATTATCAAACATTGCTTCTGGAATTTTTATTGCAGAAATGTCTGGTGTTGTAACACCTTTTGTGACAACACTCCAAGAACAGTAAAGTTTAGGTAAACTTTCGTTTAATTCAGTTTCTGAATTTTCTTGAACCAAATTTGCACCATAAAATTTGTCTATGGTAAAATTATAATTGATTTAGTGAAAAAATGAAATAGTTGAAATAATGGATAAGAAAAGTCTGATTGAAAAACTTGAATTAATTAAAGAACCAAAAATTTTAGTTATTGGCGATTTTGCAATTGATGAAATGATTTATGGCGACACAGAACGCATTTCTCGTGAGGCGCCTGTGCTTATTCTTCTTCATTCTCACACGAATATTATTTTAGGCACTGCATCAAATGCTGCGCATAATATTTCAACCTTAAATTTTGGTCGTGTTAGTGCAATGGGAACATACGGGGATGACTATCACGCACCAATTTTACTTAGGACACTTGAAGAGGCAGGGATTTCAACAAAATATATGGTGAAAGATGAAACCCGCCCAACAACAGTTAAAACAAGAATTTCTGGTTGTTGTTCTCAAAGTGTAACGCAACAAGTGGTTAGAATTGATAGACAAAGTTCCGCTCCGTTGTCGGCTGATATTGAAAATAAAGTTCTTGAAATGCTGGAAGAGGCAATTAAAGAGCATGACGGGGTTATTTTATCAGATTATCACTTAGGCTTTTTGACAGATAAAATCGTGTCAAGCGCAATTGGGCTTGCAAAAAAATATAATAAAGTAATTGTGGCGGATGTTCAAAAAGATTTTGTAAAATATAAAGGTGCAACCGCAATTACGCCAAATCAACCAGATAGCGAAAAGCATGTTGGTTATTTTATAAAAGATGAAAAAACTCTTGATGCTGCAGGTAAACAAATTTTTGAAGAATTAGAGCTTCAAAATCTTTTAATTACTCGTGGTGGGTCTGGTATGGCTCTATTTTCAAAAGTTGCTGGCGAAATCAAAAAAGATACAATTCCTGCTTTTAATAAAAAAGAAGTTTTTGATGTTACAGGTGCAGGAGACACTGTTGTCGCAACTTTTACACTTGGGCTTTGCGCTGGGCTTGAGCCTCGAGACGCTATGATTTTTGGAAATTTGGCAGCAAGTATCGCAATTAGGCAATTTGGTTGCCACAGTGTTACATTTGAAGAATTGAAACAAGAAATAAATAATTTAGGAGATAAATTATGAAATTTTTAGAAATTTTGAAAAAACTTAGACCTTTAGATATAGCAATTATAGCTATTGTTATGATTGGTCTTTTTATAGGCGCACTCACTGTTTTTGGCAAAAGACAAACAGCGGACAAACAAATTGAAGCAAATGTTAGAGTTGAAATTTCTGTTTTCTTTAGAGGAATAACACTCACAAGCGCTAATTCACCATTTATTGTAGGAGAAGAAACATTCATCACAATTAGAAATGTTCCATACACAAAATTGAAAATTGTTTCAGTTAGCAACGACAGAAAAAAAACAGTTGTTCCAACAATGAATCCAAAACAACAATTTGTGGTTGTTGATGATGTTTCAGCGCCATTCCAATTTGATTTTGTTGTAACTGTTGTTGATGATGCTAAAATCACAAAAGATGGCGCAGTGATAGGCGGAAACAAAATTAAAATTGGTTTACCTGTAACTTTTGAAGGAAAAGATTATAGATTCAATGGTATAGTATCAAATATTACAATCAACAAAGAACCAACTAGAGAAGAAAATTCTGAATTAACAACACAAGTAAGCGAAAATCAAGATGTTCAATAATGTTAATTTCTTGCTTCTAGAAAGTAAGAATAAATTTATAGATATGTGCCAAAATTCTGCATTTGCAGAGAAGCTTCGTACGTGCCCGCTTTATAATTATTTAGATAAAGCCATTTTTTGTGTGCTTATTGCGCTTTTGACCTCGGCAGGTTTTTTAGGAACTGGTGCGCTCGGTGCATTTGCTCTTCTTTTTATTTTGCTTATGTTTGTTCGAGTTTTGTTAAACAAAGGCGAAAAAATTGAATTTAGCGTTCTTGACTCAGTAGTTCTTATTTATTTCTTGCTCGCTTTTGTTTCTCTTATGGGTTCGACTTTATTTGCTGCAAGTTTCAAAGGCTTTTTGAAAATGCTTTTATATATTGCTTTTTATTTTTCTTTTGTCCAATGGCTCAAGGGAAATAAAGATAAAATTAAATGGATTTTACTCTCTGTCGCAGGGGTTGTGGCGTTTGAAGCCGTGGTTGCAATTTTGCAAAATATGTCTGGCATCCAAGCAATTTCAGGTTGGCAAGATGTGTCTAACATTAACCCTGAAGATGTAATAGCACGTGCTTATGGGACATTGAAGCCATATAATCCCAATCTTCTTGCGGGGTATTTGGTTGCAGGAATTGTGCCTGTTACTTATTTTCTTTCTATGGCGCTTTTAAAAAAGAATGTGAATCTGATTGCGCTAACAGGTTCAGCACTTGCAATATGCATGCTTGCTATATTCTACACAGGCTGCCGTGGCGCATACATTGCGCTTTTTGCCTTTATCACAGTTGCTTTATATGGCATTTATTATTACGTGCAAAATTATAAAGGTGGGTTTTCTGCGCTTAAGAAAAGATACAAGAACTTAATTTTTGCTTCATGTGCTGCAGTGTTCGCTTTTGTATTTTTAAATCCTGCAATTTATAAAAGAATTTTTTCAATTTTTGCATTTCGTGCAGATAGTTCAATTTCGTTTAGAATGAATGTTTATAATTCATCTTTTGATATGTTTTTAGGCAACCCTTTAATTGGCGTTGGGCTTGGAAATCAAAACTTCAGAGAAATTTATGGTTTGTATATGATGACCGGTTATGACGCCTTAAGTGCTTATAATATATTTTTAGAAACTGCTTGCGAGATGGGAATATTTGGGCTTTTGGCATTTTGTGCTATCTTCGGGCTTGTGTTCTATGGTGCTTTTAAATATATTAAAGCAGAGGTAGCTCGAGAAAATAAAATTCTTGTTTTGTTATGTGCTCTTGGGTTGTTATTACTCGCTTCACATGGTCTTATAGATACTGTTTTCTATCGTCCTCAAATACATATTTTATTTTGGATTTATGTCGCAGTTGTGAATGTTTTTGTATTTTTGAAGCCTGAAGAAAAATAAATTATTCTTCCATAAGTTCAAAAGTTTTAGGTTCGCATTTTGAAACTTTTTCCATAACCTCGCCAAAACTTATAATTGGAATGAATTTATATCCACAATCTTCACCCATTGTGCCACCGAACGAGAAAAGCTCTTCTTGCGGATAGTCTCTGCAAATTTTTTCTCTTTTTTTATGAATTTTTCATTTTCTTGTTTCTTGGTCTAGGTGATTGCAGCGGAAAATTAAGCCTGTTTCGTCTTTTCCGATGCAAGTTAGCCCGTCATAAAAATTGTGCATTGTTTTCAACTTGTTGAAAAAATCTTCATCGTCGATTACACGTTTCCCGTGTTTCACATAGATTTTTTCACAACACCTGCCGCACATATTACACGAACCAACTCTATAATATGTTTTTCTTAAAATTTTAGTAAAATACCATGCCTTAAGTTTTTTAAGGGTTAATTTAAATTTTTCCATTATTACATCATAACATCTTCAAGAAATTTTTTGTTGCTGAAAAGCCCTTGAAGTTCTTCATCATCAAAGGAAATTTTGCCTTCAAAAATTTGTCTTGTAACAAGTTCTTCGGCTGATTTATCATCAGGGTCTGAAGTAACAAGATGTGTGAATTTTTTAACATCAAGCTCACGTTCCCATTTTTGGATTGCGTTTGTTGAAATGTTGCTTTCGTCAATCAAATAGTTTTTTCTATCGTCAATCGGATTTGTTTGATAGCTATCTGAAAGCCTTTGAATAGCAGAGCTTTTTGCTAAAATTTCTGATGTAGAATTTTGTTCAATTCTATTTAACATTTAAGAATATACTTCCCCAAAGTTATAATTTTACTTTGTAATTATGAACGATAAATAAAAAAAATGTATCCATCTAAAGGTTTATTTTTTTCTTCTGTTTTCTAATTATTTAACTTGTGTTTGTGGTAAATTATATTTAACAAAGGAGAATATGATGAAAAAAGTTTTATTATGCATTATGGATGGATGGGGCATATCCGAAAAACAACAATATAACGCTGTTGCTGAGGCCGATACTCCAAACTATGACAATTTTTTGAAAACACAATCTTGCACTAAAATTTTAGCTGACGGTTTAAATGTTGGGCTTCCTGAAGGTCAAATGGGAAATAGCGAAGTTGGACACTTAAATATTGGTGCTGGTCGTGTTGTATATCAAGAATTAACAAGAATAAACAAGCAAATTGACGAAGGAAAATTCTTTAAAAATGAAGAATTTTTAAACGCAATTAACCATACAAAAGAAAATAATAGCTCTTTGCATATATTTGGGCTTGTGTCATCTGGCGGTGTCCATAGTTCACTAAAACATTTGAATGCTTTGATTAAGCTTGCAGCAGATGAAGGTTTAAAAGATGTTTATGTGCATGCTTTTCTTGATGGTCGTGATACTCCACCTCAAAGTGCTGACGAGTTTTTAGCTGAAACAGAGGCAGTTCTTGCTGAATATAATCTTCCAAAAATTGCGACAATTTGCGGAAGATATTATGCAATGGACCGTGACAAACGTTGGGATAGAGTAGAACGTGCTTATAATGCCCTAATTTTAGGCGAAGGCGAAAGCGCAACATCGAGTGCTGAAGCAATCAAAGCATCTTATGATAAAGAAATTACAGATGAATTTGTTGAACCAACAATTATTGGTGGGAAAAGAATTGCAGACAACGATTCTGTTATCTTCTTTAATTACCGTCCAGACAGAGCTCGTGAAATAACTGCTGCAGTTGCACTTGCTGATTTTGATGGATTTAATCGCAAAAAAGTTTGCAAAAATTTATATTATGTTTGTATGACTCAATATGATGAAACTTTCGGGCTTCCAATTGCTTTTAAACCTGAGAGAATGACACATATTTTAGGCGAAGTTTTAGATGAAAATAATGTGAAGCAATTCAGAACTGCTGAAACTGAAAAATATGCGCATATTACATTTTTCTTCAATGGCGGAGAAGAGCAACAAGGCAAACTCGAAACCCGCAAACTTGTTGCATCTCCTAAGGTTGCAACTTATGATATGAAACCAGAGATGAGTGCTTATGAAGTTTGCGATAATGTTTTATGTGCAATTGAAAACCCTGAATATGGTTTTATTTTGGTAAATTTTGCAAACCCTGATATGGTAGGGCATACAGGCGATATGAAAGCAGCTATTAAGGCATGTGAAGTTGTTGATGAGTGCATAGGTAAAATTGCAGATAAAGCACTTGAATTTGGTTATGAAATGTTGCTTACGGCAGATCATGGTAATGCTGAAGTTACGTGCAATGAAGAAACTAAAACTCCTCAGACTGCACACACAACAAATGCTGTTCCATTCTGCGTTATCTCTGATAAAAAATATACTTTAAGATGCGATGGTGCATTATGCGACATTGCGCCTACAGTTCTTGAGTTGTTAGATATAGCGCAACCTGAAGAAATGGACGGAAAATCAATGATTTTAAACTAATTGATTTTAAATATAAAACTAAAATGGGCTCAAGCTTAATGCAAGAGCCCATTTTGTTATTTGAATTTTTGAATTATATTGTAAGACCGCCGTCAACGCCAATTACTTGACCTGTGATGTATGTGCCTTCAACAGTCAAGAAACGGACAAGACGCGCAATGTCTTCTGGTTGTCCAAGTGTTTTGAGTGGAATGTGTTCTGTAATTTTTTCTTCAGGCAACCCTTTTGTCATATCGGTCTGAATAAACCCTGGGGCAATTGCGTTAACTCTGATGTTTCTTGAACCAAGTTCTTTGGCTAAACTTTTTGTGAGCCCAATAATACCAGCTTTTGCTGCTGCATAGTTTGCTTGGCCAGCATTACCATTCACGCCCACAATGCTTGACATATTGATTATAACCCCTGCTCTTTGTTTAATCATTGCTTTTGCAACAGGGTTAGTGACATAATATGCTGAGTTTAGGTTTGTATTGATTACATCGAGCCAGTTTTCGCTATTCATTCTCATAAATAAACCGTCACGAGTAATTCCTGCGTTATTTACAAGAACATCGATTTTGCCGTATTTTTCAAGAATTTCAGCAATTGCTGCATCAACTGCCTCTTTGCTTGAAACATCAAATTGCATTTTGTGCGCTTGTGCGCCTTTTTCTTCAACAAGTTTTACTGTTTCATCTGCTGCAGCAACATTACCTGCATAGTTTACGATGATGTCATAACCACTAGATGCAAGCTCTACTGCTACTGCTCTACCTATTCCTCTTGAAGCGCCTGTAACTAATGCTATTTTATTTTCGCTCATTTTTTTAACTCCTCTAATGCTATATCAAGACTTTCTTTGTCAGAAATGTTTAAAATTAAAGTTTCAGGTGGGCACATTTTTTTGCATAAACCTGAAAGAACTTTTCCTTCGCCTATTTCAATAAATGTGTTTACACCTTCACTAAGCATAAATTCAATAGTTTTTACCCATTGAACACTTGATGAAATCTGCATTACTTCTTTTGTCCTAAAATCTTCAGGTTTTGTGGTTGGCAGCGCATCTGTGTTTGTGACAACAGGTGTATGTGCTTCTTTTATTTCAATGCTATTAAAGAATTTTGCAAATTCCTCGCCTGCGCTTTTCATTAATTTGCTATGGAATGCGCCAGACACTGCAAGTGGCACAATTCTTTTAGCACCTTTTTCTTTTAAGATTGTGCTCAATTTTTCGACACCATCACATGTTCCTGTGATGACTGTTTGTTTTGGTTCATTGAAGTTTGCAACATCAACATAATTTGGGATTTTGTCTGCTTCTTCTTTAATTATTGCGCTATCAAGTCCGAGAACTGCTGCCATTGCGCCTTTTTCGTCTGCGTTTTCGCATGCGTTTTGCATAGCTTGCGCTCTAGCATTAATTGCCCTAAAGCAGTCCTCAAGAGAGAGTGCGCGAGATGCATAGAGTGCTCCGTATTCTCCGAGTGAGTGCCCTGCAAAATATGCTGGTTTAATATCTGAAATTGATTTTAGAACTTCAAAGCCAACAACTTCAACTGCAAGTAGTGCTGGTTGAGTATTAATCGTTTGTTTTAAATCTTCGTCTGTTCCTTCGAAACATAACTTACTTATGCTTCTTTCAAGAGTTGTATCGATGCTTGTAAAAACTTTTTTTGCAACATCGTAATTATCGTAGAAACTCTTGCCCATTCCTTGTTTTTGGGCGCCTTGCCCAGGGAATAATATGGCAATTTTTTTCATATATTCTCCTTAAATTCTCCTCGCACTTATTATACCATAAAAAAGAGCGAGCCTTATTTTGACCCGCTCTTTTGAATATTTTTTATTTCTTTATTGATAAATTTCTGAGATTTTTCTGTTTACTTCTGTTTCAACTGCTTCTTTTGCTACACGAACTGCATTTTTAATTGCATAGTTTGAAGAGCGGCCATGAGAAATAACAGTGATACCTTTAACACCTAAAAGAAGTGCCCCGCCAAATTCTTCGTAGTTAATTCTTTTGTAAATTCTTTTCATAAATGGTTTAGCGAGAAGTCCAACAATTTTTGCTAAAATATCGCTCATAAATTCTTGTTTTACCAAATCAAGTAACATTGTGGTTGAACCTTCGATAATTTTTAGAGCAACGTTTCCGACAAAGCCTTCGCAAACAACAATGTCGCAATCGCCATGGAAAAGCTCTTTGCCTTCGATGTTGCCAATAAAGTTGATGCCATCTGTGTTTTCATCAAGCATTTTATATACATTTTGAACAAGTTCGTTGCCTTTTCCGGCTTCTTCGCCAATGTTTAAAACACCAACTCTTGGGTTTTCAACTTTGAATACGTTTTTATAATAGGTTGAGCCCATAATTGCGAATTGGTAAAGCATTTCTGGTGTGCAAGAAGCATTTGCACCAGCGTCTAAAAACATAAATGGTTTTTTCATTGTTGGAAGAACAACTGCGATTGCCGGTCTTTCAATTCCAGGGAGTCTGCCAAGCCCAAACAATGCGCTACCCATAGCAGCACCAGTTGAGCCTGCTGCAACTACTGCGTCTGAGCTTCCTTGTGCAACGGCTTGAACTGCAAGCACAATTGATGATTTGCGTTTTTTTCTAATTGCTTGAGCAGGAGCTTCGTCCATTTCAATTGTTTCTTGGGCATGGGTAATTTTAATATCCAATTTAGAAATATCAATTTTTATATTTTGGTTTAAGAACTTAAGTAAGCCACCTCTTCTGTGGTAGATGCCTTCTTTTTGAATTCTTGCAAGTTCTTCTTTGATAATATCTTCTTTACCTACAAGTTCAATTGGCACATTGTAATCACGCGATGCCCAAACAGCACCTTCAACAACCGCACGAGGTGCGTTATCTCCGCCCATGGCATCAACAGCTATTCTTACCATACTAACTCCCCAAACTAATTCGTTTAATAATTATTCAGCTTTTTCTTCAGTTTCTTCAGCTTTAGCTTCAACTACTTCTTCAGCTACTTCAGCTTTAGCTTTTCTTGTTCTTTTTGGTTTTTCAGCTTTTTCTTCAGTTGCTTCAGCTTTTGTAGCTTTTTTAGAAACTTTTTCTTCTTTAACTTCAGCTACTTCTGCTTGAGCGCCTTTAATGCTTACTAATTTTCCTTTGTAGAAACCGCATTCTGGGCAAACTGTGTGAGTTGGGATAACTGCGTTGCAGTTTTTGCAAGTTGTAGTTGCTGGAACTGTTCCTTTCCAGTTTGCTCTTCTATGTGCTTGCGCTGATGCGCCTGTTCTTTTCTTTGGTACTGCCATTTTAAAAATTCCTTATATCAATATTATTTAAATTTATTAAATCACAAATAAAAAAATGTGTCTATTATTGGAGCTTGAAATATAAACTTATTTTAATTTAAGCTTTTCCTGCTAAAACTTCTTCTTTGGTTTTCATTCTGCCACAACATTTGTCTTCGTCGCAATACCCAAGTCTTTCGCATTTTGGAACTAAATGAACTGCAAGCCATGGTTCTTCAGCTATAACTGCTTTGCACATAAGTTTTGCAAGTGTTCTAATTTCAAGTTGTGCTCTTGTGCAGAGTCTTAAATTTGCAAAGTGAATAAGTTCTCTGAGATTTAAGCTCACAGTAAGAGAGCTTGCTGTTGCATTCGGAAGAATTGCTCTAGCATCTTCTGCTGGTATTCCTGCTTCGGTAAATTCTTGATATTGTTTTGCAACAAGAGCCATAAAGTCTTCGAATTTTTTATTAAGCTCAGGATTTGCTGCAATTTTTTGAGGAATAACGTAATCAATTTCGCCTTTTTCTTTCACATATCTTTGAGATTTTTGTGAAAAGCTCATATGTCTGTGGCGAACTAGCTGGTGAGTTAGAGCTCTTGATACATTTGAAACCGCAAAAGTTAATTGAATGTGTTCAATTGTGGAATAATGCCCAGATGAAACAACTTTTGAAATTAAAGATAATTTTTTTTCATCGTCTGGTGCTTCATCAAAAATTTCTTTAGGCAATTTCGCACTGTAACAGGTTTTGCAAGCAGTATAAATCACGTCTAACAAGTTTTGTGGTTTGTGGATTAAATCCACCTTTATTTCTACTGCTCCCATACCTTAGCTCCTTTATTAAACCTTTAAAAAACTTATTTTTTTTCGTAACGTTTTTTAAATCTTTCAACTCTACCTTCAGAGTCTAGAATTTTTTGGTTGCCTGTGTAGAATGGGTGGCAAGCGTTGCAAATTTCAACAACGATGTTTTCTTCTACGCTACCTGTTTCGATTTCATTACCACAAACGCATTTGATTGTAGTTTTTTTGTAATCTGGGTGAATGTCACTTTTCATAATTTTCCTTACCTGATTTTTATTGTCTTTCACTATTATATTTTGTAAAAATTAAATTACAAGTTAAACCCTTTGAGGATTGCGAAGTCTGATGTGCAATTCTCTGAGTTGTTCTTCGTTAATATTTGCTGGAGCATTTGTCATTAAACATTTAGCTTGTGAATTTTTAGGGAACGCAATTACGTCTCTAATTGATGTGCTTCTTGTAAGTAGCGCTACAAGTCTATCAAGACCAATTGCAAGACCGCCGTGTGGAGGTGTTCCGTATTTAAACGCATTTACCATAAATTCAAATTTGTTTTTAATATCTTCTTCAGTAAGTCCCAATGCTTTGAACACTGTTTCTTGTAATTGAGAGTCATGGATTCTGATTGAACCACCACCAAGTTCGTTTCCATTATAGATAATATCGTATGCGATTGAGCGAACATTGCCTTTGTCTGATTCAAGTTTGTCTAAATCTTCTGGGTTTGGCATTGTGAATGGGTGGTGCACACTCACAAATCTTTCATCTTCTTCTGACCAATCAAACAATGGGAAGTCAACAACCCAAAGTAGGTCATGTTGAGAGTGGTCAATAAGGCCGAGTTTTTCACCAAAGTATAATCTGAATCTTCCAAGAACATCAAATACAACTTTTTTAGAATCTGCAACAAAGAACACGATATCGCCTTTTTGCGCATCAGCTCTGTTTTTAATTTCTTCAATTTGTTCTTCTGTTAAGAATTTGAATACAGGAGATTTAACTTCGCCTGTTTCAAGATATGTAACCCAAGCAAGACCTTTCGCACCAAATGAAATTGCAAGGTTACGAACATCGTCCATATCTTTTCGTGAATAGTTTGCAATTCCTGGAATTTTAATTGCACGAACTGTACCGCCTGCTGCGACAACTGATTTGAATGCTTCAAAAGTAGAAGCTTCCATAATGTCTGAAACATCAAAAAGCTCAAGTCCAAAGCGAGTGTCTGGTTTATCTGAACCATATTTTTCCATTGCTTCTTTGTATGTAATTCTCTTAAATGGAGGTTTGATTTCAACACCAGCTGCTTCAAATGCCTTAACCAAAAGACCTTCAGTGAGCGCAATAACGTCATCTTGACCAGCAAAGCTCATTTCCATATCAACTTGAGTAAATTCAGGTTGTCTGTCTGCTCTTAGGTCTTCGTCTCTGAAGCATTTTGCAATTTGGTAATATTTTTCGATTCCGCCAACCATCAAAAGTTGTTTAAAGATTTGTGGTGATTGAGGCAATGCAAAGAATTTACCATCATGAACACGTGATGGAACAAGATAATCTCTTGCACCTTCAGGAGTTGTGTTAATTAAAACTGGAGTTTCAACATCAACAAAACCTTCGCCATCAAGATAGTTTCTAATTGTTGATGTAATTTTGTGGCGAAGTTTTAAATTGTTCATCAATTTTGAATTTCTGATGTCTAAGTATCTGTATTTTAATCTGATATCTTCTGAAACATTTTCGTCTTCTAAAATAAATGGAAGAGTTTGTGCAGATGATAAAATTTTGATTTCATCTGGATACATTTCAACTTTACCTGTTGTAAGTTTTTCGTTGATTGTATCATCTGGGCGCAATGTAACTTTACCTTTTGCTTGAATTACAAATTCAGAGCGAAGTTCGCCAAAAACTTTGTGCGCTTCAGGGTTAACTTTAGGGTCTGCAACTATTTGAAAAACACCTGATCTATCTCTAACTTCAACGAAAATAATACCGCCTAAGTCTCTAATTGTGGCAGCCCAACCTGCAATTTCAACAACAGAATTTACTTGATTTTCTGTAATTTCACCGCAATTTATGTTTTTGTACGTTAAATTCATTTTTCCCTCACATTGCTCTTTTTCTATATTTTACAGCAAAAATATTTTACATCAAAAATAAAAAATGAGGAAGGATATTTTATTTTAGGCTTTTTAAAGAGTTTCTTTATAGTTAATTTGTTAATTTCTTTAGGTGGTGTTTGACCCGCTTAATACACTAAGCTAATGATTTTTTTCTTTTTTCTGCACAGAGTGAAGCGAAAAATCCGAAATAAAAATCATCATACTTTATTGTCATCGCTATTAGGTAATCGTATCACATGCCAGAAAGACACTAATAGCAGCGAATATGACAATAAAGGTAAATTCAGAAAACTTAATATTTTTGAATAACCTGAACTCAGCAAGTGACAGGCTGGCAACGGCTATGGCCAGATTATCCTCAGGTGCAAGGATACAAAATGCAGGAGATGACGCTGCAGGCTTTATGATATCTAAAGGCTTGGAAGTTTCTCAACGTGGTTTGAGCACTGCAAATAACAACATTCAAATGGGAATGTCTTTGCTTGGAATTGCAGAAGGCTCAATTCAAACAATGCTTTCTCCACTTTATAGAATACGTGATTTAGCACTTCAA
>JAFQLC010000014.1 GCA_017396695.1 bacterium
GGTATATTAAAACCCCTCTTGTTCTACAAGGCGCTATATATGGTTTTCTTGGGGCATTGATTTCTATAATCCCTGTTAATATTATCAGCGGATATATAGTTCAAATGCATAATTTCTTTATGATACCAATTAATCCATATTCACAATTTTTCACTGTTGCATCGCTACTTTTCTTATCAATAGGTTGCGCTGCTGGTGGTAGTTTGATGAGTATAAAAAAACACTTAGAGGTATAAATTGGAAAATAATGAAGCGGAACAACTAGTCAAAGAATTTAAAGAAATTCCTCCTATGCCTAACGTTATGATGAAGGCTCTTGAGGTAATTAGAAACCCATACACAGGGATTCAAGAGCTTGCAACAATTATGTCTGTTGACCAAGCTATTTCTGCAAAAACTTTGTCTCTTGTAAACTCTGCATACTATGGTTTTAGGCAACAAATCACATCTATCAACAAAGCCGTTGTCCTTCTTGGTATGATGAAGGCAAAAAACATCATTATGTCGCTTGCGATGCGCCAAATGATGACGACACAAGGTTCTCGTGAGCTTTGGGAACATTCGATTAGATGTGCAATTGCATCTGAATATCTTGCTGCTCAATTTAAATTCATCAACCCTGATGACGCTTTTGTTATTGGTTTCTTGCACGATATAGGTAAAATTTTACTTGCGCAAAAAGATGCAGCTAAATATTCGAAAGTTAAATATATTGCTCAGCAAAACAATCAAAGTTTAATCGAGCTTGAAAATACATTCTTCCAAGCAAACCACTGTGAATTAGGTGCACTTGTTGCGAAAAAATGGCAATTACCTGTAATTCTTGTGAATTGTATTAAATATCACCACGCGCCAAGCCTTTCAAGTTTGCCTGCTGCCTGTGGTATTGTTTATATTGCTGATAGACTTGTTCAGGCTCAAGTTGGAGATGAAATTTTGGAACCAGAAGTTATGGATAGACTTCCAATGAGAATTTCTGACCCTGTTGGACTTCGTGAACAATTAATTTCAAAAACAAACATATTCTTAAAAGAAATTTCAACGAACTAATTATTTTAAATAATCTTTAAATTTCTTGCTCACATCAAAATAATATCCGCAACCGTCAAGCGTTGTGCCGCCTCGTGCAATAAAATCAGGGTTAATTGCAGGATAGTCTCTACAGTATAGTGAGCGGAAAAAATAGTTTTTACATTTTTTATCTTCGCCTAAGCTTTTGCATCTAAATAAAAGTGCACCTTTGATATTTTTTCTGTCTTTAAATTCTTCGGCGGTATATTCGCCTTCATATGTGCCTGCGATTTCAAATGAATAATATCTTTTATTTCTCTTTCTTAAATCTTCAAATTGCCTTGCTTCTTTAATATAACCATTTTCATCGGAAAAAAGAATGTTTTCGCAACATGCGCCACACATTTTGCATTTGCCTTTGAGCACATACTTTGATGTTGTTAGCCTGTTTTTAATAAATTCTATCCATTGCTTCAATGGCGTTTTAAACACCCATACATAATCTTTTAGTAACATATAAAATCCGCCCCTGTGATTGGTGTGTGCAGATTGTTTAATTCAAAAATTTGAATAAAATATTTGCCTGCTTTGCGTGGCACAAAATAATCTGTGTAAAAATCTTCATAATCAAGCCTTGCTCGTTTAGAATAAACAATCGTGATTCCACCCAAATGCACTTTGTCTGATTGATGAAGCACTTGATATTGTATTACATCGTCTTTGAATTTTTTCTTTGCAATAACCCCAAAATACACTCTATTTCCTGCGCTAAAATGATATTTTGGTTTTTTCATAGAGTCTTGTGTTATTGGTTTATTATCCATTACAACGCTATATTTTTTTCCACCCCAAGCGTGTGCAGGCAAAATAAGCGAGAATATAGCTAATATAATAAATATTTTTTTAAACATTATTTCATTATTTCTTCATACAAAATGTCAATTTTTTGTTTAACTTCGCTAACTAATGCGTTTTCAGGCGCAAGTTCGATAAATTTTTCATAAACAAAAATTGCATCAGATTTTTTATTTAATTTTTCAAGGCACAAACCTTGTCCGTAATATGAAAGTGCGAAATCATTTTTATATTTAGCCGCATTTGTGAAATTTTCAAGCGCAGCTTCAGTTTCACCCCTATCATACTGAATTATGCCAATGTTAAAATAAGCATCTTGATTAATTGGATTAATTGAAAGCGCATTTTCGTATGCGTCCATTGCGCTTTCTTCATCGCCTTTTAGCTTATATGCGTTTCCTGCTTTTATGTATAGTTCATCGCTATCTTTAATTGTTTGAAGCGCAAGCTCGTAGTTTCTGATTGCTTCTTCATAGTTTTGCGCCTTTAGTTCGTTATCAGCAAGAGCCGCATATGCAGTTGCGGTTTTAGTGTCTAGTTCGAGTGCATGTTTAATAACTGCTTTTCCGCCTTCAATATCATTCATATTGGTTAGGCTTTCCCCGTATTCGACAAATGTTTCAGGGTCTTCCGAGTTGAGTTGAATTGCAATTTCATAATTTTCAACAACTTTTGATTTCATACCCATATCTTCATAAGTTTTTGCAAGTCCTTTATAGGCTTGTGTGTTTTCAGGGTTTATATCAATTGCTTTTTGATATGATGCACGAGCTTTTTTATAATCTTTTTGTTTTGTTTGAGATTTTGCTTGCGTTACATAGCTCGAATACAATGTGTCGTTTACAATTTTTCTTGTTAAATCATATTTTTTTAGGTTTTCGCCTGTTTCTGAAAGCAAAGATTTGAGAACAGATTGCGCCTCTTTAAAATCTCCATAGCCTTGGAGTGCGAGAGCTTTGCTGTATTTGTAGTTTAAGTTGGCTGGAACTTTTGCAAGTAATTCGTCGTATAAAGGCAAGCTTTCAGCGTATTTTCCTTGAATGTGATAAAGTTTTGCAAGCTCATATTTTACATTAACATTTTCTGGTGCTGCTTTAATTCCTTCTTCTAGAATTTTTTGTGCTTCGCTCAAATTGTTTTGCCCAATGTAAATTATGGCAAGGTTCATATAAGCATCGCCTTCGGTTGGGAATGCAGCAATATATTCTTTGTAAGTTTTAATTGCTTCTTGAGTTTTGCCAAGTTTAGTTAGTAGATAAGCATAATCAAATTTCAAATTTGGCATATCTGGTTGAAGCTCAAATGCTTTTTGGAAATTTTGATAAGCTAAATTTAATTCGCCTGAATAAGTTTGCGCCATTGCAAGGTTTGCAAGTGAACTATAATCGCTTGAATTTATTGCAACTGCTTTTTCTAAATATTTTTTTGCTTCATCGAATTTCTTATCTCTTAAATATGCAAGCCCCATACTAGCATAATCCGAAAATTCATCTGGATTCATCTCTAGCGCTTTCAAATAAGCATCTTGCGCCATTTTGTAATCTTTTTTTTGAAGATAAGAACTTGCAATGTTTATTCTTGCCTTATTGTTATCTGGATAATATTGCAAGAAAACTTTGTAATTTTCAATTGCCTCATCATATCTTTCACTTAAAAACAAGGTGTTTGCAATGTTTATATAGTTGTATTTGTAATTTGGTGCAATAATTCTTGCTTGTTCGTAAGCATCAAATGCATCTTCATATTTTTGTTGCATTTGCAAAATGTTGCCAATCGAAATATACAAAAAAGCATCATCTGGTTTTAATTTCAAGGTTTTTTGATAATAATTCAAAGCTTTATCAAATTCGCCAAGCTCACTATATAGCCCTGCAATTTTTGTGTTTAAAATCATATCATCATTAGATGTTTGAAGCGCTTTTAAAAGCAAGTCAAGCGCATCTGTGTATCTTTTTTTGTTTTCAAATTTTAGCGCTGAAGAGTATAGTTGCAATGCTTCTTTTGTCATTTTAGCATTTGCTGGTGCTAAAAATCCTAACGACACTGCGGAAAAAAGCGCTAGTGCCAATATTTTTTTATACATTATTTCCTGTCTCCTCGGTTTTTTCTTCAACAATAATGCCATTTTCTTGAAGTGCTTTTATGAAATTTTCAGCTGCCATATGTTGAACTTGCGCTGGTACAACTCTTAATAGCTCAACCGTTTTAGATATTACAGGGTCTTTGTCGTACCATCTTTTGCCGTTAATTGGTTTTACCATATCGTAAAATCTATCTATCGCTTCTTTTGAAACTTGCTCCTCAACCTTTTCAAGGAACACTTCAGCTTGAGAGCGAAGCTCGCTTTGATAATCTCTCAAAAGATTGATAATTTTCAATAAAGTTGGGTCGTAATCATACCATCTTTTATAGTTTTCCGACATGTTCACCCTCACATTCACCAGAGTTAACCTCTGTTCTTATTATATCTGCTCCTAAAATTTGTAATTTTTCAACAAATTTTTCATAACCTCTGTCTATATGGTGTAAGTTTGTGACAATCGTTTCGCCTTCTGCGGCAAGCCCTGCAGCAACAAGAGCGCCACCTGCCCTAAGGTCTGTTGCTTTAACTTCTGCGCCCATATATTTTTCTACACCTTTTATAATTGCGTGGTTTTTGCTAATTCTTATATTTGCGCCCATTTTCCAAAGTTCTTCAACATGCATAAACCTGTTTTCATACAAACTTTCTGTCATAACGCTAACGCCATTTGAAATTGCAAGCAACATCATAGCACAAGCTTGCAGGTCTGTTGGGAAACCTGGGTATGGTTGTGTTATAAAGTTTTGGGCATCAAGTCTGCGGTCTGCAGAAACTTGAAGCGTATTTGGGTCAATAAGTTTAATTTTTGCGCCCATCTCAAGAAGTTTTCCTGTGTAAATTGTTAAGTGACTTGGGAAAATATTTCTTATAATTCCACTACCTCTTGTTGCAATAATTGCGCTAATATATGTTCCTGCTTCAATTCTATCTGGAATTGTTGTGTAACATGTTCCATGTAGTTCGTGTTTTTGAATGCCTTGAATTACAATTTCACTTGTTCCTTCGCCTGTAATTTTTGCACCCATCGATTTTAAGAAGTTTGCAAGGTCAACGATTTCAGGTTCTTGCGCAGCATTTTGTATTCTTGTTGTACCTTCAGCGAAAATTGATGCAAACATAACGTTTTCTGTTGCGCCAACTGATGGAATATCAAAACAAATGTCTGCACCGGTAAGTTTTTTTGCTTTTGCAATAACATATCCATCTTTAATTTCGCATTTTGCGCCAAGTGCTTCAATTCCCTTGATGTGGAAGTTAACTCTTCTTTCCCCAATTGCACATCCTCCTGGAAGCGCAACTTTGGCTTCGCCCATTCTTCCTACAAGCGCACCTAAAACATTAAACGATGCACGCATTTTTGAAACATAGGTTTTATCTGCAACTGTGTTTGAAATTGTTGAAGCATCAATTGTTACATATTTTTCCTCTTTGTTATATGAAGTTTTAGCACCAAGTTGCCCTATCACTTCGAGCATGATTGCAACGTCTGTGAGTTCTGGCACGTTATAAATTGTTGTAACATCTGCTGCAAGAATTGCTGCTGCAATGTGCTTCAGCACTGCGTTTTTGGCGCCTGAAATTCTCACTTCTCCTGCAAGTGACCTTCCGCCTTTAATTATCAATTTTTCTTCACAGTTTGCCATAGTGCTATTATACTGCAATTTAGCGATTTGTGAAATAATGTAAAAATATGGTTATAAATGGTAGAATGTAAATTATGAAAGAAAATAAGTTTCAATTAATTTCAGAATACAAACCATCTGGCGACCAACCAAAAGCTATATCAGAACTTGTTTGTGGGCTAAATAATGGTGAAGACTCTCAAGTTCTTCTAGGTGTAACAGGTTCAGGTAAAACTTATACCATTGCAAACGTGATACAACAAATTCAAAAACCAACCCTTGTCATTGCCCATAATAAAACTCTTGCAGCGCAACTTTATAATGAATTTAAAGAGCTTTTTCCAAATAACGCAGTCGAATATTTTATAAGTTACTATGATTACTATCAACCAGAAGCATATATTCCGCGCTCTGATACCTATATTGAAAAATCAGCTACAATAAACGAGGAAATTGATAGGCTCAGGCACAACACAACTCGCAGCCTTTATGAGCGCAATGATGTAATTGTGGTTGCAAGTGTTAGCTGTATTTATGGGCTTGGTTTACCTGAAAATTATTTCAAGGGCGCAATGAACCTTCAAGTGGGTGGAACATGCGACAGGGACGACCTTCTTCGCCATTTGATTCAAACTCGCTACACAAGAAATGATTTAGAGCTCAAATGCTCAACATTCAGGGCACGTGGCGATATGGTTGAAATTATGCCAAGTTACGAAAAAATCGTAACTAGAATTTCATTTTTTGATGATATTGTTGAAAAAATCACAAGAATTGACCCTGTGACATCTGAAATTATTGAAACTCCAACAGAAATTACAATTTATCCAGCGGTTCACTACGTGTCAGACGACGATGACTTAGAAGGCACAATTAAGATAATTCGCCAAGAGCTTCAGGAGCAACTTGCAATTTTAAATGCTAAAAATAAGTTAATTGAGGCACAAAGACTTGAGCAAAGGGTAAATTATGATATTGAAATGATTAAAGAAATGGGCTATTGCTCTGGCATTGAAAACTATTCAAGAATTATAGAAAGAAGACCAAAAGGTTCTCACCCTGCCACTTTGCTTGACTATTTCAAAGGTGATTTTTTAACTGTAATTGATGAATCGCATGTGACTATTCCTCAGCTCAACGGAATGTATTTTGGGGATAAATCAAGAAAAGAAACCCTTGTGGATTATGGTTTTAGGCTCCCATGTGCCATTGATAATAGACCTTTAAAATTTGATGAATTTTATTCTAAAATTGGTCAGAAAATTTTTGTTTCAGCAACTCCTGCTGAATTTGAACTTGCTGAGTCAAACAATAAAGTTGTTGAGCAAATAATTCGCCCAACAGGGCTTTTAGACCCAGTTATTGAAGTTAGAAAAACGCTTGGTCAAGTTCAAGATTTAATTGAAGAAATTAAAAAAGAAACGGAAAAATCTTCAAGAATTTTTGTGACCACGCTCACCAAAAAAATGGCAGAAGATTTAACTGATTATATGCTAACCCAAGGAATTAAAGTCCGCTATTTGCACTCTGGAGTGCAATCAATAGAACGTGTTGAAATCTTAAGAGATTTACGCCTTGGGAATTTTGATGTTTTGGTTGGTGTCAACCTTCTTCGTGAAGGACTTGATATTCCTGAAGTTTCTCTTGTTGCTATAATGGACGCCGATAAAGAAGGCTTCTTAAGGTGTGATACATCTCTTATTCAAACAATTGGAAGATGTGCAAGAAATGCATCTGGCAGAGTTATTATGTATGCAGATAAAATTACAGGTTCAATGGAGCTTGCAATTAAAGAAACAAAAAGAAGAAGAGCCTTGCAAGAGGAATATAACAAGGAAAATAATATCACTCCAAAAACAATTAAAAAGAAAATTGAAAATAATTTATTATCGCTTGTGGCATCCTATAGAAACCTTGAAGATATTATTGCTGAAGAGATGACAGAACTTAATATCTCAAGAAAAGATTTGCCAAAGCTTTTAAACAAGCTTGAAAAAGATATGGCGAAAGCTGCAAAACTTTTAGACTTTGAAAGAGCAATCCAAATTCGTGACCAAATCAAGAAATTGAGAGAAATGATTTAATTAATTTTGTCGATATACAAATTTTATCAACTCGAATGTTTTTTAATAAAATCAAATGTGCTAAACATCTTAATTTTCTTGTTTTAAAAATAATTAGTTTAATCATTTAAGTTTTTTGCTATACAGCACATAAAACAATATAGTTCCGATGTTTACGAAACTCCATATAAACTTGCCTAAAGGTATTGCGACAATTGGGTTGTAAAGAATAGCTAATGCAACAAAATATACAATGTCATTATTAGTGTTCAGTTTTGTCTTTGGTGTTTTATCTAATATCGCCATTAGTTCAATGACTGCAGTAATTACAATTGCGAATTTTAATATGTAATAATATCCATACGGCATAGGTAGTAGCGCAATCAGCAATAATATAGAAGGCAATATAAAAATTTTCTTCATGTTATTTTCTTTCTTTTAAACTTTGCGCAAGAAGCATTACTAAAAATAACATCAGTGGCGCAAAATAAAATAATATAGCGCCCAAAACAGGCACACCCCAGTGCTTTGTAGCGCCAATTATTCCTACTATGCAATTGACAATCGGAATGTCGGCAATGAAAAATGAAATCAGAAGGTTAATTATAGGAATTTCAATTGCTTCTGAAATCAGAGAATAGATTGGCAAAAATGTTGCTATTACATAAACCCAAAACAAAATAGGAATAATAGCTGATAATGTTTTTTGCATACAACCTCCGCTTTAATTTATGGAACAATATTACATCTTCTCAGGTGCTGAAACGCCAATTAACTTGAGCACATTTGCCATAACAGTTTTTGTTTGCGCAACTGTAAACACCATTGCTTTTGTTGTTTCTTTATCATCTGATAAAACTCGTGTGAAATTATAAAATTGGTGGAAATCACCAGCAAGCTCAAGGGCGTATTTGCAAAGCAGATAAGGTGCTTTATTTTTTGCAACCGAAGCTATAATTTCATTAAATTCTTCAAGTTTTAAAATCAATTTTTTCAAATATAGCGCTGATTTTGCGTCGATGTTTGCAGAGTTTATATCGCCAGCTCTTTTTGCATTCACAAATTCAGATTGACTAAGGTGTGGCGGTAATTCTTTTTTATCCACTGTGTCAATTCTGGCGTCAGTTGCTCTTCTTAAAATTGAAGCACATCTTGCGTGAGCGTATTGAACATAAAAAACAGGGTTTTTGTCGCTTTGACTTTTTGCAAGGTCAACATCAAAATCAAGAGTTGTGTCTGTTGAGCGCATTAACATCCAAAAACGAACGCCATCAACGCCCACTTCTTCAATTAAATCATCAAGCGTGACCATTGTTTTTCTTTTGCCCATGCGCACTGCCATACCGTCTTGCACAATGTTTACAAGTTGTCCTAAAATAACAGTAAGTGCATCAGGGTTTCCGCCAAGCGCTTGAATTGCAGCCTTAATTCTTGGAATGTATCCGTGGTGGTCTGCACCCCAAATGTTAATCATTTCATCACATCTTTTTAATTTATTCATGTGATATGCAATATCTGCGGTTAAATATGTATTATTTCCGTCTGCCTTTTTGATAACCCTATCTTGGTCATCGCCAAATTGAGTTGTTTTGAACCAAATTGCGCCATCTTGTTCAAACATATAAGGTTCAAGCGCTTTAATTGCAGCCTCAACTTCATTGTTTGCGTACAAAGATAATTCTGAGAAAAATAAATCAAAATGCACACCAAATTTTTCAAGAAGCTCTTTTTGGTTTTCAAGCATTTTACGCTTAGCGTAGTCTGCATAATTTTCGCTTGAATTTTCTTTAATATATTCTTTCGCTGTTTCAATTAAATAATCGCCACGATAGCTATCTTCGGGCATTTCAATTGTTTCGCCTTTTTGCTCACGAACTCTGAGCTCAAGCGACTTACCTAATTTTTGAATTTGATTTCCAGCATCATTTATATAAAATTCTTGGAAAACATCATACCCTGCGAACTTCATTGATTCTGCAAGAGATGAGCCAACTGCTGCCCATCTGCCGTGCCCAATGTGAAAAGGCCCTGTTGGGTTTGCGCTTACGTATTCTAAGTTTACTTTTTTGCCTTCGCCAATATTTTGTCTGCCGTAGTTTTCTTTTTTGTTCGCAATGTCAGCTAAAATGCTATTTAAAAAAGCATTCCCAACTTTAAAGTTTATGAAACCGCCTGCAAGCGAAACTTCAAAATTATTTTGCTCAATATAGCTTATAACTTCTTTTCCAATTAAAGGAGGTGCCATTTTGGCACTTCTTGCAAGTGATGAAACATTAATTGCAAAATCGCCAAATTCAATGTTTTTTGGTTTTTCACAAATTAAAACACTGTCAAATTCTGTCATCTCGCCGAGTTTTTTATCAGCAATAGCGTCTAAAATCGCTTTTCTTGTAATTTCAATAAAATAATCTTTAATCATAATAAAAAATTATATATGAAAAATAAAAAAATGTTTACTAACTCTAAAAAAAAATATATAATAAAAAAGCTAAAATTATGGTTAAGAAAGATTTAAAAATTGCATTAGGTTCAGACCACGGTGGATATGAGCTCAAAGAAAAAATCAAAGCCCATCTTAATTCGCTCGGTTATCTTGTTGCAGATTTTGGTACAGATTCTACAGATAGTGTTGATTATCCTGTGTATGCTAAAAAAGTTTGCGATGAAGTTCTTGAAAAATGGGCAGATTTTGGCATTTTAGTTTGCGGAACTGGGCTTGGAATGTCGATTTGTGCAAATAAAATCAAAGGCATTCGAGCAGTAACGCCTGAAAACACATTTAGTGCTAAAATGTCTCGTGCGCATAATAATGCAAATGTTTTAACTTTAGGTCAAAGGGTGCTTGGCGAAGAACTCGCTTATGAAATTATTTCCGCATTTTTAAACACCGATTATGAAGGTGGCAGGCACCAAAAGAGAATTGATATGTTCGAATAATTAAGTCCGATAAATGTTCTTCTCTTGGACTTAGAAGCGCCTTGTTAAATCGAGGCGCTTTCTATTTTAAAATTCCACAATATGTCTTTGGTGTTTTTCTTCTGTTGGAAGTTCGTATAAATAAAATTTTGGAGTAATTTTTGCCATTTTTTTATCGAATAAATTTAATTCTTTTATTTCTTTTTCAATAACTTCCATTGTTCCTTTGTAAAATATAAATTTTCCACCTTTATTTAAATGTTTTTTTGAGTTTTTTACTATATATTTCATTGTTCCAACAGCACGAGAAATAATTAAATCAACTTCTAATGGTTTCAAATTCTCTGCTCTTGCCCAAATCGCCTCTAGGTTCTTAAGCCCTGCTTTTTCTTTAAATTCAGATATAAAATTAATTTTTCTTGAAACGCTATCAAGGGCATAAATTTTTAAATTTGGAAAGCATATTGCAAGTGGAATTGCAGGAAGTCCGCCGCCTGTTCCAATGTCTAACACTTTCAAATCTGCGCTAAAATCAAACCTCTTGCACTTTAAAATTCCAAAAGAGTCAAAAATATGCTTTTCGAATAAAAGTGACAAATCGCCTTTGCTCATAAGGTTTGTAACTGATGAATATTTTTGAAATTCATCATAAAACAAAGCTAATTTTTCAAAATTTTCATCACTTAATTCAATATCGAAATATTTTCTTATAAACTCAAATTGTTCTTTTTTCATAATGTTTAATATTCAGATGCAATTGCCTCAAATTCATCTTTTGTCATTTTGTGTTGCATATCTTCAATTCTAGAATTGATTTTTTCTGCGTTTGCATCGTCTTCGCTTCCAAGAAGTTTCTTTGCTTCAAAATAATTTTTTAGTGCCATAGTATTTGCGCTAGCGCTATAGTAATAGTCTCCCATATCAACAAGCGCAAGCGTTTCTTTGAATGCATCATGTGTATTTTTTGAAGCATCGAGCGCAAGAGTTAAATATTCAAATGCTTTTTCTTTATTTCTATATTCAAAATAATTTGCCATTTTTCTATACACTTCAAAAAGTTCATCGTAGTTTTTAGATTCTTTAAGTTTATCTATTGCTTGCGCTAGATAGAATTTAGATTTCGCATCCTCGCCTTTAGATTCCCAAATGTCAGCAAGCGCAAGGCAAGAATATCCTGCATAGTTTGTGTCTTTTTCATCTCTTGCAGAAGCAAGCGCAACTTCATAATATCTTTGAGCATTTTCCGTGTCTTGCTTATTGTCATATAGTGTTGCAATTTTATAAGAGCAACGTGCACTAAAATCTTCTGAATATTTACTATTTTTAATCTCTGTGTATAGTTCTAAATATTTTTCGAGAAGGTTAATCTCTTCCCCTTGAAGCTCGTATATATCAAAAAGCTGAAATTTTGAAATGAATTTTGCAGGTGCTGGCGCATTATTATCTCCTGCAATTTCTTTATAAACTTCTTTTGCGCCTTCGTAATCAAACGCACCTTTTGTCATTTGCCCAATTTTTAACATTGTTTTATATTTTGCATTTGAGCTTAATTTTTTTTCATATTTCAAATTATTTTTTAGATATTTTACAGCTTCAGATTTGTTGCCCATTTTCTCATGGCATATTGCAAACAAACTGTTTGCTTGCTGAATATCTTCTTTTTCTGTAATTTGCATATATGTTGCTTTTAACATATTTAATGCGTTATCATACTGAAATTTTTCAACATTTTCTTGTGCTTCTTTAAGTAGTTCTTCTATATTTACGCTTTGCACAATTTCTTCTTCGTCTTCTGCTGCCACATCAAACATTCCGCCCTTTGGAGCGCTTTGTTTTTTAATCATTTTTTGTGCTTCAAGCCCAAGGTATGAAAAATTAGGATTTACTCGCACATTTGAAGACAAAATAGGAGGTGAAACTTTTTTAATTTATTCAATAATTTTTCTTATTGTTTCTCTTGAAAGCCTAATGAGTCTGTGTTTTGGGCTTTTTGCAATTTCTGCTTCAAGCGCTTCTAAAATTGTTGAATATAAACTAATTTTTTCTTTGTATGTTAATTTTGATGTCAAATATCTTGAAATTATTTTAGGTAAGAAATATTCGTCAGATGAATTTAAAATTATAAATTTTTCAATTAAATAATTCAGAGTTTCTGTTGAAACCAAACCGTAAGTTGCTAAAAATTCGTAAGAAACAGTGCAAGGAAGAAGTGCTAATTTATTCAACTCAGTTTGATATGGCGAGAGCACCAAATGAAAAATTTTATTAACAATAAATTCTTTAAAATCAGGTTTATTTTCTTTCTTTTTATATTCTTCAATTAAGTTTTTATACAGTATTCCAGACATTGAATGATAATAAATTAAACTATCAAAATATTCGGGGCTTGAAGCATACGCCATATGCAAAAATTCTATTTCTTCTTTAGAGAGTTCTTCTGCAAAAGAAGTTGTTTTTTCTCGAATATATAGTTCTGAATATTCATCGGCTTGAATGTAATCAGAAACATTTAACCCTGTAAAAAGCCTATTTTTGGTTATTAAAATAAGTTGCACATTTTGAAGTTTTGACAAAACTTGCAAAAAATCTAAAATTTGGCCTTGGTTTAAAATGTCATCAAAATCTTTAAGAATTATTACAGAGTTAAAATTTGCACAAGAAAAATATTCAAGAATTTTTTCTGAAAAATTTTCTTTTAAACTTTTCTTAAATGCAATGTTTTTGTTTTGTATATAGGTTCTAAAATCATCATAAAGGTTTAATAAAATATCGTTTATTGTCGTATAAGAAAAGCAATTTAGCGTGAATGCAAAATAATCTTGTTTGAATTTTGCAACGCTTGTTTTAACTAGCATTTCCTTGTTTGTTGTTGAAAATCCAAAAATATTTATAACATGTCCCGAGTCTTTTATTATGTTTTGAAAATCGGGAATTAAATTTAAGTTGAAAATATTTGAAAAATTGTTCATAATATTATTTTACAAGGTTTTAGGAAAAGTAAATTTATATTTACAATTCTTAATAATACGGCAAAAAAAATCTTTCAGATGTTTTATAACAGCAGAAATTCTCATGTGGAGTATCAATGCCAAGAATTGACGGTATCAATTATTCAGATAATAAAAATCCGCACTTCGAGACCTCTCGCAAGAAGCGTGATGAAGAATATTATCATGGTGACCATATAATTAAAAATACGCCTGTAATTACTGACCTTAAGACAGGGACAGATAAATTTCTTAAGGCTACAACAACATATACTAAAAAAGGCTTAAAAGGCACTCCAAATAGCAATTTCTACGAATATTTAGCAATGGGCGCAATTCCTTTTGTTTGTGGTTCAGCAACCCTTATAGCGCTCTACAATTCATTCAAAAAAACTGGTTTTACAAGAAATATGGACGCAGTTGGCGCAGGCAACAAAATGTTTGCTGCCGTTGTTCTTTATGCTCTTGGTAAATTATTTGGTTCAAAACTTACAGAAATTGGCACAAAGGCCGCAACTGGAATTGATATGTCAATGCCTTACAAGGCGAATATTACGGAAGTTCCTGATTTTGCAGGAGATATAGATTTAAGAGCAGAAGAATTTCACAAAGTGTTTGAAAGCGTTGATTTCCCAAGGTGGGATTTGCTTGAAAAACAAGGCGCAAAAGATGGTAATAGATATGCTTACTATGATGACATGGCAGAAAAATTGGGTTACGAAGAAAAACTTGCAGCGCCTGATCAAGTAGTTCAACCAAAAATTAAAGAAGCTATCACAAAAGCAAGAGCGAGCGCAAATATCAGCAAATATTTATGGGCCGCAATCGGCGTTGCCATCGGCAATCAAGACGCTTTTTACTCATTTAGAAAAAATAAAACTGGACTTTTTGGGGCAATTTCTCAATCAATTACGTGTTTACGTAATAGTAAGAACATGAAAGGGAATGCAGGAAGTCAAATTAAAACAATTTGGAACAATTTTGCAAAAGATTTACCAAGTTTAATCCCAGATACATGGCGCACTTTTAAAACGGCAACAAAAGAATTCTATACAGGTAAAGGCGCATTCGAGCTTAGAGGAAATACATTTAAATACGGCAAACTTGGCAAATTCGCAGCAATCGGACTCACGGCACTTGCAGCAGGCACAACTTTATTCGGTATAGCTAACGCAAAAATTGGGTTCAAAAAATCAAAACAAGAAAAAGCACAATTCATTGATAAAAACAGTAAAAACTGCGTGGAAGTATAATAATAAATGATTAATGCAACAAACAACAATTCAATAACAACAAACAGAAACAAAATTGCAGAAAACAATTTGTTTGAAGCTTTGACGCACCAAAAAGATAAAAAGAAACCTCAAGCACCTAAAGGATATCTTTTAGATAGAAAAAATGTAGTTACTAATCTCGTTCAAGATGTTGCCGACTTTGGGCGTGATATTAAAAATACTGGAAAAGCAATCGTTACAGGTAAATCTAATGACCACGCATTAGGAAAAATTAACGATTTGGGTATGAAAATTGGTGCAGTTGCAATCGCAGCTTATCTTGCACTTAAAAGAGGTTCTGCTAAACAAAAAGCAATGGAATTTATTGGTGGAGCAACATTCCTTACAACAATGTCGCTTTGGCCAAAATTAACCGTAACTAAACCTCTTGAAAAGAAATTTGGTTTTAATATTCAACAAGAATATGTTGATTCTCAAGGCAGAAGAAAGAAATTCTTTGGCGATAACCAATATCAACCTTGGGATTTATGGGGCAAAGATAAAATCAATCAAGTTGCAGATTATATGGGCGTTCCAAAAGACTTGCCTGATAGAGAAGAATTTACTAAAAAGAAAATGCAAAAAGTTGCCCTTCAAGGTAACACTTGGATTCTTCTAACTTCAGGTTTCGCAACTCCTTTGATTACTGCTCTTGTTTGTCGTGCGGCAGAAAATCCTGTTCAAAACTTCTTAATCAATAGAAGTTTGAAAAAAGCTGCTGGCAAAGCAAGTGCTATGGAAACAACTGTCAAGAAAATGCTTTCAGATAAATCGTTCGACCTTTTCAACAAACAAGATTTTAAAAAGGTTCTTGAAACATATAAAAGCAAAGGTCTTGATGAAGAAACACTTCGTGAACTAACAAAATTCTTAGACCCTGTTCAAGAACTTACAAAAGATAAAAATATAGCTTCTCATGTGCTTCCAGCTAACCTTAATGGTGCAACAAATGAACTTGCAAGAACAATTCTTGCATCAATTGAAAGCACATATGAAAAAACTGCTTTAGCTAAAATGAAGGAAAAATTAACTCCTGCTCAATTTGATGAATTTATGGAATCAGTTAAATCTTTAAAAGATTTAAATGGTGGCAAATTTGTTCAAGCTGATTTCAACCTTCAAATCGCAGACACACTTGAAAATATCGGTTTTTCAGATAAGAAAATCCAAGCTGTTTTCAAAGAAATTGATGAAGCTGAAATGACATCAGGCGTTTTTGAAAAATTATTAAAAGCGCTAAAAATGGACAAAGCAAGCGCAGGTGCTAAAAGTATTTATGATCTTCAAAGAGGCAAACGTGCGGAAGTTCGTATTATGTCTAACCTTGCAGACGCACTTGCGGGAAATCATAGCGAATCTTTATACACAAAAGTTGGCGAAGAGTTCAATAGAGAACTTATGCGCCAGATTAACCCTGATGCTAAACAGGTAAGAACATTTAAAACAAACGATGATTTTATTGAGCTTCTTCATAAAAACTTTGAAAAACTTGCAACAAATGTAGGTTCAAAAAGACATAAAGGCGATGGCGGTATTTTAGAAGGCGCTCGTGGAACTCTTGAATATTTCGTTAAAAATGTTTCGTCATCTCTTAAAAAATTAGACACAGACTACGATAAGTTCTTTGAACAAGATGGCGCAAGTGCTCTTAAAGGCAAATTAAAAACAATTCCTGTGCTTGACAAGGCAGTTGATAAATATGCAGATAGGCTTGCCTTCAATGTTCGCTTAGCTAAGCTTATGAAACAAGGCGAAGGCTCAAAATTAATCATTACAGCTGATGCTGAAAGAAGATTATCTCTTATCAAAGATAGCCCTGAACAACTAAGAAAAGTATTTGGTGTAGATACTGATGAACAAGTTAAACAAGTTCTTGGTGCAATAAAAGAATATTTATATGACAGAACTTCACTTTCAAGAAGCTTGTCAAATAACTACACAGCAGATGTTAGTAAACGAGCAATTAAATTCATTTATGAAGACGCAATGGATGAAAAAGTTGCAACTGAACTTGCTGAAAATGGAACACTTAAAATTGTTGAAAAAGCTAGAGAACTTTTCGGCATTATTTCAAAAATGGATAACGAATTTCCACGCAGTTGTGAACTGCAAACTGCCCTTGAAGCTGACTGGTTTGTTCGCGAGCACCCAGAATTTGAAGCACCCGTTAAAGCGCTTAAAGATGCTTTTGGCGACCACGCTAAGGATTTCCTTGATAAATACCACGGTGGTTCATTTGTAGATAGATTTAAAAATATAATAAGTGAAGGTAGCATTGGTAAAAAATGGCTCAAGACATTTGGCATTGCAGCAATTGTTTTAACGGCTATTACAATCGGAGCACTTAAATTCTTTGGAAACACTGATAAAGAGCAAGAATTATACGCAAAGAAAGGGGTAAAAGATGCAAAAAATAAATAATAATATTATAACCCCAATTCTAAAACAAAAAGTTGAAACAACGCCTGAAGCAACAACAAAAGCTCCACAAGAGGCTCCAGTTCCTCAAGCGCAAGCTGGATATAGCCCAATGCTTTCTCAAATGATTCTTGCGCAACATCAAAACTATAACACTCAAGCGCCAGCTGAGGTTCAAGCGGTGCAAAATGCTCAAACTCAAGCACCATCAGATTATAAAAACAATTTAAAAACAATGTTTAGAAATAACGAAGCAAACATTCTTGCAGTTATTCCTAGAACAATGAATGCAAAAGACACAAATGGCGATGATTTAATCACTGAAGGCGAAGTTTCAGGTAATTTCATAAATGCAGTTGAAAGACTTGATGAAATTAAAGAAATGGGCTTCAATACTCTTCACGTACTCCCTGTTCATCCAACAGGAAAAGTTGGCGCAAAGGGAACAGCTGGTTCACTTTATTCGCCTGCTGATTTTCTTGAAATCGATCCAAATTTAAGAGACCCTAATGATCCAAGAAGCGCTAAAGAGCAATTTAAATATTTTATTGATGAATGTCACAAAAGAGGCATAAAAGTTATGCTAGACTTGCCAAGTTGTGCTTCACTTGACCTTGCTCAAAGAAGACCTGAGCTTACTGCGAAAGAAAAAAATGGCGAATATAAAACTCCTGGCGGCTGGGCAGATATTAAAATGCTTGCGCCATGGGAAGATGAAACTCGCTCTAAATTAAATAACGATGTTCTTCAAATGCATAAAGACTATGTTGATATGTGCATAGACCTTGGCATAGATGGCATAAGAGCAGACGTTGCTCGTGCGAAACCTGTTGAATTTTGGAATGTAATTATTCCATATTCAAGAGCGAAAGACCCTGAATTTGCTTGGCTTGCAGAAACATATACTTATGAAGATGCATCTCCTCAAATCAACATGCCAAAAGATAGGCCAAATGACCTCTTATATGCCGGTTTTGACTCATATTATGGCCAATGGCACATCTTTAAAGATTGGTTAAAAGCAGATGATTTACATAAATATGTAATTGAAAATATTGAAAACAACAATAATAATGAAAAACCAAATTCGGTTATTGGTTCGTTTGCAACTCATGATGATAAAAGCCCAATGTTCAATGGTGGTGCGCCATATGTTATGATGACAACTGGGCTTCAAGCAACACTACCTCAAATGTGCCCTTATTTTGTTGATGGTATTCAATCTGGCGATTATTATCTTTATAAATATGCCAATGGCACTGTTGCAGAAGGGCAATCAAAAACTGATTCTAAAGAATTATATGTTCACGAAGGCTTGCTTGACATTTTCAATAATTCAAGAAAACCTGGCGGAAATAATCCAGAAATTGGGGAATTTATCAAATCTTCAATGGCGCTAAAAACAGGTGAACTTAAAGAAGTTATAAACAAAGGTTCATACATTCCTTTGAACACTTCAAACGATAAAATCATTGCATTTGCAAGGCATTTAAATGGTAAAACTCTTATCACTGTTGCAAATAGAGATGTAAACGCTAAAACTTCAGGAACTGTTGAAATTCCAGGTTTGAGCGCAGAACAAAAATTTGTAAACTTGCTTCCAAAATATGGCGAAAGTAGCTTTGTTGAACCAGAAAACGATGCTCTTAAAGTTGAGCTCGGAACAGCAAGAGTGCAAGTTTTTGAAATTGACACACCTGAAATTGAAAATTCAGGTTTAGAAGTTTATAAACAAAAGATGTAAGTTGCTACATTTTGTTACAAAATAGCAATTTTGCACCTTTATCTGTTTTATTAAACTTGTAAGGGAAATTAGGGCAAATATGAAATTACAAGCAATAAATTCGGCAAAAGTTAATCCATCAAAGAACACTTCTTTTAAAGGATACGAAACTAAAGTTAAAAACAACGGCAAACGAGTTGTTGAATTTTATGCACCCCCTTACGATAAACAAAAATACAATGTTGCTCTTGAAATTGTTTCCCTAGAACAAGGCGCTGGTGGCGTTTGGCAAGTTGCTGG
The DNA here is from genome assembly GCA_017396695.1 of bacterium. Lineage (GTDB taxonomy): Bacteria > Cyanobacteriota > Vampirovibrionia > Gastranaerophilales > Gastranaerophilaceae > RGIG1918. The sequence goes on from JAFQLC010000014.1 coordinate 19,253, forward strand.
CAACTCTAAGCGTCAGGTAAAAAGCACAGTTGATGAAAACGGCAGAGAAACAGGCAAATTTGAACTAAAAGAAATGTTTATTAACGCATTTTCTGTTGGCAATTCTGTTTCTGCTCCTAAAGCTTTTGGATATCGCTTTGTTTACTCTCCAAAGGATGGCGCTGGTTCTGTAAAAACTGCACTTGAGCCTGGTCTTAAAACATATAACGGAAACTCATCAGAAGCTGGTGCTGATAAAATCTATAATGTTTATATTGATAAAATTGGTTCAGTTAAAAAGAATGGCCCAATGTATCATATGCTCCCTGACTCTTACTATAATGTAAATTGGGCAAAAAACCCACCTAAAAAAAGCGAAGTGAGAAACCACGTTAACATGTTTGGTGGCAATATTGAAGGTATTATTGCCAAAGTTAAAGAAGGCAAACTTGATAACTATGGTATGCTTATGACAACGCCATTATTTGGCAAAGATGAAGTTTCAAGCCACGGATATTGGCCAACTAACCCTTATCAAATTTCAAGCACTAGAGGAACCTTGCAAGATTTCAAAAACCTAAACTTTGAATTATACAAAAAAGGTATTCAATATGTTGCAGACGGCGCATTCACCTCTCAAGGGCTTTTAAGTCCATTCGTGCAACACGTTGTAAAACACGGCAAAGATTCTCAATATGCTGATTTCTTTAAAATCGACAATGGTGTTAACGCTGAAACTGGTACATTCAAGTTAAATATTCCAATTTTACCTGACACAGACGAAGATCTTGCAAATATAAGATACAGAATTGTGCACAAAGGAAGCGAAAAATATATTCAATTCTACGATAAACGTCTTGTTAAACCTGAAGATATTGCAGATAAAACAAAACTTATCAAGTCATATAACCCAGAGCTCGTTGAAAAATTCCCTCACATTAATACTCACGAGCATTCAATTACCCCTTACTATTTCAACATTACAAACGAAGAAGGCAAAAATTTCTCTGAAACAATTTTTGCAAACGAAGGCGAACCTATCTCAGATATCGGCTTGAATTTCAATAATTTTGCAGTTGTTAAAAAATCAGATGCAAAGGGTGCAAATTTCTGGGATGGCAACCTAGACTTGATTAAAATGAACACTGCAAATAAAAATGTTCGTAATTATCTCTACAATATTGCAAACTACTGGACAAAAACTGTTGCAAACACATTGCTTATTGAAACTGCGGTTTTAAATAATTCTAATCCAGAACAAGTTAAAGAAATTGCCCTTAACAATGGCATATCAGAAAAAGATTTTGCAGAAATTAAAGCAAATGTTGCTTCTGGCGAATACACAAGCAAAACTTTTGAAAATCTAGAAGAAACTGAAAATTTAATTCAAAAAGAAATCCTAAAATTCCCACTTGAATCAATTGAAGTTGCTCCTGAAATTACAGCGGTTCTTGCATCTCCTTCAATGAGCGCTAAAACCCCAGAAGATATTGAAAATTCTAAACTTTCTAATTACTATACAAACATTCTTTTTGATGGCGTAAACACCGTTCTTCAACAATTAGATAAAGAACTTCAAGCGATTGGCGGAGAAAAGATTTACGAAGATGAAACTGACACAAAATTAACAACATATGGCGCAGTTATTGCAAAAGCAATAATTCCTGATGTAGTTAAATATTTCTTCTCAACTGGTGTTGTAGGAAGAAAAAATGTTGAATTTAACGAAAACGGTGTTCAAATTAAACCAAATAACATCAACCTTTCAAACATTATTTCTTGCTCCGCAACAACACCTGAAAATGAAGAATACGCAGTTGCTAAAAGACTTGCGGATAATCACCCACTTGGTGAAGATTTAACAAAAATTGCAAAAATTTATACAAATAAACTTAAAAATGTTTCATTCCAAGATTTACAACTTGCGCAAGCAATTATTGAAAAGTCAGGTGCAGGCTTGAACTGGAGATATGATGCTGCAAAAGATATTGCAGACCTTGATGCAGTTCGTGGCGAAATGGGAACTTTTGATAACGCATTTGATGTCGCAGTTGATTTTTGGAAAAACTTCACAGAAGAAATTAAAAAAGAAAATCCAAACGCATATACAATCGGCGAAATCACTTGTTTGAGCGAATTTGCAAAAAATGCAAAAGATACTCACTACGTAGACGATGCAACAACTGAACGCAGATTTTATGAAAAAACGGGTATCACAACTGGAACAAACTATTCATATTTATATAGTTCTTATCCAGAATTGCTTGATAGAAGCACTGAACACGGCTGGCATGATGGCAAATCAATTGACGGTTTAAAAGAAGATTACGCAAGATTTTATGCCGCAGGAACACTTCCATTTATAAACAATAGCCACGTGTTTACAGATAACCACGATAAACCAAGAACAATGCATGGTTTCGTGTTTAACACCGAAATTTTACTTGCAGATGTTGAAACATCAACTGGTTGCAAAGATATTGCTGCAAAAAAACAAGAACTAGGGCTTGACCCAGACGATGATTCAATTTCATCAAGAGGACTAGCAGGCTATGACCTATTTAAAAGAGCAATCGAAAATTCTGATTTATCAAAAGATATTCAAGATAATCTAAAACTTTCTCTTTTAATTCTTCTAAGGGGTGACACTGATTTACCTAAAGAAGAAAGAAAAATGAGAAGCAAAGCCCTTGGCACAAGGCCAGTAGAGGTTACAATGGAGCTCTTGCTTGATAAAGCTGGGATTGTTAATCCAGAAAAGAGAAAAGAAGTTTCTGATAAATTAAACGGCTATATTTTTGAAAGAGCATTTGATAAATATACAACTCTTTGGAGAATGATGGTTGCAGGTGCTGGTGTTCCAACCTTATTTAATGGCGACGAATTTGGGCAAACTGGTTACGAAACTCCAACAAAAAACCAAGATTTAGGTTGCAGAAACAGAGTTCTTCTTGAAAGAGAAGATAAAGATGATATGTTCTCAGCGCTATATAGAGAAGTAAACGCAACTTCAAATCTTCATAAAACCGAAGGTATGTCTGCTCTCGCTGGCGGAACAACAGAAATTCTAGAAGTTCAAGAGTTTGATTCAGGAAGCGAAAATCACTCTATGGTTGCATATAAATACGACTCTAAGGGTTCTGAAGTATTGAGCTTATTCTATATGCCACCTAAAAATACACCACACAATGCGCCAAACTCATTGTTTACATCTGAGGCTACAATTTCAAAACCAGCTTTAACTTTGCAAAAACCATCTCAAGCCAACCTTGGTGGAGCTTTTGAAATTTTGTCAACTGGCACAAAAGAATTCAAAAGAAAAATTTATAACAAAGAAACTGGTGCATACGAAGACTCTAAAGAAACATACATCTTGAAAAATGGTGTACTAAGAAATGCAGAAAATGGCAACACCGTTCTAAACACAGGTGTTAATATTTTCTACAGAGTTAAATAATTAAACAACTTGCAGAATTTAAATTAAGCATTGTTTATAAGTTGTATTTTTCTTTTTTCGTCGAGCAATTTATCGTAAACCCAATCAGGCACGAAATTTTTGCCCATCAAAATTGTTCCATAACTAAGAGATGGTGCGTGGAAATCTGAACCACCAGTCACAATAAGACCATATTTTTCAGCCATTGATGAAAAATATTCAACAACTGCTGGAGAATGCTTTCTGTGGTAAGCTTCAAGTCCCCTGAGTCCATAAGACATCATTTCTTTTGTTAGCTGTTCTGAAATATCAATATCTACAGGGTGTGCAAAAACAGGGATGCCACCAGCTTCATAAATAATTTCTACTGCCTCATGTGGGGTTACAGTTTTTCTTTGAACGTAAACTGGTGAATCATCGTTAATATATTTTGCATAAGCTTCGATTACATTTTGAGTTCCGCCAGCACTTGTAATTGCTCTTGCAATATGTGGACGACCAATACTGCCACGAGGCGCAACAAGCTTTTTAATATCTTCAAATTTTATTTTTATGCCCGCTTTTTTGTTTAAAAGTTCAATCATTTTTTTAGTTTGTTCAATACGAGCATTTTGTTGCGTTTTAAGCAAGTTTTGGAAATCATTGTTGTTAATATCCATAAAATAGCCAAGAATGTGAATTTCATAGCCTTTGTATAAAGTATTAATTTCAACACCTTGTATAATTTCTAAATCTGCATTTATTGATTTTGCATATTCTTGAGCGATTGCGCAAGATAAAATGTTATCGTGGTCAGTGAGTGCAATTACATTCATCTCTTGAGCGATTGCAGTGTCAACAATCTGCTCGGGCGAGAAGGCACCATCGGAGTATGTCGTATGAATGTGTAAATCAATCTTCATTGTCCTCGTCCTTATATTTTTCAAAAACTCTTTTAATGCTTATTGGGTTGTTTGTTGTGTTGTCAAAAACAACCTCAACACCACATAAAACGGACTCTTTTGAATCCACAACATCAAATCTTTCAGGAATTGAAGTCAAAATCCTCTTGAGAGAAATTTCATAATCCATACCAATAACGCCACCAGTGCCACCAGTAAAGCCAGCATCTGTTATATAGGCGCAAGTGCCGTTTAGAATTTTTTCATCTGCAGTTTGAACATGTGTATGTGTTCCAAAAACTGCTTTTGCGCCAAGGCTTTGTGCGAAATAGCCCATACATTCTTTTTCTGCAGTTGCTTCAGCATGAAAATCAATAATTGTGATTTTATCTTCAAAAGACATCTCTTTTGAAAGCGCTTGAAGTGCTTTAAATGGGCAATCAACTTGTGGCATAAAAGTTTTGCCTAAAAGATTTATAACTAAAAATTTGTCATTAAATATTCTATAACCAACCCCACGAACGGATTTATCGTAATTTAGTGGGCGAATAAGATAATTTGAATTATCAATATATTCAAACACATCCTTTTTATCCCAAATGTGGTTTCCACTTGTCATACAATTAATTCCGCAAGCTGCAAGCTCATCATGGTTTTTTAGGGTAAGCCCAAAGCCATGGCTTGCGTTTTCCACATTGGCGATTATGAAATCATAATTCGCCTTGTTAGTTTCTAAAAATTTTTGAACAGTTTTTCTTCCTATGCGACCAACCATGTCGCCTAGAAATAAAACCTTTAATTCAGTTTTCACGAGAATTTGGGTGTCCTATTTTGCGATTTCAACTACACGAGCTTCACGGACAACAGTTACACGAACTTGTCCAGGATACTCCATTTCGTCCTCGATACGTTTTACGATATCTCTTGCAAGTTTTGAGCAAGCAACATCGTCAAACATTTCGGGCTGCACTATCACCCTAACTTCACGCCCAGCCTGAACTGCAAAGGACTGCTTAATTCCCTCAAAGCTTGTCGCAATTTCTTCAAGCTGCTTGAGGCGTTTGATATAGATTTCTAACGTATCTCGTCTAGCTCCTGGTCTTGCGGCAGATATAGCATCAGCAATTTTTACAACCGCAGCCTCAATTGTATTGCACGCTACATCATCATGATGAGCTTCAATAGCGTGAACTACTTCTTCTCTTTCGCCGTGTTGGCGAGCAAGCTCAACGCCTAATTGAATGTGCGTTCCTTCTTGAGTTTGGTCAATTGCCTTTCCTATATCATGTAGCAAACCAGCTCTTTTGGCGATTTTTGCGTTAGCACCAAGCTCAGAGGCAAGCATGTTTGCAATTTGAGCAACTTCAATAGAGTGCTTTAAAACATTTTGCCCATAACTTGTTCTATAATATAAGCGTCCAAGAGTTTTGGTAAGCTCTTTGTTAAGGTTCATAATTCCAAGGTCAAGCGCTGCGCGCTCGCCTTCTTGCATGATTTTCTTTTCAATTTCTTTTTTGGATTTATCATACATTTCTTCAATGCGAACAGGGTGAATTCTGCCGTCAGCAACAAGTTTTTCAATTGTTAATCTTGCAATTTCACGTCTTACTGGGTCAAAACAAGATAAAACAACAGCTTCAGGTGTATCGTCAATAATTAAGTCAACGCCTGAAATTGTTTCCAACGTGCGGATATTTCTTCCTTCACGACCGATAATTCTGCCTTTCATGTCTTCAGCAGGCAAAGGAACAACTGAAACAGTCGTTTCAATAGCTTGTTCAACTGCGCATTTTTGCATAGTTTGCGCTAAAATTTCACGAGCTTTTTCTTCAGCAGTTTCTTTTATTTGTAATTCACTTTCGCGAATAATTTTGTTTCTTTCTTGCGCTAAATCTTGCTGAAGTTGTTCTAAAAGAGTGTGTTTTGCCTCTTCTCTGTTCATTCCAGAAATGCGTTCTAGTTCAGCAATTTGCTTTGTTAAAACTTCAGATAAATAATCTTCTTTTCCAAGCACTTCGTCCATTTTTTTATCAAGCGCATATTCTTTATCGCTCAAAGTTTGTGCCTGTTCTTCAATTTGATCCTCTCTTTTTGCAAGACGAGTTTCAATTTTGTTTATCTCTTGTCTTCTTTCTCTAATTTCTTCATCTAAGTCTTTATATTCTTGTTGAAGCCTCTCTTTTGCACGAACACTTGCTTCTTTTTCAAGAACTATTGAACGTTTTTCAAAATCAGCTTGCATTTCAGCTTCTTTTGCAAGCAAATGTTTGATTTTTTCTCTGTTTCGAACCCAGTTTGAAGTAAGAAAAATTGTCAAAATCGTTAATAATACAATAAGTACTATAATGTTTAAATCTAAATTTAATATTTCCATCTTTGTTAATCTTTATTAATCTATATATAAAATTCTACTATTCAAATTAAGCATATCATGCTTTTTAAAATATAGCAAAATATTAAAAATTATAGCTTGAATTTTTCTGCAAAATAAATTTAATTATATTTTTTCTTTGAACCTTTGCTCGAACAGAATTTATCTTTATTGTTTTTAGCATAAGTTCACGCACTTCGAATAAATCTCTAAAATCAATATAAAGTGGCAAATCTGCTCTATATTTATACCCAGTCTTTTTGTCTTCTATATAGTCTCCAAGCCCGAAATTCGTGTTTGTAATTGGAACAACCCCCAAACTTTGCGCCCTAAAAAATTCTCTATCCAGCCCTGCATTTTCTTTTAGTGAAAGATAAAGATGAGTATTTTCCTTTACGCATTCGTGGATTTTATATTTTTGAAATTTAAAAAGTTTGTCTATAATTTTTTGGTTTTTCTCTGTAATTTCAGAATCCACGTAAACATTTAAGGCTCGAGTTTCAGACAATATTTTTGGAAATTTTGCTATTTTTTCATCAACTTGCGCCCAATATTCATATTTTTTTAAGTAAAAATCGTGTTTATTTAAAAAGTTGCTTAAAGTTTTTGAAAAACAGATAATTTTACATCTTCTAATTCTATACCACCAAGCAAGTTTTTTTGTTCTTACGCAATCAGCCATCGGGCAAAACACAGGGTTTGCGCTTTTTATTAAATCCACCATTTTGGTGTCAGGAATATCTCCCCAAAAAATAACTGCCCTATATTTCTTGGAGTTAAATGGTGTTTCAAAGAATTCTTTTTCCCAAGATTTTAAAATAACTTTAATATCTATAATAAAATTTGCACGCAGAATATCTAAGAAAAAGTCGTGGCGATTTTTCAAGAGCTCTGCCTCTGTAGTAAGAAACAAAAGTCTGTTGTTTTGCATATTATCCTTGAAAATTTAAAGTAGTTGATGAATTTGATACTAACAAATTTTTCTAGCATGTGCAAATTGCTTTTAATAAATATGCTAAAAACCGCCCCTTGCGAACAAAGAGCGGTTTTCGAATCTGACGTTAACTACTATCTTAATGAAATTTTTGTATGAGCGCCACGTTTAACCAAGTTGATTTTGTCTTCACGAGCTAACCAGCCTATTCCCATACCAGCGAAAGCTTCATCTAAACTTAAGTCTTTTCTCATTTTAGTTGTTGTTACTTCGCCTCTTTCACTTAAATAGTTGTAAATTTGTCCTACTTTTTCAATGATTGTTTCTTGCATTTTTTGCTCCTTTACTAACTACTATCGTGACTGAACTTTTATTAAGTTCAAATTTGTAATACAATTATAAGTAGGTCAAAATTAATTGTAAATGGAGCATATGTATGAGAAAAAATGAAAAAGGAAGAGTTTGGCACTATAAAGATAATGTAGATACAGACGTTATAATTCCTGCTAGATACTTGAACACCACCGATTCTAAAGAGCTTGCAAGCCATTGCATGGAAGATATTGATAAAACTTTTGCAAGTGGAGTTAAGGAAAATGATTTTATTGTTGCAGGCGAAAATTTCGGTTGCGGAAGTTCTCGTGAGCATGCTCCAATTGCAATTAAGGCATCTGGCATCCAAGCGGTTATTGCAAAAAGTTTTGCAAGAATTTTTTACAGAAATGCAATAAATATTGGGCTTCCAATTGTTGAAAACCAAATTTTAGCCGATGAAGTCACAGCAGGCGACGAACTTGAACTAGATTTAGATAAAGGAATTATCAAAAATTTAACGAATGGCAAAGAATATGCTTGCTCAAAGTTTCCAGCAGAAATTCAAGAATTAATTTCAGTTGGTGGTCTTGTAAATTACACTAAAAAGAAAATGGGGGTATAAATTGACAACATATAATATAGTAGTGCTCGCAGGAGACGGAACCGGTCCTGAAATAATGTCTGAAGCGCTCAAGGTTTTAGCAGCGGTTGAAAAGAGATATGATATTAAATTCAATTTTGAACATGCTCTAATTGGAGGCTGTGCTTACGATGAATTTAAAACTCCGCTTCCAGAATCTACACTCAACCTTGCACTTTCTTCGGATGCAACACTTTTGGGCGCTGTTGGAGATTGGAAATATGACACACTTCCACCAGAGCTTCGCCCAGAAAAAGCGCTCCTTGGAATTAGAAAAGGAATGGGGCTTTTTGCAAATTTAAGACCAGCAATTGTTCTTAAAGAACTTGTAAATTCTAGCCCACTAAAACCTGAAATAGTCTCTGGTGTTGATATTATGATAATTAGAGAACTTGTAGGTGATGTTTATTTTGGTGAACCAAGAGGAATTGAAATTAAAGACGGCAAAAAAGTTGGTTTCAATAATATGATTTATTTTGAAGATGAAATCAGAAGAATTGCAACTGTTGCATTTGAAACTGCAATGAAAAGAGGCAAAAAACTCTGCTCTGTTGATAAAGCAAATGTTCTCGATGTTTCAAGGCTTTGGCGTGAAATTATGATTGAAACATCTGCTAGCTATCCAGAAGTTGAATTATCACATATGTATGTGGATAACGCTGCAATGCAAATTATTCGTGCGCCAAAACAATTTGACACAATTGTTACAGGTAACATCTTTGGAGACATTTTATCAGATGAAGCTTCAATGCTAGCAGGTTCTCTTGGTCTTCTTCCAAGTGCTAGCCTTTCAAACGATAAAAAACTTGCAATGTATGAACCAATCCACGGCTCTGCCCCTGACCTCAAAGGTAAAAATATTGTAAACCCAATTGCAACAATATTGTCTGCAGGCATGATGCTAAAATATAGCTTTGATATGGATGAAGCCTACACTTTAATTGAGGGCGCAATGAAAAAAGTGCTTCAAGCAGGTTATAGAACTCAAGATATAATGTCTGCTGGTTGCACACTTGTTGGCACAGATAAAATAGGAACATTAATTGCTGACGAAATTTTGAAAAAATAAATTTTATTTATATATTAAAATGCCACCTTAAAAAGGTGGCATTTTGTATTTTAAAAGCTTATTATAGTAGCGATTTTAAAATATCAACAGCTTCTTTTTCGTGGAACAATTGAACATCAATTTGTTTTTTGTTGCCATCTGGTCTTACTATGTAAACTGTTGGAAATGCGTGTATATCATATTCTTTAACAAGATCTTGATTTTCTGGCACATCGCAATTTACATAAGCTGCTGCAAAGTTTTCTTTAAATGCTTTTTTCTTAGTCACTTTGTTGAAATCTGGAGCAAGCATTTTGCAGAATTTACACCAATCAGCATAGAATAATACAACCATTGGTTTTCCTGTTTCTTGCGCTTTTGCGTATGTTAATTTCTTTGCAAATTTTTTGCTAATTGAAATGTTTACTAAAGGTTGTTGGTTAATTGGTGACCTTGGGTCAAAAACACCAATTTTTAAGCCCATATAAGTTGATAAAGTTGCTGCAAAAAGTGCCAAAATAAAAGTAATTACAAGCCACACTTTAGTGCAACATTTTTTTTCTTGTTTTTCGTTTTCCATAAATTAAAACTCCGTTGCTACAAGCATATAATAAACTTTTTTTTGCTATTTATCAAGAATTATTTTCCGCAACAATGTTTATATTTTTTCCCACTTCCGCATGGGCAAGGTTCATTCCTCCCCACGGATTTTGCTTGTTCTTCAATGTTTTGCTTATTTTCAATTCTATCAATTTCATCAAAAATATCTTGGAATAATTTTGAATTATAGAGAACAAGTGTTGGTGAAAATCTTTTTCCTGAAAGGTAATCAGGCTTATATTGTTTAATTAAGTCTTCTTTATTTTTAATTTTTTCATCTGATGCTTCGCTAAATATTTCGAGCGCTTTTTCGTTCATTTTAAAAGCTTCTTCAATAACGCTCAATGGAATTTTGTCCAAATTTAAAAACTCGACAATACATTCTTTCCAGTTTTCTATTTTATGATTTTTATTTTTAAATATTTCAAAAAATGTGCCAAGGTTTGGAATAATAAAAATTCCAAGTTCATCATCAACCCAATAACCCACGTTGTAGTCTGCGCTGTGCCCTGAAAAACCGCCTGCAAGGTTATCAAATGTGTTATCTGATACGCTTTCATTTTTTAATTTTTCAATATCTGCCCATTCGAGTGAATAATCATCTGTTAGCCAGTTTTCGAGCTTATCGTCTTCTGGAAGTAGGTTATGGTGATAAAAATTAAAATGTTGCAAAAGCCCATCTGCAAGCTTGTTTGATGTTATTGTGCAATGAGACCCAGTGCATTTTACAAAACTCTTTGTCATAACATCTGAGATTTCTTCAAATTCTTTGAACTTATTCTCATTATCCCAATATATTTTCTTTGGGCTTTTAACAAGGTGTGAAATTCCGTTTGATAAGGCAACAAAGCGCTTTGAAGACGGGATTACGCTTAAAATATCGAGAACATAATAAGTATCATTTAGTTTTATTATTCTTGCTTCGATATAATCTTTTTGTCCAAGCCCTCTAAGGTTTGATGTTTTAGATAGTGTTGTGAGTTCGTATTCTTTTTCATTTACAAGAGAATTTACTAAAAGTGAATTTTGTTTGATTTTATTTACTTGGAAAGTGCCTGTAAAACTATTTGCAAATGAACTGCATATCCTCTCGTCTAAAAGTTTTTCATCTTTCAAATACTCAAATGGCGAAATCCCTGTGCGCATTCTCGATTCAAAAAGATAGAAAAACATAATTTGCGTTAATTCTTTTTGAGTTGAAATTTGAATTTCGTATCTTTTTATAAACTCTTCGAAATCCTTCCCAAGTTTTTCATCAAATGCCATCAAATCTAAAGTTTTATGCACTGATTCACTTATTAATTGTATATCTTCAACTACTCCCATAGATTCCCCCAAGCTTTAACACTCTAGTCTCTTATCAACAAAAAACAATCCTGTAATAAATGCTATTGCGCAAGATATTACAAGCACCAATTCAACATTAACGGCTTGTGCAATGTATCCAAACGGAACAAGCATAAGTGCGGCAAGTCCCCAAGAAAATCCTTGGGTTACACCTGACACAACCGCTCTATGCTCTGGCATATTTTTTTGTGCCAAAACAACTGTTATGCTGACAGATAAAAATATGAAAAATCCCATAAAAATAAATATCAAAAGTCCTAATATTTTCGAGAATTTTAGTGTCCAAATTGCAAGCAACATTAACGGCAAAAGAATAATAAAAGCATATTTTATGAGCATTCTTGCGCCAATTTTCTTTTCGAATATTGTGCTTAGCATTGTTGCGACTCCTGCTGTTAAGAAAAATATGGTAATAATTAGACCAGTTTGCGAAAGTGAATATCCATATCTTTCAAGAAGAAATGGGAAATAAGTGGCACATGTCATACTTACCATTGATTTAACAACTGAAATCCAAGTTAAATTTATCATAACAGGTGATGAAAACACTTCTTTCATAAGAGGCAGAAACTCCTCTTTTGCACCAGACACTGCGCTTTGTGGAATTTTTGGCAACATAAAATACATTAAAATTGCACACATAAGCCCAAAAATTGTTAGCGCAAAAATGTAGTTTATACCTAATTTTTCAACAAGCAATGAAGAAACATAAGGGCCTATTGCATAACCAATTGTGCCAGCGCCTAAAAATATTCCCATATATTTTGTAAGGTCTGAATTTGCTTTTGTATAAATTGAAATCATAGCCGTTACTTGTGGGTGAAATATTGCATTTCCTATAACCCCAATCATAAAAAACGATGCAAGCGCAAGAGTTGTTTTCGATGTAATGGATAATGGTATAAAAATTGAAGAGAAAACAAGCCCCCAAAACATAAAAGTTCTGTGCCTCATTTTATCTGCAAAAAATCCAAATAATGGTTGCAACATTGAAGAAAACAAATGTCCAAGTGCAATAATGACACTGATTGTTGCAAGTGTCATACCTAATTTTTGAACTAAATATGGATATAGTGGCACAATGGCAGAAGAAAAAACATCAACTGCAAAATGTCCAGATGATAATAAAAATATTGAGTTTTTGCTAGTTTTTTCCATTGTTAGTGTTTGAAGTGTCTAATGCCTGTTGTTATCATTGAAAGCCCATATTTATCAGCAGAGGCAATTACATCTGCATCTTTTATACTTCCCCCAGGTTGAATTATTCCTGCAATTCTATTTTGAACTGCAACTTCAATATTATCAACCGCAGGCATAAATCCGTCAGATGCCACAATGGCGTCTTTTGGGCTATCACAAACTCTCTGAAGTGCAACTTCTAGTGCGCCAACTCTGCTTGTTTGACCACCACATATCCCTAATGTTCTTAAATCTTTTGCAATAACAATTGCATTTGATTTAACATGGCGAGCCACTTTGAAAGCAAAAATCATATCTTCAACTTGTTCTTGTGTTGGTTTTTGTTTCGTTACAACTTTAAAATCTTTAGGGTCAAGCTCTTTTGTGTCTTTTTCTTGAACAAGCACCCCAAAAGGTGTGTGGTGATATTCTTTTCCTTGTGTGTTTTTAATCGCCTCAAGTGGTGTATTTAATTTAATAACTCTTAAATTTTTCTTTGTTTTAAATAATTTTAGTGCTTCGTCTGAAAAATCTGGAGCAACAACAACTTCCAAAAACATTGCAGTTAATTTTTTTGCAATATCTTCATTAATTGGTTTTGAAAATGCAACAATTCCGCCAAATGCACTCAATGGGTCACAGTCAAGCGCCTTATCCCAAGCCTCTTCAAGAGTTGGAGCAAGTGCTACGCCACAAGGGTTTGTGTGTTTTATAATTGCACAAGCGCAAACATCGAAAAAGTCTGAAACAATGTTTATTGCAGCTGTTGTATCTAAAATGTTGTTATACGAAAGCGCTTTTCCGTTTAAAACTTCATAATCGATAAATTCTTCGCCTGTATTTTTATAGAGTGCTGCAGCTTGATGTGGGTTTTCGCCATATCTTAGCTCGCCTTCTTTTGCAAGCGTTAAGTGTTCAAAATCTCTTAATTTTTCATCTTTTAAATTAGCGCTTAGCACGTCATAAACAATTGCGTCATAAGTTGCCGTTTTTTGATATGCCTTAAGTGCAAGCTCAGCTCTAGTTTCATCTGTTATGTTTTCAATATCAATTTCATAATCTTTAGGGTCAGATATTACAATCACATTTTGATAATTTTTAGCACCCGCACGAAGTAGCGCAACTCCGCCTATATCAATATTTTCTTGCAATGTTTCAATGTCGATATTTTTTCCTATATAATTTTCAATATGATATAAATCTACTGCAACAAGGTCAAATGCGGGATAATTCAAGCTTTTGCGCTCGTTTTCTCTTGCTAAAAGTGAAGCGAAAATGTCAGGGTGCAAAGATTTTACTCTTCCACCAAGTAATTCTTCAAAACCAGTAATTTCTGATGAATTTATAACTTTAATTCCTGCCTCAATTAAAGTTTTTGCAGTGTTACCTGTTGCCACAATTTCGCACTGCAAAGCTTCGAGTTTTTTTGCAAACTCAACTATGCCTTCCTTTGAGGAAACGCTTAAATATGCTCTCATTACCTTCTCCCTGTCAATGTTTATTATTCTTCGGAACTAGATTCATTGTAGCCGTACCAATCGCACACGCCATCTTTGCAGAATCTGTTTTCAATTTCTTTCATTATATCATAATTTGTCATTTCGAAAGAAACCGGTGTAATTGATACTCTATTGTGGCGAAGCGCTGCAATGTCTGTGCCGTCTTCTTCATGCTTTGTTGTAAGTTCGCCTGCCATCCAATAATAAACTTTTCCTCTTGGGTCAATTCTTTTTTCGTAAGCATCGGTGAACATTTTTGTTCCAAGTTTTGTAATTTCAACCCCTGCAACATCTTCTTCAAGTAGTGCTGGTGTGTTCACGTTTAAAATTGTTTTTTTAGGGAATTTCATTTTTTCAACTTGTGGCAAAAGTTTGCGCACAAAGTTTGCAGTTGAAACAAAATACATAGGCTCAGGAGTCATACTTGCAAGCGAAACTGCAATTGCGGGATAGCCCATCATAGCCCCTTCCATAGCGCAGCTTACTGTTCCAGAATACAAAATATCAATTCCAAGGTTTGGACCATGGTTAATCCCTGAAATTACAATATCTGGTTTTTCGTTTTCGTCTAAAATGGCAGCAATCCCCATTTTAACGCAATCACCTGGGGTTCCAGATGTAACCCAAACTCTTTTAGCTCCAAATTTTGATTCCAATTCTTCAACACGTAATGGAGTGTGCAATGTGAGCGAATGCCCTGCGGCGCTGCGTTCTCTATCTGGTGCGACAACGTACACGTCGTGCTCTTTGCTTAACACTTCAATTAAGCATCTAATGCCAATTGCTGCAATTCCGTCATCGTTTGAAATCAAAATTTTCATATTCAAAATCCCGTAAGCTATCTATTGTATTTATATTATACCATAATTTGCCAATTTGTAAGATATGCGCTAAAATATAGTACATAAATTTGATATAGGAGAAATTGAAATGGCAAGAATAGTTAGACCTTCATGGGCTATTAGATGTTCAAACTCAGCTTGTAAAGAGCTTTTTGAGGTAGTTGAACTAGAAGATGGAAAACAACAAGAAGTTATCTGCCCAAAATGCGGAGAACATTATTTATATCCACCTGCAAAAGAAGAAGAAAACTAATCATTGGATAAAAGATATAATACATACAATAAATTTTTAAAAGATAAATTCGGCGTCAAAGTTCACAAACTAATCATTGACGCCGGTTTTTCTTGTCCTAATAGAGATGGCACAATCTCATCTGATGGTTGCATATTTTGCGATGAAGTAGGGAGCTTTGGAAGCACGCATTCAAATAAACTTTCAATCAAAGAACAAATTTTAGAAGGAATTGAAATTCTCCCAAAAAGATTTAAAGCCCAAAAATACATTGCCTATTTTCAA
Organism: bacterium; assembly: GCA_017396695.1. Classification (GTDB taxonomy): domain Bacteria; phylum Cyanobacteriota; class Vampirovibrionia; order Gastranaerophilales; family Gastranaerophilaceae; genus RGIG1918. The sequence continues at coordinate 34,841 of JAFQLC010000014.1, forward strand.
GCATTTTCAAACACTTATAAACCTGCATCTGAACTTGAGCGAATTTATAATGAAGCTTTTGTCGATGATAGAATTGTTGGTATTTCAATTGGCACTCGGCCAGATTGTATAGACAAAGAAAAAATAAAAATAATTTCTAAACTAAAATTCCCCCAAATTGAACTCGGGCTTCAATCAATTCATAATGATACTCTTAAATTAATCAACCGAGGGCACGATTTTGATTGTTTTTTGCGTGCTTATGAAATGATAAAAGAGGCTGGAATTAATGTCTGTGTGCACACAATTTTTGGGCTTCCAAATGAAAATCGCTCTATGATGATTGAAACCATTGAAAAACTTGCAGAACTTAAAATTGACGGCATTAAATTTCATATGCTAACAGTTCTTAGAGGCTCAAAACTTGCTCAATATGCAGATAGAATTGATGCAATGTCAGAAGAGGATTACTGTAATCTCGTCTGCGATTCGCTTGAAATTTTGCCACCAACAACAACTATCCAAAGGCTTCCTGGAAGCGGATTAAAGTCGGAACTAATTTCCCCTCTTTGGATAGAACACAAATTTCACACAACAAACCTGATTGATAAAATAATGATTCAAAGAAACTCTTTTCAGGGTTCAAAATATCAAGCTAGATAGTTTTATGCGACATATTTTTAAAATATTTCAAACGTACTTCGAAACTTCTTGCTTCAGCTTCAAGGCCAGCATTTTTTGCAAGTTCATATGCACGTTCAATAAACAATGGGTCATTTCCAGAAACAATACAAGCTTCTTTTGCCCAAGTCATTGCTTTTTCTAATTTGCCTAAAATTTCATATGATTTTGCAACTTGAGAGTAATATTTTCCAATTTCTGGGCTCAACCTAATTGCTGTTTCTAAGTGCTCAATTGCAAGTTCAGGCTTATTATCATCATTTAAAATAAGCCCTGCAAAATAATAAACTTCGGCATTATTTTTATCTAAGTCAATATATTTTTTGAGCTCAAGGTATGCTTTTTCGTATTCTTTTTCTCTGTAATAAATTCTTGCCTTTGAATTATATGTAGGCAAAATTTTAGTGTTAATGTTTTCTAATTTTCCAATTAGCTCCCATGCAGGCTCATATTCATTTTTATCTATATATAAGTCTGCAAGTTCAGACATAAATTCAACGGAATTAGGGGATATTTCAAGCCCTTTTTTGTATATTTCAATTGCCCTTGTTTCATATTGCATTTGCTTATAAATTCTACCTAAAGTTGATATTATAAGCGGATTTTCAGGGTTCGAGCGAAGCAGAATTTCAAGTTGCAATTTTGAAATTATAACATCGCCTTCTGAATATAAAATTACATATTTCAAAATTTTTGCATCTTCATATAGTTTTGAATTTTCATCAAAACTATCAAGAATCGCTTTCGCTTTATCTGGTTTTCCAATTTTGTAATTTAGCCAAGCACAAAGAAGCCTTCTTGGGTCAATGTCTTCTGAGTTTTGCGCAAGCTCAATAGAGCGATTTGTCGCAATCAAAGCTTCGTCATACCAAAAATGCTCAATATATGCCGATGCTAGCTCATAATAAACCCTATCAGATGTTGGATTAAATTCTAAAGCTTTAAGGTAAGCATCAATTGCGCTTTGGTATTCAGCAAGGTTGAAATATGTGTATCCCAAACGAAATTCAACTGCAAAATCGTCTTTGATTTTCTTTGCCTTAAGTAGTAGCTCAAGCGCTAATTTGAAATTATTTTCTTCAATAATTATTTCTGCGTAATCTAAGAGAGCAAGCCTATTTTCAGGATTTTTTTCAAGTAATTCTATAAGAATATTTTTTTTATCATCTGTAAGCGATTTTGATAATATGTACATCAAATCTTCGCTTTCTTTGTATTCCGCCTTTAAGTCATTCCACACGGCTTGAATTTTTGTATATTTTTTAAGCTCGAATAATATTTTGAAGTAAAAAACATAATTTGCCTCGCTTGGCTTGTCATGGCAAAGTTTTTCCATAATCTCAAGCGCTTTATCGTAATTTTTAAGAGAAAAATAAATATCAGATAAGCCTAAAAGTGAAGCTTCATGTTGTTCATCTATATCAAGCGCTCTTTCATATTGTTCAATTGCTCTGTCTATATTTTTTAATTTGAAATATAGATGTGCAATCTGTGACATTATCTCGCACCTTCCATCTCCAATATCAGGGCATGAAAGTGCTTTATAGAGCATTTCTATTGCTTCTTTGTATAATTTTGAACTTTTGAGTTCAAAGGATAATTTTATAAAATCTAAGGCTCTTTCGCCAGATAAATTTTTTTCAACTTCATTCATAAAAACAATTTTATATTTTTATTTAATCTTTTGCAAGGTGCGAAATATTGTTTTATAATTTAAAAAAAATGGAGGTTGTAATGGATAAGAATTTAAAAATATATGTAGCAGGGCACAGAGGTCTTGTTGGAAGTGCTCTTGTTCGAAATTTGGAAGCAAAAGGCTATAAAAATATTGTCAAAAAAACAAGCTCTGAGCTTGATTTGACAGATAGTGCTAAAGTTTTTGAATTTTTTGAAAAAGAAAAACCTGACTGGGTATTTTTAGCTGCAGCTAAAGTGGGCGGAATACACGCAAATAGCACATATCCTGTTGATTTTATGCTCACTAATCTTAAAATTCAAAACAATGTTATTGAGGCTTCTTATAAATTTGGTGTTAAAAAATTGATGTTTTTAGGCTCTAGTTGTATTTATCCAAAAAATGCACCACAACCTATGAAGGAAGAATGTTTATTAACATCTGAATTAGAGCCAACAAACGAACCTTATGCGTTAGCTAAAATTTCAGGTATTTGCTTGTGCGATGCTTATAACAGACAATATGGAACTGATTTTATGGCGGTTATGCCATGTAATTTATATGGAATTTCTGATAGTTACCATAATGAAAATGGGCATGTTCTTCCAATGTTTATTAGAAGATTTCATGAAGCAAAACTTGAAGGCAAACGTGAAGTTACCATTTGGGGGTCAGGCACACCACGCAGGGAGTTTATGATAAGCGACGACCTTGCTGACGCTTGCGTTTTCTTAATGGAAACGAAAACTGCCAAAGAAGTTGGTAAATTCGTAAATGTTGGAACAGGCGTTGACCTTACCATTATGGAGCTTGCGCAAATGGTTGCAAAAACTGTTGGTTGGGAAGGTGAAATTAAACTTGATCCAACAAAACCTGACGGCACAATGAAAAAAATGGTTGATGTGACAAGACTTAAAAACCTCGGCTGGGAAGCGAAAACCACACTTGAAGAAGGTTTAAAAATTGCCTATAACGACTTTTTGAACAATGAAAACACTCGCTTAAATTAAGATGTGAAGATTGTATAAAGAAGTCATTTTATATGTTAGAATTGAATAAACGTAGTATAAAAGAGGGGTAGATATGATTCCAATTCTTGATTCAAAAAGACAATACCAAACAATAGCCGAAGAAGCAGAACGTGCTGTTGTTGAAGTTATGAGAAGCGGCAGCTACATTCTTGGTGCCAACACAAAAGCATTTGAAGTTGAAATTGCTGAATATTTTGGTGCTAAATATGCAGTTGGTTTAAACTCGGGAACAGATGCGTTGCACCTAGCTTTAAGAGCTTTAGATATCGGCGCAGGCGATGAAGTGATTACAGTTGCGTTCACATTTGTTGCAACAACTGAATCTATTGAAATTGTTGGCGCAAAACCTGTATTTGTTGACATTGACCCAGATACATACAACATCAACGTAAACAAAATCGAAGGTGCAATTACTCCAAAAACAAAAGCAATCATGCCTGTTCACCTCTATGGTCAACCATGCGATATGGATATGATTATGGATATTGCGAAAAGACATAATTTATTTGTTATTGAAGATTGTTGCCAAGCAGTTGGTGCAAAATATAAAGGTCAAATGGTTGGTACATTCGGCGATATTTCAGCACTTAGCTTCTACCCAACTAAAAACCTTGGTTGCATGGGAGATGGCGGTGTTGCACTTACTAACTCTGAATTCTTGAAAAATAGATTAGTTGCACTCAGGAACCATGGTGGTGCAATTCGTTATCACCACGAAGAAATTGGCATCAACTCAAGACTTGATGAAATCCAATCTGCAATTTTAAGAATTAAACTTAAACATATTGATAAATGGAATGCAGCAAGAAGAGAACATGCGTATTACTACAATGAACTTTTCGCTGGGTGTGATGCGGTTAAAACACCTGTTGAACTTGATGATACATATTGTGTTTACCACCAATACACCATTAAAGTTCCAAATAGAGACGATTTACACAAAATGCTTCAAGAAAAAGGAATTGGCGCTATGATTTACTACCCAATTCCACTTCATATGCAAAAACTTCACGCTCACTTAGGCTACAAAATGGGTGATTTGCCAGTAACTGAAAAAAATACTGAACTTGTAATTTCGCTTCCAATGTTTGCTGAACTTACTCGTGAAGAACAAGAACCGGTTGCAAAAACAGTTATTGAATGCATTGAAGCTTGTTCTGTTGCAGTTTAATTTCTGCTTAATTAAAATTTAAGGCGGGTTTAAATGCCCGCCTTTTTTAATATTTAAAATTTAGAACAATATCTCTTTTTATGAAATTCTTTTCAGGATATCCCTTGCTGCAAGAACTCCGCTACTCCATGCAAATTGCAAATTGAACCCTCCGCAAAGTCCGTCAACGTCTAAAATTTCGCCTGTAAAATATAATCTATTACAAATTTTTGATTGAAAATTATTATTTATTTCTTTTAAATCAACCCCGCCAGCTTTCACTGTTTCGCCAACTTTATCTGGTTCTAAAACTGTGAATTTCAGTTCTTTAATTTCATTTATAATTTTGTTTGAAATTTCTGCACATTTTTTATGATAAATTTCTTCTTCTAAAATTTCTTTCACCAATGATTTTGGAATAAAATTTCCTAGAATTGTTCCAAATTCTTTTTTTGAATTTTTTTGTATTTCATCTTTTAAGGTGCAAACATTGAATAATGGTACATTTAGCGTAAATGGATACTCTTTATATGCCCAAAGTGAGCTCAATTTGAACACATAAGGTCCGCTTATTCCTTTGTGTGTAAATAAAAGCGGTTCATCTCCAATCGTTATCGAGACGCCACTTGGGTATTTCTCTTCTGTTATATATCCGCAAAGTGCGCTTTTTAGGGGTGTTATAGTGTGCCCAAAGTCTAGAGCAAGCTCGTATGCGCCTTTTGAGCCACCTGCAACTATGATATAGTCAAATTCTACAAGTTCTTGAGCGCTTGTTATTTCTTTTTTTATACACTTGAAGTTTTTATATTTTCTTAATTCCCCTAAAAGCTTTTCTTGCACTTCTTTTGAACTGTTTGATGCGGGATAAACCTTGCCTGATGCGTCTTTATGGGTTTTAATTCCTAATTTTTTAAAGTATTCAAGGGTTTGAGGCACATCGAATCTTTTAAAAACTGAATATAAAAACTTTTCTCCTCTTGGATAATTTTTAGCTAGTTCAACGTTGTCAACTATAAAGTTGCTTAAATTGCATCTGCCACCACCTGTTGGTAAAATGGACGCTAAAATTTTATTTTTTTCAAAAATTGTAACTTTGACATCTGGCGAATTTTTAAGCAACTCAATTGCGCAAAGACTTCCTGATGCGCCACCTCCAACAATTGCAATTTTAGTCATTCAAGCCTCTTGGAACTGTGCCATATAGATATATTTCTTCAGGGTCTTCAAGTTCGTTATGAAGCGCTAAAATGTCTTTATTTAAAACTGGGTGAACAAAATTTTCTGCAATTTCAAGCATTGGTACAAGTACAAAAGCTCGCCTGTGGAGTTCTTTGTGAGGAATTATCAAAATTTCATTTTGAAAAATTAAATCGTCATAAAATAAAATGTCAATATCAATTGGTCTTTCGCCCCAATGAATTTCTTTTTCCCTATCTCGACCTAATTTAGCTTCAATGTTTTGCGTTACTTTTAGAAGTTCAACTGGGGTTAAATTTGTTTCAATTCTAATTACTGCATTTGCAAACCAATTTTTTGCAACTCCACCCCATGGCTCTGTTTCATAGAAACTTGAAGATTTTAGCACTTTAATTGAACTGTCATTTGTTAAAAAACTAACAGCTTGCTGAATGTTTGATATCCTGTCACCTAAATTTGAGCCGAGCGATAAATATGCTATTGCCATTTTTCCTCAACGGTTATTTATTAACATTTTATAATTCTTTTGGTATAATAGCAATAATCAGTTTTATAAGGTGGTTTAAATGAATAAAAATCAATTAACGGGGTTTTATATTATTGTGGGGATTATTGGATTCCTTTTTATTATGGCGGCGCTTAATGGCCCTGTGAACAAGGTTGATGACATTTCTTATACAAAATTTTTAAAGAAAGTTGAATTAAATCAGATTGAATCTGTTCAAATTGATAAAGATATTTTGATTGCAGTCCCTGTAAATACTGAAAAAAAAGAAACACAAATTGCCACTCTTGGCACAAAAACAACCGAAGTTAAAAACTATAAAGTAACAATTCCTCAAAATAGTGAAAGATTATATCAAATGCTTGATGAGCACAATGTTGAAGTTGATTTAAAGCCATCTGAATCTCAAAGTTTGATTGCAACTTTATCTTCATTTATTGCGCCAATATTCTTTTTCGTGTTGATACTTTTAATATTTAAAGCAATTCAACAAGGCGGTTCACAAGCGCTTTCTTTTGGTAAAAGCAAAGCTAAAATGATGATAGATAAAATCAATGTTACATTTGATGATGTTGCAGGCATCGACGAAGAAAGACAAGAGCTTGAAGAAATTGTTGATTTCTTAAAAAATAGTGAAAAATATGTAAAAATTGGCGCAAGAATACCAAAAGGCGTGCTTTTGGTTGGCCCTCCAGGAACTGGTAAAACTCTTATGGCAAAGGCTGTTGCAGGGGAAGCTGGTGTTCCATTTTTCTCTATTTCTGGTTCTGATTTTGTAGAAATGTTTGTTGGTGTTGGCGCAAGCCGTGTTCGTGATTTGTTTGAGCAAGCCAAAAAACAAAAAAGCGCAATTGTATTTATTGATGAAATTGATGCAGTTGGCAGACAACGTGGCGCTGGCATGGGTGGTGGTCATGATGAACGTGAACAAACACTCAACCAATTGCTTGTTGAAATGGATGGGTTTGATGAAACAACAAATGTTATCATTCTTGCTGCAACAAACCGCCCTGACATTCTAGACAGTGCGCTTCTTCGCCCAGGAAGATTTGATAGACAAATTTATGTTAGCCTTCCTGATGTTAAAGGCAGGGAAGAAATTTTAAAAGTTCATGCTAAAAACAAAGAATTTGAACTTGATGTTGACCTTAAGGTTCTTGCAAAAAGAACATCAGGCTTTACTGGTGCTGACCTAAAAAGCTTGTTAAATGAAGCAGCACTACTTGCTGCTCGCCAAAACAAAGAAAAAATTTCTATGGAAGATATTGATAATTCGATAGATAGAGTTATTGCTGGTATTGAAAAGAAAAGCAAAGTTATGACTGACGAAGATAAAGAAATTACTTCTTACCATGAAATAGGTCATGCTTTAATCGATAAGTTGCTACCTGAAATTAATGAACTTCATAAGGTTTCTATTATTCCTCGTGGTTGGGCACTTGGTCTCACTTGGACTCGTCCAAAAACTGAAAAATTACATGTGAGCAAAGAAAAACTTCTTGCAAGAATTGCAATGGCACTTGGTGGAAGGGCTGCGGAAGAAATTGTTTATGGCCCTGAAAAAATCGGGACAGGTGCTTCTCAAGACTTGCAAAATGTAACCTCAATTGCGCAAAAAATGGTAACACAGTGGGGAATGTCTGAAAAAATGGGAACTCTTGCTTATGGTAAATCTCAAGAGCATGTGTTTATGGGAAGAGATTTTGGTCATCAAAAAGATTATTCTGAAGCAGTTGCTGCCGATATTGATGCAGAAATTAAACGCATTGTTGATGAGCAATATGAAAGAGCTAAAACTTTGTTAACTGAAAACAGAGATATGTTGAATGCTCTTGCAAGTGAACTTTTAGAGCGTGAAACTCTTGATGACAATGAATTTACAGAAATTATGAATAAGGTTAGAGAGCAAAGATGCTAAAAGAATTTGCTCTTGAAATTCAGTATAAAGTTGATGATACTTACCCTAATGTTTTAAGGGATTATTGGGGTAATGATATTGTTTCAGATTTTTATTCTTGGTTTTTGAAAGCTCAAGATGTTGCTCAAAATATCGGTGTTAAATATATTGCGCTTGGCTTTAACATCGAAGATGAAGCTGAAATTGAAGATTGTGCGAAGGTGCTATCTAAAATAGAAAAAGTGGCTGAAATTCAGCTTATAATTAAAGGCACTGCGAACAAAAATCTTGACTCAGCACTTCTTCCAGCACTTATTAGCGTTCTTGAAAAACCTCAAATTATTGCACCTGTTCAGGATGATAATGATGAAGTGATTGTCGAAGCGATTTTGGCGTCTGGCGTTAATCATAAAGCGATTTTAAGAACACCTATCGATATTAATTTAACTAAAGAATTAAATATTTTATCAATGGACAGAGGGTTAAAAAAAGAGAATATTATAATTGACCCAGATACAGGTTGCATTGGTTATGGGATTGATTATGGCTATTCAATAATAGAAAGAATTAAACAAGCGGTGCTTGCAGGAGATGAAACCCTAAACACTCCAATTGTTGTTTTTTCGGGCTATGAAAGTTATAAAGCAAAAGAAGCAAAAAGCACAGATTTTTCTTCTTCTTGGGGCGATAATTTAACAAGAAGCCTTGCTTGGGAAATTTCAACTACAACTGCGCTTCTTCTTGCGGGGGCGGATATTGCGGTGTCTTGCCACCCTGATGTTCCAAAAAAACTTATGGAATTATTCGGAGGTTCGAACTAATGCTTGGCGCAATGGAGATTTTTAAATATTTACCTGCTTCAAAAAAAGCTGAAAATTCAAATTGCAAGGCTTGTGGGTGCCCAACTTGCATGATGTTTTCTCTAAAGTTATCAAAAGGGCAAATAACTATTGATAAATGCCCACATACACCATTGGAGCTTGTTGAAAAAGTGTCTGAAGCAGTTAAAATTCAGCAAAAGACAGTTGAATTTGGTGGTAAAAAATTTGGTGGCGAAAAAGTTATGTTTCGACATGAAAAAACATTTATAAACCCAACTGGTTTTTTTGCTTCTATTGACGTTTCAGAGCCTGATTATTTAGAAAAATATATAAGAATTAGAAATTTTGAAATTGAAGTTATCGGCCGTGCATTTAAATTTGATGGCATATATATAAAAAATTCTGAGAATTTACCAATTGATAATTTTATTTCGCAAGTTAGAAATGATGGTTTTATTCCTCTTCAAGAGAGTGATTTAGGGCTTTTTCAAACTTTTGAAATAACTTCTATTGCTGAAACTTCAAAGTTAATTGAAAAATTAACAAACGTTCGCTATGAAGCAGTTGTAAATAGAAATGAAACTTATTCTGACCCGATTTTGACATTTGTTAATGCTCAAAACCCACTTGATATATGTGCAATTGGTTCGTCTTTAGTTTGTAAATATTCAAGTGTCATTGTGTTTGATTGTGTTGATGAAGCGGTTGTAAGTTCGCTTGTGACTTTAAGATTGAACATTTTTACAGACCCTGAACTTCCGCTTAAAGTTGATTCCAAAGTGTATGAATTTAATAACCCAAATGAAAATTCACTTGTTTTTTTAACAACGAACTTTGCACTTACTTATTTTGCGGTTGCAAACGAGCTTTCTCAGCTTAAACGTTCGTCTTATCTCGTTGTAACACCTTCTGAGGGTATGAGTGTGCTTACTGCTTGGTCTGCAGAAAAAATTACAGCACAAATCGCCTCAAAAATTGTTCGTGAAAGCAAAGTTTTAGAGACAATTAAAAATAAAAAGCTTATAATTCCAGGGTATTTGGCTGATTTGCAAGAAGAGTTGCAAGAAGAACTCCCTGAGTGGGAAGTTATAATTGGGACAAAAGAAGCATACCAAATTCCTGCAGCCGTTAGAGAATATAACTGGTAAATCGTTTTAGCTTACAGGTGAGTGTTTTGCTGATTTGATTTTATTCAGCAGTTTCTTCAGCTCTTTCTTTATCATCCATAATGGCTTGAGAAACTAAATCAAATTCATCATCATCCTCAATTTCTTCGAAGATATAGTCTTCGCCTTCTGTTTTGAGGCGCATAAGCACTACTTCTTCTTCTGGTGAATCTGTTTTTGTTAAAATTGCATATTCTTGTTCGTCATAAATTACGATATCGTGCACGTAAAGAGTGATTTCTTCGCCATTTTCATCAACTGTTTTAATTTCTGTGATTTCGTTTTCCATTTTTATCTCCCGTTGTTTAAATAATCTGTAAGTATTAAAGCTGCTGCTTTAAGGTCAACAAGCCCTTTGTTTTTGGTGTATTTTTTCTTTTGAGTGCGCAAGATTTGCTCTGCCTCGTAGCTTGTCATCGATTCATCTATATAAATAATTTCAAAATTATCTTCTAATTTTTTTGCAAAGTCAATACAATTTTGAGCTTGTGGCCCAATGTTTCCTTCTGTGTCGTAAGGAACTCCGACTACAATTTTTTTAACCATATATTTTTCGGCTAGCTTTTTGATATCTGTTATGGCTTGAGCATCGGTTTTCCTTAGAACAAGTTCGAGTTCGGTTGCAAAAATTCCAAAAGGATCTGAAATTGCAGTTCCTATTCTTTTTGTTCCAATATCGAGTGCTAAAATTCGCTCTAGTTTATCCATTCTGCCTCAATCATTTCTATATATTCGCCAAAGTCAACATTTTGCGCTTCATTTTTCTTTGCAAAAATGTTTGTTGTGTTTTCTTGAGTGTGTGTTTTTTGTATGAAATATTGGTAAATGCTTTTTCTCAAAATTTCTCTATATAACTTGTGTCTAAATTCGTATTCACTTATGAGCGCATAGCAGATTTTTGAATATTCAATTAATTCTGCAAAGCGCAAAAATAGGGCTTGGTGAGTTAATTTTTTGTCGTAAAAATCGTCATCAAAGATTTTCGGAATATATTCTTCAATTAATAAATCAATGGTTTTGATATCTCGAGTTACGGTGCATTTACTTAAAAACTCATCATAATAAGAGTTTTCACCTTCTTTCAAGAACCAACATTCAAAATAATTAGATGAAACAAGTTTTTCAAAACTTTCTTCATTAACCTCTGTTTTTTCGAGATTTTTTTCTGTGTAAAATTCAATATCTAATTCGTTTGCAAAAATGTCTGCCATATAATTTTTCCAGCAAATATATTCGTATGGCATTTTTACACCACTTTTCCTGTTTTGTTCTTCGGCTTCTTTAAATAAGTGGATTGCGAAATCTTCTTCTAATTTTACCATTGCACTTGTTTTAAAGAATCTTTCGAGGATTGTTGTAAATTCTTCGATGTCGATATTATCAAAACCAAAGCAGGTGTTGATGCCGAATTTTAGATTTATACAAGTAAAGAATGTGGCAAGTGTTCCGTCTTGTTTTTGGCGAGCAAAGATGATTGAGTAATTATTGCAACCATCAACAAGGCTTCCCCAAAAACCAAGCGGAATAGAACCTTTGAGCGGTTCTCGAAGAATATCTGCTTTTGTTTTGATTTCTCGCATTCCTGAAATCTTGAGTTCTGAATGCGCTTTTTTTGCAGCTTGTGCGTATTTTGAATCTGGATAATTTTTTATTATGTTTTCAAGCGCCACAAGAGCTGTGTATGATTTTGAGCCTTTAATGTGTTCTATAACATCTGGAATGTAGTCTGCTTCGGGCTCGACATACAGAAGTGGTTCGAGAATATTTGCAAGTTCTTCGCCTTCAAAATCTTCAACAATTGACTGCAAAAGTAAGATTTTATCTGATGCTGAAATTGCAAAAAAGAAATCCAAAAAATCGATTTGAGATTCAGGGTTGATGTGCGAAAGTTTAACAAACAATTCTGTTTCAAGTGTGAGCATATCTTCTGGTTTTTCCATATAATATGCTGCATCGTTGTAATTTATTGTTTCTTGCATATCACGAAGAACATTTACAAGAAAAACTTTTTTAATATCTGGAACAGTTTTAGATTTTAGCTGTTCGTAAATTTGAGCTTTAAATATTTCTTTTGAAATATTTTGCGCCATAAAAGTAAGTGAAATGTCAAAATTTGTGTTTTGGCAGTTAATTTCCTTTAATATTATTTCAATAATTAGTTCTTTATCGTTTACTTTTTTAAGCACATCAAGTACTTTTTGGATAGTTTTATCGCTATAGCTTTTGCTTGCTTTAAATTCGTAAATTAAAGAAATAATTTTCGAACGGAGTACGATTTTTGAATCAGTCATTATTTATGTTCCATAATAAATCTAGGATTTTTTGCGCATCAGATGACAATGCACCATCTTGAAGAATTAAATATTGAACGGCAATAAGTGTGCATTCTGAACAAATATTAACCCCAGGGCCTTTTACCATTTTTGGAACTTCGGTATTTGGACGATGGCAAAATGAACAATATACTCTGTCATCTTGATTTTTTTGCTCTTGTTTTGCTTTTTTTGTTCTTTTTCCCATACCTATTGATACGACTTTATCGCTCATTTTATATTCCTTTCAAATCAAGATATTTAAGCTGATTTTCATAACACATTTTATCAACATCTGCTTCTGTTATTATTTTTTTATCAATAAGATTTTGCGCAATTTCATCTAAAAATTTAACGCTTCCTGCAAGTTCTCCACCTTCGCCTTTGCCGTTTTTAAATACTCTATGGTTGCAAAATTCAATTTCATCTAACCCTGAGTGTGCAATTGGCAAAGAATCGCTCACAAGCATAATTTTTGATTTATCTTTAATGCCAAATAAAACTTTTGCCATACTTTTTGTTGTATGAATTAAATCACCAATAAATTCGACAAAAATATTATCATCTGTTAGTGCTTGAGAAGTTACGTTATCTTTTTTGTGAGAAAGTGGTGGCATTGCGTTGAACATATGTGTTATGCCATCACAAAGACCAGCATCGTCTGCCATTGTGTGCCCTGCTTGAACTTTAATTCCTTTAGAGATTAAATATTTTTGGAGTTCTTGGTTTTTATCAAGCTCAGGCGCAAGTGTTACAATTTTTATGATATCTGCAAATTCTTTAAAGTGCTTGAACCAGTTTTCAACGTTTGGTTCAATTAAATCTTCTTTTGCGTGTGTCCCTTTTTTGTCTGGGTTTAGGAAACCACACTCAAGATGCACTCCTAAAACTTTGGCACAGTCTGGGTCTTGCCCGCTTTTGATGTATTTAGATAGATTTTGGAGTGCTTTGTGTAAATTGTCTTGCGTGTCTGAGGCAAGAGTTGGGCAGAAAGCATCATAAGAATGCTCTTTAATTTTTTTTGCAAATTTGTGTATTTCTTCAATACCTGCCCTGTTAAAGTTTACGCCAAAACCTCCATGTGTATGTATATCGATTATTCTCATAAATAGATTTTACAACAATTTTTAAAAAAGCGCCATTTGTTAATTTTTATCATTTTTGGTAAAATTGAGGTGGATTTTAAGGAGAGAATATGGCTGAACTTTTACTTCCTGCAGGTAATATTGAGAAAATGGAATATGCAATTCAATATGGTGCAGATGCTGTTTATCTTGGTATGGTTGATTTTTCGCTCAGAACTATGAGAAAAGGAAGTTTAATTACCAAAGAAAATTTAAAAGATGCTATTGCAAGAGCGCACGAGCTAGGAAAAAAAGCTTATTTAACTGTTAATATTTTTGCTTTTGAAAACGATATTAAAAAATTATATGAAAATTTGAGTGTTATTAAAGAAGCAAACCCTGATGCAATTATTGTTTCTGACTTTGGGGTTTATAATATCATTCATCGTGAACTTCCTGAAATTGATATTCATATTTCAACCCAAACTAACACTCTTAATTCTGAAGCGGTGAAATTTTGGGAAGGGCTTGGCGCAAAAAGGGTAATTCTTGCTCGCGAACTTTCGTATAAACAAATTGAAAAAATGGTTTCAGATTGCCCGAATATTGAACTTGAATGCTTTGTGCATGGTTCCCAATGTATGAGTTTTTCAGGCAGATGCTTACTTTCAGATTTTATGACAAAAAATTCAAGAAAAGCAAATTCTGGCGGTTGTGCTCAACCTTGCAGATGGAGTTATAAACTCTTAGAAGAAACTCGCCCAGGGGAATATTATGAAATTTGCGAAGATAACCATGGTTCACATATTCTCTCGCCAAAAGATTTGTGCTTAATTGAGCATATTCAAAACCTTCGTGATGCAGGTGTTGCTTCGTTTAAAATCGAGGGCAGAACAAAATCGCTTTATTATGTAAGTGCAACAGCACGTGCATATAGAATGGTGCTTGATGGTAAAATCTCCTCATCCGATGGCTTCAAAGAGCTTTTAAAAGTTGGAAACAGGGGTTATACTAAAGGATTTTTCTTGGGAGACAATAATTCAGAATCTTATAGCTATGACATTTCAAAAGGGCTTGCAGGAGCCGATTTTCTTGGGATTGTTATGGCACAAAATGGGGAATTTTTGCAAGTTGAAACTAAAAACAAAATGACAACTGGTGAAACTGTTGAAATCATTACGCCTGACGAGAGCATTGAAGCTAAAATTGTTTCAATTAAAAATGAAAAAGAAAATAATTTATTTGTTGCAAATACAAATGATGTTGTTTATATGAAATTTGATAAATTGCCTTTGAACACAAAATATGCGCTTATTCGAACGGTTGGAATAACAGATAAAAGAATTGAAGTAAAACAAAAAGATAAAAAAATGCCATTTAAAGGGTATTTACCGATTTTAAAAGGAAGAATTAAGCCTGATTTGAATTTGAAATCAATTTACGAGCTTCAAGAACACTTGGATAAATTTAATTTAACAACTTTGTTGTTTGACCTTGATAGTACTCTTTGTGCTTCAAAATCTGGCATTATTGAACCACGAGTTCAACAGTTGCTTTTTGAGCTTGCAAAAAAATATAAGCTTGCAATAATTTCGAATAATTACAACAGAGAGTACACTCAAAAAGTTCAAGCGCAAACAAAAGTTAAAATTTATGAAGCATCGAGAAAACCTGATGTTTTAGGGATTATGCAAGCGTTGAGCGAGCTTAATTCAATTCCAGAAGAAACAATGATTATTGGTGATAGGCCTCTAACGGACATTCTTGCAGGTAAAAACGCCAAATTAAAAACCGCTTTAGTTGATTCTATAACTGCTGAAACTGAGCCTAAATTAACAAGGTTTGTCCGCAAGTTGGAAAGACTTTTTATTAAATAAAAATAATACTTTGTAACTATCTTTTTCATGCTACAATATTGGTGATATGAATAGAAAATTTAGTATTTTTCCAAATATAGATTTAACGGACCAAAACAAGTTGATTTTATCGGGTGTTATTGTATCTACAATAATCATTGTGGCACTTGCTGTTATTTCAATAGGTAATATCCAAAAAAAATTATACGAGGGTTATTCAAATTTTGGGCAATTGCTCACCAAAACTCTTGCTATCCAAACTTATGAATTAACTCGAGATATGCCACCCGAGATGAGAAATACTATTCTCAAAACTCATTCTGAATCAATTATTAAGACAAATCGAGATATTTCTTACTTGAATTTCAAAGATGCTAACGGGAAAGTAATTTATTCAACAAATAAGGAATATACTTCAAGGCTTGATGGCACAAAAATCAATATTTCATCTCCAATTAAAGATAGCTTTGGAAAAGTTACGGGCTCTGTTGATATTGGGCTTACTGCCGATATGGCGCGCGACGTGGTTAAAACCACAAAAAGCTCAATGCTTTTTATTTTCACTCTTGTTTGGATTGTGTTCACGCTTGTAATTCTTGCAAATTCAATTTTAATTGCTCGTGAGCTTACAATGTTGCATCATGGGGTTAAAGAAATTTCAAGCGGTAAGTTTGGCACTATGCTTGATTATTCGCAAGCAAGTGGTGAAATTAAAGAACTTTTTGCTGCGTTTAACGATATGTCAAAGAGGCTTCATGCTTTTGAAGAACAAAATATTGATACAATTACATTTGAGAAAAATAAGCTTGAATCTGTCCTTATGAGTATTGCAAACGGTGTTGTTGTTTGTGATAATTTTGACAAAATTACAATTATCAATAATGCAGCGCAATCAATATTGTCTGCAACTCCAAGTGAAATTATAGACACGCATATTCAAGACTATTGTGATACAAATGGAGTTTTGTGTTTTAGAGAAAAAATTGCTCTTTTTAAAAATACTCCACTTGATATTATGGAGAAAAAACCACTTGAATTTAATGTTGACGTAGCATCTAGTGTTATTAAAACAATAGTATCTCCAATTTATTCAAAATCTCATGATTATCTTGGTTATATTTTGGTTTTAATTGATATTACAAAAGAAGCTGAAGTTGACAAAATGAAAAGCGATTTCATTTCAAATGTTTCTCATGAATTAAGAACACCTGTAACAGTTCTTAGAACTTATGCAGATACTTTGTATAATTTCGGAAATGAATTTAGTTTTGACGAGCAAAAAGAATTTATTGGAACAATTAACCAAGAAGTTATTCGTTTAAATAAAATGGTAAATGATATTCTTGATTTTTCAAAAATGCAAAACGACGCAAAGCTCGAAAAGAAATATGCTAACATTGTTGAAACTATTGATGAAACAGTTAATTCTTTGAAGGTTTTAGCTGATGAGAAAAATATCAAAATTTCAGTTATGGCAGAACCTAATCTTCCTGAAGTTCCATATAATGTGGATAGTATTGAAAGGGTTTTGAATAATTTAATTACAAATGCAATCAAATATTCAGAAAATAATTCAAGAGTTAGAATTAAAGCAGAACTTTCAAATCAACCTGATTTTATTGAAATTTCGGTTGAAGACTTCGGTATGGGGATTGCAAAAGAACATTTAAGTAAAATTTTTGATAGATTTTATAGGGTTGAAAATTCATCTCATTCAATTAAAGGCACAGGGCTTGGGCTTCACCTTGCTCGTGTTGCAATTGAAAAATATCATGGTGGCAAAATTTGGGCAACTTCTGAACTTGGAAAGGGCTCTGTGTTCACTTTTGCCCTTCCGCTTGTGATGAATGAAGAGGGTGAAGTTCTAGGTGAAAACACATATGAAATTCAGCCTATTGAAAAATCACATAGAGAAATTGTTGAGGACTTTGTGCCTAAAATTTCAAAAACTACAACTGAGACTATCAATTCGTATCGAGGAAAAGAAAGAACAGAACAGAACGAATTAGAAGGCGATAAGACCTTGAATAAACCTCTTGTGAAGTTTGAAGACGAAAATGAAAATATCGAAAATACAGATAAAATTTCTGACTGGGAGATTTCTTTCGAGGTTCGAGAAAAAGCGTAGAGAATAGGTGTTGTATTGCATAAAGAAGAGATTGAAAACAAGATAGCAAGTATTAAAAACAAGGCTTTAGCTAAGCTTGCTGAGATGAATATGTACCAATATAAGGGTACTGTTTCCAAGCTTGTGGGTATTACTGTTGAAGTTAAACTTCCAGGGCTTAAAATTGGTGATTTGTGTTACATTACAAATTATCTAGGTGAGAAAAAACCCGCAGAAGTCGTTGCCTTTAAAGGTGATGCTGCACAACTTTTGCTTTTGTATGATGGCGAGGGAATTGGCCAAGGTAGCCTTGTTGAAACAACGGGTGAGCCAATTTTGTTTCCTGTGGGAGATTTTTTACTTGGACGCCTTTTAAATCCGCTTGGCGAACCATTAGATTCTATGCCGCTTGATACTTCAAATGCTGAGTGGATGAATGTTATGGGCGCTGTTCCAGACCCATTTACAAGACCAATTATTAAAGAAAGATTTTCGACAGGTGTTCGTGCAATTGATTCAATGTTGACGCTTGGTTGCGGACAAAGAATGGGACTTTTTGCTGGTTCTGGTGTTGGTAAAAGTACCATGATGGGTATGATTGCAAGAAATTCTGACGCAGATGTGAACGTGGTTGCGCTAATTGGAGAACGTGGCAGGGAAGTTCGTGAATTTATTGAAGAAGCTTTGGGTGAAGAAGGTATGAAAAGGTCTGTTGTAATTTGTGCAACAGGTGATCTTCCTCCTCTTATTCGTATGAAATGCTTGCTTTCTGCAACCACTGTTTGTGAATATTTCAGAGATAAAGGTAAAAAAGTTTTCTTGATGACAGATACTGTAACTCGTTGCGCTATGGCGGGTAGAGAAGTGGGTTTATCAATTGGCGAACCACCTACCATGAAGGGTTATCCTCCTTCAATTTTTTCATGGTTACAAAGGGCGCTTGAGCGCACAGGAAATTCTGATAAAGGTTCAATTACGGCACTTTATACCGTTCTTATGGAAGGCGATGACATCACTGACCCAATTGTTGACATTGTTCGTGGTATTGTTGACGGACACATTTTCTTATCAAGAAAAATGGCGGAGATGAACCATTACCCTGCAATTGACACCCTTGGTTCTATTTCAAGGTTATTTACTGCAATTTGCGATAGCGAACATAAAGAAGCTGTGCATAAAATGCGCCAATTGCTTTCAATTTACAGAGAAAATAAAGACTTGATTGATGTTGGTATGTATCAAGCAGGCTCCAACCCAAAATTAGATATTGCGATTGAGCTTATGCCACAAATTAATGGATTTTTGCAACAAAGAACATCTGATTTAGTTAGTATGGATACAACTATTCAGACTATTAAAGATATGATGCGAGATGTCAATATTTAATATCGAGCTGATTTTGATAATTAAAAAGCGGTTCAATTTGAACCGCTTTAGTTTTAATGAATTAGTATTTACGCTTTTAATTTTTTTAGTTCTTCAATTTTATCAACCATTGTTTTTGTGTAATGGTCGCATTTTTCTTGAGTTGTTGCTTCAAAACCCATAGTGAAAACGGGTTCAGTGTTACTTTGGCGAATAATTGCCATACCATCATTGAAGATTATTCTCATTCCATCAATTGTGATGATGTCTTTAATTTCTTCGTTGAATAATTTTGCCATATCAAGTTTTGCAAATTCTTCAAGAACTGGTTTTTTAAGCTCATTTGGGCAATGTAAGCGAACCTCTCCACCACCTGCCATTCTGTCAAATGGTTTGAGTACATCAAGCAAATTGAAGTCCTTGTTTGTTGTTTTATTTTTTGCAATGATTTCAATTAGTCTGCAACCAGCGTAGATTGCATCATCATAGCCAAAATATCTATCTTTAAAGAAAGTGTGCCCGCTCATCTCGCCAGCGAGTAGTGCGCCAGTTTCTTTCATTTTAGATTTTATGTAGCCGTGTCCTGTTTTGTACATAACAGCATTTCCGCCCTGTGCATTTATTTCGTCATATAAAACTTGTGAGCATTTAACTTCGCTAACAACCGTTGGAACTTCGCCTCGAGGAGCGAGTTCTTTGATTAAATCCATAGCGTAGATGAATAATAATTTATCACCAGTAATTGCACTTCCGTCTGATGTTACTGCGCCAATTCTATCTGAATCGCCATCGAATGCAATTCCTATATCTGCTTTGTTTTCAACAACAGTTTTTTGCAAAGTTTCTAGAGTTGAAAGTGTACTTGGGTTTGGGTGGTGATTTGGGAAATTGCCATCAGGTTCTGAGAAAAGTTCAATTACCTCCGCACCAAGTGCTCTATATAACTCAGGCGCTACAATTCCGCCTGTTGCGTTTGCGCTATCAACTACAACTTTAATTCCTGAACCGATTTTGCCAAAAGTTGAAGCTAGTTTATCAACATAGTGCGGAATTAAAGATTTTTCAACTAAATGACCAACAGGTGGAGTGTAGCTAATCATTTTGTCTTTTTCTGCGTATGCTTTTTCGCATTTTGCTTTTACTTCCTTGATTTGCGCTTCATTTAGGCTTGCTTTGTTAAATGTCATTTTTAAGCCGTTGTATTCTTTTGGGTTATGTGATGCGGTTACGATTAGTGCACCGTAGATTTTTCCGCCACCAATGAATTCTTTGTCTAAAATTGCAAATTCACTGTAATAACCAAGTGGAGTTGGCGCAAGTCCAATATCTAAAACATTTGCGCCAGTTGAGCGCACGCCTGAAATTAGTGATTTTTTGAGATCAGGCGAGTGAAGCCTTGCATCCATGCAAACCGAAAAATATAAGTCCGAAGCTGTTTTTGGGCTTCCTTGTATTCTTAAATTTTCAAGCACCCAATTAACATAGCCAATTCCTGTGTAGTAAAAAAGTTCTGCGTTTACTTCTTCAGGGTATAGACCTCGGATATCATTTTTGCCGTAAGCTTTTGTTGTAAAAGTTGTTTGCATAAAAACCTCAATAAAATTACTTTAATTATTGTATTACAAAATTGAAAAATAATGTATAATGTAAAGTATGGAAGAATTTAAAATTACACGAGAACAACTCGCAAACATTATTAAAATGGCAGAGCTTGAGGTTGACCCTGACGAATGCACGTCAGACGACATTACAAATGCCATAATTGCAATTGAAAAAAAGCTTAATTTTTACAATTTCCCTTTAAGCTTCTTTACAGCAGAAGTCTTAAATGTATTAATTGTTGATGATATGGAGCTTTCGATTTATCAACTTACTGCAATGCTCAAAAAAATTGGCATGAATGTTTATGTTGCAAGAAATAAAGAGGAAGCGATTTCTGAACTTAAAAAGAAAAGTTTTGATTATGTAATTATTGACTTATTCTTACCTGATTCTGATGACGGCCTTGCTGTTTTAGAATGCGCTAATGAATTAAAAAGTGCACGAGAAAAAGAATATAAAGTTGTTGTTATATCTGGAACAGATGAAAAAGATTTAGTTCAAAAATGCTATAAAATGGGCGTTGATGAGTTTGTTTCGAAACAACCAGATTGGCACGAAAAGATTTTGAAATTTATTTCATACGACACAAATAAATTTGCTCACGAAGAGTTTCATAAGCACTATATCAACGAAAACATTGCGTTGTTTTCAATTTATAAAATTAACAACCAAAAATATGTTGATAAAATATTGCAAGAAGTTACATCTGATGTTCTTACAGGCAAAAAGCACATTATCTTTAATATGGAAGGTATTAAAATCTTCTCAGATAACTTCGCTTATATATTTGCCGAAATTTATAAAATCACTTCTCAAAAAGAAGGTATGTTCATTTTGGTAAATCCTTCAGAAGATGTTATTAAGGCTCTTGAATTTGTTTATTTATCTAGCGCCATAAATATTTTCCAAACTGCAGATGAAGCAGTGGAATTTATTGAAATTCATAATATTTTCTAATTTTAAACTTATTGGGAATGAAAAAATAATTCGGTGTCTGTATTATTAGTACTATGATGTACGATGATTTAGATATTAATTTTGATAATTATTCTCGTGCCCTTGCTTGCCTTGAAAGGTATATTTCTGAGCTTGCCCTGCATTTTGAGCTTTCTGAAGAGGAGCTTGAAATTCTTGTTTTTGATTTATTTGCAAAAATTAAAACCCCATACTCTTTTAAAAAAATGTTGAATATGCTAAAATTGCTCGCAAGGTAGGAATCATGTTAAAAGTTATAAATTATACGGCTGGAATTTTAGGGGCAAACAATTATCTTTTATATGACGATGTTTCGGGCGAATGCGCTCTTATTGATTGCTCCGAGATTGTCTCTATAGATGATGTTTATAGTCAATCTGCAGAATGTATTGCGCTTTCAAAACCCTTAAATTTGAAATATATTTTGCTCACTCACGGGCATTTTGACCATGTGGGCGGGTGCTTTGATATGAAAATTAAATATCCTGATGTTAAAATTCTTGCGCATAAGAAAGATTTTGAACTCATTAAAGCACTTAAGATGCAAACTATGTTTTTCGGTTGTCCTTCGGTTAAAAATTTTGAAGTTGATGAATATTTTGACTCAGAAATTGAAATTACACTTGGCGATAATAAAATTTCAGTTATTGAAACCCCTGGGCACACATTAGGCTCTGTTTCGTATCTTGCTGATGATATGCTTTTTACAGGTGACACTTTGTTCTATGAAGAAATTGGAAGATGCGACTTGCCACATAGTGATTTCAAACAAATAAGAACAAGTATTGTTGAAAAGCTTTTTAAATTAAGCCCCAATATCAAAGTTTTTGCAGGGCATGGAATGCCATCTGACATAGCTCATGAAGTTAAATATAACCATTATTTTGGTGAATTTGCGCAATTTTAGGTATTATTTATCGTCTTCAAACCCTGGGCTTCTTGATGGAAGTGACTGGTAGCCAATGTTTGATATTACGCTTTTTCTTATATATTCGTTTGTGTAATTTCCTTTAACAAATAATTTGTTGATGATGTTTTCTCGTTCAACTAAAGGGTGCTCAATGCGTGCAATTTCTGGGTTTTCTTCAAGTAATTGTTGCCAAACAACTGCTTCAAGTGTCCAAGCGTATGTTTCTTCGTTCAGTGAATTAAGTTCATCTTGGTGAATTGCTTCATGGGCTAGTAGCGCTGCGAGAGCTTCTTTTGGGGCATCTTGATGTTTTACATTGATATAGATGTACAGTCTTCCTTTTTGTTTCCAGCCAAGTGCATCAAAATTTGTGTATTTTATGTCAAAGTTTGATAGGTTAGCAAACTCAATCATAATTGGTTTTTCTGAGAGGTTATTTCCAAGAATTGCATCTTGAGAAAATTCTCCTGCAGTTCCTGAAAGCATCTCTAGCGCTTCCATTATAATTGTATCTTTTGTTACTTTTTTATATTTTGAGTGAGAATCTGTTGGGTCTTGTTCTTCGTCTGGTTTCCATTTTGGTTTTTGCTTTGCTTCAATCGGGGTTGTATATTCGGTATCTGAATAATATTCTGGCCCAGTTTGCACTTCTTTTTTCTTGAAGAATGCCTGAGCTGGACTTATGAACATCATTAAGATAAATATTGCTAATATTTTTTTCATATTATTCACCTTAATTCCTTTTCAAAATCATTATTGCACATTTTTTATATAATGAAAAATTTTTTTGATACAATTTATATTATGGAAAAATTTGTTTCAATTGGCAAAATTTTAAATTTTCATGGAATCAAAGGTGAAGCTAAAGTTGGTTTTCAAAGAGGCTCTGAAGACCAGATTTTGGGGCTCAAAAGAGTATTTGTTCGTGTTTTTGATGAGCCGAAAAAGTTTAAAGTAAAATCTTCTCGTATCCATAAAAATTTTGCAATTATGAAATTTGAAGGGATAAATTCTATTGATGAGCTTTTGGAATATAAAGGCGAAAAAATTTATATTCAAAAAGAAGAAGCTCTTGAAGCTTTAAACGATGATGAATTTATGACAAGTGATTTAATTGGTTTGAATGTTTTTGATAATAATGAAGACTACATTGGCAAGGTTGTTGACATTGGAACAAATAACGCCAATGATATTTTATGTATCAAGCCTGAAAATCCTGATTATGAGCAGTTTTTAATTCCATTTGTTCAAGAGCTTGTGCCTCTTGTTGATATTGAGCGTAAAATGATTATAATTAAACCGATTGAGGGGCTTTTGGAATGAAATTTGATGTTGTGACATTGTTCCCAGATATAATTATAAGCTATTGTTCTGAATCAATTGTTAAACGAGGAATTGAAAAAGGCGTGATTGAAGTTTCAACTGTTAATCCTCGTGATTTTACGCACGATAAGCATAAAAAAGTTGATGACACACCATATGGTGGTTCACAAGGTATGGTGTTGATGTGTCAGCCTATGTTTGATGCTGTTGAAAGTATTCCTCGGGTTAAAAATTCTGAGCTCATTATGCTAACTCCACAGGGCGAACCTTTTTCACACAAAATTTCAAAAGAACTTGCAAATTATGAGCAATTAATTTTAATTTGTGGGCATTACGAAGGGTTTGACGAAAGGATTAGACTTGGTTTAAAACCTCGTGAAATATCAATCGGTGATTATGTTTTAACAGGAGGCGAGCTTCCAGCTCTCGTTTTAATTGATAGTATTTCAAGGAATATTTCAGGTTTTTTAGGAAAAGATGAGTCTGCGCTCGATGATAGTTTTTCAAGTGGGCTTTTAGAACATTCGCAATACACAAAACCACGAGAATTTCGTGGAATGAAGGTTCCTGAAGTTTTGCTCAGTGGAAATCATGCTGAAATTGAAAAATTCAGAGCGAATGAAAGACTTGAGCGCACTAAAGCTAGAAGGCCAGATTTAATTCCTGGTAGTTATTCCTAAATACTTTCTCGCACGATCATTTTCTGCATCAGAGTTTGGAGGTATTCTTAGGTGTTCGTCGCCATTGTAGTATATAAATATAACATCATAGAATCTCGCTGCATTTTGGTATCCAACAAGTCCGCTTTGAACAGTTGATTTAGTTGGTCCTTCTGAGCCATTTAAATCAATTCTCAAGGATACATTTTTCCCGATTTTGTTATTAGCATTTGTTTCGCTTGTTACTTGATAAATTGTGCCATCAGCAGTTTGTACTCTTGTCCAATCTGCGGTATGATCCACAATTTTCAGTGTGTCGTATCCAAATTGTTCGCCGTCAGCAAGCCATTGAAAGAAGCGCATATTCATTTGTTGTGCGTTGAGTGGCACATATGTAAGTTTTAAGTCAACTGCATTTTGAATAGTTGAGAGGGTTTTCTTTGCAAGTGATGCAAATTTCTTTTCAGCTGATTGTTGCATTGTGGCAGGAATTGTAACTGCTGCAATAACA
>JAFQLC010000003.1 GCA_017396695.1 bacterium
GAACATATCAACATAATGACAAAAACCGCCTTAGCACAAGGTATAACCGCTTTTAACCATTACATGGCAATAGGTGGCACAAACATCGAAAACACAAGTTCTGATGAAGTTTACACAAGTTATGATTTCGCTGCACCAATTAGCGAACTAGGCATAATTAAAGATAATTTCAAAAAAGCAAAAGAGATAAACTACTTCCTTGAAAGCTTCAATTTGGCTCAAACCGAGCGCACAGATGACGCGCCAAATGCACCAGATAATTGCAAACATTGGATAAGAGAAGACCTTGAAAATAACTGCAAGTGGCATTTTGTTAGAAACTTAAATTTTGCGCAAACTCGAGTTGCAAATTTTGACTTAAACCCATTTGAAATGAAAATTTTGCCTGAAAACTTAAAACTTATGGATGCTAAGATTGTATCATCAGGTCTTGAAATTTTTGCTCGATTAAAAAACGACACAAAAGAAACCATATTTTTGATTTCAGACTATAAAAACTCAATGGAAATTAAAGACAAAAACGGAGAAATACATAAAATTTCAGGCGATAAAGAAGATTTTGAAGAGGTTGATTTTGGTTGCACAAAATTTATCTTTGCAAGTCATAAAACTTATTCTAAAGCTTGGAAATTAGGCGAAAAAGTGATTTTTGGTGCAGATTTTATCTATCCAAACGGAAAAATTGCAACAAAAGAAACTTCAGAAATTAAAACTTATACAATAGATGAGGGCTGGAGTTCAAAATGCCTTGAATATACATCCAAACTCACAAAAATCAAATTAACGGATTTCAAAGTTTCATTTTCTGCACCAGAGCTTGAAGATAACTACGATTATTCAGCTTGGAAAAAAGTTGAACAAAATGAAGACGGCACACTCAAAGACGCTTTTGCACTTGATGTTTATAGCGAATTTATCTGGTACAAGGGGCGTATTTCAAACAAAGTAAAAGAGATTTCGATTAGCGCAAGGCACATTTTTGCAATTTACATAAACGGCAAAGAGTTGCTCAACAGAAATAGCTATAAATATGACAATTTAATGCAAATTGACGAACATATTTCAGTTAATGTGCCAAGTGAAATTTTAAGCAAAGAAGAAAATGAAATTTCAATTCTTGTTCAAAACTTAGGTTTTGACAGAGGTTTTTCAAATAACATTGGTTCACCTCGTGGTCTAATTTATTTCAAAACAGATAACGAAGAAAAAATTGAATGGCATATTAGAAACAAAATTTCAAAAGAAATCCGTGAAATTAAAGAAGACCAACCACCATACATTGCGACAATTTCTAAAGATTTTGAACTAGATGATAA
Source organism: bacterium (assembly GCA_017396695.1). Lineage (GTDB taxonomy): Bacteria > Cyanobacteriota > Vampirovibrionia > Gastranaerophilales > Gastranaerophilaceae > RGIG1918. The sequence continues at coordinate 1,317 of JAFQLC010000003.1, forward strand.
CTATTTTAGAGAAGATACTTTTGCGCCACTTGTGCTCGATATGGGAAAAACCCCATTCAGAAGGGCGACCATTTACTTAAATGATGTGAAAATTGGAAGATTTATCAGAAGTAACTCTCATCAAACAAAATTCTACCTTCCGCCGGTATTTTTAAAGAAAGACAACAATCTTAAAATTGTGATTTGGGAAAAAAGTCATAGAATTCAAGATAGCTGGGACTTTAAAAACTACATAAGTAGTGTTATAATAAATATAGAGACCCATAAAATTTATCAACTACATTAAAAGGAGCATAATATGGCGGTTTTACCGGATTTCCTTATCAAAAGAATCTACAAAAAAGGTTCTTTAAGATTTGATGCTGGTGCAATTGAATTTGACCTTAAAAATGTACTTGGCCCTGGGGCAATTTGCGGGTTTGATTATGTTCAAATAAATGGACATAAATTCTCAAAAGAAGTAACTTATTTTATTACCCAAAATGTAAAACAACTTGCAAATTGTGTTTCAGAATTAAACCCAATACATTTTAGATTAGGTCAAGAGTGCACATTTAGGCTTGAAGAAGGCATAAATTGCATCAAAGAAGGCTTGAATCAAATCGAAATTGAACTTTCCAACCCAGAAGCAGGCAAATTAAAAGTTCTTTTTGAAGACAATTTATAATTTAGTCATCAATGAGCGGGATATTTACACTATCGCCAAGCTCGTTGTTCACAATCTGAACGCCAAATCTCGCACGAATTATATGGCGCACTGTTTCAGATTGAATTTCTGACATCATTGAATTAAAGAGGTTAAACGCCTCTTTTTTATATTCAATTAATGGGTCTTTTTGGCCATAAGCAACAAGCCCAATGCTATCTTTGAGCATATCGATGCTATTTAAGTGCTCTGTCCATTTAGTGTCAATTACGCTCAATAAAACATCTTTTTCAATAGTTCTTAAAATATTATCATTTGAAAAAGCAATTTGCATTTCAGATTCACTTCCATATCTTTGAACAAGAGAATTGAAATTATTAATTAAACCCAATTCATGTTCTTTATAGCCTTCAAGCGCCCTATCTTGAAGGGTTTTGGATAGCTCATGAAATCTTTTATCTTTGATATGTTCAGTAGTAATATCTCGCATAAATGGAAACACGCTATGAATTTCATCCGTCATAAGCTTAATTTCACTCGGAACATATTCAGCAGGAGACATATCTGGCGAAATATATTGAGACAAGATTTTATCAACTTCTCTTGTTATCATATATAGAATATGGTCATGAACACTCTCATCCATAAGTACTTCGCGTCTTTGAACGTAGAATTTTTCTCTTTGAACGTTAACTACATCATCATATTCTAAAACGCTTTTTCTTGCGTCAAAATGGTAGGTTTCAACTTTCTTTTGCGCAGATTGAATTTGGCGAGTAATAAGCGGATTTTCAATCGCCATATTGTCTTCAACGTTCATCATGTTCATTAGGTGGATAATCTTATCACCACCAAAAATTCTCATTAAATCATCTTCCAGCGACAAGAAAAATCTTGTTGAACCAGGGTCACCTTGGCGAGCAGCACGACCTCTAAGCTGGTTATCAATTCTTCGAGATTCGTGACGTTCTGTGCCAATTACATGTAACCCACCAAGCTCAACAACTTTAGCATGTTCGATTTCCGTTATTTCACGAGCCCTGCGGAGCGCCGTTTCTTTTTGTTCTTGATAATTTTTAGAATTTTCTGGTGTAATTCCTTTTTCGTCCAAATCTTGTTTTGCAAGATATTCAGGGTTTCCGCCAAGTAAAATATCAGTCCCACGACCCGCCATGTTGGTTGCAATCGTAACTGCGCCCAAACGGCCAGCTTGCGCAATAATATAAGCTTCTTTTTCATGATGTTTAGCGTTTAGCACATTGTGTGGAATTTTTCTTTTCTTTAAAAGAGAGGATAAAAATTCAGATTTATCAATTGAAACAGTGCCAACAAGCACAGGGCGACCTATTTTATGCATTTGTTCTATTTCATTTACAACATTGTTGTATTTTTCAATTTGAGTTTTATAGATAACATCGGAGAAATTTTTTCTAATGTCAGGCTTATTTGTTGGAATTTGGGTTACAGGAAGGTTATAAATCTTGCCAAATTCTGCTTCTTCTGTCATTGCAGTACCTGTCATGCCAGAGAGTTTTGGATATAATCTGAATAAGTTTTGGAAAGTGATGCTAGCAAGGGTTTGAGTTTCATCTTGAATTTTTACACCTTCTTTTGCTTCAACCGCTTGGTGCAAACCTTCAGACCAGCGTCTGCCTTCCATTAAGCGCCCTGTAAACTCATCAACAATAACCACTTCTTCACCACGAACAACATAGTCAGTGTCTTTAATATAAAGCTCTTTTGCCTTCAAGGCTTGTAAGAGATGATGAGCATATTGAGTTTGAATATCGAACAATTCTTGAACATTTAAAAGCTCTTGAGCTTTATCAATACCATCTTCAGTCAAAATTACATTCTTATTCTTTTCATCAACCTCATAATCTTTATTTTTTTCAAGCTGAGGAGCAATTTTTGCCATAAGCTTATATGTTTCTGCTGATTTTTCAAGCCTGCCTGAAATAATAAGAGGAGTTCTAGCCTCATCAATCAAAATTGAGTCCACTTCGTCTATAATTGCGTAGTTTACAGGTCTTTGAACGCAATTTTCAAGAGATTGCGACATATTATCTCTCAAATAATCAAAACCAAATTCATTATTTGTTCCGTATGTAATATCTGCATTATAGGCTATTTTTTTAAGCTCAACTTCATCGCCCGATGCACGAGTTGAAGAAAGCACAACACCAACAGTGAGCCCTAGAAATTCGAAAATTTTACCCATCCAGTTTTTATCACGTTCTGCGAGATAATCGTTAACCGTGATAATGTGCACACCTTTACCAGTAAGCGCATTTAAGTATGCAGGAAGTGTTGCAACGAGGGTTTTGCCTTCACCTGTTCTCATTTCAGCAATATGACCTTCATGCAAGAAAATGCCCCCAATTAACTGAACATCAAAATGGCGCATGTTAAGAACACGTTTTCCAACCTCACGAACAGTTGCAAATGCTTCAGGAAGAATTAAATCTAGCGCTCGTTTTTCAAGTTCTCTATCTTTTTTTGGGTCAGATGAAGTTTCACGACTTGCCAAAAACTCTTTAAATTTAGCGGTTTGCGCCTTTAATTCATCATCTGTCATTGCAGATATTTCAGGCTCAAGCTGGTTAATTCTATCAACAATTGGCATAATTTTAGAGATTTTTCTCTCTGCAGGGTCTTTAAATATAAATTTTAAAATATCAACTAATGTCATATAAAACCTCATTCTCCTTATCTGAATTTTAGCACAAAAAAAGAATTTGGCATTATTCTTAACGATAATCATAATTGAAATTTAAAGGCGGTATTGTATAATTGAATCATGGCAATGAAAGATATTTCGACAATTAAAAAGAAGAGTTTGAAAGAAGAAACTGTTGATAAACAAAAATCTAGAAGAACTCAATGGAAGTTTTATCATTCTTTCTTTACATGTGTTTTAATTGGTTGCGTTGCACAACTCGCTGCAAGCGCTGGGATTAACTTAGCAAAAACCGTTAGTCATAAATCAAAAATTATGATATCTAAAAAGCTTAGAGATGAAGCAAAAAAAGAAAATGACAAGTTAAAAAAAGAATTAAAAGAGTTTAATTCTCAAAATAAAGCAGAAGCAATTGCAAGGAATAAATTCAAAATGGTTGGAAAAGATGAATATCTTATCATATACAAAGAAGAAGCTCCGCAAACTGAAACACCACAAGGCTTTAAAGAAAGGTTTTTGGCAAAATATTCAGACATTTTAAAGTAAGAAAATAATTAAAACTTGAAAAAAAAATTTAAGTGTTGTATAACAAATAACAGTTGCGGGAGTAACTCAATTGGTAGAGTACCTGCCTTCCAAGCAGGCTGTCGCGAGTTCGAACCTCGTCTCCCGCTAATCTTGAAAAAAAAATATTTTTTGATATTATAATCATGTACCGCGGAGTAGAGCAGCCTGGTAGCTCGTCGGGCTCATAACCCGGAGGTCGTAGGTTCAAATCCTGCCTCCGCAACCATTTTAAACCACCCAAAAGGGTGGTTTTTTAATTAGAGAGGCATACTTATACGGGCTCACAAGGCTTATTCTTCGCCTGTTCGCTTTGCACCGATTAGGTACAAGTTCGCACAAATCGAGCAAAAGCTCTCTTTGGCTCATTTTGCAAAATCCTGCCTCCGCAACCATTTTAAACCACCCAAAAGGGTGGTTTTATCAAGTAAATACTCACAAAAGCAAGATTAAAATAGTGTGTATATTATTAAAAAATAATATGATAGAATAAAACAAAAAGGATATCCCTGATGAAAAATACAGCTAAATGCGCAAATTGCAATTCTACACTAAAAGAAAATACATATTTTTGCCCCTATTGCAATAATATTAACGAACACAATCTGCCACGAATAAAATACAATAGTAGTTTATTTGACATAATTTCCGAAAAGTTCATCATGGACAATTTTGTAAATATTTCATGGGCACTAAAAAACGAAGCAAATAAAATTGAAAGCAAATACAAAACAGCACATGGGGTACTAGAAACAGAAATCATGATTCTGGCATTCTTTATGTATAAAACCTTATTTGAAATATTTGAAGACCGAACACAAATTGAGGACAAATCCTTTTTCACGTTTTGCAAAAAATCATTTATAGACTTAATTAAAGATTATTCAAGAATTAAAGTAAGCGAACTGATTGATATAAATTCTTTCGAAATAAATATCGTCTTTAATACTCGCTTAAAATATTATAAAAAAATATTAAAGAAATTTGCAGAGAAAAAATTTAACTTTGAAACAGATGGGAAAGTAACACTAATCAAGCTAGCTTCAAGTGTATTTCACGTTATTAAAGCCGATGAAATAGCGTTAGAAAAAAGAGCAAAGCCATTCGCAAACGAAGATGAAATTCAAAAAAGTGAAATTTATACAAGGCAAAATAATTATAAAACATATGGAAATCTTGATGAAATTCAAGAAACAGACTTGCCATTACTAAACTTTATTGTTAATCTTTGCAATAATTTTGTCCTATATTTACTTGGCACTGCATAAGATATTTCGCATAAAATTAAAGAAAAAAGAGATAAAAGAGAAAAGGCATTACAACAATGTATGGCAAACAAATACCAAGAAATATCAATTTCTCCAGAAGAACTAGCGAGATTGGCAAACGACTCAAGCAAAATAACAGATAGCGTCGATGATGAGGATTGTACAAGTAATACGGACAAAGCAGAAAATAAGGAATTAAAAAACAAAGATGACTCAACAAGTATCCATATAATAATTTCAAGCATTATCATATTAATCGTTTTTCTTTCAACGCTTTTCTTCTGGGAAGAACCAAATAAAAGCACATCGACAAATAACTACACACTTCAAACAAAATTAAATACCAATAGCGAAAATAAAAATTTTACAAACGAAGATACAAATAAAGATGAGACAAATAATAACAATTCTACAAATGACACTGATGTGAATAATATTGGCAACATAAATGCCGCAGATACCGAAAAAATAATAAAATTGGAACATTTTGTTCATAATCACAACAAAAGCAACGAGAAAAGTGATGAACGCCAATTGGCGCTTGTAGAATATTACGCATATCTATATGGGTTTATGAATTTAGATACAGATGCCTTAACAAATTATTGCCATATAAATGGCACCGTTCCTAGAGAATACATATACAAATTCAAGACAAAGTTTTCAGAAATCCCGATTATTCAAATCAAAATATTAAAGCAATTATCAACAAACAAATTCATAATGCTCGAGAATACGAAAAAAGAAATAGAAGATTCATGGCAAAAAAGACATGAGGAAATTTTTAACGAATTCAATAAAGCACATTACGAGATTCATGGCAATTATGCTACAAAAGAAGATTATTGCAGCCAATATAACAAATTAGCAGACAAAGTATTAGAAATAAAAATGGAAAATTACAATAATGCAAAGTCAGTTTTTTCATATTTAAATATAAATTAAGGAGCAAATAGAAAAATTGGCACAGGCGGTTTATTTGGGTTAGTTACAAATTTGTCATAACCACATTTTCATACTAAAATAAAGAAAAAAGGTGGTTTATGAGGAAAAAACTAGCGTTAATATTAATTTCTCTTGATGAATGTTTTACGAAGAAAGGTTTTTCAGGTGGCGGGCACAAAGTAACAAAAAACCTAGTTGAGCAACTTGTAAAATCAGAAAAATTCGAGATAGATATTTACTGCAAAAAAGGAACTACTTGGAATAACACAGTTAGCGGAATCAATTCAATCACTGTTTTTAACTCAAAACACTTCAAAAAAGATTTAGAAGCTTGTTTAGAGCAAAAAGCATACGATTACATTTTATCAAGCGATGTACTTCTTCCTTTTGCTAATAATCTACTACATTCAAACTCATCAAGATATAAATCAAAAAAATGCAAAAGCCCTTTGATGAGCAAGGTATTGAGAATATATAACCACAGAAAAATAAGAAACCAAGAAAAAAATATTTCATACGACAAATCAACTTTTACAGTATCTGAAAGTTTGAAAGAAGATTATGTTGAAAACCTAAAACTTAACCCTGATAAAGTTTTTGTTACAATACCTGCAACAGATGACGTTCAAGCATTTGTTGAACCAGAAAAAAAAGACTATTTCACACTTGGCGCTATTGCTGGCGGTGGCTTAAACAAAGGTGGCTACTTGTTATTATACGCAATGTCAAAACTTCCAAAATCAAGCAAAATTAAAGCAAGAATAATATTTCCAAAAATTAAAAAAGCTGGGTTTTTTAAACTTTTAATAAAACTATTAAAACTTGAAGATAGAATTGAATTGCTTCCAAAGCAAGCAGATATGAATGAATATTATAAAACCATTGATTGCTATGTTCTGCCTTCTCTAAACGAAGCTTTTGGGCTTGTTGTAACAGAAGCTGCAGCAAACAGTAAGCCAAGCATTGTAAGCTCCACAACTGGGGTTAGAGAGCTAATTAAAGATAATAAAAATGGTTTTATATTCAAAAGAGAAATAGATAAAATTGAAAACTTAACAAATAAAATTATCGAAGTATCAGATTTATTTTTATACAATCACGAAGAATATGTAAACATTGCAAAATGCGCACATGAAATTGCAGAAAGCCTTAGCTGGAAACAATTTGGCGATGTTATTATAGAAAATATGGTAGCAGAATGATAAAAAAAATACTGTTCAAGAAAAACTTATTTAATTTTTCAAAAGCACTCGCTTCAATTAATTTAAAACCCAATGAATTTAAAATTAAAGAAGGCGAAAAAGCACTTTGTCTTGCGCCTCATGCAGACGACGAAAGCATTGGAATGGGGGGCACACTTGCGCTTAACTCAAATAAATTTGATGTTATTTTACTAACGGACGGGAGAAAAGGGGTAAAGGGCGCCCCGATTGACGAAATCATCGAAACAAGAAAAAGCGAATTCGCCCAAGCAATGAAAATTTGCAAAATTCAAAATTATTCATTTCTTGAATGCGAAGATAAAAAACTTCTTTGGGAAGAAGATAAATTCACCCAAATTGACATATCCAACTATGATTACATTTTTATACCAAACATAATCGACCAACACCCTGACCACAAAGCAGTTGCAATAAATTTAAATAAAGCTTTAAAAACAAAAAAACACAAAAGTAATTTAAAAATTTGCTTTTATGAAGTTTGGTCAGCGCTCAGTTTTGTGAATGGTTTTGTTGATATTACAGATGTTATAGAAACAAAAAAAGAAATGATAGCAAGCTACCCTTCGCAAACATCGCAAAAAAATTATGAATATCACGCACTAGGGCTAAATCAATATAGGGGAATGCTTAAAGATAAAGACTATGTCGAAGCATTCTGTATTTTAAACACTAAAGATTTCAATGAAATTTGTAAAATGTATTCTTAGGATATGGGAAAAGATAACTTAAAAGATAAAATAAAAAGGTTTTTCCTGAAATTAATTTTCTGCAACAAAAAAAGTTTTGTTGTTGAGAATAGGCGTTTTTATAACGCCAGACCAACAACGGTTAAAAACTCGATGATTGCAGAAAATAATGATGATATTTTAAAACTAGAATTATATAGACACAGGCTTAAACATAATAGTCTTAAAGAAGAAGCAGAAATTTTAAGTTATTTAAAAAATTGTGGCGCAATGTGTCAACCAATAATAAAATCAAGCGGTGTAAATGCACAAAACTTCTCTTATATGATTATGGAAAAAATAGAACAAAAGGAAGGAATTAGCCTGCCCGATGTCTTGCTCGCAATTTTAGAACAGCACAAATTTGGAGTATTCCATAGAGACACAAAGACAGACAACGTGATATTTAATGGCTTAATTGCAAAAATTGTTGATTACGACCAATCTCAAATACGAGAAGAAACAAAAAGCTTAAAACCAAAAGAAAGCATAACGTATTTTATTGAAAATCTTGCGCATTTTTGGAAAATAAAAAATAAACTTTTAAACATTGGACAAGGACTTGAAGAAGTCAAAAAAAGTTGCTTCGAATGTTTTAGTGGGGAATCATTTGATTTTTCAAAAACGAATTTATACAAAAGTTTTGAAAAGCTACCATTCTGGGAAGTTGATGAACCAGAAATTATATCGGAAGGAAAATATAATCTAAAAAACTGGAAAAAAATACTTGATGAAATAAATTTCAAAGAAAATGAAAAAGTTATTGACATTAACCCAGATACTGGCGCACTAAGCAGATATTTAGCGAAAAGAAATTGCGACGCAATGGTATATAGCGAATGCGAAAACGAACTTTATTCAACAAAAATTATTGGAAATATTGTTGGGTTAAATATAAATGTTATTAGCAATATAGAAAAAGAGTTTGATACTTTACTTTTCATAAACAATAAAGGCAAAAATTTGCCCGAAATTGCAAATTTAGCAAAAAGAATAATAATCAAAACCGAATGCAAAAAAGATTACTCAGAAGAAATTTCGATGAAATTCAAAAAAACAAACAATATCAAACTTAATGAATTTGAAGAGTTAGCTATTTATGAGAAATTTGAGTAAATATAGAACTTTTGTGCTATCATCAAGTTAACAAAACAAGGAATGAAAAATGATTGAAATGCAAAATGTAACAAATTCAGCGGCCTCAAAAATGTCAGATATACAATCTGCAAAAAATACAATCAATAAAGAAATCGAAAATTTAAGAATTTTAGAAGCTGAACTTGACGAAACACTTACAAAAGCATTGGATATTATGCAGAATGCAACTGGCAGAATTATTTTCACCGGTATGGGCAAATCTGGAATAATCGCAAAAAAAATTGTTGCTTCACTTGCTTCAACTGGTTCGCCATCATTTTTTGTTCACCCAGCAGAAGCGAGCCACGGCGATCTTGGAATGCTAAGCGAAGACGATATTGTGATTGCAATATCAAATAGCGGAGAATCAAAAGAACTTGCAGACATTCTTAATTATTGTAAAAGATTTGGCATTTCACTTATTGCAATAACAAAAAATCCAGACAGCACCCTTGGCAAACTTGCAGACATAACTCTCAAACTTCCAAACGGCGAAGAAGCTTGCCCACTAGGGTTAGCGCCGACATCATCTACAACCGCCACTCTTGTTTTAGGGGATATTTTAACAGTTGCACTTATGGAGAGAAAGCAATTTACTAAAACAGATTTCAACCAAAGACACCCAGGGGGCAAACTCGGCTCCGTTCTTTTAAAAGTTTCTGATTTGATGCACGTAGGCAACGAGCTTCCTATTCTTCCAGAAACAGCTTCTATCCAAGAAGCATTAATTGAAATGACATCAAAAAGGCTTGGTTGCGTTGGTTTTATAAACAATAATTCAGAATTAGTGGGCATATTGACTGACGGAGATTTAAGAAGAATATTAACGGCAAACACTTTTGATAAAAATGTACAAACTCTTATGACAAAAAATCCGAAAACAATTGCCCCAAGCGCACTTGCAACAGAAGCAACAAAAATTATGAACGAGAAAAAAATTACAAATTTATTTGTTGTTGAAGGCAAATTGCCAATTGGCGTTATTCATATTCACGATTGCTTAAATAATAAAGTTGTGTAATTTTTTTCAATCTAAAAATTACGTCAATTTTTAAGATGAGTATGTTTTTATTAAAATATACAAATTTTGGGGTGTATTTTGATGAACATAATAACTTCACATGCGAAAATAAATAGCAATCAAATAAAAAAACCAGAAAACAAAAACAACACAAATATTGGTACAAAAGCAGAAATAGAAAATCTTCAAAAAGACCCCAAAACAATTAGAGGAGCAATTCTTGCAACAGCACTATCTGCTCTTGTGCTTGGTGGATATGCAGGAAGCAGAGGTTTGTCCAAATGCAAAGGACAAATTGCTAAACTTCAAAGAAATATATCCGAACTTACAGAAAACAATGAAACACTAAAAGCAGCAAATGAAGCACTTGAAGCTGCAAACAGAACGTTCGAGGAAGCAAAAAATAAAATCAGCACATATATATCAGAAGAAATAAGCCCAAAAGAAACTACTGCAAAAATTCAAAGCGAAATAAAGGGGAAAATAACAGATGGCGAATTAACATACGACATAATGTCCCCTCCAATCAAAGAAGAAATTGCTAAAACAATTGAAAATGCAATAGAATTGCCTAAAATACAAAAATCAACAACAGTGGTGCCAGAACTTAAAATACCAGAAATTTCAGCCGAAGGGGGCTTTGAATTTGAAGTTCCTATCGGAAAAAAATTAAACATAGTCAAAGAAGAAGCGAGGGAAATAACAGAAAAAAGCAACTTACCAACATCGTTAAGCAAAGAATATAATAATGCATTACAAAATTGGGACAACGACAAGATAGCAAGAGATGTTTTACAGAATTTTTACGATGGGCATGGTCAAACACTAGACGGAGTGAAATTAAAATATACCCCACTGGAAAATGGAAGATATAGAGTTAGAATAAGCGGAAACAGTACATATACACATGATAAAGCATTATTATTCGGTTCAGAAAAATCAAATAATGCGCAGGCTGCAGGAAATTACGGAGAAGGCTTAAAAATCACTGTTTTGAAACTCTTGAAAGAAAAGGGTGCAAATATTGTTAATGTTGGCTCTCAAAATTGGGAAGTAAAATATAAAATGGATAACACTTTGTTTGAAGGCAGAGATGTTATGGCATATGACATTAGAAAAGCTGACAAATTTTTTGACGGAAGTTATTTTGAATTTGAAACAGATGACAGAGGAATACTAGAATCTTTAAGAAAAACAATAAATCGTTTTTATCACTCAAGCAATCAAGATTTTCAAAATTTAGATTTTGACTCCGGAAAATTAGCAATAAAGATTTTGCCAGAAGGGCAAAAAGGCGGATTATACATTGCAGGACAAAGGTTTGAATTTGACAATAATTACGATGGTTTAGATGGCTTTAATTTAATAATAAAAGAAAAATTACCCGAAAATGTTGTTGACCCAAGCAGAGACAGGACAACACTAAACGCATCACACCTAGAAGCAATTGGAAGACATTTAGCAGGTGGGTATGGCGAAGAAGAAATTCTAACTAAAGAAGAAACAGGAAAACTACTTCAAGCTTGCGAAAAATATTGGACAGCCGTTGGAAAAGATGCAAAAAACCCACTTGCAAGAATGATAAGCAAATTTGTGAGCAGTACTGCTATTTGGAAAAAGGATTTAAAATTCAAGTTTCCAGAAAAATATGTTGCGATTTCAAATGCAACAGATGAATTAATTTTGGATTTAATCAGAAAAGGCTATATGGTGTGCGATAAAAGTTTTGAAGACATAGGTATGAAAAATATACATGATTTGATGTCTAACGGAAGAGCACATAACCCACTTACACCGACAAAAACACAAGAAAAGAAAATTAAAATAATTAAAGAAGCGCTAAACGCAGTGGCAGAATCTCTAAAAAAAGAATTTACAAAAGATGAACTTAATGCAAAAATTTATATATTTGACGCCAAAAATGAAGCTCAAAAGAAATTAAACGAAGGAACGCTTGCGGAAGCAATAACAGAATCAGGAAAATCAAAAGGGTTTTGGATTGATAAAGAATATTTAGATAAATGTTCGTTTGCAGAAGCAATATCGACCGCAATGCATGAACTATCCCACAAATCAGGCGGAGACGAAAGTTCAAGTTTTACATATAAACTCACAAACGTGCTTGAAGCTTTCTCAGACGGCGTAATCAAAGATAATGTTGCATTTTTAAAACTACAAACACTAAATAAAATGTGGGATGAATTAGCGCATAAAGCTGCTTAACGGCATTTTTCTTCATAAATCGGACGGCCAAAAAACAGTCTAAACCCACCAAAGGGCTTAGAAAGAGTTTTTCTGACCCCTTTTGTAATAGCACAAGTATCGCTTGTGATTGCTTGCAAATTTTCTATTGTTGAATCAATTTCATCCATATTAGAGTTAATTGAATAAGTTGTTGAGTTTAAATTACTAGACACGCCAGAAATGCCGTCAAATGTTGAATTTAACTTTTCTTGATTAATTGAATTGTCGAATTTTTTGGTAACATTTGAAAAATTATTCGTGGCATTTGAAACATTTGTTGTTGTTTTGTGGAGATTAGATTTATTCTCTTTTAAGATATCATTTAAGGTTACAAAAAGGTCAGATAAACCACCAATAGCATAGTTTAAATTTTCTGCGCTTTGAGCTAAATCATCTTTAATTTTTTCAATTTCATCAATATTCTGATTGGCACCAAAATCAGCAATATCAATTGTTGCTCTGCCTTCAATTGTTGCATTTTTAGGCAAAAATTTATCGGTTTTTGTATCTGGAAACACAAGTTCAATATAGTCTTGCTTAAAATAGTTATGAAGTTTATGCCTTTTAAGATACGCAACAGTCCCTTCTTGGAGTTTGAGGTCGTGCGGATAAATTACAAGAGTTAAAATTGTGTGGTTATAATCTTTCGAATGGGTTCTAGATAACACTTTCCCAACTTTTATGCCCTTAAAATAAACAGGAACAATGCAATGAAAAGGTCTTAAGTTAGCAAACTTTACCCTCACGTGTGAAGATAAAGCAATTTTAATAAGATAAAAAAGCATAGATAGCGAAAGCAATATAAAAATTAAAATCAGAAAGTATTTTTTCATAATTAAAATACTAACTAAAATTTGAAAAATAAAATTGCCGCCTCTGACATAGACAAGAGGCTAATCATTGCCTTACTCAATTACTTTAACAACAAAATAAAAAGTGTCTCCCGCCTTAACTTGTATATTTTCACCCTTTTCAACATAGGAGAGAAAAGAATCTTTATAAACTTGTTTTGCACCTGATTTTAAGCGATTTCCTTCAGGATTAGTTACAAGCCCGTCAACAAAAGAAACACCATATGAAACACCAGTAAGGAATTGATCTCCAACAGTGCTTACAGTTTTTTTAATTGCAGTTTTAGGAGAAATTGATTTAATTGAGTCCAAATTCAAAACCGATTTTGAATATTTCGCCAGAAATTTTTGATTAAATTTATGCACACCGTATATGTCAACATAGCTATCTAGTATAAAGTAAATTTGCGCATCACGTTTTCCTCGTTTGGCTTTTGTTGTTTTGTGAAGTGTGCAGTTTAAAATGTCGCCCTCCAAAAGCGAAATATGTTCTGTGTGAACAGGTTTTAGGAGCTTGACTTTAAATGTTTTGGCAGGTTTTATTGATGAGTAATCCTCAAGTGCCTCGACAAAAATATTATCTGCGGCGCTTACAGGAAGTGCAAAAAACATAAAAAAGAATAAAATAATTTTGCGAATCATACCCACCTCTATAAAAAAATAATAATATAGATTTAGGCGACTTGCAAATTAATTAAGCATAAACTTTAACATTTGATTGGGAGTATGTTGTGCGAGGCGCATAAGCCGAGGCTATTTTATTGTAGTTTAGCTTGTTGTAACCAGAAAGGTTTAAATTAACTGATGTTATTTGAGGCACAAGCTCATCAGTTAATTGAGCATACTTATCAGCATAATAGCTAATTTCATCTTCAGATGAAACATCCTTACGATAAGATGAAACCTCATCAGATTCATCGCCCGTATCTAAACTAAGGTCTAAATATTCTCCGTCTTCCCCTTCTTGAAGCGCTTCAATTTCCTCATATAAATCCAAATCATCAAGCCCATATTCTTCAAGAGCCGCAGAATATTTTTGCCTTAAAGATTCTTTTTCAGTTTCAGATAAGCCATTATAGCTTAGTCTTTCAATTTTAGATGAAGATGCCAAACTAGAGCTGGCGCTAACTTGTGCCATCTCGTATGCAAGAGAATTAGATTGTTGAGAAATAGAGGAAACCATACTCTTAAGATATATCTTCGATATCTTCAGTATAACATTCGTTTTAAGTTTTTCAAGTGTATAAAAAATAAGGGGTGAAATTTTCACCCCTCATAATAAAAAAATTATTAATAGTTAGTTTTTCTAACTTCAAAGAAACTTTGAGGATGAGCGCAAACTGGGCACACTTGAGGCGATTTAGCGCCAGTGTGTAAGTGTCCACAATTTCTGCATTCCCAAACAATTTCACCTTCTTTTTCAAAAACTTTACCATCTTTAATGTTTTGAAGAAGTTTTCTGTATCTTTCTTCGTGCGTTTTTTCAATTTTTGCAACCATTTCAAATTGAATAGCTAAAGTTTCAAAACCTTCTTCACGAGCTTCTTTGGCGAATTTTGCATACATATCTGTCCATTCATAGTTTTCACCTTCAGCTGCAGCAAGAAGGTTTTCTTGAGTGTTTCCAAGTTCACCTAAGGCTTTAAACCAAAGTTTTGCGTGTTCTTTTTCATTATTAGCTGTTTCTTCAAAAAAAGCTTTAATTTGCTCATAGCCTTCTTTTTTAGCAACAGATGCAAAATATGTGTACTTGTTTCTTGCTTGAGACTCACCTGCAAATGCTTCCCATAAATTCTTTTCTGTTTTAGATCCTTTTAATTCCATAACTACTCCTATATCCTATGCAACTATGCAAAAATATTATAGAAAAAATTTTAAAATTTAGCAATTAAATTTGAGAAAAGAATTTAACAGCTTGCCAAACCCTTGGCGCAGGGCGATTTATAAGGTCTCTTTGCTCTTTAGTTAAATAAATAAATTCAGAATTTGGAAAAAGTTTTCTCATTTCATCTGTTTCACGACCAAAGCAGATAATAATAACATCAGGAGACGTTTTAATGACATATTCAAGAGAAATTGCAGGATAATAATGTGCAATATCGGAAGTTAAAGATTTATGACCAGATTGTCGGATAACATCAGTTATAAAACTTTCTTTGCCAATAGTAATTAATGGCACAGTTTGTACAACATAGAGGATATATTTTGGTTTATTAGTTTTGTATTTTGCAATTTTTGACTTAATTTGATTAACTAAAATTTTTGCTTCTTTATTTTTATCTATTAAATTTGCGATTTTAAATATTGCAGAATATATGTCGTCAATTTTTGAAAATTCAAAATAAATTGGTTCTGTTTTTGTAAGCGAAAGCTCGCCAAGCATTGGTTTTGCAGACTGCATAGCAAACATATAATCAGGTTTGGTGCGCACAATATAGTCCATATTAACAAAATATGTATCACCAATTATTTGTTTATTTTTAACACCAACAGGATAATCGCAGGCAGATGATACACCTAGGAGTTTATCTTGAGCACCAAGAGAGTAAATAATTTCAGTTGCAACAGGAGTAAGGCTTACATATGTTTTTGCAAACACAGGCGAGGCAAAAATAAGCACAAAAAAACTAATTAAAAATCTGAATATGGAAGTCTTTATCACTATTTATCACCTTAAAATCAATCCCGTAAATTTTATTTAAAATTTCAGGAGTAAAAAATTCTGGCCGATTTTTCACAATAACATCATTAGACTTTGTAAGCCCAATAAAATAATCACCATAACTTGCTCCAAGATTTATATCATGGAGCACAACAAGGCAAGTAATTCCTTGATTTGTAAGCTTTTTCAAGATATCTAAAACTTTAATTTGGTTAATTAAATCCATATTAGATGTAGGTTCATCTAAAAGAAGCGTATCCGCATCGGACACAAGCCCAAGTGCTATATTTGCTTTTTGAAGTTCACCTGAGCTTAAATTTTCAATAAATGTATCTTTTTTATCAGAAAGTTCAAGAAGCTCAAGAGTCTCTTCAATCTTTTGTTTTTCTTCTGAATTTAAAAACCATTTCCAGTTCTTTTTATAAAAAGATGATTCAATGTATTCAAAAAGAGTTATCCCTTTTGGGTATTTAATTCTTTGCGGAAGGTAAAAAAGTTCTTTTGATTTTTTTATAACTTTGCCATTTTGAGGCTTCAGAATGCCAGCTATTATTTTGAGCAAAGTGGTTTTTCCAACGCCATTTAACCCAACAAGCACAGTAATTTTATTTTTTGGAATTTCAATATTTGCATTTTTGAAAATAGTTAAATTATTTTCAACACTTAAGGTCAAGTTTTCAAGTTTAATCATTTAAAAACTCTCCTTTACGGGTCAAAAAATAGAGAAATACAGGAGCACCAATAAATGCCACTACAAGCCCAAGAGGCATCTGAAGTGGATAAATTACTATTCTTGCAAGATAATCCGCAAATAAAATCAAAGAACTTCCAATTAAAAGATTAGATACAAAAAGCCACCTGTAATCATATCCAAAAAGCATTTTTGAAATTTGGGGCGCAATTATACCCACAAAGCCTAAAATTCCAGCAGAAAACACACTGAGCGCAGTAAAAAACGAGGCTAGAATAATAATCAAAATTACACTAGAATATTTGCCAAGTTTGTTAGATTCTAGAAGTTCACTATCAAGCCTTAAATAGTTAAGTTTAGGCACAAGGAAAAAAGCAAAAATTAAAAGTGCAATAAAAATTAAAATTAAGGAAAAATTAGATATTACCTCATTGTTTGTAACCCCACCAGATAAAATGAGCATCATTGTATAAGATTTATTTGGATTAACAAGAATAATTAAAGAAATCAAAGAGCTTACAAAAATATTAACGCTGAGCCCAATTAGAATTAATTTTACAACACTGAAACGACTGAGCCCAGAAAATAAAATAACAAGAATTGATGATATAAGTGCACCCAAAAAACCAAAGAATGAATAATTGACAGAATTAAACAATAAAATCGAAAGAACAATTCCAAGCCCAGCACCAGAGGAGATACCCGTGATATAAGGCTCTGCAAGAGGGTTTTTTGAAACTGCTTGCATAAACATCCCTGCAAGCGCAAGTGAAGCACCTGCAACGAACGCCTTGAGAGCACGAGGGTATCTAAGAATTGATAAAATCAAACTATCATCATCTGTTCCCAAGTTAAATGCTTTTGCAAATAAATTAATACCAAAATCTTTGTATCCTGCATACATTGCAAGATACAAAGACAAAATCAATAATAAAAATAATATAAAAATTATAGTTAGCTTTTTCTTAATTGCCATACATCAACTATATCATAAATCATCTTTTTGTTTGCGCTCAGGCAAAGTAAATTCCATGCCAATTCCTGCCCTAAAGTGGATTCCTGGCGCATAATATGAAATTCCATTTTGCTTATACATTGAAATATCTTGATCAAGAAGGTTATAAATTACTCCGTTTAAAGAAATTTCAGAATAATCATTTTTAAACAATCTGATTTTTGTGCCAAGTTTTGCATCAACATAACTATCTGTTTTATCAGAATTAGTAGCAGTTGTCATATATCTTCCTGAATTTGCCTCAAGACCTGCAAAGAAATTAACAACATCGCTTGGTGTCCAATAAAGAATGGTTTTAAAAGAGTTTTCAGGGCAGCCAGGAAGGCTTGCACCTGTAGTTTTGTCTTTTGAATGAGTGTGAGTATAGCTTGCAGTTGCCTTAAACCAATTTATAGGCTCCCAAGTAATTTTTCCTTCAACACCTTGAATTTCGGCCTTATCAACGTTTATATATTGACCAGTGTAAAGCCAAGTGATTGGGTCAGTTGAGCCAGCATAGCCAATGTAGTCTTTATAATCACTGTTAAAATAACTAACATCAAAGGAAAGTTTTTCGTCATAAAAACTTTGAACAAATCCAACATCCCAACTATTCATTTTTTCAGATTCAAGATTAGGATTTGCAAGAGAAATCATATAAGAAGAGTTAACAGTTCCAAATCTTTGGTAAAGAGTTGGATTATTAACACTATGCCCCCAAGAAGCTCTGAGTTTTGTTTTAGCGCCATCAATATTAAATGTAGGAAGAACTAATGCCGCAGAAGCATTTGGTGTTACATATGTGCCAAAACTAGAATTATGAATTAACCTTGCGCCACCTCTGATAAAAAGCTTATCAGCAATGTTAATTACATCATTAATAAAGACATCGTTTTGGACCGTGTGCCCGTCATAAGAATTAAAGTTCGCAGGCGACCACATGGAAAAATCTTTTGTGTGCCCGTCAATAAACTCGGCTTCTAAATTATAACCAACAGAAAGAGTGTTCCAATCTGCAAGTTTGTAGTTGTGTTGGGTTTGGGCATTAAGCCTTGTTGAATATATTTTTGAAATTGATTCATAAAACGGGTCGCCAGATAAATTGTCAGGCAAAATATAGTTATTGTTATTGTTTCTATATAAACTAAATTTAACATCATAGTCATATTTTTCATTTGGACTATGCGTAAATGAAGTTGTGTTCATAATGTCATAATTTAAGGCATAATTATTTGGCGACTGGTAAAGCCCATAAGGAAAAGCTTGTTGATAACCAACTCCAAGGTCTTTTCTTGAGCGAGCAAATCTAAAAATGTTGCGAACTTCGGCTTTTTGGTCAAGCAACCTTTGTCCAATGTTAGTTACGAGACTTAGATTGTTATAATCATCATTTATAATTTTCCCAAGATTTGTAACGCTCATTCCACCGTCAGTTTTATACCAAGTGAGCCCCATGTAATAATCTGTGTTTTTTGCTTCGCCTGAAATTGCAAAACGTTCTTTAAATGTGCCGAGGTTACCCATTTCGGAGCCAAGCTGAACCCTAAAAGGACCTCTGCCACGTTTTGTTTGAAGCGCAATAAGCCCGCCGGATGCGTTTGTTCCTGCGACATTTCCATGTGGGCCGCGAATAATTTCGACACGTTCTAAATCATCACTTAATAAAAATTGCGGTTCAACCCCAGGGGTTGTAAGAGATGGTCTATCTGCTCGAACGCCATCTATTGTCATTCTGACTCTATCAGTGCCACGCATCCTAATTGTTGAAATTGAGCCGTCTGAACCGTTAGAATTTTGAACAAACAAGCTTGCAGATTGATTTAAAATTTCAGAAAGAGTTGGAGAGGCTTGTCTTTCGATGTCTTTTTGAGTTATGACATCAACGTTTGCGCCTGCAGATTCAATTGATTCAGCATAATTTCCGTAAGAATAAATTTGCCTTTCTTTGGCGTAGCCTTTAAGGGTGAAAGGTGCTGAATTTTCTTCGCTTTGCGAAGGATCTAAATAAATCCAATCTTCATCGATTGAAAAGGCTGGTGTGGTTGAAAGAATTGCGGAGACCGCAAAAGTTGTAAAAATCTTTTTCATAAATTTCCTCGTGCTCGCAAGTATTAACCAAATTACAGGTATTCAGACTCGGAAATTTTCCACTACTGCTACGGCATAGTCCCGTTTTACGGAGTTTCCCTATAATTCCAAAAAAATAATAACACTTAAAGAAGTATAGTCAAATGTTTTGTCAAGTGACCAGCTAGGTAAATTTTAACAAGACAGAACCAGAAAATAATTTGCTAAGACTAAAATCAAGATTTCGAGGCGCAATTACTCTCTCTCTCTCTCTCGAGCGGCTTAAAATAATCATCGTATTTATCCAATAAATTTTTCTTCAAATATTTTGCGCAAGGGTTCTCAACAAGGTGGTATGTCAGAACACCTAAGAAGATGCTCAAAGCTAAACTAATAAAAATTGTCAAAACTGGGTAAGTTGTAACTAAAATTTCATTACGCCAAATATAATTTTTAAAGAAAACAAAAGAAACTTCCTGCATAATATAAATTGCAAAAGCATATTTTCCAATTGACGAAAATATTGGTCTATTGAAAAATCTAGAAATATACCCCCTATTTATTAAAAACAAAACAAATAGAGAAACTGATGCAATAAGCATTACCATATATGTTTCCTTGAAGCGTTTAAATACACAGCCCCAAGTTAAATATGATATTAAACCAGCTTCTAAAAGTGTTAAAATAATTGGATTGGTTTTTACATTATCCCAATTAATTTTATTGAAAAATTGGTAAAGTAGTATCCCAAAACCAATCAAGGCCATTGCAACTGCACCTGCTCTTGAAAAAATACCATGAACAACCTGATAATCTCTCAATGGTGAATTAAGATAGATAACTATATTGAAATATGAAATTATTGAAACAGCAAAATTAAATTTAAACCTACTTTTAATAATTTTAAAAAGCGCAAAGTAAAATAATGAACACCAAAATAAAGCGCAAATAAACCAAGTAACATTCAAATTGGTAAGCTTCTGGGTCAATCCACCAGAACCCGCTGTCATCAAAAAGATATTTAAGATATTTTGTCCAACATCAAATTTAACCAAGCCAAATAAATCTAAAATACCAACGCATATAACTGCAAAGACTAAAGTTGGCCAAAAACGCATTAGTTTTCTAATGGCAAATTTTATAAATGGTTCTTGATATTTTAGGAATGATGAAAATACAAAGTAGCCAGATATAACAAAAAGAATTGCATTGCCAATGGTTCCCGCCCATCCAACATTTTTTGCTAGATTTTCTAGAATCGGAATATGATATGCGGCCACATAAGAAGTTTTTATAAAGTGATAATACACAATTAAAACTACAAAAACAATTCTTAAAAAATCAACATTATAATATCTTTTCTTTTCCATCAAACACCAACCTGTCCATAATAGGCACCTTCACCGTGTTTTCGACCATAGTGTTTATCAAGCGTATATTGAGGAAGAAGGGGTGGCACTTCGCTCAACATTAGTGATTGATAGTTCATTTTTGCAAGTTCTTCAACAACAACTGCATTATGAACAGAATTGTGCGCATCTTTTCCCCAAGAAAAAACTCCATGGCTTCGAACTAAAACCCCTGGAATTGCCATATAATCTTTATTTTTAAATGTTTCGATTATGACTTTTCCTGTGTTTTTTTCATAATCAATTTCAGTTTCTTCTTTTGTTAAATAGCGAGTAACGGGAATATCGCCATAAAAATAATCAGCGTGGGTTGTGCCAAAGGCTTCTATTGGTTTTCCAGCTTGAGCAAATGAAGTAGCGTAATTTGAATGTGTGTGAGTAATTCCTTTAATTTTAGGAAATGCTTTATATAATTCTAAATGCGTTGGAGTGTCAGAAGATGGATTATACTTTCCTTCAATTTTATTCCCATCTAAATCTAAAACAACCATATCATCAGCTTTCATAGTGTCATAATCAACACCAGATGGTTTAATTACAACGCAATTACCCTCGCGAGCTGAAACATTTCCCCAGGTAAATATTACTAAATTATACTTAACAAGCTCTAAATTAGCTTTAAAAACTTGTTCTTTTAAACTTTCAAGCATTCTAATTCCTTTTTAATTTTAAATGTGTGTTCTATTGCTTCCTCAAATGTGAATTTTTCACTCCAACCTAATGATTTTATTCTTTCGCCATTTAAAGTTGAATTTGAAACTGTTGAAAATCCAAGCTTTTCTTGTTCTGATGCATTTTCAAAGATAATTTCAACATTGGCGATATGAGCTAATTGTTTAGCATAATCTCTTAATAAAACATTTCCAGATTTAGCTGCAACATTATATGTTTCGCCATTTTCTCCTTTTAAAAGAATTGTTAATAAAGCTGCTGCTGTATCTAAAACATATAAATAAGAGCGTTTTTGAAGTCCTGCACTTTTCATAACAATGTTTTCATTGTTTAGTGCTTTAGCTAAAAATTGAACATCTGCTTTTGTGCTGTCCATTTTAACTGTTGGACCATATATATAACCAAGTCTTGCGATGTTGATATTCATTTTGTATTCCTGAATATAGGAATGACATAATGTTTCGCAAGTTCTTTTGCTTTCAGGATAACAAGCTCTTGGTTTCATAAAATCTACAAAACCAATGTTGTTTTCTTCAAAAGCTTCAATATTATCTTTTGAGCCATAGACTTCAAGTGTTGATAAAAATAAGCTTTTTGAGTTTTTGTTTTTCTTTGCAAAATCTAAAACGTTCAATGTTCCTAAAATGTTTAATCTGATTGTTTCAACAGGTTTTGTTCCATATAAATGCGGATGAGTGTTACTTGCTGCGTGGATTATGTAATCTACGCTAAAATCACAATCAAAAATATTTGTTATATCTTGAACAACGGGATGAAAATGCGGATTATTTTTATAACTTGGAAATCTTTTTTCAAAAGTTTTTTCGCTTGAAAAAGTTCCATAAATATTGATATTATAATTAAATTTTTCATTTAGAAACATTAAAATATCAACAATAGCAGAGCCTACCAATCCGCTTGCGCCTGTTATAAAAATTGTTTTATTTTTAAATAAAGAAAAATCTTCAATAATTACTTTTTTGATGTCGTTTTCATACAGTTTATTTGTTATATACATTATTCACCTTGTTTTAATAGAGCTTTAAAAATATCGATATCTTCTTGAGTTGTAATTTTAACGTTTTTACCTGAGCCAGCAGAAAAATAGATTTTATCACCAACTTCTGTAACTAATGTGCAAGTTGCGATAGAATTTGTTATTCCTTTTTCTTTTGCTTTTTTATGAAGCTCAACAAGTTGACCCAATCTAGCTCCTTGTGGAGTTTGAGTTCTTTTTAGATTATCTCTTGGGAATGATTTTTCAGAACTTTCAAAATCATAAGTTTCCATCATTGCTTCATTACATGGAACAACAACAACAGTAAAGCCATTTTTTTCAATTGAACCAATGCAATCTGAAATGATATCTTTAGATAAATTTGGTCTTATCGCATCATGAATTAAAACTATAGCGTCATCTCCGTAATGCTCAGCAAGACCCATAATGCCGTTTTTAATTGATTCTTGACCAACTAAACCTGCAGGGAAAACGTGTTTAAATTTTGTTATGTTATATTGTTTAGCGTAACTTGTTAAAATATTTTCCCAACCATCAAGGCAAACAACAGCTATAACATCTACTGCTGGATGATTTTCAAATTTTTCCATAGTGTATGCGATAATTGGTTTATCAAAAACTGTCATAAATTGTTTTGGAATAGCCTGCTGCATTCTTGCGCCAACTCCACCTGCGATAATTAGACCAATAGTAGTCATTTTATACTTCTCCTTTTTCTAAGAATTTAATAATTTCATCGTAAATATTTTCAGAAGCTGTTTTGCCGTTAATTTTTCCGAAATATTGCTGAACAAATTGTGTTCTTTGTTCTTTTTTGTAGTCATTTCCATTAATTACAACGTCTTGAATGAAGTTTTCAATGTTTTCTTCTAAGTTATTAGTTGGTGTATAGAAATTTTTATATAATATTTCTCCAAATTCATTTAATTTGATACGGCAAGTGTCTGTTGCTGTATGAAATAAAGGTTTGTTAAAAGCAGTATATTCTGCCATAAAAGATAGACAATCCATAATCATCGCGTCGGAAGTTGCAAAAAGGTCATTTATATTGCCTGTATAATATTGAGTATTTGTGCCTTTTGCCCACTTGTCATAGTATTGTTTTGTTATATATGAGCCCCATTTTTTTTCTAAATATGATTTTAAAATCGGATGCGGTCTAAAAACAAATTGGACTTCGTCTTTGTATTTTTCCGCAATTTCAAGCATAAAATCGTACAGCTTATAGAATGAATCCATCATCCATTGATCTGGATTTTTTTCACTTGCTGAATGATGAGGAGACCAAATAATGCGTTTTTTCGGCTTTTCTTGTGGTTTCCAAATGTCTGTCGGTTTAAAACTCTTATCAAATAATGTATCTAATTTTGGGCTTCCTGTTACGACTACATTTGAGCCTTTGTTTTTCATTAGTCTTTCTGCCATTGTTTTATGGAAGATGGTTGGTCTTAAATATAAATTAACAAGGTTATTTAATTCAAATATACAAGTAAATTGATCATCCATTACCGAAAAACCATAATCCGTTAGAAATGAAATTTTATCCAAAAAGTAAGTAATGTAATTTTCTTTGTGGTAGTGCCATTTGCCAAAGTCAGTGTAGTAGAATATGTCTGGATTGATGTCTTTTCTTATCCCTACAAATTTTTTTGTTGTAGTGTCTCGTCCTTTTATAATATTGTAACCTTTTGGCTCTAGTTCTTTGTATACTAAATCAATGTATTCTAGTTGGGCTTCAACACCATAAGCAGGGTCAGGCAATATAAAGACAATTGGTTCAAAACGAGAATCTTGCTCTAAAAGCTTGTATAAATAATCAAAGCACCATGTTCCTGGTCTTTGCACCATTAAGCAAATTTTAACTTTTTCACCATTTCTGAATCTTTGCAAAATCTCTTGTTTGCTTTTTCTATTCTTTTTAGCATTAAAAATTTTGCTATAATGTTTTTTAATTGATTCGTACATTTTTTGAATAAAAAGAAAATTTATATTTGTTTTTCTGCCAGATGTTCTGATGGATAATAATGGGATGAAAAATAAATAAACATCAAAACTATTAGCGGTAATTGCTTTAATTTTTAATAGCCTCATATTAAAAAGCTTAATATAGTGTTTTTGTCCGGGATTCATTTAGACCTTCTTTCCATCCATAAATTGTGCTGTAGGGAATCTGTATGGAGCTTTTTTCTTTGAAGCACCTAGTTTAATTCCTAATAAGCGATATTTAGTTTCATTGTTTTCAGTTATTTTTTTTATTATTAAGATATTTAAAAAGTAATATCTTGTTACATTTGCGTATGTAATTTTCTTTAATAATGGCAATTTATTAGACCCGACCTTTTCAACAGTAATTGTTGAGTATGGAGTGAAATGAATACATTTTTTTAATTTTTTATATGTTAGTGTTGTATTTTTAATGAAGGTCAAGAATTTAGATACAATATTGTCATAATCAGCATGGTTATCCATGAAATATTGATAACATTTTTCGCCCTCTATAGCTTTGCCATTTTTCACACTGTAAACTGCATCAATTATTTCCTTGATTTTAGAATATTTAATTTTAAAATCTTTCTTTTGAATATCCAAAATACCCATTGAATATTCTTTTGTGTTGTATGCAAAATATGCTTCGTCTTCATTTAATTTTTTGCTGCTCATAATCATTGCAACAGATGGAAGTTTTAATGCGGAAGCTTCAAGAACACAAGTTCCTACTCCAAAAACAATATCCACATTGTTTATTAAATATTCATCAAGATTTTCACGTTGAATTGTTCCGGTGAAAATAAATTCTATTTCATTTTCATATTTTTTGCAGAAATTATGCACTTCATCTTTACTTCTGCCATCCCCAATAACATGAAGTCTTTTTTTCTTAACTGTGCGATATCTTGCATAATTTTCAATTAAATAATAAAGACTTTCTTTTTTGTCTGGTGCTAATCTTGATAAGAAACAAAGGTTGATTTCTTCTTTATTTATAATATTTTCATTTGCAAAAACTTCTTTTGGTACGGTATATAAGTGTAAATAGTCTTTATTTTTAAAGTTTGAATTTTTATACATACTTATGCTGTTTCTTGCAGACCAATCATGGTAAACCATTGCTTTGTTTTTCTTTGCAAGTTTCATATAGTTTTTTGCTTCGTTATCAATTAAAACAACATCCCAACCACAAGGAATTGTTTCATAATGCCAAAACAGGAGTTTGTTATCTGAACGCATATTTGGAATTTGAATTACGCGAGTGCTGTTTGTGATAATTGCGCATTTTTCTTTAATTGGAAAATGCAGATTTTTTTCATCATAATGAAGAATTTTAACTTCAGGCGTTTCAGATAAAAGATTGCTAGGATAACCATTTGGATAATCCATATAATATATTTTTAAATCAGAATTTTTAACAAGATATTGCGCAAGTTTGCATAAATAATAAGTTCCTCCTCCAACATTAAATGCTGGAAGCCAAAAGCATATTGTTTCAATGCCTTGTGCTTTTATGTCTTTAACTAACTTTTGAATTTTTTCTTTGTAATCCATCTTTATTCCTCAATTAGTTCAATCATAAACATATTATTCATCATCAAAAAGCAAATTCTTTTACCAAAATAAGTTGATTCTTTCATTGGTGAAATGATTTTTGCTCTTAATTTTGTTGTAAAAACATCAAATGCTTTTTCGATATATTTAACTAAATATCCAAAGTGATACATTTTAACACCTTGGTTTAACCAAAAATCAAGCGTTGTTGAATTTTCAAGATTTTCTAAAAGTTCTAATCTTGGTTGATTTTTTGCTGTTATAAAAAGCCCTTTAACACCTTGATTTAAATCTTCATCAAACTTGTCTTCTTTTGAATAACCAAGCATTGCATAGCTTTTAAATTCTTTTTCGATATCTTTTGTAGCTACGCCTATATGATGAAATTCAAAACCGCCAAGTGAAACTTTTAAATTTCTTTGGAAAATTTTAAGCGCTTTTTCTTCTAGTAGATTTTTAACGTTTGAAAAATAATGCTCTTTATCAACAAATTGTTCAACAACGTTATATTTAACATTTTCTAACTCAACTTCATTAACTAAAGTTTGTCTTAATTTTGCATTTATTGAACTATGGAAGCTTACAACAGAAGTATTGTTTTCGATTGTTTTTGTGTAAAGTTCATCAAGGCCTAATTTTTCAAAAGCAACTTTATAAACTAAATCAACACTTTCAATTGCTGCCATTGAGCCTTTTTTAACAACCCAGCGACCCCATTCGGCAACATTATCTTTGATATTGTAAATGCTAATTAAACCTTCTTTTTCGCCAGTTAAATTGTTCTCAATTACAAAATAGTAATCATCTGGTGTCTGAAAATATTTATTTAGCCAATTGATTTGTAAATTTACATCAGGTGAAATTTTATGCACATATTTATTTCTTTCTTCATCTTCAAGACGAACATCAATAATAAATTGTGCATCATCCAATGTTATTGGTCTAATTGAATAAGCAAAACCTTTTTGTTTAATGTTGTGTTGCATATTATGCCTTTGATCTAACTATTTCTATAATTTTTGAAACTGTTGTCATAGAAGCAATTTCATCTTGTTCAAACATGATGTCAAACTCTTCTTCAAGAGCAACAACGATTTCAACATGGGTAATTGATTCCCAAAGTTTTTCAACTTCTTTTTTTTCGATTAATTCTTGATTTGTTAGCTTTGAAACCGATGAAATAATATCAATGATTTTATTTTCCATTTTTATTCCTCTATTTTTATTGTTACTAAATTTTGATTTATTTCTTTATTGAAAAGTGAAATTTTATTTATAAAATCAGCTAAATTTTCTTCTAAGAAATTTTGAGCTGGTTTGTTTCTTTCTCCAATTTGAAAATCAATTTTTAAATTGGTTTTGTTGAATTTATCAAGAGCTAGTTTAATTGGGAAAAAGACAATATTATCATCTATTCCTCTGCCAAGCGCACGACAAGAAATAAAACATTCTTCCATTTCAAGATGATTTTCATTATTTTTTAGCACACAAACGCCAATTATTCCGCTATCAGATAACTTGTCTTCAAGTTTTGTTGAAATAACAATTGAATTTTTATTGTTCATTAAGTTTTCAATTTCAGATTCACTATAGCGTTTATAATTACAAATAAATTGGTTTGTTTTATTAGCTAATTCTGAAATTCTTGCAATTTGATCTTTTTTATTAATTGAATAAGTTAACTTAATTTCAAGGCTTTTAATGTATTCTTCTTTTGATAATGTCTGTTTTAAAAGTTGTCTTTGTTCGTTTGCTTGAGTGTCTTTTGCTCTAATTTTATCTTCATCTTTGATGTTTAATTTGAGCATTGTTGGATAATTTTTTAAAATTTCAAGCGTAATATCGGCATTATCTTTAGCTAAAATATATTTAATTTGCTGATGAATATTCAACATTGAAATAATTTCACCCATATTGTCATCAACAAATAAAATGCTATCAATTCCGATGTTTAAAAATTTGGCAATTTCGGTTACTGCGTTTGATTTTTCTTCCCAAGAAATATAATGTTTTGCAATGTGTTTAAGCTGAAGCGGAAAATCTTTTCTTTCCTCAAACATTTTTAAAACATCATCCTCTTCATTTTTAGAAGCAAGACAAATAAAGAACCCTTGCTTAGATAATTCAACGATGTGTTCTTGAAGTTTTTTATGTTCAGGGGTTAATTCAACTCCATTAATTCCATCTTCGCCTAAAACACCTTTGTATAAAGTGTTATCAAGGTCAAAAACAAGAGCTTTGATATTTGGCAAAAGTATAGAAGGGATATAGTTTAGGCCTAAATCTTTTGAAATTTCAATTAAAGCTTTGGGGCTTAATTTTGTGCCGGAAAACTTTTCAAGCCTTAAATCAAGATATCTTTCGCCTAAATTTTCTTTAATTTTAGATAAGTTATAGTTGATAATGCTGTTATTTTCTATTTTTAAATTTGATTCAAAAGGAACGAACAGTATTTTTTTAGAATAAATGCCTGTTAAATATTTGACTCGTTCTTGAATAAATTCGTCAATTTTTTCATTATTATATCTTGTGAAATCAAGCCAAAGAATGACTAAATCTGAATTCAAATCTAAATTTAAAAAAGATAGAGAATCGTCATAATCGCTATAAATAAAATCGGCTTGAATATTAGCATAATCTAAAAAAGGCACAATTGTATTTTCGACTAATTCGAAAGAATGGTTTCTATATATGCTTATTTTGAACTTTTTATTATTTTCGCTTTTGGAAGAATAATTTAAAAGTTCATTTCTTGTTAACTTATTTTCAAATATGAAATTTTGCAAGCTAAACACTAACCATTAACCTCTTTTAGCCATTCGTCATAATTTCTTATATATTCGCTTTCATCATATAAAGTATTAGTTAAAACTAATAACATTGCGTTGTATGAAAAATCATACATTTCTTTCCAAAGCATTTTATCAAGATATAGTGCTGTTTTTGGGTCATTTAGTTTAACAATTTCTTGAGTTTTACCATCATCAATTTTAACTTTGCAACTTCCATTAATTGCAATTAAGCAAAATTCCGAATTTCGATTAGCATGCGCTCCACGAGCAACCCCGGGTTTTGTATCAAAAATATAAAAAGCTCTTTTAATATCAAAAGGACAATTGACATTATCTTGCATTGAGATTAAATGCCCTCTATCATCTCCAAAAACTTTCATGTCAATTAGTTTGTAGTTCATTCTTAATCCTTAAATTACAAAGAAAATACGCAATAAAATACACTATAAGCATTGTAATACAAAAATAAAAAAACAACTATTCTTTATAAAGAACCAAAGTATCTCCTTCTTTAATTACAGTTCTTCCTTTTGGAATAATTGTTTTGCCATTTCTTGAAATCATAACAATTAATTTACCTTCACCTAAATTAATTTCAGATATTTTTTTATCTTTCCATTTGTGTTTTGAGTTAATTAAAATTTCATCCAGCACGCCTGCTTTTGAATTATAAACAGGAGAATTAAGGACAATATTATCTCCTTCAAGAATTTCAGTGTTCCCATTTGGAACGAGGTTTTTATCCCCCCTTTTGATTGTAATCACAAGGGTATTTTCGGGGAAAGTTATGTCTTTAATCAGCTTATTTTTCCATATATGATTTTTATCTATATTCATCTCAATCAAAGAAAAAGCAAGTTCTTCCTGATAATCGTTAAATGTTTTTGTGACGTCAGATTTATCATCAATCATATCTAATTTTCTTGAAACATAAGGCAAAAGTGTACCTTGAATTGAAACAGATAAAAGCGCAATCAAGAAAATTATATGAAATAAATCATATTTTTCAGGAAGTGCAACTCCTGCTACAACTGCTGCAGCAAAAACAATTGAAGCAGCGCCACGAAGCCCAGCCCAAGAAATTAAAACACATTGATTGACTTTTGCCTTGAATGGCAACAAAAGGGCAAAAACGGAAACAGGGCGAGCAACAAATGTGATAAATAAAAATATCAAAGTGCCAACTAAAAAGATTTGCGGAATGTTTCTTGGAAACGCAGTAAGCCCAAGCATAAAGAAGATTAAAACTTGCGCCATAAAGGTAATATTATCAAAGAAATTGACAAGCGCTTTTGTATCTTGAATTTTAGCATTACCTAGGATGATACCAAAAATATAGACACTCAAAAGCCCGTTGCCATCTATAACATCTGCAAAGGCAAACGAAAATAATGCGCCAGCTATAAGAAAAATTGAAAGCCCAGCAGAGGCAATTAAATTAGTTCTTTTAAGAAGAAGAACCGCAAGCAAGGCAACAACAACACCAACACCTATTCCAAAAAGAATTTGTTTAATAAAAAGTAGCGGAATAGTTTCAAGCCCACAACCTACATAAATTGCAATTCCTATGATTGTGAGCACATAAGAAAAAGGGTCGTTACTACCACTTTCAAGCTCAAGCATAGGAGCGGTTGAATATTTTAAATTTAACTTGTTGAACCTTAAAATTGAAAATACAGAAGCAGCATCAGTTGAACTTATGGTTGCGCCAATCAAAAAGCTTTCAGCGAAATTCAAATAAAGAACATAATAACAAAAAGCACAAGTAAGAAGTGCTGTTAAAAGAACACCGACAGTTGAAAGCAAAGTTGCTTCTTTAATTACAGGTTTTGCTGTTTGCCATTTAGTTGAGAAACCACCATAAAATATGATAAAAATAAGCGCAACTGTGCTAATTTGTTGAAGAGTATCATAATCTTCAAAAGGAATTTTAAAAATCCCATCTGAACCAAAAAGCATACCAAGACACATAAATAACAAAAGCGCTGGCATACCATGTTTTCTAGATATTGTGTTTGCAACAACGCAAGTGAAGGCAATTACTGCAAAGATTATAAGCATTTCAGACATAATTTTAGTATATAAATTTAAGAAAATTTTGCAAGAATTGGAAACAAAAAAGAAGCTCGAAAGAGCTTCTTTTAATGGTGGACGTGAAGACTCTGCCGAAGAAAATGCGAACCATTGAGCATTTTCTGAGAGGGCAAATAGCGAAGCGGTTTGCTCACTTCACGACTTATACTAAAAAAAGAGTGACAATAGTCACTCCTTTTTATATATGGTGGGCGTGAAGGGAATCGAACCCCCATGAGTTTCCCCACTAGATCCTAAATCTAGCGCGTCTACCAATTTCGCCACACGCCCATATTTAATTTTCAAAAGATTATACTTAATATTTAAAACAAAAGTACATCTTCCAAATACAAATTTACCAAAAAAAGAGTTTAAGTCAAGAATAATATCTGATTGAAGAGTTGATAATTTAATGTATAATAAACAAAAAGGAGTTTGCGCCGTGAATAAAAGAAATTTAGCAATTATAATAATCGCAATTATCGGGCTTATTTGCTCAATAGATTTAGTTTATATTTTTATAAAAACAAACTTCTTAAACGATAATATTCCAAGTTTTTGCACTGTAAACAACTTTGTTGACTGCGATGGCGTTGCAAAAACAAATTTTTCAGTTGTTTTCGGAATACCACTTGCAATTTGGGGCGTAATTCTATATTTATTATTTCTATTCTTGGCGCTTGTGGATAAAATTCAAGCAAAATTACCAAACACTATTTTTAAAGTGTTCAAAAACCCTCTTGCCTACATATCAACAATTGGTTTTCTAGCATTCGTTTGTTCAATGACTCTTGCGGGCATATCAGTTTGGATAATCCAAAAAGTATGCATACTCTGCGTTGCTACGTATTTTTTAAATCTTGCAATTGCAATTATTGCAAAAAATAAAACTAGTTTCACGCAAAACCTAAAAACAACAATCATTGATTTTTGGGCAGGAGTAAAGGAATACACTGTTCTTTTTATAGCTTGTTTAATTTTTGGCATCGCATGTCTTGCATATCTTACAAAATCAAATGTTCTTGCACCGAATATATATAAATATAATAATTTCACACAGTTCTCAGAAATGTCGTCAGATGATTACAAAACAAAAGGCAACACTTTAGGAAATAAAGACGGAATAGTCAAGGTTTATATATATAGCGATTTTCACTGTCCGTATTGTAAGATTACAAACAAAATGTTCCAAAAACTTGCGCACGAAAATAAAAATGTCGAAATTATGCATGTTAATTTTCCGCTTGATAGAGCATGTAATAAATATGTGCAAAAAACAGTGCATGGTGGCTCATGCGAACTTGCAAGATACGCAATAGCGGCAAGAGAACAAGGCGATTATTGGGGTATGATATCAGAGCTTTATGGCACAGAAAAAAGTGCAGATATTGAAAAAATTGCAAAAAAATTAGATTTAAATTACGAACAATTAAAAAAAGACGCAAATTCTGAAAAAGTTGCAAAAATATTGAATAGTGAAATTGAATTATGCATTGCAAATAATATAAATGTAACGCCAACATATACAATTGATGGCATAAAATTCATTGGCGGTGCGCCTTACGAGGAAATCAAAACTAAAGTGCGCCAAGCAGAAAACAGATTAAAAAAATAAATAAAAATTAACATTTTCCTCTTTAAAAGAGCAGTTAAATAATGTATAATAAAATTTGTAGACACGAAAGGGATACTTATGCACATTCACGTAAACGGTAAAAATGTTGTTATTACTGATGCAATCAAAGCCTATGTTAAAGAAAAAATCGGCAAAGTTGCAGCTCATTATGACCAAATTCAAGGTATAGACACCATGCTTTCGGTTATCAAAAACCCATCAGTTGCAGATTCACACATTGCAGAAGTAAATTGCAAACTTGCAGGCGAAATCATTCGTGTAGAAGAAAAAGCAGAATCAATGTATGCTTCAATTGATTTAGTTGCAGACAAATTAAATAGGCAAGTAAAGAAATTTAAAGAAAAAAATTCAAAATCTAAAGGAGGTTCAGAATCAATCAGGACTTCGGTTTCAGAACCAATTGAAACTGCTGAAGTTGCTGAATAATACATTAAGCAATGTAAATTTTTAAAAAATTAGCAAAATATTTTATTTTTGTGTTTTACTTAAAGTGTTATGAAACTTAGTTCGATAAATTTGCATAACGTCTCTATGAAGTCGAATGGGCAAACGGGTGGAAGCGGCAAACAACAACAAAGCGGTCCCCTTGGATTTCCCGAACATACGAGTGAGCGCATAATAGAGAACAGAAGCGTGCATTTAACTAAGGAAAAGAGCGAGCTAATAAACCATAGCAGAGAGCATAAGAATAATAAAGTAACTATAAATACGAGCAGACCCACGAGAGTACACAATACGAGTGGGTCTGTTACGTTTAAAGGGTTGGGTGGAATTCTTCCAAAAGCAGGTAAAGCCGCAAGCGGAATTTCCGACAAACTATACAAACTTGTTGAAAGCAAGAAATTTAACAGAGTAATTGAATATGTATTCAAAAACGAAGCAATGTTTGCAGCTGTTATGTCTCTTGGACTTGGCGCAACAATTAAACCGATTTTAACAATTATGATGCCAGGGGCAGAGCAAAAAGATAAAGTGAGCATTGCTGCAAAACACATTGTTTCTGCAGTTGTTGGATATGCTCTTTCATGGCTTGTTCTAAAACCAATTGGCGTTGGGGTTACAAAAATTACAAAAAACCCAGCAAAATACTTAAAGCACAACCAAGAATTTTTAGATAAATTATTAACAAAAACCACAAAAGAAGGTTCAAAAGAAGCAACAAGTTATTCAGATGCATTTGATGCTTTCTGGAAAAACTGCGCAGACAGTGTAATTTCTCCAATGAAAGCTGCCCTTTGCGTTGTATTTACGCCAATGGTAACAAATATTTTAAACAGTGGTAAAAACAAAAAAGCACAAGAGGCAAAAGAACTTGAGCATGACCTTGTTTTATTAAAAGATTTTGACGCAAATAAAATAGGTGAATTTAGCGCAATTACAGGAGGTGTAAAATGATTCCTCCAGTAAGACCTAGAGTTTTCACAAACGTTGCAAAAAAACTTCAAAATGGTACTGATTTTGTATCAATCAAAGCTGCAAAAAAAGGCTTAGATAAATTTACCTCAGCCGCAACAAAAGATTCAAAAGAACTTGCAGGTTTTGCAAAATTATATGATGTTTTAACTGACAAAATTGCATTTACTATCGGAAAAATTGCTCCAACAAAACCTGCTGATTCAATCATTAAAGGCTTACAACATTTCAAAAAACCAACACCAAGAATGGCGGATTTAGCTTCAATTATCTACACAATTAAATTGATGACAGATACAAGCAAATCTAAAAAAATTGAAAAAGAAAGAAAGCCTGCGCTAATTATTAACTCTGCACTTGTAACAGCTGCTTCAAGTACACTTGCAATGGTTGTGGATAACGTAACTGACCCAATATTAAAAGAAATGGGTAGCAGATATGCAAAACTTGACCCCGCAACATTCAAAAAAGCAGAAGCAAGTATCAAATCTCAATCAAAACTTGCTGAAGAATGGTTATCAAATGCAGATTTTGCAAAAGGTTTGAGTAAATTTAAATCATTATCAATTTTCACACTCTTAGTTAGAATCCTTGTTCCAATTTTATCAATCCCAATCACAGGTAAAATTACCGAATGGTTTGTGAACAGAGGAAAAGAAAAAGAACAACAAGAACAAAAGGAATTAGCTAAAGCATAAACAAAAATTAGCTAAAGAAATGACCTCTTTTTGAATTAAGAGTAATTGTATCAAAAGAGAAGAGTGCAGCAGGGCGTTTAGAACCTGCTTTTGTTGTTTCATTGTGTTCAATTAACATTTTAGTAGAAAGCGTTTTCTTTCTAAAGTTTCTTTTATCTAATTCTTTTTTCAAAATTAATTCATAAGACCTTTGAAGCTCGGTTAAAGTGAACTTTTTAGGCAACAATTGAAACGCAATTGGGCAAAGTTCAAGTCTTTCACGAGTTCTTTTTAGTGAATATTCAATAATTTCTTTGTGGTCAAACGCAAGTGGTGGCAATGCTTCAACAGGGAACCATTGAACATCGGAAACTTCGTCTGAATTAACTGCACCAAGCTTTACATCTTCATATCTTAAAAGTGCAAAATAAGCGCAAGTAATGACACGAGAATTAGGATAACGAAGTGGGTCACCAAATGTGTAAAGTTGTTCAAGATAAACATTTTGCACGTTTGACTTTTCTTTTAAAATGCGAAGTGCCGCATCATCAAGATTTTCACTCAAACGCACAAAACCACCTGGAATTGCCCATCTGTTTTTAAAAGGTTCTTTCGTTCTTTTAACAAGCAAAACTTTAAGCATGTTTTCATGCAAAGTTAAAATAACGATATCGACTGTAATTTCGTGTGTTTTAGTTTCTTTAAACCCGACCATATAACAATTGTATATCAAATAAAATTTTAGTCAAAATTGTAAACTAATCAACAATTTTGCCATTAAAAACATCGAGATAATTTTTAGTTTTATCAGAATAAATCAAGTCATTTGCCTTATTTTTGGGTTTATCTGTTTGCTCATTAGAACTTGCTTGAGGAAGCTCGACAAAGTTATCCACTTCAGGCAAATTATCATCAGTATAATTTTTTGGCGTTTGAGATTGAGCATCATCAACACTTTGCGAAGAATTCACTTCGATTTCAGAAGGGAATGAAATAACTTTTTCACCTTTTGGAACTTGGATTAATGACACTTGAATTTTATCAGATAAAACATGTTGAACTGCGGTTTGCAAAAGTGCAACTTTGCCTTTACCTTGGTTCAATGTGTTAGGATTATTAAACCCAATTGTCAAAATATCTCCTTCAAGTTTAACGATTTGAGGTACTTGCTTAAAGAAACCATTCGCAAGAGGGTTCTGAATAGATGCAAGAATAGCATCCCAAACGGCAACACCGCCTTGCGTTATTTGTTTTGGAACAGGTGAAATTTGAGGTTTTGGACTTTGTTCTACTTGAAGATTGGTTGCAGCTTTAGGCTGAGTTTCTACCTGAACATCAGTTTGAGGTTTTTGAATTTCAGGCTGATTTTTTGTATTCTGCGCTTGAGAAGATGTTTGCACTTCTTGAACAGGTGACATATTTTGCTTAGGTACAGATACTTTATTTAAAGAAACTGGCTGAGCAAAACTTGAACTTACAGGAACAGTTTGCGCACTAAGCGCTTTATATGCGCCACATGAAGCCTGAATTATAAGCAATTCTAACCAAATATAGGGGTTATTTGCAGATTTAATATTTTTATAAAAGTTAATTGCGAAATCCAAAAGTTTAGAAAGATTATCGACCGAAAAATCATCACCTGTCGAGTCTAAAAGTTCGATATCTTGTTTTACAAGCGTTGTGAATTTAGAGACAACTTCAGGGTTTGATGCAGATTTAACAATAATTGCATTTTTTAAAAAATCAATTAAATTATCGGTCAAATTTCTTGGCTCAGAACCTTTTTTAAGCAATTCAGAAGAAATATTCAAAGCGCCCTCGGTATCGCTTTTGAGAATTGAATTTGTTAGTTCAAACATTGGTTTAAAAGAAACTTTGCCCACCAAAGATTCGATTTCTTCTCTTGTAATTTCTTCTTTTAAGCCCAAAACTGCAACTTGGTCTAAAAGCGCTAAAGAATCACGCATCCCGCCATTAGAGCTTTTCGCAATTTCAAATAGAGCATCATCTGTTATTTTAATTTTCTCTAAAGCTGCAACTTCTTTTAGCTTGCCTACAATATCTTCAATTGTAATTCTTCTAAAGTCATATCTTTGGCAACGGCTCACAATTGTTTCCAAAACTTTATGCGGTTCAGTTGTTGCCAGAATAAAAATAACATTAGCTGGTGGCTCTTCAAAAGTTTTTAAAAGCGCATTAAAAGCATCTTTTGAGAGCATATGGACTTCGTCTATGATAAATATCTTATATCTACCGTTAATTGGGGCATATTGAACCTGAGAAATAAGTTCTTTGGCATCATCAATCCCTCTGTTTGAGGCTGCGTCAATTTCAATTACATCTAAGCCTGAAGCATTTGTGATATCGGTGCAACTTGCGCATTTTTGACATGGTGAAACAGAAATACCTTCTGCGCAATTTAAAGATTTTGCAAAAATTCTTGCAGAACTTGTTTTGCCGGTTCCCCTTGGGCCACAAAATAAATAAGCATTTGCAATTCTATTAAGCTCAATCGCATTTGATAAAGCTTTAACTAGGGCCTCTTGACCAATTAAATCTGAAAATTGTTGTGGTCTATACTTTCTAAAGAAAGGTAAATATTTATCACTCATAAAAATATGATATTATAATAAAGGAAATAATGCAAAAAATGAAAAGAAAAATCCAAAAAAAAGTTGCTTTTGTTGCGCCATCTGGCGCAATAGATGAAGTTGTGTTAAATAGCGCAAAAGATAAATTCGAAAAAGAAGGATATGAAGTCGTAATTTATCCCACTTGCTATAAGAAGCACGGGATTTTTGCTGGCACAGATGAAGAAAGAGTGCAGGATATAGAAAACGCTTTTTCAAATCAAGAAGTAAGTGCAATAATTTGTGCTCGTGGCGGATATGGCGCAATTAAAATTTTAGATAAAATTAATCCAAAAATAATTAAAAATAATCAAAAAATATTCTGTGGTTTTTCAGATATTACTGCACTATTAGCACTTTTTCACACACTGGGTGTAAAAAAACTGTATCATTCACCAATGTGCAAATTTATCACAAGAATTGATAGCTTTAGCGACTTTGAATATACGACAAAGAAAATAAAACAAAAAATTATACCAAATATGGATTTTGAAAGAATTAACCCTAAATCTGCAAAAGGTATTCTTTGGGGCGGAAATTTAGCAACAATTGTAAGTTTATTTGGCGCAGATAAAAAAACATATATGCCTAAAAAAGATATAATTTTATTCCTTGAAGATTTAAACGAACCAGTTTACAAAATTGATAAAATGATGACTCAAATTTTAAGAAACAAAGAGTTGGCAAGAAAAATTAAAGCGATTGTTGTTGGAGAATTTTCAGGCTTAAAATTTAAAGACTTCAAATATATTCTAAACAACTGTTCAGAAAAATTAAAAGTGCCAGTTTTTTATGGCTACAACATAAGTCATAATAAAAACACAGAATGCGTTCCTTTTGGAGAAAAAGCAAGCATTTCAGAACACGGTGTTATCTCGCTTTGAGTTTTATATTTTATTCAAAATAGCAACTTTTTCTATTTATATGTTTAATAAGCATATAGAAAATGATAAATTTAAACTTGGCACTAAAAATAAAATCTCCATATAGTCAAATAAAGCTTAGAGCAAGTGACTATTCAAATTATTATGCAAATAAAAAGTCGCCACTTGCACAACTAAAGGCAGACACCATAACATTTCAAGGGGTAGCAAGAAATTGTGACGACGATAATTACAGAGAAATAGAAGAAAAAATCCTAAAACTAGATAAAATAGCAAAAGAAAAAGGTGCAATTACGCACGACGACATACTAGGTTGCTTGAGCGAAAAAAAATTAAATATCAAACCAATTGAAGAAATGGCAGAAATTGGAGCGGACCCAGATTCATGTTACGGTTACACAGCTGAAAATATAACAGCGGATATTAAACATGGAGAAAATGGAGAAAAATTTATAACAAATTTCGAAAGCGATGGTTGCGATATGTATGTTCCAGAAATTAAAGGAGAGGACAGAAAAGTAATATTATCAACCATAGCGCACGAATATACACATGTAAAACAAATTAGCAAAAACCCAAACTTAATGCTTGAAACCATAAAAAAATATCTAGAAAAAAATGGTTTAAATACGCAAGAGATAATAGTTACAAGCGTAGGCGAAATACAAAATGCAGTAACTGAAATAAGCGGTGAAATGGGAGATAATATACTAAGAAATTTACTCAATTCAAGGTGTGAAGAAACAAGAAGGGATGTAACGCCGCTTTTGTACAATATGGAGTTCGCACTAAATAAAAGTCTAGGTGCAAAAAACACAGCTGAACTAAACGAAAGCGCAAAGTATTATATGGATGAAGTTACAAGAATTGTGGCAGGCGAAATCAAGAAAAAACTTCTTGCTGAATTCAATAAAAAATTCAATAATGAGAATGAAATAGATAAATTCCTTGAAGGCTTAGTAAAAAAATCAATTATAATAAATTTACAAAAAGAATACGAAGCATACACAAACCAAGGAAGAATAATCAAAAAACTACATAGGATTTCTAAAGATAGCCTAATTGCAACAGACGTGCTAGCGCAAACGCACAAACTACTTATAGATAATTGTTATTAATTTCATTTTTAAAGTAAAATTTAATATATGGATATTATAAATTTTGAAGAAATTGATTCGACAAATAGCTATGCAAAAGCAAATTTGAAGAATTTAAACGACATGACTGTATTAAGCACAGATTTGCAAACAGCAGGGCATGGACAGTTCAATAGATATTGGCATTCAAGCAATAAAAATGGCGGAAATTGCTACATAACAATTATTCTTAAACCTAAAAACAAAGAACATGTTGGAAAAATTACTAGTTTCGCAAGTTTAATTATCGGGAAAACACTTGAAAAATATGGGCTTGAGCCAAAGTTTAAATATCCAAACGATGTTATGATTTCAGGCAAAAAAATTGCAGGAATTTTAGCTGAGGCAACATCACATGGGGAAGAACTTATTGGCATTGCACTCGGCATGGGAATTAATTTAAACCTTGAAAAGGAAGAGTTGGAAACCATCGATCAACCAGCAACTTCAATATTTAATGAAACGGGACGTGTTGTAGATAAAATTGAATTTATAAAATATTTGTTAGATAATTTTAAAAGAGAATACACGAATTTAATTGAATACGGTATTGGAGGCAAAATATATGAATGAAGCATCACAACTAATGCAAGACGGATTTGTGGTAATGCTTATTGGCGTTGGCATAGTGTTCGTTTTCTTAATTGTTACTGCAATTGCTATGGAAATAAACCATGCAGTTATTGATCAATTAAACAAAATTTTTCCGCCTGAAATAACAGAGAATAAGGTGGTTAAAAAAACTTGTGCAACGCTTGGCAAAGGGAAAGAACTTATTGCAGCAGCAATTGCACTGGCACACACTAAACAATAATTCAAAGAGGATAAAATTATGGCAAAAAAATTAATTAAAGTCATGGATACATCATTTAGAGATGGTTTCCAATCTGTTTTTGGGGCAAAAGTCCTTGTTGATGATTTTATTCCTGCGCTTCAATCTGCGGTTGAAGCAGGGATTAAACATTTTGAAACAGCAGGTGGAGCAAGATTTCAAGCTCCGATATTTTTCTGCAACGAAAACGCTTTCGAAACAATGGATAAAATGCGTGCAGCAGTTCCAGCAGACATCAAATTCCAATCATTATCAAGAGGTGTAAACGTTGTTGGACTTAACTCTCAACCAAGAGACGTAATTGACTTGCATGCTAAAATGTTTGCAAAACATGGCGTAAACGTGATAAGAAACTTTGACGCATTGAATGATGTAAATAATTTAATCGATTCAGCAAATAGCATCAAAAAATATGGTTTGGACCATGAAGTTACAATTACAATGATGGAACTTCCATATGGTTGCGAAGGAGCACACGATGTTGCTTTCTATGAAAAAGTTTTAAGAAACATCTTGGATTCAGGCCTTCCATTTGATAGCCTAGCTTTCAAAGATGCTTCAGGAACTTCAAATCCTAGAAAAGTTTACGAAACAATTAAAATGGCTCGTGAAATTTTGGGCGCAGATGCTCATATTCGCTTCCATTCACACGAAACAGCAGGCACAGGGCTAGCTGCTTATCTTGCAGCGCTTGATGGTGGTGCAGATGGTATCGACCTTGCTATGAAACCTGTTTCAGGCGGAACTGGCCAACCAGACATCATTTCAATGTGGCATGCATTGAAAGGTACTGATTATGACCTTGGTTTAGATATTCAAAAAATTATGGAGACTGAGGAAATCTTTAAAGAATGCATGAAAGATTATCCAATTTCCCCAATTTCACTTGCGGTTAACCCAATATTAATTCAAGCTCCACTTCCAGGTGGCGCAACTGCAACAACAGTTAACCAATTAAAAGATATGGGCATGTTAGATAAATTCCCAAAACTCATTGCAAATATGAAAGAAGTTGTTGAAAGAGGTGGTTTCGCAACATCAGTAACTCCTGTTTCA
The DNA here is from genome assembly GCA_017396695.1 of bacterium. Lineage (GTDB taxonomy): Bacteria > Cyanobacteriota > Vampirovibrionia > Gastranaerophilales > Gastranaerophilaceae > RGIG1918. Next base: position 42,806 of record JAFQLC010000003.1, read on the forward strand.
CAATTCTATGCTCAACAAGCATTTCTAAACGCAATTACAGAAAAACCTTGGGATAAAGCAAACCCAGGATATGCTCAAATGGTTCTTGGTTATTTTGGAAAAACTCCTTGCGAACCAGACCCTGAAATTGTTAAATGGGCAAGCGAAAAATTAGGATTAGAACCAACGACAGAACATGTTGTTGACATCAACGATAAAGACCCTGAAAAAGGTATCGAGGCAGCTAAAGCAAGACTAACAGCAGCTGGACTTGAAACAACTGATGAAAATATCTTTATTGCAGCAGCTTGCAAAGACGGAAACGTTGATAAAGGTATAGACTTCTTATTGGGTAATGGTGTGGTATCTGTTGATAAATCAGCAAACACACCTAAGGCAGTTGCAAACACCTCTGGCGAATACACAGTTAAAATTGATGGTGAAAAATTCGCAGTTAAAATTAATGGCGATAAAGTTACAGTTAATGGCAAAACATATGATACATCAATTACAGACGGAATTTCAGAAGCACCAAAAGCATCAAATGGCGAAGGTGAAGAAATTAAAGCAGGATTACCTGGAAACGTCTTGAGAATCGAAGTTTCAGCTGGCGACACAGTTGAAGAAGGCGATGTATTGCTTGTTATGGAAGCTATGAAAATGGAAACAGAAATCAAAGCTCCAAAAGCAGGTACGGTGAGCGATGTTCTTGTAGCGCAAGGCGACAAAGTAGTTACTGGCCAAGCATTGGTTGTTATAGGTTAAGGAGGTAAACTATGAATATTATTGATGGTTTACAAGAACTATGGCAATCAACCGGGATTGTTCTGTTCCAAAAAAGCGCAGAAGCAGCATTTAATAATCCAAACTTACAAGGCGCAGACCAAATTTTGCAAGCGCACGGACAATGGATTATGATTTTAATTTGCTTGTTCTTATTATGGCTTGGCATCAAAAAACAGTTTGAACCACTACTGCTTGTTCCAATTGCATTTGGTGGCTTACTATCAAACATTCCAATGCTCCCTGGTGAAGCAATTGCAGGCCCAACAGGGTTTTTGGGAATTATATTTGAGGCAGGTATTCATAAAGGCTTATTTCCACTTATAATCTTTATGGGTGTTGGCGCAATGACAGACTTTGGGCCACTTCTTGCAAACCCAAAAACAGCGCTTCTTGGTGGCGCTGCGCAATTTGGTATATTTGGCGCGTTACTTATGGCATATTGCCTCTTTGGCTTCACAATGCCAGAAGCAGGCTCAATCGGTATCATCGGTGGTGCCGATGGTCCAACCTCAATTTATGTGACAAGTAAACTTGCTCCACATTTACTTGGGCCAATTGCAGTTGCAGCATATTCATACATGGCACTTGTTCCTGTTATTCAACCGCCAATTATGAAATTACTCACAACTGAAGCTGAGAGAAAAATTCAAATGACACAGTTAAGAGAAGTTACCAAAAGAGAAAAAATCGTTTTCCCAATTTTGGTACTTTTACTTTGTGTGATATTACTTCCAAGCGCTTGTCCACTTCTTGGCGCACTTTGTTTTGGTAATTTATGCAAAGAATGCGGAGTTGTTGATAGACTTTCAGACACAATGCAAAATGCCTTAATCAACATTGTAACCATTTTCCTTGGTCTATCTGTTGGTTCAAAGCTTTCCGCTGAGCAATTCTTAACTGTTCAAACACTGTTCATCTTAATTTTAGGCATTGTTGCATTCTCGCTTGCAACAGCAGCAGGTGTATTAATGGCAAAATTAATGAACCTATTTAGCAAAACAAAAATCAACCCACTTATTGGCTCAGCTGGTGTATCAGCAGTTCCAATGGCAGCTCGTGTTTCAAACAAAGTTGGTCTTGAGGCAAATCCTCAAAACTTCTTGTTGATGCACGCTATGGGTCCAAACGTATCAGGTGTAATCGGCTCAGCCGTTGCAGCTGGTGTATTGCTTGCACTTTGTGGCTAGTGCACAATAAAAATTCAAAAGAGCGTCAGAGGTGGCGCTCTTTTTTATTCGAATTTTTTAAGACAAGCTTAATAACTAAAATTTCGGTTGAATTTGTCTAATCGCCTCATAAACCGCAACAGCAACAGTGTTAGAAAGGTTAAGACTGCGAAGCTCGCCATACATTGGGAGTCTAATATGAGATTCTTTATCAAGCTCCATAATCCAAGAGGGCAAGCCCTTAGATTCAGAACCAAACACAAAATAATCGCCATCTTTAAATTCAAAATCAAAATGAGGCTTTGTGCCGTGAGTCGTAAAATAATAAATATTTCCACCAGTTTGTCTAACATGTTCTAAAAAATCTTCATAAGAGACAAACTTTAATATTTCAACTTTATCCCAATAATCAAGCCCAGAGCGCTTCATGTACTTGTTAGACATTGAAAAACCAAGTTTTCCAACAAGAATTAATCTAACATTTGTGCAAGCGCAAAGACGAGCAATATTGCCAGCATTCTGCGGAATTTCAGGCTCATGCAGAACAACAGATATAAAAGGCTTCATTATTTTAAAAACCTCTTAGATTCAAACACAACAGGAAGACCACGAAGAACACAGTAAATAACTGCAATCCAAGCGCAAATTGTTCCCGCAAGGAATATATTTGCCTTAACAACTGGGTCGATTGGAGCATTTGGGTTGCCTGCAATTAGAAGAACAAATGCAAATGCTTTAACAACTGCATAAGTAAATCTGCAGAAAGGAGATGCAACGATAAATTTTGCAACTGGGTTTTGCATCATAGTTTTATCGCCAAAAGCAGTGTATCCTTCAGCAAGCGCAAGCGAGCGAAGGCTATCAACGACAAAACCACGAGTAATAAATAGCACTGGAATTATAACTGGCACAAGACCGAGCGCTGAAAAAACAATCCAATAAACATTTTCAACAATTCTATCGCCCATAATATCAAGAACTGCACCAAGTTTTGATGTTAAATTAAATTTCCTTGCAACGAAACCGTCAAGTCCATCACCCCAAATAACAAGAATGGTAAGAACAATTGCCCACCAATAATTAGCTTCTGTTGGATGAAATAGAAGCGCAAGCGCAACAAACGCAAGCAATATTCTTGAAATAGTGATAAAATTAGCCATTTTCCATTAACTCCTTATTTATAATTTTTGCAGTTTCTGCCGTACAATTTTTATCCGACATTAGTTTTTTAAATTCTTTTAATTCCTGCTTCATAGGTTCAGGATTTTGCATAATTTCAATAACTTTTGATGAAATTTTATCTGCCTCACAATCATACATCAAAAATTCAGGTACAATATCTTTATCGGAGATTATATTCACAAGGCAAGCACGTTTAATCGAGCGAACCATAAGATAGATAATATAAAATAAAAATGGCCCTCTGTATGCAATTACCATAGGTGTTTCATATAACGCAGCTTCTAGCGCAACTGTGCCGCTCGCGAGTATTGCAAAATCAGAAAGCGAAAGAAGTTCTTGATTTTCGCCTTTAATTGTTTTGTATGGCACACAAAACGCAGAATCTGGCAAACTTTTAGCATGTGAAAACACAAATTGAACATTAGGAAGAGCTTTTTCTATGATGCTCACAGCTTTTAAGAAAATTTTGAGTAAAAATTTAATCTCAAACATTCTTGAGCCGGCAAAAACAGATATTAGTTTTTTGTTTAAATCAAGCCCATGTCGTGCAAAAAACTCTTCTTTATTTGGAACATTTGCCATTTGTCCAATTAAAGGATGCCCCGCATATTCAGATTTAACACCAGCTTCTGTGTAGAACTTTTCTTCAAACGGGAAAATGGTAATCACTTTATCAATATTTTTCTTAATTGTTTTTAAGCGCCATTTTCTTGAAGCCCAAATTTGTGGCGGAATAAAATAGAAAATTTTAAAACCCGCTTTTTTAAAGTGTTTAGAGATAGCCAAATTAAAAGCACCATAGTCTGTCAAGATAACTAAATCAGGCTTAAACTCATTTTTTAAATAATCAACAATTCGCCTTCCAAGCAAAAGGTGGTTAAGAATAATTTTTAAATTCATACCCATAGCAGACATTTTATCGTGCCCAGAAAAAAGCTTAACACCAGCGCTTTCAAGGTTTTTGCCACCCACTGCTTCAATTATCACATCTTCGTTTATTTTTTTTAATTCACGAACAACATTAGAGGCATGCAAATCGCCTGAAAACTCGCCCGTAATAATAAAAATCTTCTTCGCCATAAAACAATTATGCTACAATCAAAAAAAACAATCAACTTGTAAAGTTATGGTAAAATATAATTATGAAAAAAATTATAGCACTTGGGATAATATTATTAATAAATTCAGTGCAAATCGCCTCAGCGGTTGGTGTTGGGCAATATAAAAACAGCTCCTGCGGGCTTGCTGACGGCATCAAAATTAATTGGGGCTTCAAAAAAGAGGGTAAAAAATTTATAGAACTGAAAGAAGAATGCCAAGATAAAAATTTTGAAAAAAACAATGGAATTGACCCTAAAAAAGAGGGTTACAACGAATACGAAACATATAAAAGAATGTTGGATCAAGAAATTTATTTTTAAACTACTTAGCACAAGATAAAGATGAATTTACATAAAAAGCGCTTTAATTGAATCCATGCATTGCTTAATAATATCTTCCATATAGCGAGTTGAGCCAAGCAGGAAAAACACCATTAGAAGAAGCCCGCAATAAATTTTAAATGGGAGAGATACCATAAAAATATTCATTTGTGGCATCATTTTTGCCATTAAACCAAGCAATAAATCAGTTACAAGCAAAACTGCAAAAATAGGCATTATAAGAGAAAAGGCGATTTGGAAAATATTTGATGCCATAACAACAATTGCTTGAATGAACTCAGGCGTTAAAAAATTAACAGATGAAATTGGTATTCTTTGAAAACTCAAATAAAGTGCTTCAAAAATCCAAATATGCGCCCCCATAATAAAAAATACAAGGGTTGCAAGATAAGTGTATATTGAAGATACAACAGAAGCTCTGCCACCTGTTGCAGGGTCTAAAATCTCAGACATCGAAAGTGTCATTTGAATACTGACAATTGAGCCCGACATAGTGAATGCCTGAAAGACAAGGTTTAAAATAAAACCAATTAAAAAACCGAGAAAAAATTCAATCAAAATATAAATTATAAGTTGAGGGGCAGTGTGAGGAAAAATAAAACCGCCTTGAGATAAAACCGCAGGAAACATCAAAAACGCAACAAGCCCAGCCAAAAATAACTTTATTGCATTTGGTATCCTGAAGCTAGAAAAGAAGGGTGCAGAAGCAAATAAACCCGTTAAACGAGTAAATATAAGCATAAACACTATAACATTTTTCGGTTGATAAAGTGCTAATAAATCAGGCATTTTCCTTCTCGATTAATTCAATCTCAACTCCGTCTGGGTCGCATATGAATGCGATTTTTGTTTTCTTGTTTGGTTCGTTAACTCGATTCAAAACAAAAGGTTCCCAAAGCCACTCATATCCAAATTCTTTAAGCTTTGCGCCAATTTCATCTAATGATTTAACACCAAATGCAAAGTGCCCGAAACATTCGCCAAGTTCATATTTTTCAGGTGTTTCAAAATTTGCAGTAAGCTCAATTGCACGATGACCAAAATCATCTTCAAGAAAATATAGTTTACAATCTTCAAGTTCAGAAACTTTTGCAAGTTTTAGCCCGAGAAAATCTTGGTAAAATCTGAGCGATTTTTCTATATCTTTAACTCTTATCATCCCATGTAAAAATTTCATAAATCCTCCACTAAGCCTCAACAGGAACTTCTTCTAATAATTCAGCAGGAATTTCTTTTGAAGATGTTATTCCTAAAGTTTTGAGCTTTTCAGTTGTTTTAAATAAGCTATCCTCACCTCTTGTAAACCTATTTAGAGCTTTTGTAAATTCGGCATCTGTATCTTTAAATTTCTTTTGGATAGAGAGTAAATCTTGGGAAAATGCATAAAACTTATCATACAAAGAAGCGCCAAGAGATGCAATTTCAAGAGCTGATTCGTTTTGTTTTTCTTGTGCTAAAAGCATTTTGACAAGCCTCAGTGTTGCAAGAAGTGAAATATTGCCAATTAAAATAATGTTATTATCTAATGCAAAATGAACAAGTGCGTTATCATTGTAAATTACAGATAATGAGCTCTCGAGCGGAATATACATAAAGATAAAATCTGGTGAATTGATGCCATCCGCAGCCGCATAATTCTTTTTAGCCAAATCTTTAATTGTGTTTTTGATATCAGATTTAAAGTTTTTAAGTTGTTCGTCTTTATCTGCTTGATTTTCAGCTTCAATGTACCTTAGATAAGAAGTCAAATTTAATTTTGAATCAATGACAATATTTTTGTTATCTGGCAAATTTAGAACAAAATCAGGGTAAACAGCTCGATTGTTGCCATCTGCGTTTATAGAATGTGTGGCAAAATGTTTAACATAATGCACATTTTCTTGCATTCCACATGAATCAAGAAGAATTTGAAGAGTATCTTCACCATATTCGCCTTTTTTATTGCGATTTTCAGTAAGCGCAAGAGTTAAGTTGCGTGTAACATCTTGAGCTTCTTTAGTATTTTCAATAAGACGAGCGATTTCAGTTTTTAAAGAGGAGTTGTCTTTGGCATTTGATAATTTAAACTCACCCACTTCGTGTTGATATCTTTTAATTGCTTCGTCTAATGGTTTTAGTTTTTCTTCAATAGAGGTTGAATTTTGCTTCAAAAGCTGATTTTGATTATCGATTAAAGCTTGGTTTGCAATATTTTTAAATTCATCTTTAAGTTTTGCAAAAATATCATCTGAAGTTTTATTATTTTTTTCAGATGCCAAAATTCCCTCCTCGAGCTTTGCATTAGTTACTTTTAAATCTAAAATTTCTTTATTAAATTTGTTTTTTACAACTAAAAATGCGCACAAAAAACCAAAAACAAAAGCAAATAGTGCAATTAAAATATTTAAAACCATATTTCCCCTTAAAATCCTCTTAAGATAATTATATCGCAAAGTTGAGATATTATAAAATATTTGAGTAATTGTAACAATTTTAGTATAATGAGATATATCTAACATGCGGAGAATATAGTTATATGACTTTTGATATTAAAGACTTTCTATTAAAAATTGCAAAAAAGAACATCTCAGACGTTCATATAACGCTTGGAAAACCGCCTGCAGTAAGAAAATCTGGTGTAATTATAAAAGTGAATTTACCGCCAATATCTCAAGAAGACATCACGGAAATTTTAAAAGAAATTGCCCCTGGGGATTTTTACATGCACTATGCAGACTATGGTTGCCAAAACCTAGATTTTACCTATGTTATTGAAAATGTTTCAAGATTTAGGGCAAACTATAGCTTGAATTTCGGAAACCCTAGGATAACACTTAGAACAATCCCATACGAACCACTTCTTGTAAACGATTTGAAACTTCCGCCTGTTTTGAATAATTTAACAAAATTAAATAACGGAATTATTTTCTTAACAGGTCCAACAGGTAGTGGTAAATCAACAACAATTGCAGCGCTCATTGAAACAATTAACAGAGAAAAAGCAAAACACATTATTACAATTGAAGACCCAATCGAGTTTATATTTAGAGATAAAAAATCGCTAATCACACAAAAATCACTTGGGGTGGATATTGAAAGTTTTGCGCTCGGTGTTAAATTCGCAATGAGACAAGACCCTGATATTATTCTTGTTGGCGAAATCAGAGACAGAGACACTATGGAATCAGCACTTGCAGCAGCTGAAACAGGTCACTTGGTTTTAAGCACAATTCACTCAAACTCTGCAATCAACACAATAGACAGGGTTGTAAACCTATTTGACGAACAAATAAGAAGCTTTATGCTTGAAAGACTTGCAAACTCACTAAGAGCGGTTATAGCTCAAAAATTAATCCCAACAACAGATGGCACAAGGCTTCCAGCCGTTGAGCTTCTAACTGTAACATCAACTGTTAAAGACTATATGAACAAAAAAAATTACGACGAGATTTATGAATTGATGAGAAAAAATGAAACAAATGAAATGTTTACATTAAATAGCTCATTATACAACATGCTAAAATCTGGCAAAATTACAAATGAAATTGCACTAGAATACAGTGACGAAAAAGTTGAATTACAACAAATGATATCGGGTTCATACAGGGGAACGGCAAAAAATTATATGGACACATTTATGGAGTAGGGAAATGTACACATCTGGGGAGAGCGAAACACTAATTTTAAAAAGACTTGAATCAGCTTTGAATAATGGAAGTAGCGAACAATTAAAAGTTGCTGCGTATAAATTGCACGAAAAATTCCATTCAGGTCATAAGTTTGAATATAAAAACGAACTAAAGCAAGTTCTTGACTATGTTGAAACACAAAGCTTTGAAGAAGATACGACAATTCTCTTAACTTCAACAATAAAAGAAATTCTCTCGCAAACCGAAACAATACAAGAAGAAAAATCAAGCTCAGTTTCAGATATTATTGATTCAATTTTTCCTTCTTCAAATAAATTCAATGGCGAAACAGTTGACTTAAGACAAGACACTCAAAACCATACAATTGAGCAAAATTATGCCGAAAGTTTCGCTCCAACAAGCACTCATCAAGAAGAAGCAGAGACACCTCAAGAAGCAACAAACGAAAACTATGTAAACGATTTCTATAAACCAAAAGAAGAACTCTCAAGCTTTCAAGAAGAATTAACACAAGCACAAATTTGGGCAAAAGAAGCAGAAGAAAAAGCTCAATCTTACACGCAAACAGCAGAAGAAAAAACACAAGAAACACAAAATCCGCAAACTTCATATGCGCAAAACTACACACAAATATCATCATCAGAAGAAATTAAAGAAAGATTTGAAAAAGCGGAAGAAAAAAATATTGAAACAAAAATAATAGAAAACCCAAAACAAGAAAGCGAAATAGCAATTTTTTATGCTGAAAAAAATCCAGATATTGACGATAATTTAATAATAGAAACAAATAATACAATCTATAAAAACGAAAGTTTCACAAAAACAATAGACACACTAAAAACTTTTATAAACCTTGCGGAGTGTGATTTAGGGAAAGTTGATGAATTATTCTCTGCGATTTACTTTTATATGGGGAAAATTTCACTCACAACAACATCTGTGAATGGAAAAATTTTAGACATATTAACTTCACTTGGAATTAAACCAAAAGAAGAAAACAGGAATTTCTACCCTCTTCAAGGCTCAACAAGACTCTTTAAGTGCGACAAATGCAAAGATTCCGTTTTGCTTGAAAAAAACACATTGATTTCAGAATGCGAAAATTGCTCTGGAACATTCCTTCCAAATATCACAACATCAACAAACTTTATATCTGCAACATTTGAGGAATCCTTTGCTTCATTTATAAATGCAAATGTGTGGATTTTAATTAACCCGCCACTTATGACTGCAAACCCTGCAATTGTTCGAATGTTCGAGCTAGCAGCAACAATTTCTGCACCAGAAGAGGTTTATATTTTAACGCATGACGAAGTGAAAAAAGACTTTTATGAAAGCATGTTCAAAAGAATTAACGACAACATAATCACAAAATCAAAATATAACTCAAACGAAGAATTTTATCACGACTTCCAAAAAATGATTTAAAATGGATAAACAATATACAACAGATGCCATCAACATAAAAAGTTATCCGCTCAATGATTTTGACAACATTTTGCTTATGTATTCAAAATCTGCTGGGCTTATTAAGTGTATTGCGAAAGGCGCAAAAAAACCAAAAAGCAAGCTAGGCGCAAGGGCGCAAGTTTTGTTTGCAAATAAACTTATGTTGAATAAAGGCAAAACTTTTGACAAAATCACTCAAGCTCAAGGGCTAAACACGTTTTCAAAGTTAAGGGAAGATTTTGATAAACTCTCTTACGGATTATATTGTGCTGATTTTATTTCAATTTTCTGTGCAGATACAGAAGAAGAAGCTGAAATAATATATGATATTTTCTATAAAACTTTGGAAAATATTGCAAATTCAAAAGATAAAAAAGAAATTCTCCTTCAAACACTTAAATTTCAACTTCATATTTTAGAAGAATTAGGATGGGGAATAGATTTTAGGACTTGCTCATGTTGTGGAGCAGAAATTGAAGAATACTCTTATTTTTCAAACGAAGAAAAAGGGAATTTCTGCACCTGCTGTGCTAAAAGCAATATCAAAGTTCAAAAAATTCCTAAAAAACTAATTGAATTTTTGAGCACATTAAAAGAAGTAGCAATGGACGAGAAAACGCAATACGACGAACTTGCAGACCTAAACACAGTCAACATTTGCTTCCAATTTATAAAAAAATATTCAGAAAAAATCTCAGGAAGAGTTCAAAAATTCTCAGATTTTAATTTGATTGCCTCTTAAGATATATCAAAAATTCTTTATTGCCTGATTTAGAGCCTAAAATTGGTGATTCAATAACTCCAATTGTTTGAAGCCCAAGGCTTTCGGCATAATTTTTAACATTTTGAACAATGCCGAGCCTAACATCCTCATCAACAATTAAACCGCCCTTTTTAACTTCATTTCTTTTAGCTTCAAACTGAGGCTTAATTAAAAACCCAAATTCTGCACCACTTGAAACAAAGTTTAAAACATTTTCAAGCACCTTCTCGATTGAAATGAAAGATAAGTCCATTGACATAAAAGAAGGCAATTCACCCTGAAATTCGGATTTTTCGCAACCAAAAATATCGGCAAATGAGCAGTTTTTGGCATTTGTTTTCTCTATATTTTTGACTCTAACATCTGTTGCAAGCTTCCAAGCAAGTTGATTATACCCAACATCAACTGCGTAAACATACTTAGCACCAGATTGTAACATGCAATCAACAAAACCGCCTGTTGATGCACCAATGTCAATTGTAACCCTATCTTTTAAATCTATATTAAAATGCTTAATTAGTGCATTAAGTTTTAAACCGCCACGAGAAACAAATGGCATTGATTTAACTTCAATCAAAACAGGATTATCGCCTTCAAAAATTTCAGGGTTATATAGCTCTCCTGCCTTACGTGCTGGCTCGCCTCCAATTTTCACATTACCAGCTAAAATGTTTGCTGAAGCCTTTGCTTTAGTTTCAAAATATCCGAGTTCAGTAAGGATTAAATCAAGTCTTTTTTTCATAATATGCCAATCTTACGCCAAATGTTGCTCTTCTTGAAGTGCAACACCTGCAATTTGACTTGATAAAATGCAAACTTTTTTAATTGGTCCATTAGCAGTTAATTCAAGAAGCTTAGGCTGAGCAGAAGAATTAATAACCTCTTGAATTTCTTTATATTTTTCTTGAGGATTATCAAAATATAAAACCAAAGGCGCTGCCCAAGATTTACCAAAAAGCAAAACCGAATTTTTTGTTTTAAAATTTTGCGGAACAAATTGTTGTGTCATATTAAGTCTCCAAATTAAAAATCTTATTGGCATTTGCCGTTGTAACGCTCGCAACTTCATCTAGCGAAATGTCTTTGAGATTTGCAATTTCACGAGCAATTAAAGGAATGTATGATGGTTCGTTTTGCTCACCTCTGAATGGATGAGGGGTAAGATATGGGCAATCCGTTTCAAGAACTATATTTGCAAGCGGAACTTCTTTAACAACTTCTTTAATCACCTTGGCATTTTTAAATGTTACAACTCCGCCAATCCCGAGGTAATATCCCTTTAGGATGCAATGCATCGCCATCTCAACAGAACCAGAAAAGCAATGCAAAATAACATTTTTTAAGTTATAAGCATCTAAAATGCTCATTGTATCTGCATGCGCTTCTCTATCATGCACCATAACAGGAAGCCCAAGGGCTTCAGCAAGCTCGAGTTGAGCTTTAAAAAGAATTATTTGCTTTTCTTTATTTTCTTTATTCCAGTAATAATCAAGCCCAATTTCACCAATCGCACGAATTTTAGGGTGCGAAGAAAGATTTGCAATTTCTTTTAAAACAGCAGGCGAAAACTTATCAATATCTTCTGGATGAACCCCAAGAGAACCATAAACATTATCAAATTTATCAATTAAATTGATAATTTCATGAAATTTATCTGGTCCAACACCAGCAATCATAATTTTTTCAACTTGCTTTTCTTTAGCCCTAGCAACTATTTCTTCAGGATTTTCAAAAAAATCCAAATGCGCATGTGTATCTATCATCATAATAAAATATTTTAGCAAAAATTGCCGAAATAGTCACGCACAAAAGAAATTCTAAGAAGCAGTTGAATATAAATCAGATTCACCTTCGACAAGCTCTGCAGGATATGTTGCATGGTGAATTTTTGGTAAAAATTCATTTACTTCATATTTAATCAATTTATTTTCTTCGTCATCAGTATCATTGCATACAAAATATTCTTTTCCGTCTGCACCAACTTCAATGCCGACAATTGTAATTTCATGTCCGAATAATTTACCTTGAGGAGCTTCTGCAGTTGGAACAACATCAGTATATCCAATTACGATGTCTTGACCTAAATTTAGTGCCTGTTGAATGTGACTTTTTACTCTTTCTGGTTCACATTTTCTTCCCACCAAATTACCGTTATCATCAATAATCTGATAAACAAGGGATGTTTTTTCTTCATTTGTTATAACAGATTCTACAAAAGTTTTTTCATCTTCCCAAAGCCCTTGGTCATCATAATTTACTATTTGACCATTTTCTTCATATTGCCTTGTTTTAATATCATTTAGGGAATTATAACCATTACCCGTTCCGAGTGTCATCATAGTTGATTGCATAAGAACATCAAGAGTTGTTCTTTCGCCTTCATCATGGTATTTATCTTGAACTAAAGCCCTAAACACTGCATTTTTATCAGGTTTGAGTTCAAGCATATATTTTCCATTATTTTCTGCAAGCGGAGTAGTTTTGAAATAGTTGATAAACAAATCAGCTTGCGCTTTATCTTTAGATAAAGCAGTGTAATCTAAGTTTTGAATAACTTTAACATCAGGCGATGTGAGTCCTTGTGCCCATCTTGCAAATTCAGCAGGCATTTTGTTTGCCATCATAAATTCTAAACTTGCGGCAGGACAAGTACCGCTTCCGTTTATGTTGACATCGACTGTTGATAAATCTGTTCCAAGTGCATAATAAAGCTGAGGATTTTGAACAAGAGCTTGCCTAACTTCTGGTGGAATATCGCCAAATTTTTGAGTGATTATTGTTGGATTATAGACAGCATCAACAACTTGGTTTGCAATTTTAACACCAGAAATGCCATCAAACCTTGGCTCAGTTACGATTTTGTATAGATTATCAAGCATAGTTGAGTTATCGTTAGATTTTGAATTTAAAAGTTTGCCAGTTGCCAAAAGTGCAATCAATTTTTTACCTTGAGAAACTTGCATTTGACTAGGATTCAAGTCTTTAATTGTTGATGCTTCAAGTGCTTCAACAACTGCTAAAAATTTAGTTTCCTCGTCTGGTGTTAGTTTTGTTCTAATTTGAGGAACATAATTATTAAACTGCGCTAGGGCTGGGGTTTGTTGTTGTTGATTAAGTTTAATTGGATTTGTTTGCACAAGCTGAGCCTGACTCATTTGAGTAGGTTTTGTGTTTATATTTTGAGTTTGCAAACCAATATTATTAATCATAGTAATTCCCTATATGATATATAAAACGTAATTTTGGGAAAAATTGCCATAAAAACTGTTGAATGTAAAGAATTTGCAAATAAAATCAACAAGAATTAGAATTTTTATAAATGAAGTACAAAAAAATAACTAAAGAATTTTTGCTAATATCACTTGATAGGCTTACTCGCTTTAAATTGACTAAAGATAAATACGAAAGAGTATTTTCTGATATCATAAATAAATTTTGTATATTTGAAGCTGGCGAAAGTCATAATCTAACTGTGGACGAAAAAATCAAAATAGTTGAAAAAGTTATAAATTCATCGTGCGAAAACAAAGAAAATGATTTGTTTATAAATAAATTTCTAAAAGAATACGAAAATTCTGCATTCAGACAAGACGAAATTTCAAAAAAATACTTAAACAATAAAATCAACTATAATTCAGCACTTGAGGAAATAAAAAATATTAAAAATATACCAGAAAATGTGCATCAATTAATTGCAAAAAACGAAAAAAGAAATTTGGATTACGAAAATATTAGAAAAGAAACAAAAGGAAAATATCCAATTGAAAAAATTATTCTTTGCGAAGGAATAACAGAGGAAATTCTACTCCCCACCCTTGCAAAACTTCAAGGAATTGATTTTAGTGCACTTGGAATACATGTTCTTCAAGCTGGCGGAAAAAACCAAGTGGGGAAAAAATATATAAATGTTTCAGAAGAGATTAAAAAAGAAGTTATAATTCTGCTTGATTCGGACGCAGAAGAAATCAAAAATGCAATTACAAACAAACTTCAAAAAAAAGATAAAATATGTCTAATAAAAATTGGCGAATTTGAAGATATACTCCCCAAAAATTTAATAATTGATGTAATTAACGAAAGTTACAAATATCAGCTTAAAGAAGAAATTAGCGAAGAATATTTTAAAAATGGCTATGTTGTTGCAATAAAAGAAATATTTAGGGAGCGAGCGCTTGGCGATTTTAAAAAGTCAGAATTTGCAAAAGCGGTTAAAAAACATCTTGAAACAACTAGCAAAACTTACGATTTTTCAAAATTCAAAAATAATATATTAAATAAAATCGGATTATAATTTGCATTTAACATGTTTTTGATATAATAAAGTAAGCTACGATTGAGATGATATGCAAATTGTTCAGACTTTAAATGATTTTATAAAAATTTTATACGCTCCGCAGTATGAAAATGTTGCGTTAGCGGATTTTTTGTATATCAAAGACGGGCTTACAAGATATCTTGGTCAAGTTGTTGAAATTTCTGACGATAAATTTGATGAAAATAAAAACATTGCAAAAGTTAAGTTGACTCACTCTATCAATGAAAAAGGGGTGATTTCAGATTTCAACTTTATGCTTCCAAGCAAACACGCTGAAATTCTTTTTGCAAACCAAAGGGAAGTTCTTAATTTTGTAAATGATAAAAAACAAACAATTCAATTCGGACAAGATGTCAAATATTCAAGAGGTTTCGAATTTAACACAAATTTCTTTAATAATTCCCCAATTGTTTTCTGCGACAAAATCAAAGAATACAATTTCGTAGCATGTGAATTAGGGAAAAAATTATCATCCGAGAAAAAAGTAGTTATTTTTGATTACACAGGCTCAATAAACCTTAAAGGTGCCGAAGTAATTAAAGCAAAAACAGATTTCAAACTTCCTTTGAACTATTTCACGCTAGATAGTATCTGGGAGAAAGGAATAGAAGGCGCAAGCCTTGAAACACAAGTTGTTTGCGGAGATATTTTTAACGAAATCAGACATTATTCAAAAACTGTAAGAGATAGGTTTATTCCTTTTAGTCAGTTTTTAAAAGTTGTTGCGAAGCAATATAAAGCAACGCCAATCAGAGAGCTTTTGGTATTAAGAAACAGACTAATTCATTATCAACAAGAAGAAATTTTTGCAAATACAAAAGCTGACATGAAAGCAATTTACACAGGTTTTGATAGTCAAATAACAATAATCGACTTTTCAGAACTTCCAAGAACTTGGCAAGCTGATTACAGTGAATTTGTACTACATAATATTAGAAATAATGCTTATGTATTTTTAAGAATTAACGAAACAAACTTCAGCAACAAGCTTTGCGAACTTTTGCATTCTAAAAAAAGAGGTTTTGCGCCAATTCCATGCGTTTCAAACGCATTTGTGAAGTTGCCAGCACTTAGTGAATTTTCATATAACTCAATTATTACGCATGGCTTGAATATTAAAAAAGATTTTGGATATTTTGCGCCACTTGTAAGCTCAATAAAACAAAATACTTTTATGCTTCTTGGTGAAGATACTAAAAACTTTGCATTTTTAGTTAAAAATCTCAATGAAGATACTCCAAAAGATGTACAAATTGAAATTAAAGAAGAAGCAAAAATATCGTTTGATGGCGATGTTATAAAAAATAAAAAAATTAAACAAAAAATTGAACACTTAAAAGACCGTAAAATCAAAGAAATTGAAGGCGCAGTTGATGATTTCTTATACAAAAAACCAACGCCTATTGAAATTAAAGCAGAAGATGCTTCAATTCAAAAAACATTAGATAAAATTGACGAAAAAATCTCAATCAATAATGAAGATGAGAAAAAATTAACTGTTCAAGAAGAACCTGAAGAAAATCTTGAGCTTGCAAATGTTGAGAATGATAAAAAATTCATTGCTGACACATATCCAGAAAATGAATATATATTAGAAGAAGTTGTTTCAAAAGAAGAAATTGATTTATTTAATGAGCTTGATAAAAACCACAGTGGAAAAGCAGAAATTGTTGAACTTGATGTGAACGATGATTTCCTTGATGCAATTGATGAAGCAAATATGCTAAAAAATCAAATTCCAGCAAGCAAACTTAATTCTGAAAAAATAACTGAAGAAGAAATCTCAAACATTGAGCAAGTATCTTTTGATGATAACGATATCGAAGATAATTTTGAAGCTGTTTTAAATCAAGAAATTGAAGAAACCGTGCAAATTCAACTTGCAGAACCAGTTGTTTTTGATAAAGATGAAGATGAATTTAATCTTCTTGGCGAAGTTGAAGACTACACAAAATCGCAAGAAGAAATTATAGAACCTGCTAAAGATGAAGTTGCGCAAGAAGAAATTTCTGGTGAAGAAATCGAATATCAAGAAGAGATTGAACTTGACTCAGAAGAAAATGAAGAAGAAAATTTTGACGATATTGAAGATGAAATCGAACCTATTGTAGCGCAAGATGAAGACAAGATTTCAAGCGATTTTGATGCAATTTTAAATGCGGAAGAAACATCTCAAGAAGAACCAAGCGAAACACAAGAAGAAACAACTGAAGAAGTTGAAGAAGAACTTTTAGTTGATGATTTAGATGAATTTTTACTTGATGATGAAGTAATAGAAGAAAACACAGAAACACAAAATATAGAAGAAGAAAACGAAATCAACTATCAAGAACAACCATCTCAAATACAAGAAGCCAAAACAACAGAAGTCTTTGAAGATGAATTAAACGAGCTTGAAGAAGAACTTGAAGCACCGATTGTTGAACAAGAAGAAAACTCAAATATTCAAAGCTCAGAAGAAGTTGAAGAAGAAGTGTTATCTGAAGAATTTGATTTATCTGCTCCACTAGATGAAAATACTCAAAAATTTGCAAACGATTTTATTGAGAACATTCCAGTCATTATGCCAGATTCAAAAGAAGGTCAAGAAATTGAAACTTTTGAAGAAGGCGAAAGCGTAACACACGAAAAATATGGCAATGGAACAGTTTTACAGATTATAGAATATTCCGATAAAACTTTATTACAAATAGATTTTGAAAAAGTTGGCAAAAGGCTTTTAGACCCAAAAATGGCAAATATTAAAAAAGCTGAGTAAGTTTTGTGCGGTCGCACTACGATTTTAACTTCACTCATATAGGTATTTCTACGTATAGACAAAACAAAATTGACTGATATGATTAAAACATCAATCAATTTTTCGCTCCTTATCGATAAGGAGAACAAAATGTCAAAATCTAAAAAATCAACTACTGTGGCAACCACAAGTATAAATGGTGTGCCCAAATTAACAACCGTGACAGATAAACACGGAAATCAAACAACAAAATACAATATGAGCGAATGGGAAAAATTAGCTTATGATTACGCTGAAAAAGAATTCGCCAAAAATTTAAAAAACATAAATGTATTTTCGGAAGACACTTTAAAGGCACTAAATAATCAAATTAACGCATATAAAGAAAGTGGAATTAAAAAAATTGACGAAATATACTCGCCAATGCTAAAAAACCTACAAAATGACATTGCGCAAAGATTTGGGAATTTAGATAATTCTATTTTTCTTGATAAATTATCAGAAATTGAAGACAAAAGAGCAGAGTCAGTTTCAGCATTATCTCAAGATATAGTGGCAAAAGAAAACGAGCTAATTGGAGATGAACTTGCAAAAAGATATAACTATTTAAATTTTTTAAATGGATATCAAAATCAAGTATTATCAACGGCACTTGGAAGTTCAGCAAGCTCAAGCAAAATTGCACAAAATATAACAACAACAAATAATTCGAGCAATAATTTAACAGAACATTTAAATAATGTTATTTTGCAAACACTAACAAGTGCTTTGAAACTATAATTTATTTAAAAACTACATTATTTTCGGGGAAGAAATTCCCCGTTTTTTTGTTACAAATTTCAACTAAAAGACAGAAAATGCTATAATTCAGGGTATGAAAATACTTTGCAAAACAAAATATTTGGAATTAAGAGAAGGCGAAAAATCTTGGTATTATGCACACAGGGCAAATTCAGGAAAAATCGTCATAATAATTCCTGTAATTAAAAACGAAAAAATCTTATTTCTAAAAACAAAAAGACCTCCACTTACAACAGAAGGCTACACTGGCTATAATATCGAACTTCCAGCAGGATTATCTCAAGACGAAAACAAGAATGAAACGCTTATTGAATGCGCTAAAAGAGAACTTCTTGAAGAAACAGGGCTAAAAGCAGATAATATTAAAACATTGTGCGAATCCCTTACGTCATCTGCTGGGCTCACAGATGAAATTTCAGCAGTCTTTAGGGCTGACATATCAGACGATACAAAAATAGCAGAACCTGTTGATGATGGCGGAGTTATTCAAAAAATTGAATACGTAAACATAACAGAGCTAAATTCATGGCTAAAAAACGAAGAAAAGCTTGGAAACACAATTGGTGCACAAACTCTTGCAAGCTTGTTTCTATTTTTGTGCGACAATAAATAAAAAGAGGTTTTAAGATGGATTTATCAAAAATAACAACAAGCACGGCGTTTAACTATGCGTATCTTACAAAGAAAATTTTTCCTTATATCAAACCGCTCATTCCAAGAATTATAATTGCTTTTTTAGTTGCAATGCCACTTGGGCTTTTAGATGGCGTAACAGCTTTTGCGCTCAAGCCTTATATCGATGTTGTGGTTGACGGGAAAACAATGGTTGTTGCAGGCTTTACCCTAACACGTGACTTGCTTGCAGCAGTAATTCCTGTTGGTATAGTTATTTTTGCAGGAGTGCAAGGTCTTTTGAAATATTTAAACGGATACCTTGCAGACTGGATAAGCCAAACAATTTCAAATTCAATAAAATGCGATTTGTTTAAAAAGTTAACATCATTTGATAGCTACTTTTTTGATATAAACTCCTCAGGAATTGTTGTTCAAAGATTTTTAAACGACCCAGACACAGCATCAAGAACTTTTGTTGACAACCTAAAATCGCTTGCAACATCTGCAACAAGCTCTCTCGGGTTAATTGCAGTTCTTCTTATGAGTTCTTGGAAACTTGCAATTGTTGGCGTTGTTGTTTTATGTTGCGCTTTTTTGCCTGTGGCATTAATTAGAAAAAGAATTAAAAAGACTTCAAACGCAAACACGGTTGTTGTTGGCGACATCACAACAAACATAAACGAAACATTCCATGGCAACAAAATTATGACAGGTTATGGATTACAAGACAAACTAAGGACAAAATTTAACAATCAAATTAGGGAAAGTTTCAACATAAACATGTCACTAGTTAAAAGGGCAACCTGGATGTCTCCTCTAATGTATATGATTGCAAGCATTGGCGTTGCGCTTGTTTTGCATTTCGGAAATACCTTGATTATTAAAGGAGAGATGACAACTGGTTCGTTCGCAAGCTTTGTAACTTCATTATTACTTTTATACAAACCAGTTAAAGACCTAGGAAGAGTTACAACAAATCTGCAAAATGTGTTTGTTGCAATGAGCCGTGTTTTTGAATTATTTGCAATAGAGGCAAAAATTACAGACGCTAAAAACCCAATCGAACTTAAAGAAATCAAAAAATCAATTAAATTTGAACAAGTTGGTTTTGAGTATGAAGCAGGAAAACCTGTTCTAGAAAACATAAATCTAGAAGCAAAATGTGGCGAAGTTGTGGCATTTGTCGGAAACTCAGGTGGCGGAAAATCAACTGCAGTGAACCTTATTCCTCGCTTTTATGACTGCACACAAGGAAGAATTACAATTGATGATATAAATATCAAAAATTATTCTCTCAAAAGCCTTAGAGAAAATATTGCAGAAGTTTTTCAGGATAATTTTATATTCACAGGCACAATCAAAGAAAATATAATGCTTGGAAAACCTGATGCAACAGAAGTTGAACTTGAAAATGCGGTTAAACTTGCGCATTTAGAAGATGTTGTATCTGAGCTTGAAGATGGGCTAGACACAAATCTTGCAGAGATGGGCACATCGTTATCTGGCGGGCAAAGACAAAGAATTGCAATTGCAAGGGCAATAATCAAAAATGCACCAATTCTTATTTTAGATGAAGCAACAAGCGCACTAGATAATAAATCTGAAGCAGTTGTGCAGAAGGCACTTCAAAACTTAATCAAGAATAAAACAGTCTTCATCATCGCACACAGATTATCTACCGTTAAAGATGCAGACAAAATTGCAGTTATTATGAACGGAAACATAACAGAAATTGGACGCCACGAAGAATTATTAAATATTGAAGGTGGAAATTATAAAACACTCTACGATATGCAATTTAAGCATTTAGAAGAAGTGACTGCATAAAATTATTTCTTTTCAGACATCAAATTATCGTGATATTCTGCAGTTGCAGTGTAAATTACATCGCTTGAAGAGTTAATTGCGGTCTCAAATGAGTCTTGAACAACACCCACAATAAAACCAATTGCAACAACTTGCATTGAAATATCGCTGCTTATGCCAAACAAAGAGCACGCCATTGGAATTAAAAGCAAAGAACCACCAGCAACGCCAGATGCGCCACATGCAGCAAGCGTTACAAGGATTGAGAGGATAAATGCAGTCGGGATATCAACTTGAATGCCAAGTGTGTGAACAGTTGCAAGCGACATAATTGAAATTGTAACCGCAGCACCATTCGTATTTATTGCAGCACCCAAAGGTAAAGATATTGAATAAAAACTTTTGTCTAAACCTAATTTATCACAAACATCCATATTAACAGGCAAATTTGCGGCTGAACTTCTTGTAAAAAATGCCGTAATACCACTATCTCTAAGCGCAGTATAAACAAGCGGATAAGGATTTCTTCTTGTAAATAAGAAAGATAAAAATGGCTCAACAACAAGTGCCACAAAGCTTAGAGAAACAACAAGAAGCGCAAGGAGCTTTGCATAATCTATAAATATGTGGATACCACTTTCAGTAACCGCTTGAAAAACGAGCCCCATAATACCAAAAGGGGCGCAGTTTATAATCCCACGAACAACTTTTGTCATAACTGCTGCTAAATCACTAAAGAAATCTTTCGTTGTGCTTTTTGCAATGTTTTTAAGCGTAAAACCAATAATAACTGACCAGAAAAGAATGCTTATATAATTTGCTTCAGATAATGATTTGATTGGATTTGAAACGATGTTAGTTAAAATCGAAACAAGAACTTCGGAAATTCCCTCAGGCGCTGCAAATGTATTTGAAACGCCAGCTAATTTAAGTGTAACTGGGAACATAAAACTTGCAAGAATACCCACAAGCGCCGATAAAAACATGCTAAGAATATATAGAAAAACAATTGTTTTATATTTTCTGCCGTCGTTATTGCCAACTTTTGCATTTGCAAGAGAGCTAATAATCAAAACAAAAACTAAAATTGGAGCAATTGATTTAAGTGCGCCAATGAATAATAATCCAAAAACCGAAATAAATTGAAACTTAGGAATAGCAAGTGCAAAAGCGACACCTAAAACTATACCTAGAAATATTCTTATGATTAAATTTATACTGTTATATATTTCAACTATCTTTTTCATAAAATTCCAAATGAGATAATTAAAAATGTAGCAAAAACATAAGAAATATACAAATTAGTTAGTGCTTTTATAGATATGCAGGAAATTACCCAACAGATATGCACCCTAAATCAGAATAAGCAGTTTTAACAAGATTTTGCAGATAAGATAAAGGGGTGTGCCCTGTGCCCAAAAGTAAAACATTATCTACCCCCGCATTTTTTGCCATCAAATAATCCATTTCAGCATCACCAATGCAAAGAATAGTTTTTGGATTTAGATTATTTTCTTCAATTACTTTTCTGAGTGGAATGCCAGTTTTTTTAGGCTCATTGAATTGATGTTTACCATAAACACCAGCAAAACAGTGTTCTAAGTCAAATTTTTGAACAGATAAAATTGCATTTTCTTTAATGTCAGATGTTATGATAAATTGCTTTGCATTTTTATTTTGAAATTCAAGAATTAAATCAGAAACAGAGGGCAAAAGATGAATGTAATCGCAAGCAACATCTTGAAATTCAGAATGAACTTGAGAAAATAGTTTATCATTTTCAGCCTCAGATGAATTAACCCCAAGAGATAATAGTTTGTTATGAAGAGATAACAAAACCTCTTCACGAGATAAAACTGCGACAGGAGAAAGTGCAATAAGCTTGCCCGTTAGAGTATCAAGCCCCATATTTATACAAATTTCAGAATAAAATTTATCATTCAACGCATAATGAGCAATAACTTTATCTGCTCTCCTTTTTGTAATTTCTGCCCAGAAATAATTAGCATCAATAATTGTTGCATCTTTATCCCAAATTATTGTATCAATGTTGTCAAAAATAACTTCGTTATTTGCTAAAATTTTCATAAATTAAACACTTTCTACAAGCTCTTGTGCAACTTTTAAAGCAGAAGAAAATTTATCTTCATTATATAAAAAATCATCATCTTGAACAAAATCTTTGACAATTTTTCTTGCATAAGAACCGATGGCAACGCCATTTAATGGCACTTCTAAAATTCTTGCAAGTTCAGCCGTTTTTGCGTTTGTTCCACCAGATGTAATAACATATGGGCAAATATTTGAATTTATAATTAAATCCGCACAAGAAACAGCTTGCAATGTTGAATGGTAATTATCAGCCCCACCAGACATTGGAATGCCATCCGCTTGAATCATTACATGATTTTGCCTAGCGCAAGATATCATTTTTTTCAAAATTTCAATTAATTGATTATCAGAAAAATTCACTCTGCTTGCGTTTATACTAAGCATTCCATCAAAATTATTTACTAAATATTCCCATTTTTGAAAAATATCATCAATATCATTTGAATCCATATGAAATTCAACACATTCGCACATTGGAAAAAGTTTATCCAAATTATTCCAATCAGATTGTTTTTGGTAAGAATAAATTGCATCAAAAGAACAAGCAGAGACACAACGAGCGCAACCTATGCATTTTTTCTCATCAATAG
This sequence comes from bacterium, assembly GCA_017396695.1. Lineage (GTDB taxonomy): Bacteria > Cyanobacteriota > Vampirovibrionia > Gastranaerophilales > Gastranaerophilaceae > RGIG1918. The sequence goes on from JAFQLC010000003.1 coordinate 66,178, forward strand.
AAACTTTTCCGTTGGTATTTTGAATAGCACCTTCAAGACAAGAAGAAACGCAAGTATTACAAGACACACAGTTATCGTTTATCTTGTATTTTGATAAATGCTTGTCATTTGCAGTTCCGACACTTATACACAAAAAACAATCTGTTTTTTTTGAATATTCAAAACCACGGCGAGCCGCCTTAATTGCGTTTTCACTTGCGTTAATATCAAAAAATCTACATCCAGCAGCACTATAAAGTGCAACAAGGCGAGTAATTTCATCATAATTTTCATTATTAGCCCCTAAAATTAGCTTAAAGCATTTATTAGAAGCAAGATATTCTTGTAAACCTTTAATCATACAACCTCATCTATAAACAAGAATATATTACGTCAAAATAAGTAATTTGAATAGTAAAAATTAAATAGATTCAGATGTAAAACCAATTGATGTTTTCTTTTTAACAGCTTTTGACTTATACATAGAATCATCAATTCTTTCTTCATTTGTTTTCTCAATTGCTCGTGCAAAATCTTCATAAGAAATGTCAGCTCTACCACGATTTAAAGCATTTAAGGATGCAGCATTTGCGATTGTGTTTATAGAATGATAAGAAAATCCATTTAAATCACGAGCCACTTTTTCAAGAGATTTTTCATCATTAATTAAAGCAGCGCCTTTTGATTTTTTAGATAAGTTATTCACCACTTGTTGTTTTCTTTGTTCTAAATTTGGTGTGCCCACAAATTTTTTCAAATCAAACCTTCTTCTAATTGCTGGGTCAACAAGGTCGTATTTATTTGTTGCGCCAACAACAATAACATTGTTTGCTTTTGCTTGTTCAATGCATTTCAAAAGGGTTGCCACTTGTTTATGTTTTCATCATTTGTGCCTGAACTTCTATTGAATGTCATTGAATCCATCTCATCCATAAACAAAATTACAGGCTTATCTAAATCTTTTGCATAAGCTTGAACAAAATCGAATGCGAGTTTTATATTGTTCGAGGTTTGGTTAATATATTTTGAACCAGCATTTCCAATGTCCAAAGTAAAGACAGGTGCATCAATTTCAGCAGCAAGTGCTTCAATAATATATGTCTTACCGCACCCTGGAGGGCCATATAATAAAATTCCTGCTGGGCGCCTTTTGCCGTATTCTTCAAAATCCAATTTTGCTTGAGCTGGGTCGTTTACAGGGTCAATAACAGACTCTTTAAGGTCAGCTTTAAGCTCTTCCATACCCATAATATCTTTAAAGCCATCTGGCGAAAATTCAGTTCTTTGAAGAATTTCTACTGGAACAGCGCTAACTGCAGCAGCTCTAGCTTTTTTATCTTCTTCTGCTTTTTTCTGCTCAGCTTCAAGCTTAGTTTGCTCAACTTGTTTTTCAATTTCTTCTGGCGATTTTCCTAAATCTGCATTCCAAAATTTCAATCTTTCAATAATGACGTTACGCCAATTATCTTTTGGGTTTTTACAAGTTTTAAGAGCGGAAGAATAATAGTCATACTCAGAATTTAAATATTGTTCACAATCAGTGAAATTCACCATTATATTGTCAATTAAAGTATCTTTTGTTGCAATAAACATGTCAACATAGTTAGGATCTGGAGCATCTGGCCCAGTTTTACCTTCTCTTAAAGTAATAACATCTTCTGCTGCATTACATAAATTACTATAATCTTTCAAAAAAGCGGCATATTGCTTGTCAGATAAATTATTTGCTCTTGATTCAATGTATGCTTGACTTTTTTTTGAATATCCAAAAGAAATTGGTGAAATCGTGTTAACTCTCAATTTAAAATTCCTTCAAAATTTGTTGCATGTACAAGGTTTAAAAAAATATTTTTTTGCTAGGAAGGACAACAAAGTTTAAGATTTGTAAAAAAAACTAAAGAACACAACACTAGTTGACGATAGAAAAATTAAGGCACACGAAGGAAGGCAATATTAGTCCTGTGGAATTTTTCAAAATAAACCCTAATACATCAATTCCCAAAGTAAGTTTTGGAAACAAAACCAAGACAAGCATTGGCATACAAAAAAAAGATGAATTTGTTAAAAGCAAAGAACAAGAAAAACCAGAAACACAGGCAGATAATAAACAAAAAGAAATTAGCCCGAGAACAAAAAAAATATTCAAACAAATTGAAATAGGAATGAAGGAAAAAGGGCTTGAAAAATACACAAAAGGCGTAATTGCATTTTTCGAAATTGCAAGCGAAGATGACCTAGAATATCTTGAATCTGGAAATAATTTACAAGATTTTCTCGATAACGACCTAAACGACATAAACACCATAAAACTCATGTGCGAACTATGTGAAAGCCCAATGTGGGGTAAAATTTCATATGATTCAATCTGCTCATTATCTGACTTAAATGTAGAAGAGATTTCTGTAACTGAATTTCTAGAAGGAGCTACACCCGAAGAGGTTGATAACACGGTTAATTATGTGAAATTAAGCGGTGTAAAAAAAGGAGAAAGGCTAAAAGAATACGCAAGAAGATTAAATATTTTCAGAGAAAATATAGAAAATCTTGAGGATGTGCCAAAAAATGCAGTAAGAGAAATTATTGGAAATAAAGAATTAGACGAAGATTTTCTATTAGAGGTCGCAAAAGTAATTAATGAAAAAAACAAGCAAGGAAAAATTGTATTTAACGATAATTATTCAAAAATTAAAGCTGAACACAAAGGAATAATGCTTGAATATATAAAACACAGAGTGCCAGTGCAAGAAAGAGGAAGTGGAGATTATTTCCACAGCTTTGGACTTGACGAGCTTGAAACCCTTTGCTCATATTCAAACAAAGATAACGTAGAAATTATCGAAAAAATGTTATCAAATAAAGACATAAGCATATATGAAATTCAAAGTGCAATAAAAGAAATTAAACCAAGTGAAAAAGAAACCATATTAAAGAATATGGAAATGTTTGAAAGGTTTGGACTAAAATCAACAGATGCAATAAGATACGAAGGCGAAGAAATAACAGACAGAGAAGTTCTTGAAGAAAATAAAAAAGAATTTTTGAAGATGTTTAAATATTCGTATCCGCCTCACGACGTAATTGCTGCCGTTTGCCTGTCAAAAAATAATCTCGAATACGCAAAATTAATGAATAAATATAGTGTCGGTCCTTCAACAATATCAGCTGCACTCCAAAATAGCAAAGGGACAGATAATGTTGAAACAATTAAAAAGAGATTAGATGAAATTTTAAACCACAAAGACTACAAAAACGAAAATTTTGCCTGGATTCCTTATGCAATTAAAAACGAAAAAAGTTTTGAAGCATTTAAAACTTTTGAAGAAATTTTAATTGGGCAGAAAAAAGACGATTTTGAATATTTTAAATCGGACGATAGAAAAATTTTTGCACTTGAATATGATGACCCTAAAAAAGTAAAAGAAAGAATGCAAAAAATATCAAATGGTTACGCAAGGCTACCATTTGCAATTATGGCAACAAGCGATGAAATGTTTGAGTTATCAAAAAAAGCTGAAGAAAAATTTGACTGCAAAGAGTTATCTAATACTATTTTTTCATACGAGCAAACAAACGGCAAAAAAGAATTTGCTGAAAAACTCTACAAAAAAGCGGAGCTGTTATTTGATGAATACGAAATAGCGCCAGATAAAATTAGTGAACTTATTAAAAAAGGAAATTATGAATTTGGCTTAAATATGTTGCGTGCAGGCATTGATAAAAACTTTATAGAGCACACAGACAGACTCAAGAGCGCAAGACGATTTGACGAAGAAAAAACAATAAAAGCCCTTGCTAATTATCAAAAATATGGCGACTTGAACGATAAATCATTCTGCAAATTTTTGTTCGATGGTTACGATTCAATCGACACCCTTTTGGATGAAAAAAGAGCAGAATGTATTTCCGAACTAATTAAAAACGGATATGAATATAATGAAATTTCAGTGTTCTTAAGAAGTGCAGAAACCGCACACAAAGCACATGACAAAGATATTGTAGAAGATATAAAAGAAAAATTAGAAAGTGCAAACAAGCTTAAAAGTGAGCTTAGAAATTTAGGCTATAAAGTTGAAAACGAAAGCATTGCAAGGCATGTAGCGGGCTCTAGCAGGCACAGTGATGAATATATTGGAATATTAACAGGAGCTACTAAATTCAGCCCAAAAATGTCACTTAAAGAAAAAATTGATATTTACCAAAGTGTTAAAAAAATTGAAATAGATGAAACAGCACCAATGGCAGAAAAAGGGAAGTCGCATCTTGAGAAAATTATAAGTGAAATTGAGGCAAGTTTAACAAACACGGAAAAATTTGTTGAAGTTGATTTTGATGCACAAAATGAAATGTTCCAAAACACAATTAAAAATAGTTCAAAAATCGAAAATGCACTTGCTAATTTTGATTTTACAAAATACAAAAAAGAAGGTTTACCACTAAGTTATTCAAGAAAAGAATTTTTGGAAGATTTAAATATAATAACATCTGAAATGACAGAAGATGAAATCACAGAAATAACAAAAAAACTTGGAATTGATTTAATACATAATTCCGATGGCGAAATAACAGGCTATAATGGAATAATAAAATTTCACGAGGTAAAAGCGGAAAGCGAAGCCGAAGAAGCAATATTAGAAATTGCCAACAACTTTATTATGGAAAATAAAATCCAAACTGGCGATGAAATAGTGGATAAAGCACTTAATTCTCTAATCAAAGGAATGCCAGAATTTGTTAACACAATTGGCAAACAACAACACGGAACACAGGCTTATAGCGTTGATATCCACACTATGAAAGTGTTAACAGAATGTCTAAATAATGAAAAATTCAAAGAATTATCGAACTTAGATAAAACCAAATTAAAATTATGCGCACTAACACATGACATAGCAAAATCTGAAGGTGTTGTTGACAAAGGACATCAGGAGTATTCAGCAATTTATGCAAAAAGTATTTTGGATAAATACGCAATTCCTGCAAATTTGAAAGACAAAGTTTTTGAACTAGTAAAAAATCACCACTGGCTTGAAGCATACAACACAGGCGCAAAAAAACCTGAAGAGCTCGCTGTAAGTTTTAGATTTTATGATGATTATTCAATATCAAAAATCATTGCAGAAGCAGATTTAAAAGGTGTAAACGACGAATTTTATGGATATTATGGAAGTGCCTTGTCAGACGAGGCGCAAAAACCACTAACTGACGCAATCTCAAAACTAAATAAAAAGGGGAACTTCTTATATGTATCTGATAGCAAAATTCAACCAGCATACGAATCAAGGGTTCCAATTGTTGAGCACAATGGAAAAAATTATAAATGTATAAATTTCACAGAAATTCAAAATGACGAAGATTTATCTAAATATGGTTTTATGCCAAACACCAAAAAAGAAGATATAAGATTTCAAACACATATGGCAAGAAAAGCAGAAAACTTAGAAACAATCATGTCATTGCAAGAAATTTCAAACGATAGTGTGCTTAGCACTTCATACACTTCACTTACAAACAACAAAACATATTACGGGACAAAATTTGGTGTAATTTTGGATAATGAAGTTGAAAACATTGCAAATGCAACAAAAGAAAACCAAGGCTCAGGTTGTACAAAAGGTTGGAGCAATTTTGTTCAGCTTAAAACAAGCGAAAATAACAACACACTGCTTCCAGGCGAATTGCAAGAAATATTAGGAATAAACGAGGAAGAATACGAAGAATTATACAAGCAATTCTCTGGCAAAAAATACATATCAGCAATAAGAAATACCAAAGAATTTACAGTAGGAAATAAGAAATTCTCTGGCGAAAAACTTGCAGATGCAATTCTTGAAGCTCAAGACAAACTTCTTGAAACAGGAGAAAGTCACAATGAAGTTGTTGCCTATAACACAAAAGTTAGGGGCTTCATTGCAAAAGTTGATTCAATAGATGAAATTCCTGAAGAATTTTTAAATTTTGTTGAAAAATACGATTTAACAATTTATATAGTAGGAAATGGTTAATAAAAATACGAGCGGAAATATTGACGATTTTTTAAAATGATATAACTACCACTCTGGATAATAAAAAATTGTTATAGTTTTATTTTCACCCAAAGTGGCTCTTCCACCTTTAATGAAATTGGTAAGGCTTCCTGTTGGAGGAAGTGGCGTAAGTGCCCACTTAAGAGGAAAAACAAGCAAGCTTAAATCAAGCCCAAAGTGTTCATATTTTTGAGAAACTTTTGAAGGCTCGAGATTTGGCACTCTAAAACCGCCTAGTACAATGCTTGCAGGAATACCATTCATGCCGTTTGCAATAAGTGTTTCAACTCGCACAGTCACAATTTCGTCTTTTTTAAGAAGAATTTTATTATTATAAGGCACATCTTCTTGCACTTTAAATTCAAGAATTTGCCCTTCGGTCAGATGCTTGTCTTTTGCTTTTTGCACAATTTTAAGCTTAATTGGAACACTAACCAAGCTTTGATAATCATAATTAAGGTTTTGGACAGGCTTTTGAGTATTTTTGCCAATCAAAAGTTTAGCAGTAGTATCTTCTTCATATGCAAAGGAAGGAGCACACAAAAGGAATAAAATTAAAATTGAGCAAATAAAATTATTCATATTTAACTGCCTTTTTTGAACCACTTGTGATTTTTTGTTCAAGAAGTTTTCTATTTTTATATGAAGTCAGCAAAAAATTCTGATAAGCTTCCGTTTGAATATATGGATTATGCACCAAATAATAAGGGTATTTCGTCAAGATGTATTCATAAATAATTGCAAGCCTTTTAGATGTTAGGTTTTTATTTGAAATTAAATCTTGGCGAGCTTGAGGAGAAGATTTTTGAATGTAAGTTATAAGCCCAATTGGGTTATATCCTGCCATAACCATATAATCAACTGCTCGTTTATCTGCAACAATTTCAAACTTTTTTGGCGAAGCACAAACTTGAAGCGACCTTAAAAACCCGCCCGCAACACCGTCAAACGAGCGAATTGCAAGTGAAATTTCACGAGCTAAATATGCTGCAAGTTCATCATTGTTCGAAATAAATTGATAGTCATTTTCATATAAAACAACTTTTCTGTTTTTAACGCTATTTGGATATCTGAACTTTACGTCATTTTTATCATATGCAAACACAACTCTACGTTCAATTTTGTTCGCATTTAAAATCTTGTAGCCGCAATCGTCAATTCTTTCTTGAATGTTTTGCGTTTTCACTAAATCGTCATTATCTAGCGCAAAAGTTGTCAAATTAACAAGAAAGAAAAAGAACACCGAAAGAATAATTCTAAACATAGCTCACCTCATGTAGGTATTAAAAAAGAGCCCTTGGGCTCTTATTTAAAATGGTGGAGAATAGGAGACTCGAACTCCTAACCCCCTGCGTGCAAAGCAGGTGCTCTACCAATTGAGCTAATTCCCCGAATATTATTTTTTCAATTTGCTTTGGTCTTTCAACCTCAACGAAAAAATAATAACACAACAAGAATGAAAATCAAGCATTATTTTAAATATTCATAACTCGAAGAATATCGTCGAGTTCTGAGCCTGATTTTTTAACCTCTGTTGCAGAGTATTTAATGGCGCTATCTGGGTCTTTTAAACCATTTCCAGTAAGTGTACAAACAAGTTTAGCACCTTCTTTAAGATTATCCTTAAGCTTGATAATACCAGCAATTGTAGCGCAACTTGCAGGTTCAGCTAAAATTCCTTCACATGATGCAAGAATTTTGTATGCTTCAATGATTTTTTCATCATTTACCATATCAATTGTGCCACGAGATTCATCTCTTGCAGCTTCTGCTTTTTTCCAGCTTGCAGGATTACCAATTCTGATTGCAGTTGCAATTGTTTCAGGATTCATAATTCTATGCCCTTTGACAATTGCTGCAGCGCCTTCTGCTTGAATACCCATCATCATTGGAAGATTTGGGCTCTTGCCAAGTTCATAAAATTCTTTATAGCCTTTCCAATAAGCAGTGATGTTTCCTGCGTTTCCAACTGGAATAAAGTGATAATCAGGAGCGCAACCAAGTGCTTCAATAACCTCAAATGCGCCTGTTTTTTGCCCTTCAATTCTGTATGGATTTAAAGAATTAACTAGTGTGATTGGATTATTTTCAGAAATTTTAACAACCGCCTCAAGTGCTTGGTCAAAGTTGCCTGCAATTGCAATAATTTCAGCGCCATACATCATTGCTTGAGACAATTTTCCAAGTGCAATATAGCCATCTGGAATTAAAACATAAGTTTTCATGCCAGCTTTAGCACCATATGCTGCAGCCGCTGCCGAAGTATTACCAGTTGAAGCGCAAATAATTGCTTTAGAGCCAGCTTCTTTGGCCTTTGTTACAGCCATTGTCATGCCCCTGTCTTTAAAAGAACCTGTTGGGTTTGCGCCTTCGTACTTTAAATAAATTTCAAGGTCAGGTCGCCCAATTTTAGCTGCAAAATTTTCAGCTTTAATTAGTGGAGTGTTACCTTCGCAAAGCGTAACGATAGGAGTTTCATCTGTTACTGGTAAATATTGTTTATATTTGTTGATTAAACCTTGATACATAATCTACATTGCCCTTATTAAATTATTAATTACTATTCCTTTTTCTTTTAATTCAGTGAGTGCATTTTGCATATCACGTTCTGACGCAATTTCTGTTACAACAATAACTTGCGCAGTTCCATCTTGCTTAATGCCCTTTTGAACTATATTCGATAAATTAATTGAATTTTTTGCACAAACTGAACCAATAAGCCCAATTGTTCCAACTCTGTTTTCAGCATTTATTGAAATATAGTAGCAACTTTTTGTGTCTAAAATATTCAATTGATTAGCATATTCATGGTGGTTGCATCTTGTAAGCGGAAGAATATAATCCGATGTTTTAATTTCAGATTTTATAGCTAAAATATCACCCACAACAGAACTTGCGGTTGGAAATTCACCAGCCCCAGGGCCAGTAAACATAATTTGACCAACAGGAGTACCTTCCAATTGAACTGCATTTAGTGCGTTATCAATTAAAGAAATTACATTTTCAACAGGAATTAGCATTGGATGAACTCTAATATCGAGTGAATCGCCATCAAGTTGCGCAAGTCCAATCAGCTTAATTTTATAACCCAAATCTTCAGCATGCTTAATGTCATCATCAGAGATGTTTGTAATTCCTTCTCTATAAATTTTATTTACATCAATTCTTTTTCCAAAAACAATGTTTGCAAGAGTTGCAATTTTATACATTGTATCAAAACCCTCAACATCGCCTGTTGGGTCAGTTTCCGCATAACCGAGCTCCTGCGCACGAGTTAGGCATTCATTATATGAAATTTGGTCTTGCTCCATTTTGGTTAAAATGTAGTTTGTTGTTCCATTTAAAATGCCTGCAACCCTTGTGAATTTGTTTGCACGAAGCGCATTTTTGATTGGCGAGATAATAGGAATGCCGCCTGCAACTGCTGCTTCATATAAAATTACAACATTGTGTTCATTTGCAAGGTCAAAAAGCTCAGCGCCATGTTTTGCAAGCAACTCTTTATTTGCAGTCACAATGTGTTTTTTGTTCTTAATTGCGGTTTTTAAAACATCTCGCATCGGGTTTACCCCGCCTGCAACTTCAACCACAATATCGATTTCAGGGTGATTTGCAATAACAAAAGGGTCATCAGTTAGAAAATTAACTTCAACACTCCTTTTTTTAGATGTATTTTTAACGCAAGCACCAATTATTTCAATTTCAGGGAAATCCTGAAGAACTTTAACGACACCTGTGCCAACAGTGCCGAGTCCTATAATTCCGATTTTTAATTTATTTTCCATAAAACGGATTATACTAAAAAAAAACATGCTTGTCTTAATTTTTTTGTACTATACTTGAAATGTAGTAAATATGAGAGTTTAAAATGACAGAAACAAGAGTTAGAATAGCACCTTCTCCAAGTGGAAATTTACACATCGGGACAGCTCGCACAGCACTTTTTAATTACCTATATGCTAAAAAAATGGGTGGTAAATTTGTTCTTAGAATTGAAGATACAGACGCTGAGCGCACAGAGCAACAATATATTGACAACATTTTTGATAGCTTAAAAGCGCTTGGCTTAAATTGGGATGAAGGTCCAGATGTTGGCGGAGATTATGCTCCATACACACAATCTGAAAGATTTGATATTTACCCAGAATACGCACAAAAGCTTTTAGATGCAGGCTTTGCTTATGAATGCTATTGCACACCTGAAGAATTAGAAGCAGAAAAACAAGCATCTCAAGCAAACAAAGTAGCGCACGTATATAGCGGAAAATGCGAAAACCTAACAGAAGAAGAAAAAGCAAAATTAATTGCCGAAGGAAGAAAACCAGCAATTAGATTTTCAATTAAAAAAGCTCTAAAAGCATTTCACGAAACATCTGAAATCACATTTGATGACCTCGTTAAAGGCGAATTAAAACAAAATGGCGATTTAATTGGTGATTTTGTTATTATGAAATCAAACGGTACACCAACATATAACTTCGCAGTTGTGGTAGATGACCTGCTTATGAAAATCACAGACATCATAAGAGGTGAAGACCACATTTCAAACACATTTAAACAAATTTTAATTTACGAAGCACTTGGTGTTGAAGTTCCAAGATTTGGACATTTAGGAATGATTTTAGCACCAGACAGAAGCAAGCTTTCAAAACGCCATGGCGCAACTGCAGTTAGTGACTTTATTAAAGAAGGATATTTAATTGAAGCGCTTGTAAACTTTGTGGCACTTTTAGGCTGGGCACCATCAGACGGTGTCGAAATTAAAACAGTTGATGAAATTGCGGCAGACTTTAGAATTGCAGAAGTTTCATCTTCCAATTCGATTTTTGAATATGACAAATTAAATTGGATGAATGGTCAATACATCAAGAAAATGCCTCTTGAAGAACTATTAGAACATGCAAAACCATTCCTTGCAGAATATAACCTTGAAAGATACACACACGATGAACTTTTAAGAATATTAGAAATCACAAGAGAACCAATTACTTTGCTTTCTGAACTTAAATATGACACAGAATATTTATTTAATGACGACATCAAACTTGATGAAGTATCCGAAGTATTGAGTGCAGAATATGCAAACGATGTACTAAGCAGAACTTTAGAAATTTCAGAAGGTTTAGATTTTTCTTCAGAAGAACCTCTCCACGAAGCATTTGCTAATCTAAGAGGCGAATTTAAAGAAAAAGGAATTAAACCAAAAGAAACAATGTGGGTAATTAGAGCCGCAACAACAGGAAGAACAAGAGGCGCTGATATGTGCGCAATCATTAAACTTCTAGGAAAAGACGAATTCACAAGAAGAATTAAAGCTGCAATGAACTAATCTAGAATATATAAACTAAAAAATCTCCCAAAATTGGGAGATTTTTTTATTGAAAACTATAATAGATTATTTAACCCAAAATTTTGCAGTTATTGTAACAGTAACTTTAGTTACTCCTTCTTCAAGTGGCACAGGGGTTGATTCACCAGCAGCAGAATCATAAGATGCTACTTTGTTCATTGCATAATAGCGAACAGCACTTTGACCACCACAATCAACATTCATTTCTTTAATGCCTGCAACTTTAACCCCAATTGCTTCAGCTGCGGCGCTTGCTCGAGATTTTAAATTTTTTGCAGCTTTTTTGATAATATCAGAACAGTCAAAGTTTTCCATATCTAAAGAATAATTTAAGCCAGAAACCCTTGTAACACCTGCTTGTTGAGCAACATTTATAATTGTGCCCATAGTTGTTGGTGCTTTTGTCGTGAATTGAAGCACAGTTGTAACAACATATTTATCTAAAGTTTTTTTATTGTTGTTATGATAGATGTAGCTTGGAACAACATTGTATGATGTTGTTTTAAGCGTGTCTAAATCAGGGTTATAGTGCGCTCTAATTGCATCAATAACCTCAGTTGCAAGTTTTTTATTTTCTTTTACAGCATTATCTGAAACTTTATTTGATGTTTCAATGTAAAAAGTAATTGTTGCAATATTTGGTTTAACTTCTTCAGTCCTTGAAGCAGTTACAGTAATAAAACCACTATTTGCAGAACCTTTCGCTTGGTTTGCAAATACAGGAGTTGAAACAAACAACGCAAATAACAACAACGATAAAATCTTTTTCATAATTATTCTCCTAAATTATCTAAAAATTCTTGTTCAGTTAAAATTTTAATTCCTAAATTTTGAGCCTTTTCAAGCTTTGAACCGCCGCCTACTCCAGCAATTAAGTAATCCGTATTTTTACTTATAGCACTTGGCGTTTTAGCGCCATAAGATTTCAAAATCTCTTGAGCTTTTTCTCTTGAAAAAGTGCTTAGAGTGCCAGTTATTACAAAGGATTTTCCTTTGAAAAATTCATTTTCTTTAATTTCATTATCGTTTTGAGGATGAATGCCTGCTTCAAGAAGTTTATTTAACGCACAAATATTGGCGTCATCTCTAAAATAATCAAAAATGCTTTTTGCAACAATATCGCCAACACCTTCAATATTTGATAATTCTTCGTATGTTGCAGCTTTGAGCTCATCTAAGTTTTTATAAATTTTACTCAAGATATCACCCATTTCACGACCAACATGACGAATGCCAAGAGCATTTATAAATTTTCCAAACTTAGGTTTTTTGCTGTTTTCAAGGGCGTTTAATAAATTATTTGCGGATTTTTCTTTAATTAAATCAAGTTCTAAAAAATCCTCAAAAGTCAGGTAATATAAATCAGCAAAAGTATGCACCATATCTCGCTCAACAAGCTGAGAAATAATAGATTCGCCAAAACCATCTATATCCATGCAATATTTTGAAACAAAATATTCAATTCTCCCTTTAATTTGCGAAGGGCAACCGAAGCGATTAGGGCAATAGAGCGCAACCTCGTTTTCAAGTTCAACTAAATCAGCTCCACAATCAGGGCAAACTGTTGGAATCTTATATTGAGGCAAAGTTTCATCAGGTTTTGCTTGAATTACTTTTGGAATAATCTCAGCCGCTTTTTTAACAAGCACTTCTTGACCTATTCTAATATCCAGCCTTTTAATTTCATCAAAGTTGTATAAAGAAGCTCTTGAAACGGTTGAACCCGAGATATCAACAGGCTCTAAAAGCGCAACAGGCGTAACTGCACCAGTTCTTCCAACAGACTCTTCAACACCAATCAGCCTTGTCCAAACTTCTTCAGGCGGAAATTTGTATGCAGTTGCCCATTTTGGAACACGAGAAGTAAACCCAAGTTCTTCTTGGAAAGCAAGCTCGTCAACTTTGACTACAACACCATCTGTTGCATAATTTAGATTTTTCCTTGAAACATCGGCATCCGCACAATATTTATAAACATCATCTACGCCATGCAGCACTGTGACTTTATTTGTTTTGAAACCATATTCATGAAGCTTTTGCATAATTCCCGAATGAGTTTTAGGAGATTGCGACTTGTCTTCATACAAACCAAAATAAGCAAAGAAAGAAAGTCCTCGCCCTTCAACAATTTTTGGGTCAAGCTGCCTTAAGGTTCCAGCCGCTGCGTTTCTTGGATTTTTGAAAAGTGGAGCGCCAAGCTCTCTTTGGTTTTCGTTTAATTTTTCAAACTTATTATATGGCATATAAACTTCGCCACGAACTTCAATATCAACAGGCTCAGGAAGGCTAAGTGGAATGGCTCGAATTGTTCTAAGGTTTGCAGTTACGTCTTCGCCTACAACACCATCTCCACGAGTAAGTCCTTGATAAAACATGCCTTTTTTATAAGTAAGGGCAACTGCAAGTCCATCAATCTTAAGCTCGCATGCGAGCGCTATTGAGGGCAATTTATCGGTTTTTTTATCATAGTTGAATAAATCTTTTGCAACTCTTTCATACCATTCACGAAGTTCTAAATCGCCATTTGAGTTATCGAGGCTATATAGCCTATTTTTATGTGGCACTTGCACAAATTCTTCACTCACGCCACCCACCCTTTGGGTTGGGCTATCAGGCGTAATTAAAAGAGGATACTCAGCCTCGAGTGCTTGCAATTCACGAAACAAGGCATCATATTGATAATCTTCAATTTGAGGATTATCTTCAACATAATAGAGCCTAGAGTGGTAATTTATTTCTTTTCTTAAATTATTAATTTTTTCTTGTATATCCATAAAATATATTCTAATATATTTTTATGACTTTGTTAAATATGTTAAAAAAAGGGGTTAAAAGAACATTATTTACAACCCCATCACACAATCAAAAAGCACATGCAGATAAGTTTTTAGATTCTTATTACAAGATAGATTATTCTGAAATTGAAGGGTTTGATAATCTTCATAATCCGCTTGGCGAGATATTCAAGGCACAAATTAGATGCGCCAAAGTTTATGGCGCAAAATCCTTATTTTTCTTAAACCAAGGTTCAACCCAAGGAATTTTAGCCTCAATTTTAACTGTTGCATCAGTGGGCGATAAAATTCTTATTGCTAGAAATTGTCATAAATCAGTTCTCAATGGCACAATTCTTGCAAAATGTGATGTCGATTGGATTATGCCAGAATATGACGAAAATTTTGGAATATATAAAGAAATTAACCCTGAAAACTTAGAAAACATTCTTAAATTCACTCAATATAAAGCTTTTGTTATAACAAGCCCAACTTATGATGGCGTAATTTCAGACATTGAAAAAATTGCCAAAATATGCAGACAATATGGAGTTATTTTAATTGTAGATGAAGCTCATGGCTCACTTTTAAATTTCGCAGAAGGAAGAGCAAGTGCAATATCTCAAGGGGCTGACCTTGTTGTTAATTCGCTCCATAAAAACGCAGGCGCAATTAATCCTGCTGCAATTCTTATGATTGGAGAAAATTCAGAAATTGAAAGAGATGAAGTTCAAAAAAATTTAAATTTAATTACAACAACATCTCCAAGCTACCCGCTTCTTGCAAATATTGAAAGTATAATTAATTTCCTTGCATCAAGCAAAGGTAAGAAAGAAATTGAAAAACTAATTAAAAATATTAGAAAATACAAAGAAAAAATTAAAGAACTTGGTTTTGAAATTTTAGAAGGTGAAAATATTGAAGACACAAAAATTTCAATAAGATGCAAAAATGGTTTAAGCGAAGAACTGTTTGAAAAACATAACATTGAAGATGAAGAAGAAAACGAAAATTCATTGTTGTTTTTGTGTGGAATAGGAACAAATGAAAATAAACTAAAAAAACTATATAACGCACTTAAAAAATGCAGAGAATATGCAAACGCACATGAAAAAGTACAAAAAGAACCATTCCCATGCACCAAAATTCAACCACACAAAGCTCACAAAATAGAAACAACAATCACAAGCAAAAACAATGCGCTCCATAAAATTTCTGGCGAAACAATTATCCCATACCCACCATGTAGAGGTATAATATATAAAGGTGAGATAATTCAAGAATATCATCTTGATTTTATAGAAGAAAATGTTGAGGTTATAGATGAATAAAAACAAAAAAGCAGTAATTATAGTTATTGATTCAATGGGTTGTGGCGCTTTGCCAGATGCCGAAAAATATGGCGATGAGCTAACAGCAAACACATTGTGCAATATTGCAAACGCAACAGGCGGGCTTAATGTTCCAACATTTGAAAAATTAGGATTGGGTAATATTTTACCAATTAAAGGTGTAAAACCCGCAGAAGCCCCACTTGCAAGCTATGGCATTGCAAAAATGAAATCCGAAGGAAAAGACACAACAACAGGGCACTGGGAAATTGCAGGGCTTGTTCTTGATGAACCATTTAAAACATATAAAGAATTTCCAAATGAATTAATCAATGAATTTGTTAAAGAAACAAATTGCGGGGGCATTTTAGGCAATATTCCAGCCTCAGGCACAAAAATTATTGAAGATTTAAACGATGAACACCAAAAAACAAAATACCCGATAATCTACACTTCCGCTGATAGTGTGTTCCAAATTGCAGTGGATATTGATGTAATTCCTGTTGAAACATTATACAAATGGTGCAAAATCGCAAGAAAAATTTTAGATAATGGATACGGAATTTCAAGGGTAATTGCAAGACCATACAGAGTGATTGACGGCAAACCAACAAGAATTGGCGGGCTTCGCCATGATTATTCGGTTGCACCACCAGCTGACACAATGCTAAATAAAATTGAAAAAGCTGGGGCAGATGTTTTTGGTGTTGGGAAAATTAATGATATTTTTGTAGGCTCAGGGGTTACAAGATATGTAACTACATCTTCAAACGCAGACGGGCTAGAAAAAACTCTCGAAACAATAAAAAATGACGATGCAAACTTGATTTTCACCAACCTTGTTGATACCGACATGCTATTCGGGCACAGACGTGATACTATCGGCTATAAAAAAGCAATAGAAGAAATTGATGCATTTTTGCCAAAAATAATTGATGCAATATCGGATGACACAATTTTAATCATAACGGCAGACCATGGTTGTGACCCAACACACAAAGGCACAGACCACACTCGTGAGCAAGTTCCATTTTTAATTTATGGCAAAAATTACAAGCCGAAAAGCGAAGGCACAAAAGAAAGCTTCACCTTCTTAGCAGATGTTGTGCTTAATTGGCTTGAAATTTAGCGTACTTTAAATAAGCGCAAATTTTATTTTCTTGCGTTTTATATAAGCAACACGAGAAAAGGATTTGCAAAGTTGAAAATAGCACCAATTAGAAACAATCAAAGTTTTAAAGCAATATATAAATTTAAAGTGGATTACAACAACGACGAGCAGGTTGATAAAGTGGCGCTACTCCAACAAGCAATTCAAGAGGGTGTATTCACGCCAATATCAAAAGAGACGTCTTTAATTTACGAAAACCCTTATGCCCCTTCTGCTGCACAAGATTTTGCATATTATTACAACTCTAAAAACTGTGATGCAAACTGGGGCTATAATCATGCAAAAGGAAAAGGGGTTGAGCTTCCTAGATATATGTACACAAAAGTTGCAACACAATATCTTTTAACAGAAGATGACGCAAAAGACCTTAAAAAAACAATTTTAA
This sequence comes from bacterium, assembly GCA_017396695.1. Classification (GTDB taxonomy): domain Bacteria; phylum Cyanobacteriota; class Vampirovibrionia; order Gastranaerophilales; family Gastranaerophilaceae; genus RGIG1918. Next base: position 83,191 of record JAFQLC010000003.1, read on the forward strand.
AAAATCCGATGTCATTAATTAAAACAGGGCTTGTCGCAAAAAGAATAATAAAAAAAGCAGGTGACGACACAGACACAGCATACCTAAGATCGCTTGTGAAAATAAACGAATATGGACAAGAATTGCTAAATAAATTCATAAAAGGCAGAGAGGTCATCGAAACAGATATCGATGAATTAGTCAGAATTGATAGCATAGAAGACGCACCAGATGGCAAAGTTGAAGCCACAATTGAAATAGTAAAACCAAGTGGTAATAATTCAGATATATCTGCATTTAATGAAGAATACTAAAAACTGATATTCTTCAACACTTCTGGAAATTCAGATAATAACAGTTCGGCAAAATCAGCAACATCAATTTGCGCAGCAACCACATCGATTAATTCCCTTGGTAATTCTTCAATCATTGGAATTAAAAATTCAGGGTCTAAAACTTCAAAACATGGAACAATATCTTGTTTATTCAAATTAAGCATTGGCCTTGAAATTGATTTTTGATCGAGCTCGAGCATCAATTTATTATCGTTTTGACATAAGAAATAAGTAAGCGTTTGCTTTTGAAATTGATCCATATTAAGCACGAAACGATTAAATTCATCGTCGTCTAAATCATTCATATATTTTATTATTTCAGCTTTACTTTTTCCTTCATAACTTTGACCAGTTACTTCAAACATAATCTTATTCAAGAACTGCTTATTGAACTGCATAAAGCATTCCATAATTGCTTTTCTATCAATTTCAGGCCCTTTTAAAAACGCATCAAGCTCATCTTCAGGCATAAGCTTTACAATGTCTTCGAGTGAAAATTTCTGAAAAACAACCTCTAGAAGTTGCTCTTGAGGAAGCTCGTTCATAAGCTTCATGAGCACATCCTGAGTAAAGAAATTCAAGCCCCAAGCAAGTTGAACTGAATTTAATTTCTCGAGAACCTTTGTCAAATCCTCTTCACTTAGTGATCTTATGATTAAATATCTATTATCTACATTCGCAAGAGCAAGTAATTCCGAAAGCTCTTTTGGGTCCTTTATGATTGAAGCAAATCTAAGGGCATCTTTGTTGCCCGCTTTAACCTCTTCCTCGATGATTTTATCAACAGTTTGACCACGGTACTCGTTAAGTCGTGCCGCGTTGATATTGAAGTGCCTCGTGAGGTAGGATAAATTTACGTCTAATTCAATCATAGATACACCTAAGTATATAAAAACATATTAGTGAACCCAAAATCAATAAACGGAAATTTTCTTACAAAACTTTACAAAATATTGGTCAATATAAACTTTTGTAACAAAATGTGAAAAATAAGCAAAAAATAATATTTAGCAACATTGAAAAATTACGTTTATAAGCAAGAAAGGCAAATATAATGAATGTAAAATCTCTTTCAATGTATCAAGTAAAAAACTTCTCCCCTTACATGACAAAACCTTCGTTTAAAGGTGAAGCAATTGATAAATTCGACGAATACACACAATCTTTTATGACACCAAAAGGCATAAAAGTTGGCAACTTGTTTGCACTTGAAAAAGATATCAACATATCTGAAGCAGATATTGACCCAAGCGACAAAAAAACAAAAAAATTATACGAAGGTGGCATCCATATTACAGTTAACAAGTATGAAGATTCAAAACAAATTGAAATAACTAATGATAAAGGCGAAGAAATTCTTTACGCACAAGTAAAAAATGGCGCAAACGCACCTGTAATGGAATACACAAAAGGAAAATATAATCACAATGTTGTAATTTCAGATAAATCCTTAAGGGGCAAAAAAGCAATGTTCCTTCAAGGAAGCACAATTGAAACAAGAGATGGCGAATTTACATTAAGAATTAACGATCCTAAGAAAAAAATTGCAGCCGGGAACCTTGCATTCAAAGGAAACTTATATATTTCAACATTAAACAAAGAAGCAAAAACAAAAGGTGCAGTTGAAAAATATTATGATAAAAAATTCTATTTAGATGCCCCTGAAGGTGATTACAAAGAAATTGTTCAACAACACAATCCAAGCTTACTTATCCCAGCTGGCGGTTTTGGCGAAAGATTTGAAAACGTAAGCAGCATTTTAGGCGATGGAACAGAAAATAAACCATCGAGCTACTTGCCAAGAAATGAAAACTACAGAATTATGGGCACAACACTCAATATGGCAGCACAGGCAGGTATTATTGAAGAAGACGACGAAATTAAATACTTAAGTCAAAAACATGAATTAGCAGAATCAGACGAAGTATCTCACGTTGAAGCATACGGCACAGACGGTGGCGCATTTGCTGAAGCTCTTAAAAAAGATATAATTCCAGACAACAAAGATGCAATCATCTTAAACGCAGATATCTTCACAAACGCAGATATCACAAGAGCATATAAAGCACTCAAAACATTGCCTAACGCAGCAGCAGTTATTCCATATTATCCAGTTGGTGAAGCAAGAGCAAAATCATTTGGTTTAATTGGTGTAGAAGCAGACGCTGATAATAATATGGTAATCAAAGAATTTGTTGAAAAACCAAAATATATTAACGATCTTCCAGAAGATGCGACAGCAGAAGAAAAAGAAGCTCGTGAAAAAGTTCGCTTAGCAGAAATTGGCGATAAATATATGGCAAACCCAGGTATGTATTTCTTGAGCAAAGAAGCAGTTGCGGTTCTCAAAAACCACAACTTCAAAAAACTTGGCGATGTTGGCCTTGGCGCAGACTTGATGCCAACAATTGTACGTCTTGCACAAGAAGGCAAGCTTGTTGATGAAAATGGTAACCAAATGAAAGTTTACACAGTGCCACTTGAAGCTAAAGGCGGAAAAGCTGCAGTTTGGGATGACATTGGATCAGCTGAAGCATATGCAGATATTATTCACGATGTTGCTCGTGAAACAAGAAAGAACTTCGACACACCAGAATTTAACAAATATTATGGTGTTCCAGATGCAATTTTGAACGATATCGCAGCAAGTTCACATATTCAAACTGGTGTCATCACAATGACTCCTGAATCAGAAAGAGCAGTTGAAGGCTTTAAGCAAAAATATAACATTGTAAATATGGAAGGAAATATTATCGTTTCATAAACTAAATACTACCCACAAAAGAAAATTCCAGCGAGCATTACGTTGGAATTTTTTTTTATTTTAGTAAAATAAATATAATGGAAAATTGTTATAAAATTTTAAACATACCAGAAAATGCAAATCTCGAAGAGATAAAATCAGCATACAAAAAATTGGTTAGAAAATATCATCCAGATATAAATAAAGATGAAAGAGCCGAAGAAACATTTAAAAAAATTAACATGGCATTTGAAATTTTATCAGATGACATAAAAAGACTTCAGCACGACACATTGCACGGGATTATTGCAAGCGCAAGAAACGATAAAAAAGAAGAAAATAAAGAAGAGATTAAAGAGGAAAAGCCAAAAACAAAAACACAAAAAGAAGAAATAAAAAAAGAAGAAAGTTTTTTTGAAAAAATACTAAAAAATAAAAAATACAAAAAAGCAGAAGATTTCAAAGTTAATGGCGAAAATATAAACACAATAGTTGAAATTACAGGAAAAGAAGCGACACAAGGAATAACAAAAAAAATTAACATCTTGCATAGCGAACCATGCCCTAAATGCGAAGGAAGAAAATTTGCAAATGGTTCAAAATGCACTAATTGCGGTGGCACAGGCGAAAAAAGCATTCACAAGAAAATAACAATAACTATTCCAAAAAATGTAAAATCTGGAAGCAAAATCAAGGTTAAAGGCGAAGGAAAACTCGGAAAATTCGGCGGAAAATCTGGCGATTTAATTATCACAATAAAAGTTATTCAAAAAAATATTTTTAAATATGAAGGCGGGGTTGCAATTTTAGAAGTTCCAATTACGCCTTACGAAGCGCTTCTTGGTGCAAGCATCACAATTCCTACACCTGCTGGAAACACAACTATAAAAATCCCTCCACAAACAAACTCTGGAGACAAATTTAAAATATTAAATTCAGGAATACCTCAAACTGGAAGCGGAAAAAGAAGCGAATTAATTGTAATTGCAAAAATTTGCAGCCCGCAAAAACCAAGCATTGAAACAATAAAAAAATATAAAGAATTACAAGAATTGGATACCGAAGATGTCAGAAAAGAACTCTTTGAATAATAAAGCACATATTGTTGAAATTTTTAATTCAATCCAAGGGGAAGGGTTGTTTGTTGGCGAAATGCAAACTTTTGTTAGATTTTCAGGGTGCAATTTAAATTGCGCATACTGCGACACAAACCATAACAAAGAAACATCAAAAGAAATGACGGTTAAAGAACTTGCAAACAAACTAAAAGAAAAAACGGCAAAAATCGTATCGCTTACAGGCGGAGAGCCACTTTTAAACTACCAATTTATAAAAGAATTATGCACTAAATACAAAGCAAATTATTATCTTGAAACAAATGGCACATTATCTGAAAAACTCCAAAATGTGATTGAGTCTATTGATACTGTCGCAATGGATATTAAGCTTGAAAGCGCAACTGGCGAAAAAAACAGATTTGAAGAAAACCAAAAATTTGCACAAATTGCAAATAAAGCTAAAACTTTCTTTATAAAAATTGTATTTGATAAAAATATAACAGAAGACGAAATTGAAAACTGCATAAAAATTGCAAAAAATAACAAAACGCAAATTATACTTCAACCAAAAATGCCACTAGAGCAAGGTTTTGAGCCAGATGTTGTATTCAATAAATTTTATGAAAAATATGAGTTTGTAAGATTAATCCCACAAACTCACAAATTTTTAAACATAAGATAAATGTGTTTTTAGAACTTCAAAAGCACTTTTATAACTTCTTTTTTCTTATTTAATTCAAATGCGTCAAGCGCATTATCAAAAGGCAAAATATGCGAAATTAAAGGCTTGACATCAATTTTATTATTTTCAAAAAGCCTCATCGCGGGAGCAAACAAGCCGCAACGAGAACCCACTATTGTAATTTCATTTACAACAACTGAAGCCAAATTCAAGCCTTCATTAGCAGCAATTGTGCTTTTTAAAACCAAAGTTCCACGAGGCTTTACAAGCGATAATGATGTTTCAAACCCACCTTTTGAACCAGTTGCTTCAATTACTATATCAAAACTCATTTTGTATTCATTAGAAATTTCAGCAAGAAGTTTTGTTTTAGAGCCCATTTTAGAAGATAGCGCAAGTTTTTCTTCGTGTTTTCCAATGTGCACAAAATCAATGTTGTAGGCGTTTAAAACAAGTGCGATAGATAAGCCTAATTTGCCATCACCTAAAAGTGCAACTTTGTATCGTGGTTCAATTTTTACTTGTTCTAGAATCTCAAGTGCAGCAGCAATCGGTTCAATAAAAACAATTTCCTCATCAGAAATATTATCTGGAACAAGTAAAATATTTTCTTTTGGCAGCGTAAAATATTCAGAAAAACAGCCGTCTTTGTTGAATATTCCAAGCGTCTGTCTGTTTGGGCAATGCCTTTGAAGACCTTGGGCGCAATATGAACAAGTGTTGCATGCAAGATTGATTTCGCCAACCACACGTTTTCCAATTAGTTCTTTATCGCCATCAACTACAACGCCCACAAATTCATGGCCCAAAACGCCATTATAGCCCATATAACCTTTTGTTATTTCATAATCAGTGTTGCAAATTCCAACCATAGAAGTTTTAATTAACACCTCACCCTCTTTGATTTCAGGGATTGGATAATCATTATGAAATTTTAATTCATTTTCAAAAACAAGAGCTTTCATTTTGTCTCCTAAATTGTTATTGCGCCTTTGTTTGCACTTGCAACAGTTTTAGCATATTTAGCAAGATAACCCTTTAAAATTTTAGGCTCAGGGGCAATAAAGTTCGCTTTTCTTCTTGCAATTTCCTCGTCTGAAACAGCCAAATGCAATGTTCTTTTATTGATATCAATTTCAATTTTATCGCCATCTTGAACAAGACCAATAAGTCCGCCCATAGAAGCTTCTGGGCAAATATGTCCAATACATAAACCACGTGTTCCACCAGAGAATCTGCCGTCTGTGATAAGTGCAACTTGCTTACCTAAACCCTTGCCCACAATCAAAGATGTTGGAGCAAGCATTTCTCGCATTCCAGGCCCACCTTTTGGTCCTTCATAGCGAATAACAACAACATCGCCAGCAACAACAACATCGTCTTCAATTGCCTTCATTGCCTCTTCTTCAGATTCATAAACCTTGGCAACGCCTGTAAATTCAAAACATTCTTTATCGACACCACTCATCTTAACAACAGCACCGTCTTCAGCCAAATTGCCATACAAAACAGCGAGCCCAGCATTCGAAGTTACAGGATTATCAAGTGGTTTGATAACATTTGAATTTACCCAAGCACCCTCAACAAGCTCTGAAATCTTATAACCAGAAACTGTTGTGCAATCTTTAAATTCTGGAGTGTGACCAAAAAGATTTTTTTCGGCACCCAAAACACCGCCAGCTTTTGCAAAGTCTGACATGGTAAGAGTTGAAGAAGGATCAAGCTTAATAATTTGTGGAATTTTAAAACTTAATTCTTCAAAATCTTTAAGCGAAATATCAATTCCGGCCGTGCTTGCGATTGCAAGAAGGTGAAGGATTGAATTTGTTGAACCGCCAAGTGCTAAATCCATAATTATTGCGTTTCTGAGTGAATCACGAGTAATAATTTGACTTGGAGTAACATTATTTCGAACAAGCTCCATAATTGCAAGTCCCGAATCAAAGGCTATTCTTTTCTTTTTAGCGCTAACGGCATTAGCTGCAGCGCAATCAGGCAAACTCATACCCATAACTTCAGTTAAACAAGCCATTGTGTTTGCAGTGTATAAACCTTGGCAAGAACCAGCAGAAGGACAACAATTTTGCTCAAATTCATATAATCTTTCTTCTGTAATTTCGCCAGCTCTTAATTTACCAATCGCTTCAAAAGAGCCTCTAATAAATGTCAAATTATCAACGTCTTTGCAAAAACCATCAACCGAAGGTCCTGCTGTTACAACAATTGTTGGAATATCAAGACGAAGTGCAGCAATTAGCATACCTGGGGTGATTTTATCGCAATTAGTTAAAAGCACAAGCCCATCTAATTGGTGAGCAGAAGCAACAGATTCAACACAATCCGCAATTAAATCCCTACTTGGAAGAGAATAGCGCATTCCATCATGCCCCATTGCAATGCCATCACACACAGCAGGAACACCAAAAATAAAACTTTGACCACCACCAGAGTGGATACCTTTTTCGATTTGGCGCTCCAAATCACGCATATTGACATGTCCTGGAACAAGGTCTGAAAAAGAACTTGCGATGCCGATAAAAGGCCTTGTCATTGCTTTTGAACTAACGCCATCAGCATATAACAATGCTCTGTGTGGAGCTTTGTTTATTCCTTTTTTAATGTTGTCACTTTTCATTTTTTTATCCTTTATTTAGCTATTTTTACTTTTGCATAAATCTGAAATCGAGCACATAGTGCACATTGGTTTTTGAGGCCTGCAAATATTTTGACCATGAGTTACAAGCAATGTATTAAAATTTGTCCAAAATTCTTTAGGCAGAATTTCTCTTAATTTCATCTCTGTTTCATCGGGCGTTTTAGTGTTTAAAAAACCAAGCCTATTGCAAATTCTATGCACATGCACATCAACACAAATTGCAGGTAAATTAAAACCCTTAGCGAGCACAAGGTTGGCAGTTTTTCTTCCAACGCCTTTAAATTTTACAAGTTCATCAATAGAATTGGGAACTTGAGAATTATATTTATCACACAAAATTTTAGATAATTCTATGATTTGCTCGGCTTTATTTTTATAAAAACCAACAGGATAGATTGCATTAGCTAATTTTTCAACATCGCAATTGGCAAAATCTGAAGGAGTATTGCCAATCTCAAGCATTCTGAGCGTTGCGCCATATGTTGTTTTGTCGTTTGTTCTAAGACTTAAAATTGTTGCAATAAGTGCAACAAAGGGGCTCTCAACTGTCTCCATAAAATTTACGAAGTCAGTTCTTTGAACCTTTCCACTCTTATTATCTTGAATTAAACATTTAACTAACTTGCCAAAATCCATAGTTAAAATTATAATACAAACATTGGTAAAGGAGATATTTTATGAGCAACGCAAAAGACGTAACAGATGTTACTTTTGAAAATGAAGTTATTAAATCAGACTCGGTTGTTCTTGTTGACTTTTGGGCACCTTGGTGTGGACCTTGCAGAAAACTTGGACCTGTTTTAGATGATATTGCACAAGAATTTGAAGGCAAAGTTAAAGTTGTAAAAGTAAACACTGATGAAAACTTGAAAATTGCAAAAGAATTTCAAATTTCTGGGCTTCCAAGTTTACTTGTTTTTAAAGGTGGCGAAGCAAAAGAAGTTATGGTTGGTTTAATGCCAAAATCAACAATTGTTTCAAACATTGAAAAACATCTATAAAAAATCTATGTTAAAAAACGAGGGGCAATTTGCCCCTTGTTTTTTTTGGAAAAATACGTAAATAAAATGTTTGTGCTAACATAAAAAATGAATTGGATTTCAGATAATGTTAAAAATCATAGAAAATTTTAAAAAGGGGCAAGTTTGGCAAAATTATTCACGCATTTTGCCATATGCAAAACCATATTGGTTCAGAGCAACTCTTGCTATGTTAATTTGTATTCCAATAGGTTCATTGGATGCGATTATTGCGCTTTCACTAAAACCATACATGGATTTAGTTATGGTTGAAAAAACTGTTGAATCTCCTTGGTATATCCCCTTTGGGATTGTTGCTTTCACAATTATACAAGGTTTTTTGAATTATAGCGCAACTTACCTCAACACTTGGGTCGGCGGAAGAATTACAAACGACCTTAAAATGACTTTATACAAAAAAATGCTCAGCTTTGAAACAAGCTATTTCGAAAAAAGAAAATCTGGAGATATTGTTTACCGCTTTAATAACGATGCAGACCTTGCATGTGGCGGTTTACTTGAAAACCTCAAAACATTTGCATCAAGACTTTTTTCATCAATATCTTTAGTTGCAGTATTATTCTATAATTCTTGGCAATTAGCTCTTATTGCAATTGTTGTTCTTGGCGGCGCATTTTTACCACTTGCAAACATAAGAAAACGCATTCAAGCAGTTATGGATAAAACCGTAACAGCTGGTTCGGCAATAATTACCGCCTATAATGAATCTTTTGCAGGAAATAAAACTATTATTTCATATAACCTTGAAGATCACCAAAAAAATAAATTTAAAGAAATATTATCGAACATATTTTCACTCAGAATAAAAATGATTCAAAGAACATCATGGCTATCTCCTATGATGCATGTGATAGTATCTGTTGGTATTGGGCTTGCAATAGGTTATGGTTCACACTTAATTTTAACCAAACAAATAACGAGCGGTAACTTCGTTTCATTTATTACTGCCCTTATTATGTTATACACACCAATTAAAAGTCTTGGGAATAATTTCAATGCGGTGCAAATGTCATTCATGGCAATTGAAAGAGTTTTTGGGGTTCTCGAATCTAAACCTACAATAGTAGACAAAGAAAACGCAAAAACACTTCCAAGAGAGCATTCTAAAATTGAATTTGAGAACATAAATTTTGAGTACATCAAAGATAAACCAGTACTCAAGGGCATTTCACTTAACGTAAATAAAGGCGAAACAGTTGCATTTGTTGGAAACTCAGGTGGCGGAAAATCAACAATTGTAAGTCTTATCCCAAGATTTTACGACGTAAAATCAGGGTCTATAAAAATTGATGGCACAAATATTTGCGACTATACACTAAAATCGCTAAGGGAAAATATTGCAGTTGTGTTCCAAGATAATTTCTTATTTTCAGGCACGATTAAAGAAAATATTCTACTTGGCAAACAAAATGCAACAGATGAAGAAATCAAAAAAGCAATTGAGATGGCTTATCTTGATGAATTTATTGCAACACTTAAAGATGGATGGAATACGCAAATTGGTGAAAGAGGAATGTTGCTCTCTGGTGGTCAAAAACAACGCGTTGCAATTGCAAGGGCATTTTTGAAAAATGCGCCAATCATTATTCTAGACGAAGCAACATCAGCATTAGATAATAAAGCTGAAGCAATTGTTCAAAAAGCAATTGATAACTTAATGAAAGATAAAACAGTGTTTGTTATTGCGCACAGGCTCTCAACCGTTCAAAACGCAGACAAAATTGCCGTTATAAACGAAGGTAATCTTGTTGAACTTGGTAATCATGAAGAATTAATGCAAATTGAAAAAGGTCAATACAAAGCCCTTTACGAAATGCAGTTTAAAAAACAAGCGGTTGCGCAAGCATAAATTAAGCGATGAATAAATCGCTTTTAGAATTAAATTTGCTTTAAAAATAAAAAATCGGGATGACACGATTTGAACGTGCGACCCCCTCGTCCCAAGCGAGGTGCGCTACCAAGCTGCGCTACATCCCGAAATTAAAGTTTAATTTTCAATATCCCTAAGGACATAATTATAGTATTACATAAAGATTTTATTTCAAGCATTTTTTTATTTTTTTATTTGGATTTTTTAATTGTAAAGTTTTGTAAATAAATAAATTAAAATACTAAAGTTTACTAGAAAGCAGCCGATATACATATTACTAATAAGGAGAAAAGAAAAATGGGTATGGCAGCATCACAGGCAAGATTTTTAACCTTGACCGCAAGAAAATCTAACACAGAGTATCAAGGACAGCAGGTTAACCAACAAAGAACAGCACTTGCTAATGAAAGTGCAAACATCTATAACAAACTTGCAAATATGGAAGTACCTACTGTACCTTCAAAAACATCTTACAATTCAAGCATATACTCTTTCAAAGATGTAAATGGTGAAAAATACAGCATTACAAACATTGCAAACATCAATCCAAACAACAAGAATGAAGTGCTTGTGAAAATCAAATACAATACTTTAGCAAATAACGCAGCACACTACAATATTGGTTCAATTGATAGCTGCAGTCTTAAAAAAGCTGATGGCACAATCAATACAGATGCCTCTAGTGGCACTTTAATAACAACATATAACAGTATTGAAACAAAATACCAATTGACAAAATGTGTCACTGGCGAAGGTGTAGATGGCAAAAAATTACCTAGCGAAATAGCTACTGCAACCAAAGATAAACCTCAATATGATGGCGGAGCTTGGTATTTCGTTCAACAGCTCGATGATGAAGGAAAAGCTTCAAGCGCTGGTTTATATATTCATAGCAATGAACTTGAAACAAAAAAAGATGCAAACGGGGATGCCGTTTCATACAATCCACAATACTACACAGTAGAAACAAACAGCACGCCTGCATCAAAAGAAATCAGGGCGACTATGGTTCAAAACAATAACCAAAGATATACAAGCGTTAAACTTAATGACGAAGATGCTAAATCTATTGGGCTCAAAGAAGGTGGCGAAATAAACCTTTCTTACGAATATGGCACAGATGAAGATGCTTATGAACAAGCAATGGCTGACTATGAATTCAAAAAAGCTCAATACGACCAAGAAGTAAATGTTTTGAACAATAAAACAGAAATCATTCAAAACCAAGACAAGAGATTAGAACTAAAATTAAAACAATTAGACACCGAAAGACAAGCTCTCGACACAGAAATGGAAGCCGTTAAAGGCTACCTCAAGAAAAACGTCGAAGGCACATTCAACACATTCGGTTAATAAACAGACATTTTTCTTCCTTAACTCCAACCCAATTTTTCTGCCGACAAAGGTTAAAGCTTGTCGGCTTTTTTTGTTAAGAATTATTAATAAGATGTTAAAAAATTAGCAAAAAAAATTATTGAAGAATATTATATATGTAAAAGATTTTACTGCGAAAGGAAGAATATGAAGGTTAACAACATTGGAACAAGCATGCCCTTCGGACATAAAATTCTAATCGACATCGGTGCCAGTAACCCAAAAGGCACAATGAAATGTACTGTAAAGTCAGATGATGGCCGTACATTATACAAAACTAATGGATATTTAAATAATACTACAGAAGGTTTCGAAAAAAGATACGACACGAAAACAAAAAAATTAGACAATGGACAACAAGATTTCATCTCTAAAATTGACGATGTAATTCTTGCGGCGCACCAATATGTTGTTAAACAAGCAGCTACAGATCCAAAATTTCCAAAATTTTCTGAAATTCCAAAATTTAAAGATACAGACCACATGTTATCAGGCGTAACAGTGTTTGTGCCTGGAACAACATATACAAACCACAAAGATGACCAAGTTGCTTTCATACCAAACTTGAGAGACACAGATGGTAATTCAATTACGGATATTGACTTCAAATCCTATGAAGACGAACTTAAACACGACGGCAGAAGAAGCGAAGGAATTAATATCAATAAAGACAAATTTGAAATGGTTGTAACAAAAGACCTTGGTGGTACAGGGCTTGCACTTGCTAAAGTTTTGGCAGATAAAAAACAACTTAACCACGGCGACTACATCATGGGCGTTATGACAGGTGGTGGCTTTGGTAGTGTAGATATCAAAGTTAAAGGTAAACCTGAAGATCCAATTGTTGAAATTGAAACATCTGAAAGTAGCAGCTACCTTTCAGGCAACATCGCACTTTATGACCAGATGGTTAAAAAAGTTGATGAAATCTTAAAAAGCGACAAACCAAAAGAAAACTTCAGAAAATTAACAAACAACGGCAATAGAGAATTAAAAGAAATAGCACCTGTTCTTGGAAAACTTGGCAGACAGGGCGTAAGCGTTAAATCTCACATCAATTACTACTTCAATGCCCTTGATTTAGATGCCAGCAAAGAAGAAATCGATAATTTAATAAAATTAACTCAAAAAGTTGGTGACGCAAGAATTGTTTGCGACAACAAAATGTATTTAAATAATGACAGAAAAACAAGAGACAACGCATTGATTAAGGAAATCAGAAATTGCGAATATTTTGAAGAAGTGCAATCTGATGTACCAGGAAAATTAATGTTCAGACTAAGCACAGAAATTGTTCCAGCTAGAAAAATGAAAGAAGCAAGAATAGAGACAGTTAATGAATACGCAAATGCTGTTTCACTTATTTCAATCAATAAAATCAATGATTGCATCAACAAAGTAATTCTTGTTGGTCCATTTGCTCAAGGTTTAAATAAGCATATCAAAGAACATCAAAAAGACTATAGTGTAAAAGATTTACCAGAGCTCATCATGCAAAAAATCATGACGAATACTGACGAAAATCATGTTGATCTACCTTCAACAAGAAGATTGATGAAGCTATATGATTTTAAAATAATCTGTGACCCAGATATCAACTTCCCAGATAACACATATGCTGGTGAAATTCTTCTAGATAACAGATTGCAATTTGTTCCAAATAGAGGAAGCTGGTTTAGCATTCCATTGAATGAACTTAATCAATACTAATTTATAAATGGAGATAAGGGCGAAAACCCAATTAAACCGCCAAGTTTAAATAAAAACAAGGCGGTTTTATTTTAGTTAATAATGCAATTTAAATTTAAATACTAAACAATAAAAAAGAACCGAGAAAGCGGTTCTTTTTATGGTGCCCTGAGCCAGACTTGAACTGGCACTGGGTTTGACCCCAATTGGATTTTAAGTCCAACGTGTCTACCGATTCCACCACCAGGGCATATTTAATTTTCAAATCAAGAGCTTAACTCTTAACAAAGAAGAGTATAGTACAAACATTTTTTATTGTCTAGCATTCAATGTAATCAAAAGCTAAATCAAGAGTTTGAGCCTTATTGCAAAGTGCGCCAGAAGATATGATATCCACGCCACATGAGGCAATATCTGCAATTCTATCAAGCGTAACTCCGCCACTTGCTTCAACAATTGCCCTTCCTGCAATTAATTCAACGCAATAGCGCATATCGTCAAGCGACATGTTATCAAGCATAATAATATCAGCACCTGCCTCAAGCGCTTCTTTCACTTGTTCTTTTGTATCGCATTCAATTTCAATTTTGTGGGCATGAGAAATATTATCACGCACTTTTTTAACTGCGGCAGAAATAGAGCCACAAGCTGCAATATGATTATCTTTCAACATAACGCAATCAGAAAGGTTAAATCTGTGCAATGTTGCGCCACCAACCTTAATCGCATATTTTTCAAACATGCGAAAACAAGGAGTATTTTTTCTGGTATCAACAATTTTTGCCTTATAATTTTTAATTTTTTCAACAAAAAGATTTGTATAGGTCGAAATTCCAGACATTTTTTGAATGTAGTTAAGAGCAAGTCTTTCGCCAGTTAAAATAGACCTTTGAGAGCCTTGAATTTTAGCAATGACATCACCTGCTTTAATTTTATCGCCATCTTTAAAGAAAAATTCAACTTGAACTTCAGGGTTTAAAACCTGAAAAACCATTTTAAAAACACCGAGCCCGCAAATAATCCCGTCTGCCCTTGTTTTAAGTTCAATATTTAAAATTTTGTTATCATCAGCTATAAAATCTGTTGAAATATCGCCATAACCTATATCTTCAAGCAGTGCGTATTCAATATGTTTTTTAACTAAAAAATCATTTAACAAAAAGTTCATCTTCTCTATATTCTCCAGCAATAAGTGGTTCTGATTCAATATAATCTATCCTTTTATGTGCACCAACTGATTTTTTTCTCGCAAAAGCAGAACGAGTAATAATTTCAGCAACTTGGAGCAAGTTTTTGAGCTCGTATTGTTCTCTGTTTAAACACTTTTTATCAGAACCTAAAATTCTTGCAATTTCTTTCAGCTCAAAAAGTGCCTGAAGCAAGCCTTTTTCCTCTCTTTCAATGCCTACATATCTCCACATTAAATTTTTAATTCTTCTTCTAATTTCATCACAATTAAACTCATGGAGCTCGCGAGCTTCGTCATAAATTGAAAGTGTTTTTTTAATTTCATCATCAATTTTTTTAATTGGTAAAAATTCTTTTTTGTCTATTTTCCTTGCAAGTTCAGACGCGCACACAACACACTCTAGAAGAGAGTTTGAGGCAAGCCTATTTGCGCCATGAAGCCCAGTGCAAGCAACTTCACCTATTGCATAAAGATTATTTACATCTGTTTCACCAGCAACATTAGCCTTAATTCCTCCCATACAGTAATGAGCAGAAGGGGTGACAGGAATTAAAAGTGATTCAAGATTAATTTGGTGCTCCCTGCAATACGATGTAATTGTTGGAAATCTTTTTTCGAAATTTTCAAGTCCAATTCTAGAAATATCAAGATAGATTGAATCTTCTGAATTATCTTTTAAATATTTATGTAAAATTCCAGAGACAACATCTCGAGGAGCAAGTGAACCTCTTTCGTCGTATTTAGAAACAAATTCTTCGCCTTCACTATTTACGATAACTGCGCCTTCGCCTCGAACAGATTCAGAAACAAGAGGCATTTTTTCATCATCTTTAACATTTAGTGCCGTTGGATGGAATTGAATAAATTCCATATCTTTTATTTCGCAACCCGCAGATTTAGCAAGGACTAAACCGTCTCCAGTTGCAAGAAGTGGATTTGTAGTATATTTATAAACTTGACCAACACCACCAGTTGCAAGAACAGTAGCGCCTGCATAAATTGCTTCGTAATCATCAATATCTGCTCTATATATGATAGCACCCTTGCAATCACGAGTTTTATCTTGAAGCAAATCAACCGCCATTGCATTTTCATATATTTCAATATTTTTAGCTCGAAGAACTGCCTCAATAAGCCCTTCTTCAATCACTCTACCAGTTGCATCTCCTGCGCCATGTAAAATCCTTGGAACAGAATGAGCACCTTCAAGGGTATAAATTAAATTATTATTTTCATCTCTATCAAATTGAACGCCTGCTCTAATTAAATCTTCAATAGCAGAACACGAATGCTCAGAAATAAAGCTAACACTTGCAAAATCATTTAATCCGCAACCAGATGAAATTGTTTCTTTAATGTGAAGCTCACATGAATCCTCTTTATTATCTGGCATAACCCCAACTATTCCGCCTTGGGCATATTTAGTGTTCGATTCACCAAGTTTTCCTTTAGTTACAAGCAAAATTCCATCTTTCAAATTATTTGAAAACGAAAGCTTATGAGCAAGAAATAAACCTGCTGCACCACCGCCTATTATAAGAACTGAATAATTAGAATACTTCAATTTTTGCGCCTTATTATTGTCACCTACATTTTAGTATAAAAAAGTTTTTAATCAAATGCGACAACTATACAAAACATCTAAAAATTATATTTTGATAGCTTATGAAAAGTGAAGATTAAGAATTTAAGAGCTTGAAAATGTCATTACAAGTTTTAAAAACAGTTTTTGCTTCATTAATTGAGAGCATGTTATCGCCATCACAAAGGGCATTTTGAGGATTTGGGTGCACCTCAAAAAAGAGAGCTCTAGCACCTGCTGCAATGGCAGATTTAGCAAGCGTTGAAACAAATTGTTTCTCACCAGACGAACTTCCACCATGCCCGCCTGGAAGTTGAACACTGTGAGTTGCATCAAACACAATAGGGTAGCCCAATTCTTCTTGGGTGATTGGAATAGAGCGAAAATCAACAACTAAATTTCCATACCCAAAACTTGTACCACGTTCAGTTATTAAAATTTTATCGTTACCAGATTGCACAACTTTTTGCGCAATGCTTTTCATTTGATGTGGCGATAAAAATTGACCTTTTTTAATGTTAACAATTTTTCCTGTTTTAGCAGCTGCAACAAGTAAATCGGTTTGTCTGCATAAAAATGCTGGAATTTGAATAACATCTGCAACTTGAGCTGCCAAATCTGCTTGGTGCGGCTCGTGAATATCTGTTACAATCGGCAAATCAAACTCACGTTTAACCTCAGATAAAATTTTCAAACCTTCTTCAATTCCAAGTCCACGATAAGATGTTATCGAAGAGCGATTTGCTTTGTCAAAGCTTGCTTTGAATATATAGTTAATTCCAAGTTCAGCTGTAATTTTTTTAAGTTTTTCAGCTGTTTCAAAAACAATTTCACGTGATTCAATTGCACATGGACCTGCAAAAATTGTGAGGTTGTCTCCAGCTATTTCAAAATTGTTAAGTTTTAGTCTTTTCATAGATTTTATTATATAATACTAATAAAGTTTTAACAAATATATTAATGGGGGTTTTAGGATTTATGGTCGAAAAGGCTGAGGTGAAAAAAGAAGAAAGCGGAAAAGATAAGGCGCTTAAACTTGCATTGGAAAAAATTGAAAAAGATTACGGAAAAGGCTCAATTATGCGCCTTGGTGATAAAGTTGCAATCAATGTTGATTCAATTCCAACAGGAGCACTTGCACTTGACTTAGCTCTTGGCATAGGCGGTATTCCAAGAGGAAGAATTATTGAAGTCTACGGACCAGAATCAAGCGGTAAAACAACCCTAGCGCAACATATTGTGGCTCAAGCTCAAAAAAAAGGTGGAATTGCAGCATTTATTGACGCAGAACACGCACTTGACCCAGAATATGCAAGAGCATTAGGCGTAAATGTTGACCAACTTCTTATTTCTCAACCAGACACAGGCGAGCAAGCACTTGAAATTACCGAAGAGCTTGTGCGTTCAGGCGCAGTTGATGTAATTGTTGTTGACTCAGTTGCAGCGCTCGTTCCAAAAGCAGAAATCGAAAAAGCTATGGATGAACAACAAATGGGCTTGCAAGCAAGACTTATGTCTAAAGCGCTCAGAAAATTAACTGCAATTGTTGGCAAAACCAATACAACGGTTATTTTCATCAACCAATTAAGAATGAAAATTGGTGTTATGTATGGCAACCCAGAAACAACAACAGGCGGAAACGCCCTCAAATATTATTCTTCAGTTCGTTTAGACATCAGAAAAACTGACACGTTGAAAAAAGACGGCGAAGACATTGGAAATAGAGTAAAAGTCAAAGTTGTTAAAAACAAAGTTGCACCACCATTTAGAATTGCTGAATTCGACATCATCTTTGGCAAAGGTATTTGCGCAGTGGGTAATATTTTAGATGTTGCAACAAACTTAAATATCATCAAAAGAGCAGGTGCTTGGTATAGCTATAATGATGAAAAACTAGGTCAAGGCAGAGATAAGAGCAAAGAGCTTCTTGAGGAAAATCCAGAATTATTGGCAAAAATTGAAGCAGATGTTAGAGCAAAACTTGCCGAAAGACATTCGCCAAAAGCACTTGAAACAGAAACAGAAGGGGAATAGATGAAAGGAATTATTCTAGCGGGTGGCGCTGGCACAAGGCTTTATCCTGCAAGTTTGCCGATTTCAAAAATTCTTTTGCCGATTTATGATAAACCGATGATTTATTATCCGCTCACAACGCTTATGCTTGCTGGAATTAAGGATATTTTAATCATTACAAATCCAAGCGATTTAGAAAACTTCAAAAAAACTCTAGGAACTGGCGAAGAAATTGGAATTAAAATTTCTTATTTAGTGCAAGAAGTTCCGAGGGGAATTGCAGATAGTTTCATTATTGCAGAAAAATTCATCGGGGATGATTCTGTTGCACTTATTCTTGGCGACAACATCTTCCACGGATTTGGCTTTTCAACAATGCTTAAAAATGTTTGCGAAACAATTGAGACAAGAAAAGCAGAAGCAGTTGTGTTTGGTTATCAAGTAAAAGACCCAAAGAGATTTGGGGTTGTTGAATTTGATAAAAACAACAAGGTAATTTCGCTTCAAGAAAAACCAGCATTTCCAAAGTCAAATTTTGCAGTAACTGGTTTATATTTCTATAATAACGATGTTGTAAAATATGCAAAAACACTCCGACCATCCTTGAGAGGAGAATTAGAAATCACAGATTTAAACAACATTTATTTAAAGAAAAAATCTTTAGATGTTGAAATTTTAGGTCGTGGTTTTGCATGGCTTGACACTGGCACGCACGAATCACTCTTGCAAGCAAGTAATTTTGTACAATCAATGGAAATAAACACTGACAAAAAAATTGCATGCATTGAAGAAGTTGCATATAGAATGGGCTTTATTGACAAAAAGCAACTAAACAAGCTAGCAAAAAAATACAATAAAAACGATTACGGCAAATATATAGCAAGCCTATAATTTTTATAAAAAAAGCCCCACAAGGGGGCATATAACGTAGTTAACATATCTATATCAAGGACAACGCCAGACTAGGCACTTGATTAGCTTGTGCTAGAAGCGACGAAGTCGTTTGGAGTCTAATATATTGTTTTGTATATTCTGAAGATTCCTTTGCAACATCTGCATCATTTATTGAAGAATATGCCGCAGATAAGTTTTCATACTGAACAGTTAATGTGTTAACTGCGGAATCTAGCCTATTTATGCCAGTACCAGCTAAAGTGGCACGAGCGGTTACGTTGTCGATTGCTGTGTTAACTTGATCCAACAAAGTTTCCATATGACCTCTGCCCGCTGGGTCAGAAGGGTCTTTAAATTCTATACTTGAAGCCGTCAAGGTACTACCTGTCAATAGCGAAAATGTTGCTTTGCAGAATAATCCTGTTATTTTTAAAGTATTTTGTACTGCATCTGCCTCAGAGCCGATTTGAAACATCACATAATCACTTTCGGTTTTTGAAGTATCAAAAACAGTGAAATCATTGAATTTAGCGCTAGATGTAACTCTATCTATTTCTTCAACTCGAGCCTTAACTTCAGTTTCTAAAGATTTTCTTTCTTTTTCAGAATAACCACCGTTTAAGCCTTCAAGAACCAAATCACGAATTCTCATCAAACTATCGTTAACAGTTGTAAGAACCCCTTCCGCAGTTTCCATCAGGCTCCTGCCCATTTCAGCATTTGCAACTGCGGTCAATGAGCCTGATATCTGCGTTTTAAGTCCTTGTGCAATTTGAAAACCTGCAGCATCAACGCTTGGGGAATTCAAACGAACACCAGTTGAAAGTTTTTCCATAGCAGCATTCATTTTATCTGTTGCTTCGTTCAAATGTGCGGTTAATTTTATCGAAGAGACATTTGTATTAATTTTAATTGCCATGAAGTCCTCTAAAAATTACTAGATTAATGATAATGCTAAAGATGGAGTTTGGTTAGCTTGCGCAAGCAATGAAGTTGTTGCTTGTTGAAGGATATATTGCTTTGTATATTCTGCAGATTCTTCAGCAATATCTGCGTCAACTAAACTAGAATGTGATGAAGTTAAGTTTTCTTTCTGAACTGTTAAAGCATCAACCGCAGATTCAAGTCTGTTAATAGACACACCGATTGTTCCTCTTCTTGAAGAAGCATTTTGAATTGCTGCATCAAGTTTTGTAAGAAGTTCTTCCATACCAGCTCTGTCTTTTCCAACAAAAGTTAAGTCAGCAGCAGCTAAATCGCCAGTCAAGCAAGAAAGAGTTGAACCATAAAATACATTTTCAACTGCAATTGTATTTGTTGCTTCAGCTGCGCCAGTACCTACTTGAAGAAGTAATTTTGAAGCATCGGCTGTTTTTGTTTTATCGAAAATTAGGAAGTTATTGAATTTTGAACTATCTGCAATTCTGTCAATTTCTAAAGCACGAGCATAAGCTTCATCTGAAAGTGCTTGAATTTCTGTGTCGGAATAACCGCCGTTCATTGATTGTAAACATAGGTCACGCATTCTAAGAAGGTTATCTTGAATAGTATCTAGTGTACCTTCAGCGGTTTTTAAAATGTTAATTGCGTTTTGAGCGTTGTCCACACAAATATCTGAACCAGAAATTTGAGTTTCCAAACCTTTTGAAATCATAAATCCAGCAGCATTGTCACCAGCTGAATTAATTTTGTAACCTGTTGACATTCTGTGCATTGCATTTGCAGCGCCATCTGTTGCTCTGTTTAGGGCGTTACGAGTTCTAAGTGCTGTAACGTTTGTGTTAACTACGAGTGCCATCTTTGTTTTCTCCTTTTCATTTTTACTAAAGTATCCGTACTTTACGCTAAGGAATTTGGCTTAATTCCAATTAGAAATTAAAGGAAAATAATATCCGCAAAGTGCGCCACGTCAAACACTAGAAGCGCTTGATTAGGCTTTCTTGGATTTTGATTTTGGGGAAACTAAATCAGAGGATATGCTAAACCCAATAATTTAAGTTTAATCATAATCAAAAATATTCAATTAACTACGCAGATTTTATTGTCATCTAAAATCTAATATTGTTAGCAATATTATATTAAAGCTTATAGCAAGAAAAGTAAATTGTACCAAGGTTGGCAAATCCTACAACTAAAGTTGGAAAATTGAATTATTTTTTAAAATTATCTATAACAAAGGCTATTTCTTCGTCTTTAGTAAGTATATTTTTTGAATTAATTCGGTATTCGAGAAGCTTATCCAAAATCTCGCCAATGCGCTTGCCCTGCTCAAAACCAAGAGCAATTAAATCTGCACCTGATAAAATCAAAGCAATATCCTTTAAATCACTATAATATTTTAAAACTTGATTAGAATAAACATCAAAAGCATAAAATAGCGCAAGTTCAAAATCAGAATATTTTTTAAAAAATAAATAAATATCATAATCAGATTTGAAATCGGCTTCAGGCACAGAAAATGAATTTAAAAGTAAAAATTTTGCTATATGCGAAAATGGTTGAGAAAAAATATTTGAAGCATCTAAAATCTTTGCAGAAGAAATGCTTGGCACATCATCTCTAAATATTTTATAATATTTATTCTCAATTATTTTATTATATGCAACATCATTGTTGCTTAACACTTTATCTAAAGTGAGCTCAACTCTTGATAAGCTCAAGCCTTCCCTAAGTCTTGGTGCTTGTTCAAGATAAGAAACAAGAGCAGATTTTGTGATTTTGTCAAACTCAAAACCAAAACGAATTGAAAAATCGAGCCCTCTTAAAATTCTTGTAGGGTCGTCTATGAAACTATCTTTGTGCAAAATTTTAAGAGTTTTATTTTGAATATCACTCATCCCGCAAAAGTAATCAATAAGCTCAAAATTATCCAAAGAAAGCGCTATTGCATTTACCGTGAAATCTCTTCTTTTTATATCTTCATCAAGAGAAACACCGATTTGGTTAACTTCAGGCAAACATCCAGATTGCGGATAAGACTCACATCTTGTTGAGGCAAAGTCAATGTCATATCCCCTGACTTTGCATTTAACTGTGCCAAAGTCTTTATGGATAGATAAAATTTGACAAATATCACAAGACGAACAAAATTCAATTGCCGAACCTTCGACTAAGATATCAATGTCAGAGACATCCACACCCATAATTAAATCTCGAACAATTCCGCCAACAAAATATAAACGCAAATTTAACTTCTGCGCACAAAAATTCAATTCAGAAATTAAATTTAAAACATCTGAACTAAGTTTAGTTTCGATAATTTTTTTAAAATTATTGTTCACTTAAAAGCTTTTCAATAAAACTTGTATCAAAATCTGCGGACTGAAATTCTTCGCTATCAAGAATAAGTTTATGAAATGGGATTGTTGTTTTGATGCCAAGAATAACATATTCTTCAAGCGCTCTTAGCGCTCTTGTTCTTGCTTCTTCACGAGTTCTTCCGAAGCAAATGAGTTTACCAATCATAGAATCGTAATTTGGCGGAATGCTATAACCTGTGTAAATATGAGAATCAATTCTTACCCCATATCCTCCAGGAGCGATATATCCTTCAATTTTTCCTGCAGATGGCATAAAATTCTTTTCGGGATTTTCAGCATTAATTCTGCATTCGATTGCATGACCAAGGATTTTAACATCATGTTGTTTATATGAAAGTTTTTTGCCTTGCGCAATTTGAATTTGTTCACGAACAATATCAATGCCTGTAACCATTTCAGTAACACAATGTTCAACTTGAACCCTTGTGTTCATCTCCATAAAGTAGAAATATTTACCAGATGGATTTTCTGGGGTTTTTAATCCATGTTCATCAAGAAGAAATTCAATTGTTCCAGCACTTTCATAATTTGAAGCACGAGCAGCAAGAACAGCTGCTTCGCCCATTTTTTTTCTGATTTCATCATTAATTACAGAACAAGGTGCTTCTTCGAGAAGTTTTTGATGACGCCTTTGAAGAGAACAATCACGTTCGCCAAGGTGAATAACATTGCCTTTTGAATCTGCAAGAATTTGAACTTCAACATGGCGAGGGTTTTGAATATATTTTTCACAATAAACATCACCATTTCCGAACGCTGCAAGCGCTTCTTTAGAACAAAGTTCGAATGCGTCTTGAACAGCACTATCTTCCCAAACGACGCGCATTCCTCTTCCGCCACCACCTGCAGTTGCTTTAATAATAAGCGGATAACCAACTTTTTTTGAAAAATCAATTATCTCTTGGGGGTCAGAAATAATAGATGTGCCAGGGATAATAGGAACACCAGCATTTTGCATAGTCTCACGTGCGCTTGCTTTATCACCTAAAAGTTTCATTGAATCAGCAGATGGGCCAATGAATTTAATATTGTGTTGAGCACAAATATCAGCAAAATCAGCACGTTCTGATAAAAAACCGTACCCAGGGTGAATTGCATCAGCTCCTGATGTAAGAGCAACAGAAATTATTGCAGGAATGTGTAAATAACTTTTAGAAGCCTCTGCTGGTCCAATACAATATGCTTCATCTGCAAGGGTTACATGCAGGCTATCTGCATCAGCTTGAGAATATACAGCAACTGTTGCAATCCCAAGACCTCTGCAAGCTCTGATAATTCTAAGAGCAATTTCGCCCCTGTTTGCAATTAAAACTTTTTTGAACATAATAAATTACTCTACGTACATCAAAACTTGGCCATATTCAACACTTTGACCTTCTTCAACACAAATTTCTGCAATTGTGCCAGAAGCTTCAGATTCAATTTCGTTCATAAGCTTCATGGCTTCAATTATACATACAACTTGACCTGTTGAAACTTTGTCACCAACCCTAACAAAAGGTGCTGAAGTTGGAGAAGGCGCAGGATAAAAGCAACCAACCATAGGCGATGTGATTGGAGTTCTATTTTTCTTAGGAGCTTCAGCTTCAACTGCTTTTTCTTCAGCAACGGGAGCTGGAGTAACGGGAACTGGCTGAACTTCGGCTGCCTGAACAACAGGCGCAGCAACCACAGTGCCACCTTTTTTGATTACAACTGCTTTATCGCCATCTTCTAGCGTAATTTCTTCAAGCTCATGCTTATTGATAACTTTCGCTAGTTTTTCAATATATTCAATGCTAAATTCCATAATAAACCTATACTCTGTCTAAATATTCGTTTGTTCTGGTATCAACCCTGATAACATCGCCATTTACAACAAAGAAAGGTACTTGAACAACTGCACCACCATCTAACGTCGCAGGTTTAGTACCAGCATTTGAAGTGTTACCTTTTTCGTTTGGAGCAGTATCAACAACTTCAAGTTCAACATGGTTTGGAAGGTCAACGCCAATGATGTTACCATCGTGCATTAAAATTTGAACATTCATGTTTTCTTTTAAATATTTAACGCCATCACCAATTGCAACAGCTGGCACGTTAATTTGTTCGTATGTTTCAGTGTTCATCATAACGAAATCGTTGCCTTCTTTGTATAGATATTGCATTTCAGATCTATCAAGCAAAGCTCGTTCAACTTTTTCGCCTGCTCTGAATGTTTTTTCAACAACTTGACCAGTTTCAACATTTTTTAATTTTGTTTTAACAAAAGCCGAACCTTTACCTGGTTTAACGTGTAAAAATTCGATAACAGCCCAAAGTTTGTTATCAATTTTTAAAGTAAGACCTGTTTTAAAATCGTTAGTTGATATCATAATTTGACCTCATTTGCTATTATTATTGTTAGATTTTATCATAAAAATTCAATTTTACATAATAATTTACATCATTCTTCATTTTTTGATACAAATCAGGAGGAGGATTTTTCATTTTGCATAAAATTTTTGCAACCTTCTCTCGTATCGTATAATCAACGCATTCAGAGTTTTCAGCCAAAATTTCAAGAAGTTTATCTTTGTTGAACGATTGTTCAAAATTTTCAGCTAGAGCTTCTAGGCACCAATAAAGTTTGAAATACATTTTATTGAGCAAATGATTTTTTTGAGTGCGCCATTTTTTAGGTTTCGAATTAGCCTCAATATCTTGCATAATAATAAAAATTCTATCAATTAAGAAATCATTTAAAGGCAGTTCGTTTGATGAAATGAATTTCACAATATTCCTCGAAACATTAGGATTTACATCACAAAGTGCATCGAGAAACAAAGAAAAATGCAAGTGCGCAAAGTTGCCACAATGGATTTCACAAATTTTAGATGAAACAAGCTCTCTAATTCTTCCATCATGACCTGTTAAATTTGAAACTATAATATCAAAATCTTCTTGAGATTTAATCTCTTGAAGTTCGAGAAGAGCATAGGGTTTTAAGTCTTCATTATCTGATTCAAGACAAGAAATTATGTTGCTATATTCAAAATTGCCATTAAGAAAAATATTGTCCAAAGTCATAAGAAAAATATAGCACGAAAATACTATAAAAAGGTTGAAAAAATGGATAAATCGTATGATAGAGAAAAAAAATATAAGTGTATAATACAATTAAAAGGAGAAAATAATGGCAAGCATCATAAATTTCTTTAAAAATTTATTCTTTATGGATTCAAACGAAAGCTACATCGGGCTTTCAAGCTTTTCAAATTTATCTGAAAAAACACAAAAAAGACCTCAAAAGTTAGTTAGAAAATCTGAACTAAGCTTAACTGAATTACTTAGAAAAAACTAGTCTTTTTGCCTAGAATCTAGACTTTCACGCAAAATTCCATTTTGATCCATGTAATCTAAAATTCTAAAATTGAGAAGATTTCTATAGTCACACATAGTCGGAGCAAAATTATTTAAATATCTTGGGTTTCTTGCTCTCAATTCTTCAATTTTCTTTTCGCTTATCATACCTGTTTTAACTCTGGCAGGCGAATATGCAGTCCAGGCGTCATGTGGGTAATAAGTAGAGCGACATTCGTTTGTGTTTTCATTTACCAACATTTGTTCAAACACCTCAAGCGGCATATCGTGATATTCTTGCTCTATTTTATCTTGATACTTCCACAGTCTTTCAGGAAATTGCACACGAGGCGCTGGAATGTACTCGTCATCAAAATAAAATCTGCTTTTATATTCTTGAGAACCAATCGCAACAATTTTAATCGAGTTAGCAAATTCTTCAAGAATGCCTTCTTCTTCAGCGTATTCAGACATAACATCAAGAAAAGAGCACATGCCTTTTCCAAAACCAATGTAGTCTGTGATTATGACTTTTTTACCTGTTTCTTTGTAAGATTGGACGATATCTTGCGGGGTGGTTTGCAAAGATTTAAGATATTTTTTATAAGCATTTTTCTGTTCGATTGTTGGCGCATTCTTCTCTGACTTAACTAAGTTTCCGCTTTTATCAATTAAATACCAATAGCCAGAAAAAGCAACAAAGTCATAATCTTTTATGCCGTCTTTAAGCCACAGGGCGCCATTTAAAAACCATTTTGGACTTCTTCCAAGGCAAACAATTTTGTTGTCTTTATATTGCTTATAAATATTGCAAACATCAATAAACTGCTCCATAGATTTATCATCAAGAAGAGGCAGGTATTTTTTATTTTTATTACTTAATTCATCAACGCTAACGGCGTTTTGATAATCTGCGCATTTTTTTCTAAGGAATTCTTTTGTTCCTTCTCTCATTTTTTTAAATTTCGAATAGTCGATAACATCGACTGTTCTGCATTTATGACTATGTCCTAAAAAAGGGATATAATATGGGGCAAAATTTGGCGTGGTTGCAAATTTATATTCAGGAGGCACCAAAGAATTTGCCGGAGAAGTTTTCGGCTGAAAATTATAATAAAATTTTGGAGAAATTGAATTTATGCGCATATAAACCTAACCAATTATATAAAGCACACAAAAAATATAAATTGCTAGTTTGTAAAGCTAAACTACAAAAGAGTTAAACACTAGAGCTTAGAAGCAAAATAAGCGATTGTTTTATCTAAACCTTCTGCAAGCTGAACTTTTGGTTCCCAATTTAATTTTTCTTTTGCAAGTGTGATATCTGGGCGTCTTTGGGTTGGGTCATCGGCTGGAAGAGGCTCATAAATTAAAGATAAATTTTTATTAATTTTTTCCCTCACGAGCTCAGCAAGTTCAGAAATTGTGAACTCAGATGGGTTTCCAATATTCACAGGACCAAAGAAATTATTATCAGATGCCATCATTTTAATTAAGGCTTCAACCGTGTCATCAACATAGCAAAAAGAGCGGGTTTGCGAACCGTCGCCATAAATTGTTAAATTTTTGCTTTGGAGTGCTTGGCAGATAAAATTAGAAACAACTCTTCCGTCTTTTGAATCCATCAATGGTCCATAAGTGTTAAAAATTCTAACTACTTTTATTTTTGTACCATAAATTCTGTTGTAATCAAAAAATAGGCTCTCTGCCGTGCGCTTACCTTCATCGTAACAAGCTCTTATACCAATTGGATTAACATTTCCTCGGTAAGTTTCAGTTTGCGGGTGAACAAGGGGTTCTCCATAAACTTCACTTGTTGATGTTTGCAGGATTTTAGCATTATTATTTCTTGCAAGCTCTAGCATATTAATTGCACCATAAACGCAAGTTTTAGTGGTAAAAATTGCACGTTCGCCTTGATAAGCAGGAGGAGATGCAGGACATGCTAAATTGTAAATTTCATCTATTTTTTCTTCAATTTCAAGTGGCTCAATAACATCGTGTTCAACAAAGGTAAATCGAGGATTATCAAGCAATTCTTGAACGTTTTGAATTGAACCCGTGTAGTTATTATCAAGAGAAATTATTCTATTGTTCTCATCTTGAATTAGCTTTTTGCAAAGATTAGAACCAATAAACCCTGTGCCACCTGTAATTAAAATTGTTTTTGCCATACCTGAACCGATATTGAAATCACGAAAGCAATCTATAAAAAGTTTAACACAAACAAAGGAAAGTTTAAAATATGCTAAACTCTTGAACAAAGAATTAAGTCAAATTATTTTTAACAAGAAAAAGTCCGAGAAACACTGCTGTCGCACAAACAAATATTGTTGATAGCGTATAAATTATAGCTCTTGTGTAATCTTCGGCTTGAATAAAATGTAAAAGTTCGAGCGAAAGTGCACTGAGTGTACTCAAACCGCCACAAAATCCAGTAATAAGGAAAATTTTACAAGTTGGATTTAATCCGCTTTTTGAAGCAAAATAAACAAAAACAATTGTTGCAATAAAGCAACCAAAGAAATTCGCAATCAATGTTGCAAGAGGCATATAAGACCAATGCGGCATAATTAAATATAAAATATATCTAACAAGAGCGCCGAGACCGCCACCAATAAAAACTGCCATAAAATTCATCTTTACTTCCTTCGCATTAAAAAAGAACCCTTGCGGGTTCTATATTTTAATTATGGCGGGGACGACGGGTATCGAACCCGCGACCTCATGCGTGACAGGCATGCACTCTAACCAGCTGAGCTACGCCCCCATGCCATAATATTAAATTTTCAATTATTCAGCGTATACGCTAACTTGTTTTCTATCGCGTCTGTAAGTTTCAAACTTAACAACGCCATCGATAGTTGCAAATAATGTGTTGTCAGAACCCATACCAACATTCACACCTGGGTGAATTTTAGTACCTTTTTGTCTAACTAAGATATTTCCAGCAAGAACTCTTTCGTTGCCGTATTTTTTAACGCCTAAGCGCTTACTTTCACTGTCGCGACCGTTCTTTGACGAACCGACACCCTTCTTATGTGCCATTTATACCTCTCCTTCAGCTTCAGGTGCTTTACCCGCTTTAGTGTTAATTTTAGTAATCATTACTCTTGTAAAACCTTGTCTGTGACCTTGTTTTACTCTGTAACCTTTTTTAGGACGTTGTTTGTAAACAAGAACTTTTTTAGATTTGTCGTGTTTTACAACTTTTCCTTCAACAACAGCGTTTTTCACATATGGAGCACCAACTGTTGATTTTTTACCGTTAACAAGCATAACCACTTTGTCAAAAGTAACTTTTTTGTCAGCTTCAACATCGAGAAGTTCGATATCTACATATCTGCCTTCTTCAAATTTGTATTGTTTTCCGCCTTCTTCGACTATTGCGTACATTTTGTTTTTCCTTTCGTTGGTATCGCTGGTCATTTGACACTTATAAGCGATTGACCTGTGCATTTCTTTATATAAATTATACTAAACAAAGTTATCTGTCAAATATTATTTTGCAACAATGTTGATTAATTTTTTTGGAACATAAATAACTTTAACAATTTCTTTGCCTTCAGTGAATTGAAGCACTTTTTCCATTTTGAGAGCTTCGGCTTTAAGTGCCTCGCCATCAGCATCTAAAGTAGTTTCAATTTTATCTCTAATTTTGCCATTCACTTGAACAACGATTGTAATATCGTTTAATTGCGCAAGCTCCTCTTTATATTCAGGCCAAGCTTCATGGGTAATTGAAGTTTTTGCACCCAATTGTTCCCAAATTTCTTCTGCCATAAAACAAGTTACAGGAGAAAGCAATTTAAGAAGAGTTAGAACCGCAAAACTATAAACATCTTCATTTATGTCGCCGTCTGTGATGTAGTCATAAATTGCATTTGTTAATTCACGATATTTTGAAACAACGGTGTTGAATTGGAATTCGTTTTGAATATCGTTAGTAATGCCTTTGATTGCAATATGACATAATCTAATTAATTTATCATGTTTTCCTGCAAAATTTTGGTCGATATTGTAGTCAAGTTTGATTTTATCTTCATAATTTGAATACAATCTATAAACCCTATTTAAGAATTTATAGCAACCTTCAACGCCAGCATCAGACCAATCAAAATCACGAGCTGGAGGTGAATCTGAAATAATGAATAAACGAGCCGTATCTGCACCATAATTTTCAAAGATTTCATCAGGATCAACGGTGTTACCTTTTGATTTTGACATTTTTGAGCCGTCTTTTAGCACCATGCCTTGAGTTAAAAGGTTTTCAAATGGTTCATCAAAATCAAGAAGTCCAAAATCTTTAAATGCTTTTGTGAAAAATCTTGAGTATAATAAGTGCAAAATTGCATGCTCAATTCCACCAACATATTGATCAACTGGTAACCAATGATTTACTTTTTCTTTATCAAATGCTTTATCAGCATTTTTTGGGTCAGCGTATCTTAGGTAATACCAACTTGAGCAAACAAATGTATCCATCGTATCACATTCACGAATTGCGTGTCCGCCACAAACTGGGCAAGTTGTATCTAAAAATGTGCTTGAAGTTAAAATTGGTGATTTACCTTGAACGCCAAAATCTACATCTGTTGGAAGCTTAACTGGCAACTGCTCTTCAGGGACTGCAACTTCTCCACATTTATCGCAATATACGATAGGAATTGGTGCACCCCAATATCTTTGACGAGAAATGAGCCAATCACGAAGTCTAAATTGAACTTTAGCATGACCAAAGCCGTCACGAGTTGCAATTTCAATTATTTTCTTTTTAGCTTCTTCGTTTTTAATTCCGTTACATTCGCCAGAGTTAATCAAAACACCTTCACCCGTCCAGCATTCATCAGGGTTAGCTTCAGGGGAATCAATAACTCTGATAATATCTTGATTATATTTTTTCGCAAAAGCCCAGTCTCTATCGTCGTGCGCTGGAACTGCCATAACAGCTCCTGTACCATAATCAGCAAGCGCATAGTCTGCAGTCCAAATTGGGCATTTTCTTCCAGTTAATGGGTTGATAATATATGTTCCAAGGAATACACCTGTTTTAACTCTCTCAGTTGATAGCCTTTCAATTTCAGACATTTTGCGTGCGTTTTCTCTATATTCTTCAACCGCTTGTTTGTTTTCAGGAGTTGTAAGTTTTTCAATGTCTGGATATTCAGGTGCAACAACAAGATATGTAATACCATACGCTGTGTCTGGTCTTGTTGTGTAAACAGGAATTGTGATATCGGTGCCATCAACTTTAAAGTTTAGAATAGCACCTTCAGAGCGCCCAATCCAATTTGCTTGCATTGTTTTTACGTTATCGCCCCAACCTTTAAGCAAATCAAGGTCGTCAAGAAGTCTTTGTGCGTAATCTGTAATTTTTAAATACCATTGAGAAAGATTTTTCTTAGTAACAACGGAATCACATCTCCAGCATTTTCCGTCAATCACCTGTTCGTTTGCAAGCACTGTTTGACATTCTTCACACCAATTTACAGGAGACATTTTTTTGTATGCAAGCCCGTGCTTATACATTTGCAAGAAAATCCATTGAGTCCACTTGTAATAATCTTCTTTGCAAGTTGTAACTTCTCTATCCCAATCAACAGATAAACCGAGTCTTTTCAATTGTCCTTTCATATAGTCAATGTTGTCATCTGTCCATTTTGCAGGGTCAGCTTTTTTTTGAATTGCAGCGTTTTCAGCAGGAAGACCAAAACTATCCCAGCCCATTGGGTGCAAAACATTGAACCCAGACATTGTTTTAAAACGAGCAATTACATCGGTAATTGTGTAGTTTCTAACGTGACCCATATGAAGTTTACCAGATGGATATGGAAACATAGATAAAGCATAATATTTAGGCTTATCTGAATTATCTAAAGTTTTATAAGTTTTATTTTTATCCCATAATTCCATTCTTTTTGCTTCAAATGATTGCGGATAATATTCTTTATTTAAAGACATTTTGCCCCCTGTTAAATACTCGTTAAAAAAATTATATAACAAATATTTAAATCAAGCATTATGGAATTAGTTTTATAAGTATTTTTACCTAGGTAATTTTACTTAGATACAAAACTTTTGATGACAGAGATAATGAGCCTTGTAGAAAGACAAGAGGAGAAAAATATGTCATTTAACATTCCTAACATTTTCCTTGCTGGAACAAAAGCAATTGCAAGTGATGTAAACGAAAATTTTAACGCAATTAAAGATGAAATAAATCTGCAAAAAGATAGCTTTTTAAATTTAAAAAATAATTTTGAAACGGTATCAGATTATGTAAATGGGAATTTAAGAGAAGAATTAATTAGCCTAATTAAAGCATGCCATGCCTTATTTTGCGCAAATTCTGGACACACAAATGAAAATGGTGAAGCCGATTTACTTGCAATAGACACAGTGAATAATAACAGAATTGTTTTTAAAGTTTCAGACGGAATAAACGAAGCGCTTGAACCTGTAAGTTTTTCAAATGCACAAGGAGAAAGAGCAACAAGGACACAACTTACGGCAATCGATATGAATGGCGCAGAAAACGGAGAATATATAATTTGTGCCAAAATAATAGGTTCACCCTATGCGCTTAAAGGCAAAATTTATAGATGCAAAAAAGAACCACAAATGACATCGGGCGACATTTGGTTTGATACATCAAAAATCCCATTCAAAGCTTGGCGCCATAATGGAATTAACAAGTATGAATTTGAAGATGTACCTCTTGGAAAGGCAACTATTAAAGAAGGGCAACTCACAAGCGTAACAACATATCCATATAACCAAAATGGCTACGATATAAGCGCAGAAAGCGCCTTCGAGGGCGGAGAAAATTTAATAAAGAGCATTTTGCACTTCACAAAACCAAACTACAACTCGCTTGCAGAAAAAGCACTCGATATAAATCACACCGCAGACTTAGACGGCTTTTTAGTTATACAGACAAATCTTGGCGGGCAAGAAAGTGCAGGATTAAAAATTGGCAACATAACTTTTAGCTATGCAACAACAAATTCATATGACAAGCAAGGTTTCGTATATCCAATTGGCAAAGGAACAGTGTATAAGGGCACCGGGAAAATGACTCTTTATTTTATGCCACACATTTCATAAAAAGAGGTAAAAATGGAAACGATAAACGAAATAAAACAAAGGAAATTTAGGGAAAACGAAGAAAAAAGAGGGAAAATCAATAAAATTAGAACCTCAATTGGTTATGTAAAAACAAAAACAAAAGTTGGAAATTTGAGAAAATGCCTGCAAGAGCTTGTGCCAATGGTGCAAAACAAAGGTAAAATAAGAAAAAATTTTCTTACATTTTGTGATGAATTTGGCGAAATTTTTGAATACGAACCACTTGATAAAGAAGAAGCGGTGGCTCTTTGTAAAGAAATATCCGAAGAATACGGGAAAATAGATAAAAAATATCTAAGCTATAAAAATAAAATTGAAAACGCTAAAACAAGCAGGGAATTAGAAGAAATCACCATCGAATACTGAACCTAACTATTGTTTTAACTTGCAAGCACATGCTCGGCAACAATTGTTGCCGTTTTTTTATGCGATTTTATGGTGCAATGTGCCGTCTTCAACTATTTTTTTGCCTTTGATGTAAACATGAGCAGGGTTTTCTTTTTTCATAATTGCGTTAAAATCCTCGCCTTCTTTAAGAGGGAATACGCAAAAATCTGCATCTTTTCCAAGAGTTAAAGAACCTGTTATATTGTCTAATCTCAAAATTTTTGCAGGCACTAAAGTTAAATATTTAATCGCTTCAAGAGTATCAATATTGCCACCAGATGCAGCTTGAACTTCATCAAGAAGGCTTAAACTTTTATTAAATGCAAGTGAATTTGTTCCAAAACCAAAATTGTTGTTGAAATATTTTAAAACAATATCAAGTGGCAAAGTTTTGCCATGAACCATTTCATTTGACCTTGGACAATATGCAAGCGAAACATTATTTTCTGAAAGTAATTTTAAATCATCTTCGCTTAAAAATTCACAATGCGAAGCAATAAGTCTTTTGTTTACAACATCAAGACCCAAAAGATAATTAACCGGCGAAACGCCTTTCATATATGGTTCAAATTTAGAAAGACCAGTGAACGCATTGAGGACATCGATATCAGAAAAACCGTGTTTTAACCAATCCATTTCTTCTTGACTTTCGCCAATTCTAAGGGTCATTAATAAATTATTTTTCTTACAATACTTTGCAAGGGTTTTAAATAATCTTTTATGAACAGAACAAATTGAATGAGGCGCAAGCCCGATGAATGTGTTTTCTGATTTATTCTTTAAAAATTTATCAATCTTTTTTTGAATAGTTCTAAATTCTTCCTTACTTGATTCTCTTGAATCCGAGAACAATTCAAAGAACAAATATGTTTTTACAGGAGCTTTGTTTACAATTTCAAAATATTTTGTTTCTTTTGAAAGTTGAACAAGTGTTGTTGTTCCAGCAAGAAGCGCCTGTTCCAAACCATCAGTAAAGCTTTTTTGCTTGTCAGCACGACTCATAACAAAATATTCACTTAAAAGCTCACCAATTTTATATACAAAAGAATTTTTTTTCACATCGCCTAAATAATATTTCTTTTTAAGCTTAGAAAAGCATCTTTTTAATATTGCCTTAAAGCCTTTTGGAGCGATTTTTTGGATGTCAGTATATTGAAGGTGGTTGTGCAAGTTCACAAAACCAGGGGTTATAACTGCATTGCCATAATCTCTAAAATGTTTGCAAGAAGATTTATCAAATTCAGATTCTTTATAAATACCTTGAATTTTACCTTCTTCAACAACCATAACGGAGTCTTCGAAAAGATTACCGTCACCAGAAATTATCCACTTAGATTTATAACATTTAGTCATTTTATTACCCTCTATCAACTCAATATTATTGTATTTTTAACATAATTGCAATAGTTTTTGGAATAATATATTATTATTTTATGTCTGAATATAGCTTAAAAAACACTCTGTCATATAGATTTCTAAGACAATCCGCAAAAGATTGGAAGGATTTTTTAGTCACTTTTGGAAACATTGGGAAAGATTTTAATAGAGTTATAAAATATATTCTTAGGCTTGAAATCGATGCTAATAAGCTAATAGAGCAGTCTTCCCGCTTTGCATTTGATAGCTTGCCAATAACACTTACTATCGTTTCAATGACGGCAATAATTATCTCAATGCAAATTTCGCCTGAACTTGTAAAACAAGGGGGAGGAAATTTTATTGGGATGATGAGCGCAATAGTTATGACAAGAGAGTTGTCTGCCATTATGAGCGGTTTTGCAATAATTTCAATGATAGGTTCATCATTTGCATCAGAACTTGCAAGTATGTCTGTTACAGACCAAATTAGTGCAATGAAGGTGCTTCGAGTTGACCCTGTAAAATATTTAATCGTTCCAAGAGTTACGGCAGGCTTCATTATGATGCCATTTGTTGTAATTCTTTCGTCGTTTGTTGGTTTGTTTTTCGCAGGGCTTGTTGCAAACATAACAGCAGGAGTTAGTGCGCTCAACTTCACAACTTCTATGTGGCAGGGGTTATTCATAAAAGATATTATGGTAATGCTTTTGAAATCAGCATTTTTTGGCGGCGCAATAGCGCTTATTAGTTGCTCTTGCGGATATTCAACAAGGGGCGGCGCAAAAGATGTTGGTATTTCAACCACAAAAGCAGTTGTGTGGTCATTTCTTGCAATAGCCTTTTTGGATTGGATTTTTGCAATATTGTTCTATATGTAAGGAAAAAATATGAGTATAATAGTTCAAAATTTAGTTAAAGAATTTGAGGGAAAAAAAGTTTTAGACGACATATCATTCACAGTAAACTCTGGAGAAACACTTGGAGTTGTTGGTTTTTCAGGAAGTGGAAAAAGTACAATTTTAAAACTAATTTGCGGTTTGCTTTATGCAGATTCAGGTAAAATTCAAACTACAAAAGGCGACATCGCAATGACTTTCCAATATAGTGCCCTGTTTGATTTTTTGAATGTGTTTGAAAATATTTCATTTCCACTTGTTGAAAGACCTGAATTTAAAGGAAAATACTCTAAAAAAGACTTAGAAAGAATTGTTGCAGAAAATTTAAAGATTTTAGGCTTAAAAGATATTGAAGACAAATATCCTTCCGAATTATCTGGCGGTATGCAAAAAAGGGTAAGCTTTGCTCGTGCAATTGTAACCAAGCCTTCAATCATTCTCTACGATGAACCAACTGCAGGTCTTGACCCTGTTTCATCAACCATTATCGAAGACTACATTGTAAGCCTTAAAAATGAACTAAATGCAACTTGTATGGTTGTAACCCACCAATTATCAACAATCAAAAGAGCAACTGATAAAATTATAATGCTATATAAGGGGAAAATCGTGTTTAAGGGCACAACAGAAGAATTTTTGAAGGCAGAAAACCCTTACGCAAAACAATTTATTGACGCAGCCATTGAAGGACCTATGGATATATTGCAAGAAGATTAAACCCTTGTAATATAATAAATGGGGAGAGGAAAAGAAAATGAAATTACAGAGTAATAAAACATCATCATCACTAAAGGTCGGAATACTTACAATCACAGCAATCACAATTCTTATCTTTACTGTGCTTTGGGTAAAAGGGCGCTCACTTTCAGCAGGCGATAGATTTGAAGTTACATTCCACGATGTAAATGGCTTGAGGGCAGGTTCTGGAGTTCAAATGATGGGGCTCAGAATTGGTCAGGTTGAAGAAATCATCCCTGTTGTTGATGGCAAAAATTCACATGTAAAATTAAAATTCGTAATTACAGAAAAAGGCGTTAAAGTTCCACCTCTTTCTTTAATTTCAATTCAGCAATCAGGGCTAATTGGGGAGCAATTTTTAGAAATTACTCCGCCTGAAAATAAAATAATGTATGTTCCAACATCTAAAGGAACAACTGCAATTGAATCAAACGATTCTGTACTTATGCTATTTAACGGCGAAAAGAAAAAAATTGGGACAATTGTGAATGCCCAAGTTATCCCAACAAGAGAACTCCCAAGGGAAAAACAAGAACAAATTTCAACTGATAACACACTAAAGATTGAATTTAGAATTGATATTGCAGGACTTTGGATAGATGCAGACGATTTTGGTATTGAAGTGTCTAAACAAGAAGTTCTTTTAGTGCAAAACACAGGCGATGTTATAGAATATCCTGAAAAAGAAGAAAAATTCACAGTAATTGAGCCTATGCGCCTTGCGGAATTTATGGATTTAAACTACAAAATGGCAAAATCTTTGAATAAAACAAACGAAAGAGTTGCAAAAATTCTAAATGATGAATTTATAAACGAAATCACAGAAAGTGTTAAAAACATCAACACGTTAACCCAAAAAGCAACAACAACCTTTGAAAAAGCAAATGCATTGATTGACACAAGCAAAAAGGATATGGATGAAATCTTAGGTCAAAGCGAAGTGTTGATTAGCAAGTTAATTAATTTAACAGACAACATTAACAAACTTGCAGGCGACGAAAACCTTAGAGATAACGTAATGGATGCAACCAAAGCGGTTACAAAACTCTCAAACAACCTTAATTGCTTGCTTGAAGCAGAAGACACAAAAGAAGTTCTTGGCGATATTCAAGCAATTAGCAAAAACTTAAACGAAATTACAACTTATGTAAATGAATTTTCAAAAGATCCAAAAGTTAAAAAAGAAATAAAACAAATTGTTGAGAATGTGGCAAGTGCAACAAATCAAATCAATTCAACACTCGCTTCTGTTAACAATTTAGACGATGAAGACAAAACAAAAATAACAACTATTCTTGCAGATATTGGTGCAACAACAAAAAATATGAGAAAATTCTCAGAAAAATTAAACAAGAGATTTCTACTTTTTAGGTTGATGTTCTAGATGAATTTAATGTCCAAAATCCAAAGAATGCATTATTCAAAATTTAAACACACACCTTTGATGTGCGCACTTTTAGCACCAAGTTTTTTCTATAACATCGGAATAAACATCAAAAATTTTCTCTATGAAAAAAATGTTTTAAAAGAAAAAAAAGTAAACGCAAAAGTAATTTGCTTTGGAAATTTAACAACAGGCGGAGTGGGCAAAACCCCTATCGTTATTGAAGTTGCTAACCAGCTTTCTCGAGAAAATAAAGTTTGTGTAATATCTCGAGGTTACAAAGGAAAACTCTCTTCAAAAAATGTAAATGTAATTAAAGACTACGAAAAAATTATAATTGAAGACCCAATATTATCTGGCGATGAACCAAATTTAATTGCAAAAAACATACCTAATGCAATGCTTATAACATGCGCCAATAGGGTTAAAGCAGCAAATTATGCAATTGAAAAATATGGCGCAGAAATTATAATTTTGGACGACGGTTTTACAAACAGAAAATTAAAAAAAGATGTGCAAATTCTATTATTTGACGCAGAAAAAATGGTTGGAAACGGAAAACTCTTGCCTGCAGGGCCACTAAGAGAACCCTTAAAAGAAATAAAAAGGGGGAATAAAATCCTTCTTATCAACAAAAGCGCAAAAGAGTTTGAACTCACAGAAAAAATTATCAAATTCTTCAATTACAAATCAATTGAAGTGTGCAATGTGGTTCCCGATGTTTACATAAACCCAAGCACAGAAGAAAAAATATCAAAAAAACAAAAAAATATTTACGCATTTTGCGCAATAGGGCAACCTGATAGCTTCTATAATTTCTTAAAAAAAGATTTCAACGTGCTTGGTGTGTCAACATATTCAGATCACCACCAATACAAAGAAGCAGACATAAAAGAATTAGAGCAAAATGCACTTTCTCGAGGTGCAGATGCGATTATTACAACAGAAAAAGATTATGTAAAAATCTCAAAATATAATTTTTCGAAAATTCCATTGTTTGTTTTAAAATTAAAAAACGAACTCAATATTGAAAGGCTATTAAGTTGAAATTAAGCGAAATATACAATTCTAGTGAAACGAAAATCTCGTTTGAAATATTCCCTCCAAAGAGCGAAAACTACGAAGAAAAACTTAAAGAACTAGAGCAAGAGCTAATAAGGTTAAAGCAAGTTAATCCTGCACTTATATCAATAACATATGGCGCATGTGGCTCTAACAGAAACTCAACAATTGAAATAGCAAAAATGATTAAAGAAAAAATCGGCATCATTCCAATGCAACACTTAACTTGCATTTGCTCAAGCCTTCAATTTATTCAAGACTACATCAAAGAAATTGAAGATATGGGGCTAGAAAATGTGCTTGCCCTCAAGGGTGATGAGCCTAAAGATAATCTTGTATGCTATAAAGATTTTCTATATGCAAACGAGCTTGTAAAATACATCAAAAAACACTCTTCGCTTGAAGTTGCAGTTGCAGGTTATCCTGAAAAGCACCCGAGTGCACCAAGTCTTGACGAAGATATCAAGAGACTGAAGGCAAAAGTTGATACGGGAGCTGTTTGCATATTCAACCAAATGTGCTTTGATAACACAAATTTCTTAAAATATAGAGATAAATGCACCGCTTCAGGCATAACAAAACCACAAATTGCAGGCATTTTCCCAATAACAAACTATAAACAAATAAAAAGAATAACTACAATGTGCGAAGCGCAAATGCCAAAAAAACTGGTTGAAAATCTTGAAAAATATAAAGATAACCAAGAAGACATAATAAAATATGGTATAGATTTTGCAAGCGAACAATGCGCTGAACTTATTCAAGAAGGAGTTGCTGGATTGCACTTTTATACACTCAACAAAGCGAGTGCGACACTTAAAATTCTTGAAAACATTCACTAATTTAGAAAAAATCTTTGCGGTGTTTAGTTTGCAAATGCGCAAAATGTGAAAACTTAGACCTAATTGGGTCAGTTACAGGCGATTTTTGCACATGTTTCAACGGGTTAAAATCAGCTTCAACTTCACGTTTAATTTTAATTTCTTCTAAAAACTTCACTTTCCTCATAATTATATAATAGCATATTTTGGAAGTTTTTAAACCCTAGCGAGTGCGTGAAATAAAATAAAGCTTTGCCCTGCCATATGTTTTTTCTTTAAAGATTTCGAAATTAGAGGGAATTACCTGCATGAAATCAAAGTTCATTTTTTTATCGCATTCAACAACAAGCGCCCCACCCAAGGCAACTTTATCAAATGAACCTGCAATAATTTCAGAATAATCGTTATTCCAAGGCGGGTCAATATAGATTACATCGTAAATATCACTAGTATTTTTTATAAACTTTTTATAATCAGAAACTATGATTTTTTTATTTAAGCCTATTTTTTTCAAATTCGAAGATGAAAACGAAGCAATTTTTTGATTAATTTCAACCAAAGTAACATCAAAGCCTCTTGAATAAGCTTCAAGCGCCATTATTGCGGAACCTGAATAACCATCTAAAAAATGAAGCCCTTTAAATTCTGAAAAATAAGAAAAAAGCACATTAAAAACTGCTTCACGCACAATTGATAACGTAGGACGTGCGCCAGAGGGAGTAGTTAATTTAGTATTTTTATATTGTCCACCTGTTAATTGCAAAATTATCACCTTTTTTGTAGTTAATATAACATGAAAAAAATTGTTATTATAGGCGGTTGCGCCGCAGGGCCAAAAGTTGCGGCAAAATGCCGCAGAATGAATAAAGAAAACGAAATTCACCTGTACACAAATGAAAAAATTGTGTCTTATTCTGCTTGCGGGCTTCCATATTACATTGAAGGAATTGTTCCAAAAATTGAAAATTTGATTATAAGAACACCTGAAGAATTTAGGGATGCAGGAATAAATGTGCATCTTGACCACACTTGCACAAAAATAATTCCAGACGAGAAAGCAGTTATTATAAATAATGAAAAAGTGCGCTATGACGAACTCGTACTTTGCACGGGAGCTCGTGCCAAAGATGTTAAAATTGAAGGCGGGCACCTGAAGAATGTTTACAAATTGCGCACAATTCAAGACGGAATTGCAATTAAAGAAAAAATGAAAACCGCAAAAACAGCGGTTATTATTGGTGGTGGATACATCGGAATTGAAATTCTTGAGGCACTTATTGCAAACAACATCAAAGTTACAATGCTTGAAGCGGGAGAGCAAATATTATCAAATTTTGATAATGATATAGCAAAAATTATCCAAAATTATATTCACAAAAAAGATGGAGACAAAGTTGAAATAAGAGAAAAAACAAAGGTTGATAAAATTGTGGGCAAAGACGAGTTTGTTGGGATAATCACAGATTCGGGCGAAGTTATAGAGGCAGATTTCTGCATTGTTGCAACTGGGGTTATGCCAAACACTGAAATTGCAAGCGAAGCAGGGATTGAAACAGGGCGAAGTGGCGCAATTAGGGTTGATAACCGAATGCAAACAAACATCGAACACATTTGGGCAGCAGGCGATTGTTGCGAAAAACATTGCTTAATAACAAAAATCCCAATGTACATATCTCTTGGCTCGATTGCAAACAAAGAGGGACGAGTATGTGCTATAAACGTATCTGGTGGAGACGAAAAATTTGAAGGAGTTTTGTGCTCATTTGTAACTAGATATTTTGATTTCACAATAAGCACAACAGGGCTTACTGAGCAACATGCACTTGAATATTCTAAATTTATAAATATCGAACCAATTTCAGCAACGGTCAAAAAACATGACCGGGCAGGATATATGCCAAACACAAATGAAATCACACTAAAACTTGTTGCGGATAAAAGAACAGGAGAAGTGCTTGGAGCACAAGCCGTTGGCAAAGGCGATGCAGATAAAAGGATAAATATCGCAACAAGCGCACTCAAAAGCAAAATGACTGTTGATGAGCTTATTAATCTTGACCTAACTTATGCGCCGTCATTCGGGACACCCATTGACCCGCTACTTGAAGCAGCATATAAGCTAAAGAAAATTATTGACACAAAGAGGCATAGTTAATGGCACGTTCGAGTATGCAATCAGGCAATCCAGCGTCTTGAGCAATTTTTATTCCATGGCTTTTATCCAAAAATCCATTTTCGATAATTCTTTTTGAATCAACTAAAGAAATTGCAATAGGGCGGATTTTTGAAACATTTTCTTCGTACATAGTTTTTAGATTATGATAATGTGTTGCAAAAATTGTTTTTGCACCTATAAATTCGATAATATATTCTGAAACCGCACGAGCAATTGCAGACCCATCTTGTGTTGAAGTTGATTTTCCAAGTTCATCTAGCAAAATTAAACTATTTTTTGATGCATTATCTAAAATTTGCTTCACATCGTACATTTCAAGAGCAAAAGAGGATTTGTTTTTATAAATATTATCAAGTGTACCAAAACGAACAAAAATCTTATCAAAAAGAGGAAGTATTGCAGATTCAGCAGGAACATAAGACCCAACTTGCGCCATAATGGAAATTAATGCAATCTGGCGCATCAAAGTTGATTTTCCCGCCATATTGGCGCCAGTTAAAAGAACGAAATTAGGCAAATTTCGACTAAATTCAAACGAAGTTGGCTGAAAATCAGTCGAATTATATGAAAGCGAAGGATGCAGAGCGCAATTAAGGTTCAAGTTATCATCACCAAATTCAGGGCAAGTGTAATTTTTATCAAGCGCAACTTGCGAAAATGCAAAAAGCATATCAAATAAGGCAATTTTATCTGAAAATCTTAAGATTAAATCAGAATATTGAACCACATAAGAAGATACCTTCTCAACAAGATAGTTTTCAATGGATGCTCTATTTGCATTTTGTAAAACATAGTCAAGCGAAAGCTTCTCGAGAGTTTCGGTTAAATATCTTGTGCAGTTTGCTAGTGTTTGATACAAAATAAAATCTTTTGGGGCATTTTTTGCCTCAGTGCGAGGAATTTGAATTATGAATTTATTTTTAAATTGAATAATTTTTAAATTTTTAATTTTAGTTAAGGTTTTAAGTTTTTCTTCATAAGATTGAATCTCGGATAAAATTTCTTC
The DNA here is from genome assembly GCA_017396695.1 of bacterium. GTDB lineage: Bacteria > Cyanobacteriota > Vampirovibrionia > Gastranaerophilales > Gastranaerophilaceae > RGIG1918. The sequence goes on from JAFQLC010000003.1 coordinate 125,893, forward strand.
AATTTTGTTTAAACAAAATCCAAAATCTGGACTAAGCATTGGGTTGAGTGGGTTTTGAATGTCATCTGAGATATTGTTTTCAAGAAAAGTGGTGATGCTTTTAAGTTCAACAATTTCATTTTCAGAAAGGTTAAAAACAGAAAGAGAATTAAACTTATCAACCAACTTTGCAAATGAAGAAAATGATTTTTTCAACAAAAGAAAATCTTTAATCTTAAAACAATTGTTTTTAATTCTAATTATAATTCTTGAAACATCCGAAACACAAGACAAATAAGAAGAGGCAAAGTTCACTTGTTCGCTATTGTTTAAAAAATAAGAAACAACTTTTTGCCTATGCAAAATTTCAGCCTTTGAAAGCAGAGGAAATTTCAGAGAATACTCAAGCAGACGTCTTCCCATCGGAGTTTTTGTTTTGTCTAAAACCCAAAAAAGCGTTCCTTCCTTTTTGAGATTTTGCATATTTTGCAAAACTTCAAGATTTCGAAGCGCTCCATAGGATAAATCTAAGTAATTTTGTGCATTATAAAAGTTAATAAACGCACCAGAAAAAGATGCGCCTAAACCATTTTTCAAATAAGAAGATATGGCACAAAGCGCAAAATTATTTGAAAAATCAAAATCATCACATTCTAAAAAATAACTATTATCAACTGGGGTAATAATAACCTCGGGCAAACAAGTTGCAAACAAAGAAGTTAAATTTAAAGATGATTTACAATTTGAAGAAATTAAAATTTCCGAGGGTTTAAATTTTAAAATTTCATCCAACACTTTGTCTTGTTTTATGCTAGTTGCAAAAACTTGGTTTGTTGAAACATCCGAAAAAGCAATGTGAACTGCTTGATTAGTATAATAAAGGGCACACAAAAAATTATTTTCTTCAGGATTTAAAAAATCTTCATCAACTAACACACCAGATGTATATTTTCTAATCACTTTTCTTGCTTTAATTTTGCCGTCAAGTATATCGTCAAGTTCCTCACAAAGAGCAACTTTGCAGCCTTTATCAAGCAAAGTTTTAATGATACTATCTCTACATGCCACAGGAATGCCTGCAAGGTTAATATCGCCAAAATTAAAGTGTTTTGAGGTTAGTGCAATTGAGCATTTTTTAGATACAACGTGTGCATCATCAAAATATGTTTCGTAAAACCCTCCAACCCTGAATAAAAGAATGTAGTCTTTATTTTGAAGTTTGATATTCCTATATTGAACAAGCAATTCGGAAGAATTTATAAGTTCAGAGTTTATATTTTTTACCAAATCTGTCATTTGATGTATAATATACAAAAAATAAGGGAAAAGGGCAATGGGTTGTTTAAGAGCAACATTTAGGTTTGTTATTTATGTGTTTGCAATCATTGGAATAATTGCAGTAACACAAGGCAAAGTTGAATTTAATTTTAAAAACGCACCAAGCGCAGACAGGGGCGATTTAATAACTCAAGCAAAACCTTTTGGAGATTTTTCCAAACTTCAAAGCGATTACAAACTATCAAAAACGCTTGATGTTATGGGTTACAAAAAAATGACCGTAATTCACACGCCATCTGACCAAAAAACCGTTTTTCTTGATACCAAAAATAAAATCACAGAAAAAGATTTTGAAAATAAAAATATAGACAATATTTTAATTGAAAAAACACTACTATTTTCAAATCTTCCAATTAATGTGCAAAATTTAACAATCACAAAAAGAGATAAGCTAATAATAAACAAAAAAGCCTCCAGATACATTCTTTTTGAAGGCGATGTCGAAAACCTTCCTTATGACAAAATCAAAGGAATTGCTGGCATATATAAAATTGGAGACAGAAACATTCTCTATTTTTCAACAAGAAATGCAAAAAAATTCTCATTTAAGATAAATAGCGACATTTTAAGCATAATAAAATATTAATTTAAAGGTTGCTCCAAATAAACTCCGTCGCCACCTATATATTCAACAATTTTTCCGTTTATATATAAGTAAACTGGCAAATCTTTCTTTTCGGCTTTAACCGTTTTTGAAAGCTGGTTAATGCGCGCCATAACAGTTTGAGTTCCGCCACCTTCTGCAAATTCTGAACTCAAATTCACAATTATTTTATCTTTTGTTTCACGAACCCAGAAAAGCTTTGCGTTTGTAGGGATTTCAGAGTATATTCCTTTAGATTTTTCTTCTTTTGTGGCGCCTTTTAAAAGAAGCCTAATTGTTTCTTCAAGCTTATCGGTTGTTTTAATCCTTTTAACAAAAATAAAATCTCCAGTTTTTGATATCATGCAAATTCTTGCAGAATTTTCATGGCTTTGCGAAACACCATAAACGCCTTTATTTACAACAGGCAAATCCGTTTTTTGTTTTTTTGCAACAGGTTTTTCTTGTGGAGTTTTTTGTGCTGGTTCAGGTGGAGCTTTTTTGATTTGACCATTGCCATCAATTAAGTGTGAACCAGAATAAAAATGATAAACAACACACAAAATAAAAGTTATAATTAATGTTCTAATAAAAACTTTCATTCCATTATTTTAACAAATATTTAAAACCTTATCAACAGAAAACACAGAATTTTGATATGTTGCAAGAGCAATAATTTCACCCTCTTTACATAAAAATATTCTCTGACTCTCTTGATATTTTCCATCTGTTCGAATGGAATTTCCGTTTTTTACTTTTTGATATTCTTGTTCCGAAAGATTGTAAACTGGAAAATTAATAACACTCAAAGGGTTTAGGATGCAAGATGCACTAGCATTTTCAATTTCAATAGCATTTTGAATTTCAAAACCATTAGATTTTGTTCTTTTTAATTCTTTTATATAAGCGCCTGTTTTAAGTGCAACACCTAAATCGTAAGCAAGAGAGCGGATATACGTGCCAGACGAGCATGAAACAGAAATTGTAACATACGGAAGATTAAATTCTGAAAGCGAAATGTCGTATATTTCAACACTCCTTGGCTCAGGCTCAATATTAGTTTTGCCTGCACGAGCAAGCTCATAAAGCTTCTTGCCACCCACTTTAATCGCACTATAAACAGGTGGAATTTGTTCAATTTTACCGATAAATTTTTGAAGCGCATTTAAAAACTCTTCTTCTGAAAAAGAAGCTACTGCAACTTCTGTTTTTTCGCCTTCGTCATCATAAGTGGTTGAATTTGCACCAAAAAAAATTTTAGCTTCGTAGGCTTTATTCCCTTCAAGGTATTCAATAAGCCTTGAAGCATTACCAACTGCAACAGGCAAAACTCCGTCAGCAAGAGGGTCAAGAGTTCCTGCATGTCCTATTTTTTTAATTCCAAAAATTTTTCGCAACTTATAAATCACATCAAAAGATGTAATGCCTTTTGGCTTATATATATTCAAAAATCCAAAAAGATTAGCGCCCATAAAGAATTAAAGCTCGCCACGAGAAATTTTGTTCAAAAGCGAATTAATGCGCATACCACGTTCAAGAGAATCGTCTGGAATAAACAAAAGACTTGGGGTATGGCGAAGCCTTATACGTTTGCCGACTTCGTGTCTAATTCTTGGAGTATTGGCATCGAGCGCTTCTTTTGTTGCTTGCTTAAGTTCTTCATCGCCTAAAACACTGAAAAACACTCTAGCTGCAGAATTATCAGAAGATACATCGACATCAGTAATCGAAACAACTCCTGTAAGTCTTGGGTCTTTAATTTCTCTAAATATAATGTCTGAAATTTCCCTCATAAGGGCTTTTCTAACTTTTTCGTTTCTTAAACTCATAATTTACACCAAAGTACTACGTTCAATTTCTTTTGTTGTTGAAACTTCAATTATATCGCCTTCTTGAAGGTCGTTGAATTTGGCAAATGAAATACCGCATTCAAAACCTTGTGCGACTTCTTTAACGTCTTCTTTGAAACGTTTAAGCTGGTTAATTTCACCTTTAAAGATTTCAACTCCATCACGAATAACGACTGCTGTTTTAGAACGAACAATCTTACCTTCGGTTACATAACAACCAGCAATTTTTGCAACTTTACCGATTGTGAAAATTTGTCTAACTTCAGCTTTACCAAGTTCAACTTGTTTGATTTCGGGTGAAAGAAGTGAAATCATTGTCTTTTCAACATCTTCGAGCACTTGGTAAATGATGTCATATTTTCTAATTGGAACATTTGCTCTTTCGTTTGCATTTAATGCGTTTTGGTCTTCTTTAACAGTGAAACCGAGAATTATAGCATCTGACGCACTTGCAAGCATAATATCAGCTTCAGAAATATCACCTACGCCTGCGTGGATGATTTTTGGAACAATAACTGATGATTTAACATCTTGAATTGCCTGAGAAACAGCTTCTGCGCTACCATGAGTGTTTGCTTTGATAATCAAGTTCAAAGTCTTAATTTCATCATTCATAATAACATCTTGACTCAAGTTACTTGAAGTTATTGCTGCAAGTTTTGACACTCTTTCATTATCTTTACGTTCAGCAATAATGCGCTTCATTTCTTTTTCGTTTTCAACTACCTCAAAGAAATCGCCCGCTTGAGGAACTTCTGAAAGCCCTAAAATTTCAACAGGGGTAGATGGACCCGCCTTTTTAACTCTTTCGCCTGCGTCATTTAAAAGTGCACGAACTTTACCACCAACAGAGCCTACTACAATGCTATCGCCAATTTTTAAGGTACCATTTTGAACAAGCATTGTTGCAACAGGACCTTTACCTTTATCAAGGTTAGCTTCAATGATAACACCAGTTGCAGGGCAATCCTTAACAGCTTTAAGCTCTGCCATATCAGCAGCAAGAATGATGTATTCTAAAAGTTCATCGATACCAGTTTTTTGAAGTGCTGAAACTTTAACAACAATTGTTTCCCCGCCCCATTCTTCAGGAATTAAACCATGTTCTGTTAATTGTTGAAGAACTCTATCAGGGTTTGCTGCTTCTTTATCAATTTTGTTAACCGCAACAATAATTGGAACACCAGCTGAACGAGCGTGGTTAATTGATTCAATTGTTTGAGGCATAATGCCGTCGTCTGCTGCAACAACAAGAATTGCAATGTCGGTTGACTGAGTACCACGAGCACGCATTTGAGTGAATGCTTCGTGACCAGGAGTATCAATAAATACAATTTTTCTGTCATTTAATTTGACTGTATATGCACCAATACTTTGTGTAATTCCGCCAACTTCGCCTGATGTAATTTTATGTTTTGAAGCACGGATACTATCAAGAAGCGTTGTTTTACCATGATCTACGTGACCCATAATAGTAACAACTGGCGCACGGCGCACTAAAGATTTTTTATCAGCATTAATAAGGTGCTTGTTGATTTCTTCTTTCTCTTCTTCAAGCGCCATAAATTCTTCGATATCTTCTTCAAGAACTTTAATCTCAAAGTGTTCTGCAATTTTTCTTGCAGTTTCAATATCAAGAGTAGTGTTAACTGTTAACATCATGCCTTCAAGCATAAGGAATTTAATAATTTCTGCAGGTGATTTTGCAATCTTATCGCTCAATTCGTTAACAGAGATTGGTTTGTTAATTACAACTTCTGTCACAACTTTTGCAGCAGCTTCAGCTTGAGTGTGCTTTTTGTGCTTACCTTGAGTTGCTTTTTCAAGACTTATTCTTTCTTGTTCTTCCTCTTTTGTCCGCCTATCTTTTGGACCACGTTTCCCACGACCATTTTTGTTATACATATCTTGAGAGATGATATGTCTTTTAACTGGTTGTACTTCTTCTTGAGTTGGTGCAGGTTTTGGCGCTTCAGGTTTTTGTTGTTTAGGTTCAGTTAAAGTTCTTTTTTGAACTCTTGCCTGATAAGGAAGTTGTGTTGCCTTTGCAAATTCTTGCTGCGGCGCTTCTTCTTGCACTCTTGGTTTAGGTGCAACTTTAGGTGCCTCACGAACAATTTCTAGTCTTGATTTTGGCTTTTCTGCCTCAACTTTTTCAGGTTTTACTGGAGCTGGAGCTGGTGCAGGTTTTTCAACCTTTTTAACAACCACACGAGACATAGACTTTGGTGGCTCAGGCTTAACTTCTTCAAGCGGTGTTTCTTCAACCTTAACCTCAGGCGCTTTCGCTTTTTTTACAATGAATGCTTTTGGCTTAGATTTTTTAACATCAGCATTTGCATATAGCTTTTTAATCCTGTCAACCATTGCAGGCGCCACTTCTGAACTATGACTTTTCAAGTCTTTATCTAGTTCGGCTTTAACTTTATCAATAAGTTCTTTTGATGTTGTATTTAATTCTTTTGCGAGTTCGTGTACTCTCATTTTTATCCCTAAAATTACCAATAATTAATTATATTAATAACACAATCATAAGAAATAGTACAGTTTTTAACATAACTTTGTTTATGCTAAAATGCAGTTATGAAAAATAATGATTTCAAACACTACACAGTCATGCTGAATGAAACCGTAAACTCACTCAATTCGGATGGCAGTGATAAAATTTATATAGACGCAACACTTGGCGGTGGTGGGCATAGCGAGCTTATTTTAAAAAAAATTTCACCAAATGGCAAGCTAATTTCATTTGATTTAGACGAAGATGCAATTCAGGCTTCAAGCGCCAGATTAAAAGGTTACAAAAACATAAAAATTATAAATAGGAGCTATGGAGAAATTCAAGAAGTTCTGAATGAACTCGGTATTGAAAAAATTACGGGTGGAATTATATTTGACCTTGGTGCAAGTTTTCATCAATTCAACAAAGCAGAAAGAGGGTTTTCATTTCAAAAAGATGCCCCTCTTGACATGCGCTTTGGCGAAAGTCAAACAAAGACTGCAGCAGATGTCGTAAATACATACTCCGAGAAGGAATTAACGGAAATTTTTTCAAAATATGGCGAAGAAAGATTTTCCAAAACAATTGCTCGTGCAATTGTAAACAACAGGCCAATTAACACAACTTTACAATTAGCAGATTTAATATGCAAATCTACACCTCGCACAAATTCCAAAATTCACCCTGCCACAAAGGTTTTTCAGGCACTTAGAATTGAAGTAAATAATGAATTGTTAAATTTTGAAAATACTTTAAATAGATTGCTCCCATTATTATCTGTTGGTGCTATAATTTCAGTAATAAGTTTTCATTCTCTAGAAGACCGTATCGTAAAAAACTTTTTCAAAAAATATTCTTCAAATTGCAGATGCCCAATTCACCAAGCAAAATGCACTTGCGAAGGTAAAATATTAGAATTAGTAAACAAAAAACCGATACTACCAACAGAAGAGGAAATATCAGAAAATCCACCTTCAAGAAGTGCAAAACTTAGAGTAGCAAAGGTAATTAAAGTATTTAATCGGGTTTAGCAACTTGAATTATAGCGATAAAAAAAGCAAAAATAAACAAGCTCAAAAGCAAGGCACAAAAGCCCCAAGACTTAGAGCAGTGCAACCTAGGGTAACAGAACCAAACTTTAGGCAACAAACTGCCTATCCAAGGCAAAACCCTAACGTCGCAAATAATAAACCACAAATTATTAGTGGATATTTTATTCAAGAAGTGCCTCGCAAAGAAAAGGCTATTTCAAAATTCAACAAACTGCTTTGCACGATTCTTGCAGTTTTGGTTGTTGTTTGTATGGCAAGCTATTATTCAGTTGTAACAAGCGAATTAGAACTTAACAACTTGAGGAAAGAAACTCTAAGCTTAAATTACGAGAATGAAGAACTTAGGAATGAATTAGATAGAAAACAATCATACAACAATGTTGACAAAGTTGTTTCAGACAAAAACAACTTAAAAATGGCAAGCGAAATTATAAAAGTCAAAGCAAGCAATGTTCCTGTTGTAAATCAAAACAGAGAAAGAAAAACAAACAATAGCGCTTGGACTTTAGGCTACTAGACAAATGAAAGCAAAATATAACAAGAATAAAAACAAGGAGTTTGACAAAAGGATAGGATGCTTGCGCTTTGCTTTTGTGTTATTTATTTCGCTTCTCGTTGCGCACCTTTTTATAATTCAAATTCTTGATATAAAAAAATTTAGAAACAAAGCAAAAAACCAAAGAACGAGCAAACTCATAGCTCTTCGAGGCGATATTGTTGATAGAAACAATATGAAACTTGCAGGTGATAAAATTTCTTACGATATTTTTGCAATTAAAAAAGACTTCGACCACACACCACATGAACTTGCAGAAATTCTATCTCCGCATCTTGACATCCCTGTTTCAAAATTAACAAAGAAACTCTCTAGCAAAAATAAAGTAATCTTACTTAAAAAAGATGTTGATAGAAAAACATCGAATGCCATTATGAAGCTAGGTTTAAGAGAAATTTCAAGAGATTTAAAAAACAAAAGGGTTTACCCGCAAGAAACTCTTGCAAGCCATGTCTTGGGTTTTTATAATCCCAATGCCGATATCGCCGCAGGAATTGAGCAAACTGCAAAAGAAAGACTTGAATATGTAGATAAAAACCTTCGCTATGAAAAAAGTAGACGTGGTGATATCATCTACGGAATTGGAACAGACCCAGCCAAACTTAGCGAACTTCTAAAGGGAAGCACCTTACAACTCACATTAAATAGCGCCGTTCAACATGTTTGCGAAAAAGCACTAGCCAAAATGGTTGTAAAATCAAAAGCAAAAAGGGGCGCCGTTATTGTTATGGAACCATCTACGGGTGATATTTTAGCACTTGCTGTTTATCCATTTTACAATCCAAACCAATACGGCAAATATTCAATGTCTCAAATGAAAAATTGGGCAATCACAGACATTTACCCCCCAGGGTCAACATTTAAAATTTTAACCCTCGCATCAGGATTTATAAATAAAAAAATAAATAAAAACACAAAAGTTTTAGACACGGGTTACGTTGACATTGGTGATTGGCACATCACAAACAGTGATTACAAGAAAAACCCACACCCAGGAATTATTGACCTAGTTTATCTTTTAAGGCACTCATCTAACGTAGGGGCAATCAGAGTTGCACTTTTAATGTCTGATGAAGAATTTTACAACACCTTAAGAAGCTTTAATATAGGACAAAAAACAGGTCTTGACCTACCAGGGGAATCTTCAGGGATACTTCCTGCACCACATATTAAAAAATGGGGCTTAGCAAAAAAGGCAAGTATGGGCTATGGATATGGCGCATCAGCAACCGCAATTCAAATGGCGGCCGCAATTAATGCTATTGCGAATAAAGGCGTTTGGGTAACTCCGCATGTTATTAAATATTCACCAGAAGAAGCGGAGCAAAAAGTTGCAAAAAGAAGGGTTATGGAAGAAGCGGACGCAAAAACCCTAACAGAACTTCTGGTAAAAGCAATTGATGGCGGAAAAAGCAAAATTGATGGTTACAGTTTGGCTGCAAAAACAGGAACATCTAGAAGATATGATGACAAAAAGAATGCATTTTCAAAATATTATTACACTTCAATGGTGGGTTTCTTGCCAGCAAGCAACCCTAAGGTTACAATATATGTTGTAGTTGACAGTGCACAAGGTGAAAACATTTATGGTTCAACCGTTGCAGGACCAGTTTTTCGCGAAATTGCGCTCGACTTAATAAAAGTTTTAAACATCAATCCAGATAGATAAAGAGGAAAAAATGGAATTAAAAAGAATAGCTGAAAAAATCAATCCAAAAGAAATAATAAATATGAAAAACACTGAAATTATAGGTATTTCCTATAATTCAAAAACAATCAAAAGTCATGAAATTTTTGTTTGTCTAAAAGGCGAACATGTTGACGGACACGATTTTGCACAAATGGCATTTGAAAAAGGTGCCGCAGCTCTTGTTTGCGAAAAACCATTAAACATTGAAATTCCTCAGCTTATTGTTGAATCCACTCAAGCATCAATTGCAGACCTTGCAGATTGTTTTTACCGCTCACCTTCTAAATCGCTAAACTTAGTTGGCGTTACAGGCACAAACGGCAAAACAAGTGTTACGCATTTAATTCAAAAGATAATGGAATATAACAAACAAAAATGCGCAATAATTGGCACATTGGGCTACAAGTTGCACTCAGAGGGTGATTATTTCGAAGCAAAACACACAACGCCACAAGCACCCGAGCTTCAGGCAACCCTAGATAGAATTTTACAAAACGAAATTGATAATGTTGTGATGGAAGTTAGTTCGCATTCCCTTGACCAACATAGGGTTAAAAATTGCGTATTCAAAGGGGCAGTGTTTACAAACCTTACTCAAGACCACCTTGATTACCACATCACAATGGAAAATTATTTTAATTCCAAAGCAAAACTGTTTGAAGGCTTATGCGACGGCACTTTTGCGGTTGTTAATTTGGATGATAAATGGGGAATAAAATTTTTAGAAAGGACATCTAAAAGTGCTTGGGTTAAAACTTATGCAATCAAAAAGCAAGCAGACGTTATGGCGCAAAATGTTGAATTCAGAGCAGATGGCGCAAAATTTACTTGCGTTACAAAAGATAAGTCTCTTGAAATTAAATTGCATTTAAATGGATTATTTAGCGTTTATAATGCGCTTGCAGCTATTGCGACAACACTTTGTATGGGAGTTGACCTTGAAACAATTAAAGAAGCTTTAGAGGGGACTCGTGGCGTTTCTGGAAGATTTGAGATAGTTCACGCTAGCCCTATGGTAATTGTGGATTATGCACACACGCCGGACGGACTTGATAATATTTTAAGGGCCGCAAGAGAACTAGTTTCAGACGGGGGCGAACTTATTTGCTTGTTTGGTTGTGGTGGAAACAGAGATGCAACAAAACGCCCAAAAATGGGAAAAATCGCTCAAGAATTATCAGATAAAATTATAATCACATCAGATAACCCTCGCACAGAAGACCCAAAACAAATCATCTCGGACATCATGGCAGGTCTTGAAGGTGTTAACCCTAAATCTGTTTATGTTGAAATTGATAGAGGAGACGCAATAAAACTCCTTAAGAAAATTTCAAAACCAGAAGACGTGCTTGTGGTTGCAGGAAAAGGTCACGAAGATTATCAAATCTTGAAAGATAAAACCATACACTTTGATGATAGAGAAGAAGTGGTTAAAGCGTTTTCGGAATAGACAATGGCATAATTCTGGCAAAAACCGTAGTTTGTAATTTGTCACACTACATAAATTACAAACTATTTAAAACCTCGCTCTTAAAATCATGAAATTGCCTGCTCGTAAGGTGCGCGTAAATTACATTATATGACCAAATAACAAAGAGCACCAAGAAAAAAGGCAAAAAGAATAATATTAGAGCAGACGGTTTTCCTGTAAAAGAAAAAAGGAAATAACAAAATAAAAAACAAGCAAAAGTTATAAATAAAGAGCATTTATAAGCTCTTTCACGACAATTAATTGACTTCTTTTCCAGAATTCCATGCAAAGCAATTGCGCAATCATTAGCTTCAATAGGTACAAATTTTTCATGAAAGAAAAAATGAAAAAAGAAAGGATGGGCATTTTTAGCAACAATAAATTTGCCCCCAGGAAAGAAATTCTCGCGACAAAAATCAAAAAAGTTACATAATAAGGGAAATGCTGGAAAAATGAACGTCAAAAGTATATATGTAAATTTAATTATGGGTTTGCTGAATTGAGACACGATAGTCGGACTAGCCATAATAGCATATAGCCAAACAGCATTCATCAAAACACAGAGAATAATAAATAAAGCAAAGTAAAATAATAAAGAAAAAGCAGAAGACCTGGGAACAATTATGCCTGAAAGCTTATTATTAATTACCTTAACAAGGTCATTTATACAAGTTTTGGTTTTAAAGGTGTCATTGCAAGCAAGCACAAACAAGATATTCTCACCTTTTTTAATTCTAGAAACAAGATAAACAAAACATGACAAAAGAAGAAGCATAAACAATACAGCATTTGTCTTCAAAACAATAGACACAAAAAATAAAGAAAATTTAACAAGGAGTAAGCATAGAAAAAATAGAAGAAAATAATAAATTGTGTACGATAAGAAAACTTCTTTGCTAAAAACTGCCCAAGCAAAAGAATCATTTATATCATCAAGAACCATAATTATCTCCATTACATTACAAACACAAAGTGACACGTTTGGACTAATATCTAGAAATTATCTCTTCAATTCCTGCTTTGCAAAGTGAATAAATTTCATCTAATTGCTCTTTTGTAAAAGCCTCACCTTCGGCAGTTGTTTGAAATTCAACAATTTTACCAGAGCGAGTCATAACAACATTTGAATCAACTTGAGCGGTTGAATCTTCTGCGTAATTTAAATCAAGCACAACTTCGCCATCAACAATTCCAGCACTTACGGCACCTAATGGTTCAATAATTGGGTTTTCGGTGAGTGAACCATCTGCCATTAATTTTTCAACAAGAATTTGAAGCGCCACAAACCCGCCACAAATTGAAGAAACTCTTGTGCCGCCGTCTGCTTGAATAACATCAGCGTCGATTGTGATTGTTCTATCGCCGAGTTTTTTAAGGTCAACAACTGAGCGCAAACTTCTTCCGATTAACCTTTGAATTTCTTGTGTGCGACCTGAAATTTTCGTTCTTTCCCTTTGGCAACGAGTGCTAGTGGAAGACGGAAGAAGAGAATATTCAGCAGTCAACCAGCCGCCAACTTCATCTTTTGGCATCCATTTTGGTTTTACTTCTTCATATGAGGCACAAACAATAACTTTAGTATCACCAAATTCAACAAGAACTGAAGCTGGCGCATTTTTAGTAAAGTTTTTTGTAAATTTTATAGGGCGCAATTCGTTATTTTTCTGCCGTCAAATCTCATAAATATTCCCCCTCCAAATAAAATGCTCGCAGGGCTTGCGCCCTGCTCGCACAAATAAATATTGACTTAGTAGATAAATTAGTTTTTATTTCTATCTACTATTTTTCTCTCTTTAATCCAAGAGAATAAAGAACGAAGTTTTGTACCAACTTTTTCTACTAAGTGTTCTTTATTTTCTTCTCTTAAGCGATTAAAATTAGCACAACCAGAATTCATTTCGTTCAAAAATTCATCTGCAAATTTGCCACTTTGGATTTCAGATAAAATTTTCTTCATTTCGGCTTTTGTTGCATCAGTAATAACTCTTGGGCCACGAGTTAAGTCGCCATATTCAGCTGTGTTTGAAATAGAATATCTCATATCTGCAAGACCACCTTCGTTGATTAAGTCAACAATGAGTTTCATTTCGTGTAAACATTCAAAGTATGCCATATATGGAGAATATCCCGCTTCAACCAGAGTTTCAAAACCTGCTTTAATTAGCGCTGCGCAACCACCACAAAGAACAGCTTGTTCACCGAATAAGTCAGTTTCTGTTTCTTCTTTGAAAGTTGTTTCTATAATACCTGCTCTGCCTGCACCAATTGCGCTTGCGTATGCAAGAGCAACTTCACGAGCATCGCCTGATGGGTTTTTTTCAACTGCGATTAAGCTTGGAACACCTTTTCCTGCTTGATATTCACTTCTAACTGTGTGTCCTGGTCCTTTTGGTGCAACCATGATTACGTTAACACCTTCAATTGGAACAATTTTTTTGAAGTGAATTGAAAAACCATGAGAGAACATTAAATATTGACCTGCTCTCATATTTGGGGCAATTTGTTCTGCAAAAACTTTTCCTTGAATTTCATCAGGAATAAGAATTTGTACAACATCTGCCCATTTAACAGCGTCTTCAATGCTCATAACTTTAAGTCCTTCTGCAGCAGCTTTTTTAGCACTTGCGCCGTCCGGTCTTAAACCAATTGCAACATCAACGCCAGAATCTCTTAAATTATTAGATTGACCATAGCCTTGTGAGCCATAACCAATAACTGCAACTTTTTTGTTCATAATGTGGTTTGTGTCAATGTCTTTGTCTAAGTAAATCTTTAATTCTTCCATTTGTGTCTCCTTTCGAATTATAACCAATTGTAACATAATTTAAATTAAATGGGCAATTTTTCAAGCAGAAAATACTTATTAAATACATAGGAAGTTTTTATTAAATACGGGAAGAATATGGGTTTTAAAAAAGTTATTGGAAAAATATTCCAAGCAATTACGAATTTGGAAGAAAAAATCGAATTTAACCAAAGATTTACACAATCTGAAATCAATGAAATTTTATCAAACTCTAAGGCGGAAAATATGCGCTACTTGGTAGATTTGCTTAAAATCCAAAATATCAGCGCTTTTGATGTTTCATACATTTTATCTCTTGATAATTTAAGCGAATCAAAAGTTGAAACTATTGTGCAAGCCTCAAAACTATATTCATCCGAAGAATTTACATCACAAGGTCAAACATTCTCAGATTTTATCTCAAAAGTTTGCGCAAATTTAGATATGCTCAATTCATCTAATATTGATTATTTCAAAGAATTAGCACTTTTAAGAAACGAATTATATGATTTTACAGCACTCCTTAAAAATCCAACACAAATTCTCCAAAAAGCTCAACATAAAGAGAATTTTGGATTCGTTAGAATTTTAGTTGATTAATTGTCAAATTAAACAATATCAGGATAGAGTGGAAAATCTTTGCAAAGTTTTAAACTTCTTGCACGAAGGTTTTCTTTTGTATCACGTTCTAATATTCCATCAGCAATAATTTTTCCAATTTCAACCATTTGTTCTTCACTAAAACCTCTTGTTGTTGCAGCAGGAGTGCCAATTCTTACACCTGATGTTACAAAAGGACTTTGTGGGTCATTTGGAACAGTGTTTTTGTTTGCAGTAATGCCAATTTCTTCAAGCATGTTTGCAACATCTTTACCTGTTTTTCCTAATTTTCTAAGGTCAAGTGTCATCAAGTGGTTTTCAGTTTTACCACCAACAATATCCACACCTTCGGCAATTAATGTTTTTGCAAGCGCGTCAGCATTTGATACAACTTGCTTAGCCCAAGCTTTGAAATCATCGCTTAGCGCTTCTTTTAGTGCAATTGCTTTTGCTGCAATAATATGTTCTAATGGCCCACCTTGAACCCCTGGGAACACTGCTTTATCAATTCCCATTGCGTGCTCTTCTTTGCACATAATAATTCCGCCACGAGGGCCTCTTAGAGTTTTATGAGTTGTTGTTGTGACAAAATCCGCATAAGGAACAGGGCTTGGGTGAACCCCACCTGCAATAAGACCCGCAATGTGCGCTATATCTACCATTAAATATGCGCCAACTTTATCTGCAATTTCCTTAAACCTTTTGAAATCTATAACTCTAGGATAGTTACTTGCACCCGCAATAATTAATTTTGGTTTTTCGGCTATTGCAAGTTCCTCTAATGCGTCGTAGTCAATTACGCCGTCTTCATTTACGCCATATGAAACAATGTCAAAATATAAACCAGAGAAGTTTACAGGTGAACCATGAGTTAAGTGTCCGCCATTTGATAAATCCATTCCCATAACTTTGTCGCCAGGTTTAACGGCATATAAGAAAACCGCCATGTTTGCTTGCGCCCCAGAGTGAGGTTGAACGTTAGCATGTTCACAACCAAATAATTCTTTACAACGGTTTTGTGCCATTTCTTCAATTTTATCAACATTATCGCAACCGTTATAAAATCTTTTGTAAGGTTTTCCTTCTGCATATTTATTTGTTAAAACACTGCCAGAGGCCGCCATAACCGCAGGCGAAGTGAAATTTTCTGACGCAATTAATTCTATTGTTTCTTGTTGTCTTTTAAGTTCAAGCTCTATATATTTTGCAACTTCTTTATCTGTTTTTCTAATTAATTCAAGTTCCATTACCTACTCCTCATATATTCTTTTCTCAATTATAACAGTATCAAAACAAAGTGCAATTTGTAAATTTAGGTATTTCTACCTAAGCAATTTTACGTATACTTTTGCAATATTAATTTACATATCCTTGAAGTCAAAAGGAGGATATATGTTTGAATTTAACGAAAAAAACTTTTTGATTAGGGGAAGAAGAGGAGATAGCGCAAGGTTTATTTTAAATTTCTCAAGCCCTGTTGATGAATATTGTATTCATTTTTTTATAAATAAAAACATTGGAGATAAAAATCCAATAATTGAGAAAAAAATTCTTAACCCGCCAACAAAAACTGTTGCTATTGAGCTCACAAGTAAAGACACAGAAAAGCTTGAATGTCCAAACTTTGGTTTTGAACTTTATTTTTGGGGAGTAAAAATCCATAAAGGAGAAAACTTCACCCAAACAATAATCCCAGAAAAGTTCAAAAATCTGCCACAAATGCACATATACCCAAGCATTGGAGAGGTGTAATATGGAAGAGAATATTAAAGAAATAGAAATTCAAGTTTCAATTAATCACGATATTAACGAAGCAAGCTTTATTCTTGCGCCAAAATCTGCGCAAAATATGAATGAAATTTATGCGGCTCATTTGGAAGAAAAAATTGGAAGTGAAATAAAAAGATACAAAGAAGATGTTGAGTGCGCATTGGATATTGTAAGAAATTCAGAAAAAAAGATTAATGAATTTGAGGCAACAATTGAAGAATCTAAATCTAGGTCTGAAACAGCGGAAGAAAAAGTTGCAGAAATTGAAAATTCATTAACTAATTATGCAAAAAATAGCTTAGAAAACATAACAGAAGAAGCTAAAGAAAAATTTGATTCAAAAGTGAACAAAGCGGGTGACACAATGACTGGTAATCTAAAAATTACAAGAAATTCGACACCTGTATTAGAGCAACAAAACGCAAGTGATGATAGAGATGTAGCTCCTTCCACAAGTGCAGGTACTAATTATATTAGACTGACAGACAAAAATAATAATGTAATAGCGCAATTCGCTAATGAGAGATTAATAGATGGTAGAAATGCAGCAAAACTGCAAGCGTTTGGCAAAGGTGGTTCAAATGCACCAGCAATAAGAGTTCATGCTTATGCAGACGGCAGACAAGGTTGTAGTTTTCCAATGTGCACCACGAAACCAACGACAACATCAAGCGCAAGAAATGACCTTGTTGCAGCGGTTACTCAAAACTATCTAAACGGCTCTTCTTGGTATTGTGTTTTGTCTGATGGGCTTTGTATTCAGGGCGGTGCAACAACAAACGGCGGAAATATAACCCAGACAATAACATTCCTAAAAGCATATACTAGCACACCAACTGTAATAGTAGCACCTGCAAGCACAACAGCGACATCGAATTACAATAACATATTGCTATCAGTTGAAAACACATCTTTTCAAATACAAACAAGGCATGCTTGGGGCGGTTGGGTAGCATTTGGTTATATTAACTAAGGAGTAAAATATGGAAATAAAAGCAACATTAAATAAACCATACACAGAAGAAGAAGGCATTGAGTTTATTGTGGAATACAGTCACAATCAAGGCTTAGTAATTGAAGAAACAGAAGATGAGCTTCAAGCACTTGGTTACACAGAAGAAGAACTTGCGCAATTTGAGCGTGAGAGAATTGCAAAACTCAAACTCACAAAAAGAGAGGTGTTTTTAGGCTTATTCCAAGCAAAAGGAATTACACCCGATATGATTAAAGCGCAAATAACTGACCCTCAGGCTCTAATTGAGTTTGAATATGCAAATGATTATTATAGGGGAAATCCTTTGATTGATATTATCGGGGCACAACTTGGAATTACTAGCGAGCAACTCGATAAGTTTTTTGAAACTAATGATTATAAAACACTTTTAGATGAGGTATAGATGATATTTTCTAAAGGTGAAATCAAAATAACAACAGATACTGTTCCTTTTGTTTGCGCAAGAACAATCCTTCCAATTCACACAAAAGAAGAAAAGAAAGAAATTTCAAAAAAGCCATACTTGAACAAAAGAAATATAACATTTTTCATTGACGCAGGTGGGGAAGAATACTTGTTATTTTTCCCCGAAGGCTATTTGTGGGATGGAGCAAGTATTCCTTTCGGTTTTAGGTGGATAATTGGGGCTAAAGGGAACCCTAAATTTTTAATTCCTTCAATGGTGCATGATAAAATGTGCGAATGTCATTATCTAATTGGAAACAATAGGAATTTATCGAGCAAAATATTTAAAGAATTACTTATTGCATGTGGTGCAAGCAAATTAAAAGCGAATATTATGTATTTAGCAGTCGATAATTTTCAGCGAACTCAAGGGTGGTAAAAAATAATTTTAAAATAGGATTATCAAACATAAAAAATATTATATTATTAATTTATGAGAAAATTAATAAATAAATACTTTTTTATTACGCTTGGCGCAATCATTGTAGGGCTCACAATTGAAGGATTCTTAGTTCCAAACAAAATCATTGACGGTGGAATACTGGGCATTTCAATCATGACCGCCTATGTTTGCGAAACCATTTTAAAATTACCAATAAGCCTTGGTGTTTTCACTTTTGCACTTAATTTTCCCTTCCTTATTCTGGCATTCAAAAGAATGGGGGGAAGATTTATTTTTGCAGCCTTGTATGCGGTCAGCATAATGTCAGTTACGATTTATGCCGCAGAACATATAGATGGATTTTCAAAATTCACGAACGCACCAATACTTGCAGCGCTTTTTGGCGGAATATTTTTAGGAGCAGGCGTCGGGCTTGTTCTCAAAAACTTTGCATGTCTTGATGGAACAGAAGTTCTTGCCATAATGTTAACCAAAAAAACAGGTTACTCGATTGGCGAAATCATAATGTTTATAAATATATTTATTTTCATTATTGCAGGCTTTGTATATAGCCCCGACCACGCAATGTATTCAATTCTCGCATATTATTTTGCATACAAAACAATGGATGCGGTAATTGAAGGGCTAAATGAATCGAGAGCTGTTTGGGTAATATCAAATTCCTATCGAGATATAGGAGATAGGATTATAAAAGAATTTGACACATCAGTTACATACATCCCAGCTTTTGGTGGTTATTCAAATAAAGAAAAAATGATTTTATACTGCATAACTTCAAGAATTGAAATTGGAAAACTAAAAGAATTAATTAAAGAAATGGACCCAGCAGCTTTTATTTCGGTTGAAAATGTCCACGAAGTTGAAGGCGTTAGAATTAAAAAGAAAAAACATATATAAACACATGAGCACCTACAAAATAGGTGCTCATCTTATAATTCAAAAATTATTTTTTATTAATCTCGGTTCTTGTAACATTTTGATTGCCATTTTCATCGTATTCGTAGGTTAACTTTGAATCAAGCTTGCCATCTAAATCTTCATCAAAGAAAGCCTCTTTCATTCTCATTTGCGAGTCGTAGTTAAACATGCCTGCAGCATCAAATTTACCGTCGTCATTTTTATCAAACTGCGCCAATGTAGTAACTGAGCCATCAGCATTATACGAGTACGAAGTTATGGAGTCATAATTTCCGTCTCCGTCTGAATCGATGCTTTGCAAAAGTGGATTTCCGCTCTTATCAAACGAAGTGGTTGTTAAATTGTCTGCAATTCCATCACCATTGCTATCAAATTGCGTTTCCATTACGTGCGAACCATCATCAGCATAGCTTGAATATGAAATTTTAGTATCTGTTGTATTTCCTGCCTCATCAAGGTTTTCAACCATATTATAGGCAATATTACCCTTGTCATCAAAAATATTTTGAACAACTTGGTCAAGTTTGCCATCTTCATTTTTATCGTACACAGTAAACTGCTCAAGAGTATTATTATTTCCGTCAAAAGTTGTTGTCTGAACGCCGTCTTTAACAGAATTGCCGTTCGCATCAAGTCTTTCTTGGAGTGTTTGAGTTAAAAGATTGCCATTTTGGTCATACTTAAAATTCAAATTCAAGTCTTGAACGCCGTCAGCGCCATAATCCCAAGACTCATAAAGTGCTTTGCCATCAGAATCTGTAACACGGCTACCATTATCCATAACGCCGTCAGCATTAATATCTAATTCGCCAGTTTCAACTTTGTTTCCCATGAGTGCATATAAGAAATTTTTAAGTTCATTAAAACTACTTTTGGTTAAATTTTTATGAAATTCTTGGTTGTTACCCTCTGCCCAATTAACAAGTTCTGTGTCAGTAATTACACCGTCACCAGCTTTTCCATCTTCACCTTTATCAATGTGTGAAATAAAATTTGTGATTTCAACATTGTCAATTTCACCATTTTTAGCACCATCGAGACTAATATATTGCTCATTATTTTGCAAATGCGCAAAAACATTTTTATATTTTTCTTGATTATTTGCATCAAGGAAAAAATTTCCATTCGCATTAAAACTAGCAGCATTAAATTTGATACCATCAACCATATCACTATATCCTTGTTAAACTAGCACGATAGAAAAACTATCGACATCATTTAGGGAAACTTTAGTGTACGGAAAACAATTTTTTACAAAAATTAATAAATAAAAATATCGGGAAACCAATTAAGATTTCCCGATAAATTTTATCTCCTCTAAACTTCCTTATAAAAGCGGGAAGTCAGCGTGAGGTGTGATTTCGTCTTTGATTCTTTGGATGAATGCTTTAGATTCTTCACTAGCCACATTCCAGTCGATAGCACAGATGCCTCTTTGTACCCAAACGAGTTCTTTAAAGAATACATATTGAGAGTTTATAGCCTTTACTTTTGATTCAAAGTAAATGTTTTGAGCGTCAATAAGTTGGGCAATTGGTGCTTGACCTTTTAAGTATCTAGCTTTAACTGCTTTGTAGTTTTCACCAGATGCAAAGCTTGCTTTGTAGTTTTTCTCAATGCTAAAGTAAGCTGAAACCGCTTTGTTGATGACATCGCGAACATGTCTTTCAATTTCAGTTCTAACTTCCATATCTAAATATTTAAGTTGTTCTCTTTCAGCGTTAACACGAGCAATTTCAGCAATTTTTGTACCGCCTTCGATTGGTTTCCATTGAGCAAAAATACCTAGTCTGAAATTAGTTGCATCAGGAGTGTTAAGTATTTTATTCAATGGCACATAACCAAGCGCAGTATTTACCGGAAGAGCAGGAATTGGATTAGCAAATTCTCTGTCGAATAATGAAGTGTATTCTAAAGATAACACTGCATCAGGAAGAACGAATTTTTGATAATACATTCCTCTTTCAAGCCCTTTCATCTTCATAGCTAATTTTAATTTAGCTAGCTCAGGAGAAACTCTGTATGCTTCTTCGATAAGCATTTGAGTGAATTTCTCTAATGATTCTGGGTAAGTTACATAATCAACGATGTGTAATTCACTTGTATAGAATGCTGGGTTTGAAGTAGCAAGTGGTTCAAGATTGAACATTGTTTTTTGGTCTTTATGCAAAACTTTATTGATTGCAATTTTTAAGTTAGATAAAGCAGCTCTCATTTCAATAAGGTTTTGTTCTCTTGTGCTAAGCTCAGCAGCCCAACGAAGAGCTTCTTCTTTACCGCATTTGCCCATTTGTTCGCGAACACGAGCAATCGCTAAGTTTTCTCTTGATTCTTTAACATATTCATTTTGAACTTTAATCATATTTTCAAGCATTAAAGTTTCAATGTATAGAAATGCCGTTTGAAGACCCATTTCTTGCTCTGTTAAGAATGCTTCTTCTTTAGCAAAATTTAGTTGTTTCTTTTTAAGTAAGATATTTGTAACAAGTGCCGGTGAGTAGATTACTTGATCTAAGCCCATTTTAAACACACCTGTTTTTTCAGGAATTGATAATTTAGCTGAATCAGCATAATCTTCGTTGTATTGTTGATAACCAACCGTAAATGAAATTGTTGGTAAATATCTCAATACCGCAGAAACTGCCGATCTTCTTGCAGCTTTAACAAGTGCATGTTTTTGTTTGATATCTAGGTTATCATTTCTGATATCATTAAACACTGAAGTAAGTGTAAATGTTTGCGGTTTTTTAGAAGATATCATTTCAGCTTGAACAGCAACCCTTAAAGGAACTTGCCAGCCGATGATATCAGCCGTATCTTTGTTAATGTGGAAAACTTGGTCTTCATAGAATTGAACTTGTTGCGGTTTTGTTTTATGACCGGCAAGAACACCACGAATATTAACTGAAGTTGCTTCAGCTAATTTTCTATCTACATCTAGTGCACTTGTGCCAAGTAAAACACCAAGTTCAACATCTTCTTTACCAAGAGTTGAGAATGATGGTAAGTGTTGAGCATTAACAGCATCAATAACTTGTTTTCTTTGTTCAGTTGTTAAGTTGAACATAGGAGTGAAAACAACTGCGCTGTATTTTCCAGCTGAGATGTCTGAAATCACAGAAGCAACTTTTGCTTGTGAAACAGGAACAGCAACTGCATTCATACCAGCAAGTTTTTCAGCTGAAACTTTTTTCCAAGCATCTGCTGATTTTGTTTTATAGAAGTTTTCATTAATAAGAACTGCAACTTCTTTATCGAAATCAAAGAACTTGTCAAAAGTTTTAATACCTTTAATTGATTGTTGAACTGGGTTAAAGAAGTCGTCACCGAAATCTCTTAGACCATATTGGTCAATTGTAACAACCATTTTTTTCTTGTTGTTAGTATTGTTTAAATACTTAGTTGAAAGGTAGCCAAGAGAAACCACCATGTTTGCGTTTGATGCAAGTGCTTTATCAGAAGCAGCTTTAGCGCCTGCTTTTGTCCAGTCGCCTACATAAACATTTTTTGAATCAAATACTGGTTTGTAATCTGGAGCAGTAAGTTTTGTGATTGCATTTTTGAAGTGACCCAAAACAGCTGCGTTTTTGTCAGATGGACCATCGAATACAAAAGCGTATTTGATTGTTGAAGCATTAGGTGCATACTTAATGCTTTTCA
Organism: bacterium; assembly: GCA_017396695.1. Taxonomy (GTDB): domain Bacteria; phylum Cyanobacteriota; class Vampirovibrionia; order Gastranaerophilales; family Gastranaerophilaceae; genus RGIG1918. The sequence goes on from JAFQLC010000003.1 coordinate 148,507, forward strand.
AATCATCTGCTTTCACTTTACCCAACACAGTGCTTGCCATAGCAGCAGGTTGTGAAACAAAGAATAAAGTAAGCAAGAGTGCCGTAATAATTTTTTTCATAGTTAACTCCAACTTTATGTCTTATAACTTATTACCCCAAAGTTATAACAAACATATAAATATGCAAGAATATTAAAAGTGTAAAGTTGTCAAAATTCGCTTATAGCTTGATTTTTTGAAAAATATGTCAATTGGTCAGGTGATTAAATAGTGTACAAAAAAATATTTTATTGTATCATTTTCACATGGCAGGTGAAGTTAAAAAATCAGAAATAACAAAAAGAAAAATAATGCAATCAGCAATCAGACTTTTTGCACAGAAAGACTTTGCATCGGTTGGCACAAGGGAAATTGCAAGCGATGCAGGAGTTAATTTAAGTTTAATTTCATATTATTTTTCATCAAAAGAAAATCTATATACAACAATTATTAACTATATTGTTAATTTAGGTCTCGAATATTTAAGCGATGTAATTAAAGCTGCAGACAACATCAATTACATGACAAAAGAAGAAAAAATTGAAGCCTATATTAATATATATGCAAGGTACATTGAATTTGTCTATTCCGAAAAAGTTTCGGATAATTTTGTAATGTTAATGATTAAAGAACAAGGAATTACAGGTTCTGAATTTGGTCAAATATACAGAAAGAAAAGTTTAATATTATATGGAGCGCTTGCAAAAATCTTAGCCTCAATATTAAACAAAAAAACAACAGACCCTAAAGTAACTTTTGAAATATGTAAAACGATGGGAGAAATCCTGTCGTATAAATTCTTAAAAAGAATTGTTTTCCAAGGAATAGACAGACAACAATATACAAAAGAAGACATAGAACTCATAAAAGAAATTCTGCACGATCAAATTAGACTATCAATTGAAAACATAATTAACAATAAATAGATTTTCAAAAAAGGGAGAAGGAAATGAGAATAGGCAAAATTAACACAACAGGCTTTAAGGGCTTATATGAAATCAAAAACAAAACCCTCTCAAGCACAGCAAAAAGCATTCCAGCAAATGATTTAGAAAAAGACAGCATGAAGCTAGAATTTGCAGAAGTTGTTTACCGCCCATTTATGGGAGAAAAGATAGATTTAGCAAAAATTAAAGCAAACGTATCAGCAGGCGCACTCGAACATGGCTACACAGCCCCTGGCGACCATTATTACCTAAACGCAGTTGTTCCTGAAATATATCTTGGGGAAACTCTAAATTTCACACAAGACGAATGGGAAAGAGTGACTGGCAAAAACATCAAGGATGAAATAGTTACAAAAGAAGCACTCATTGGAAAACTTGAAGATAGAGGCAACCGCATCACTGAACTTTCTCCAAAACAAGCTGAAGAAATTAAAACTGCAAACAATTTTAAATCAGTTTCCAAAGCGGTATAAAAAATCTATAAATAAATTAACATTTCTTAACACACTAACAATTAATAAATTTTAGGTGTTTTATAAAGTTGCAAATAAGAAAAGTTGTTAATTTTATATAGTTGTTAATCAAAGGAGAAAAAAATGAAACTAGGAAGCATTAGCCCAATGAACTTTAAAGGAATCTACAAAGTAGAAGGACAAAATTGCAATTTGAATGCAAAAAATGTACCAGCAAGTGATTGGGAAAAAGGTAACGAAGATTTAACTTATGTTAACTTAACATATCGTCCATTTATTGACGAAGTTGTTGACGAAAAGAAAATCAAAGCAGCAATTCCTGGTGTATTAGTTCAACACTACTATGAAGCAGGTGATAAATATTGTGCAAGCGCAGTTGTTCCAAAAATTACAGTTGGCAAAGCTCTAAACTGCACTCAAGACGAATGGGAAAGAGCTAATGAAAAGAAAGCAGAAAGCACAATTCCAACACTTAAAGATTTTGCTCATTGTGTTCATGATATAGAAGCTCAAACAAGAACTTTAACAGAAGCAGAAGAACAAGCAATCATAGAAGCTAACTAGTTAATCATATAACAAGATATAAAAAGCCGCTCAACTAGCGGCTTTTTTGTTGTTTAAATTTTTTTTAAAAAAAATGAACAAATAAAAAATTTCCTCGTTTAAGAAAGTGTAGCAAATGGAGAATGATATGAAAAAGAAAAATTATATAATCCCAATTGCATGCCTTGCGCTCTTTCTAACACTCCAAGCGCCATCCGATGCAAGACCAGATAAAGGAGGGGGCGGACACGGCCCAAAACCACCGGCACACTCGGGGCATAAGCATAAACCAAAACCACCAAGACATCACAATTCGCACATTAACATTCATTACAGATACTCAAGCCCATGTAACGCACACTGGCGCTATGATTGTTACAAATGCTACCATAGGCATCATCGACATCATAGAGGATTTTTTGGAAGCGGTTTAGGTTTTACAATATTCCTATAAAAAGATAAGATAAAATAATAAAAACAGGTAGAAAAAAAATGGAAAACATCTCAGAAATTTTAAAAGAAGCAAAACCCTTATACATCAAAAGAAAAAAAGAACAAGCAACTGCAAAATACATTCTTAGTGTGATGTTCACCGCATTTCTTGTTGGAAGTTTTACAGTCGGCATAAATGCATATGACGAACAAATTGCAAATGCAAATTACGAAACTTCTATCATTGAGGAAATGGGTTTACCTGTTGATGAATATGGACTCTTATCATTTGAATACTAATAGGCGGAAGAAACTTGAAAACAATAATAGAAGAAAATAAATACAGAATTAAAACAATAATCCAATATATGACAGGATACCAAAACGAAGATATAGAACAAGAAATTTATATCAAAATTTGGAAAAACCTCGAAAGATATCAAGCTGGCACAAATTTTAGTGCTTGGATTAAAACACTAGCTTCTAACGTTTGTAAAGACTTCCTGAAATCAAAAGCCCATAAAACAGATTCTCTCAAAATAGATGATGAAACAGCACTTGAAAACATAAAGGATAAAAACAATCCGCAAAAAATCTTAGACTCAAAAATGAGACAAAAAATAATACTAAAAGCAGTCGACTCGCTTCCAAAAAAAATGAAAGATGTGATTTACCTTTATGAATTTGAAGAAAAAAGTTATACAGAAATTTCTAAAAAATTAAATATTCCAGAAGGAACAGTTAAATCAAGATTAAATAACGCGCGAAAAATTCTTGCAAATGTATTAGAAAAAATATTATAGGAGAAAAATTATGAATAAAAAATTATTAAGCATAACACTAGGACTCATTATGACTATGGCTTGCGCGACAACGGCATTCGCTTCAGAAGACAATTTCAAACCAAATTGCAAGCAACCACCTTGCAAAATGATGAAACACAATCCGCATCATAAAAAAATTATGCACAAAAAAATGATTGCAGAACAAAAAAAGCTCGATGAAATTCTTAAACTTACACCTGAACAAAAAGATAAATTAAACAAAAACAAAGAAGAATCAAAAGCAAAAATGAAACCAATTATGCAAAAAATGTCTAAGAAAAAATATCAGCTAGAGCAAGTTATGCTATCTGACGCAAGCAAAGAAACCAAAAAGAAAAAAGCAATCAAAATTAAAAAAGAAATGCGTGAACTCAAAATTCAAGCAGACACTATCAGAAAAAATGATTTCAAATTCTTTATCTCAACGCTTGATGAAACCCAAAAAGCTGAATTTGATAAATATATGAAAGAAAAGAAAGAACAAAGAAAAGCAAAATTCAACAAAAAACCTTGCAAAAAACACAAACCAATGCCACTACCATTAAAAGATACAGAAAAATAGTCCAATCACAAATGCCCTTCAAAACAGAAGGGCATTTTTTTAAATTAGATTTCTTTAATTATCTGCATAAGAAGATGAATAATTGCCATATGGCAATCTTGAACAATTTGCATATTATTAACAGGGGCTAAAATTGAATGTTGTGCTACTTTTATTAATTTACCACCATCAAACCCAGTCATTGCAACAGTTATTGCGCCATTTTGGTTTGCGTATTCAACGGCATTTAAAACATTTTTAGAATTTCCACTACCTGAAATTGCGACAACGACATCGCCCTTAGATAAAAAGTTTTTCAATTGTTCAGAAAAAATTAAATCAAAATTCATATCATTAGCATAGGCAGTAAGGGTTGCAAAATTATCTGCCAAGGAAACAACCTTAAACCTTTTCCCCGAAGCACTTGCTACATCTTTTACAAAATCACATACAAAGTGGGATGCAATTGAAGTTGAACCACCATTGCCAAGAACATAGATGGTATTTTTACCTTCAGTATTTGAGATGATTTCTGCAAATTTTATAATATCATCTTTACTAATTTTATCTAAAGTATCTTTCAAATTTGAAAAATATTTATCAATGCGAGATTTCATTTTTTCTCCTTTGCCCCATTTTACATTTTATTCAAAACTAGTGTCAAGAAAATTGCATTCTTGGCTTTATAATGTAAAATTAAATTTCAAAATAAATTTGGTGAGGAAAATGAAAAAATTAATTATATTATTATTTTTACAGTTATTTTTAATTACACCTTCCTTTGCGCAAGACAATGAGCAAGAACCAACAAAGTTTGAATTATACATCCAAAAACAAGTTGAATATATGGATTTAACAGGCTTTATTCAGGCAACAATTGAAAATGACACTGCACATATAAAAAAATTATTCGAAAACGGGCTCAAACCAGATGACACAATAGGCGGTGTCCCACATATATTTTACGCAATATATTTAGATAAACCCCAAGTGCTCGATTTGATTTTGTCGTATGGCGGAAATCCAAACAAAACATGCTTCAAGGAATCTCCTTTACATTTTTGCATTTACCTTAAAAGAAAAAATTGCTTAAATATTCTCTTGCAATATGGTGCAGATATAAATAAAAAATGCTTAGGAAGAAGTGCGCTCGATTTTGCAATGAGTAAAAAAGAATATAAAACAGCGCTACATCTTCTTAAATGTGGCGCACTACCTTCAAGATATACATATAGAAAAGCAAAAAAAGCAGACAATATTGAATTAAAAAGATATCTTGGAATGAATGTAAATTAATTGTTACATAAATAGCAATTTTTGATATTCAGGAGTTTTACAGATTTTAGTTAGAAGAAGTGAGGCAACACAACATGCAAATTAATGGAATAGGTTTAACCTTCAAAGGAAGCGGACAATACAAAGCTTCAACTGCCAGATACAGAAATAATGCAACTGGCACAAAAGGTTATATGGTTGGAGCATATGGCAAAGACCAATATGCAAAAGCAAAAGCTGCATACAACAGTCCTAAAACAACCGTTTATTCTCTTCCAGGAAGCAAAAACCCATATATTGCAGGCACAAAACATGGTAGCGCACCAAGTAAAGCTGGCGGCGGAAAAGGCAACAGTCAAACATCAGTTGTTGAAGTTGCAAGCGAATTACCACAAATCATGAAAAGAAATCCACATGCTGATATTTGGACAAAATTCATTGCAATATTCACAGCAATGACATTACTTATAAATAGCATTCCGTATAGACCAGGAAGAAAACCTGAAGAGCAACCACCAGAAGAAATACCAGAAAAAATTGTTGAAGTTGTTCCAGATACTCCTGACACACCAATCATTCCAATAATCACTCCTGATACTCCAGATACACCTGATACTCCAGATGTACCTGATACACCTGACAAACCAGATACACCAGATGTACCTGATACACCAGATACTCCAGACGTGCCAGATACACCTGACACTCCTGATACCCCAGATGTACCTGATACACCAGATACTCCTGACACTCCTGACACTCCAGATACACCTGATACACCTGACAAACCTGACACACCAGATGATCCAGATGTACCTGATACTCCTGACAAACCTGAACCTCCAGGTCCAGGACCAGGACCGGGACCAGGACCAGGACCGGGACCAAGTGATGACGACCACA
>JAFQLC010000015.1 GCA_017396695.1 bacterium
AAGTATCGCTACCAAATAATCATACCAATTCAAGGTTATAAGTCAATAATAAATTAACAAATTTGCAAACTTTTTAGTTTAAGCATAAAATCTACTTATGAGTCAACTTCTAAAATCATTGTCACACTACATAAACGAGCCTCTTTTGACTTATGACATGGTAGCAAACACACTTTACCAAAATAAGGCTTTTATTGATACATTTTATTATTTTAAACCAGTAAATTGGGAACAAGAAATCAAAAAGCTTGAATATAAGCTTCACATAGAGCTTTGCATGCTTGAAACTGAGCAGTTGAGAACTTATAGCCCAATTAGAGCTGCAATAAATTCTAAAAAAGATTTTTCTTGCGCCATCGTTTATCAAAAAGATGGCGACAACATTATGCACTTTGTGCTAAAAACTGTAACAATCAAACATTTCCGCTTGATTTATTTTTCAAACATAACAAATGAAATTTTAGTGCAGAAGCTAAAACAAGAAAATGAAGCCTTAAAAATTAAAAACCATGAACTTGAAATCACAGCTCCTATGGCACAAAACCAAGCAGCAAAAATGGCAATTTTAAACAGAATTTCAACAACGCTTCGAAACTCAAGCATAGATATTAAAACTCTGCTTGAAAATGCACTTCGAGAACTTGCGATTGTGTTTGGCGCAAATAAAGCTTATTTTGCAAAATTTGAAAACGAAAGCTATAACCTTCAATATGCATACCCAAAAGGAAATTTGGGAGAAAAAATTGAATTTGATAAAAATATTGAAGAAGAAATTAAACTTGGAAACATTCATTATTCAAAAACAATCAAAGAGCATAATCTATCTGAAATTATATATAACCAAGCGCACACAAGAATTATTTTACCAATTTTATCTAGTGGCGAAATTTATGGGTTGATTATTATCTATACACCCAAAAAAGAGCTCGAACACGATGAAAAAGAAATTCTATTGAACATTCAGCACCAAATTTCAGATTCTGTTTTGCAAGTTAATTTATTCTTGCAAATTTCAAAGAAAAAAGAGGAATTGGAAACCGCCCTAAATGAACTTGAAGAAACGCAGCTACAACTTATAAACGCAGAAAAAATGGCATCTCTTGGGCAATTAATTGCGAATGTGGCGCATGAAATTAACACTCCACTTGCATCCATTAGCGCAAACAACGAAATTATGGCGCAAATGTTTGAAAAAGAAAATGCTTCAGTGGGCGAAATGTTGAAAGATATAAATTCGATTGACGCAGAAGCAATTAAAAGAATTACAAACATTGTAAAATCTCTCAAAAGATTTGTGAGACTAGATGAAGAAGAACTTCAGCAAGCAAATATCAATTCAGAGCTTGATCTTACACTTTCACTCCTTCATAACAAAATTAAGCACGGGATAACAATTACTAAAAATTATGGCGACATTCCGCTTGTGGCGTGTTACCCTAGTATGTTGAACCAAGTATTTTTGAATATTTTAACAAATGCGCTTGATGCTATGAAAAACAACAAAGAAAATCCAGAAATCAAAATTACAACGACTGTCTTAAAAGATAATCTTGTTATTAAATTCGCAAACAACGGGGATATGATTGAATCAAAAGACAGAAAAAAAATTATGGAAGCGGGTTATACGACCAAAAAAATTGGCGAAGGCACAGGGCTAGGGCTTGCGATAAGCAAAAAAATTATAGATAAACATAAAGGCAAAATCTCATTCACATCAAACAAAAACCAAACAGAATTTACAATCGAAATTCCTGCGTAGCCTATCTTTTGCACAAGATTAAAGAATATCTGACGGGTCAACATCCACTATCATTTTAATATCACCAGGCAAAATTACTTGTTTTAAAAAGTTTAAAATCGTGAAATGCCCTTTGTCTCCAAGTTTATTTTTAACAAGGAAATTAAACCTATATTCAGTTCTAATTTTTTCTATTACACAAGGTGAAGGCCCAAGCAGAATAAGTCTTTCAGAAAGCGCCAATTTTTCAATATAAGAATTTAAGCGATGCACAATCTCAACTGCTGCGTGCTCTGCCCTAAATTCATTTTTTGATTGCAAAATAACTCGAATAATTTTAGAAAATGGCGGATAATCAAGAGTATCACGAATTTCAAGCTCAGTATCATAGAAATTTTCATAGTCTTGATTTTTAGCTAATTCCAAATAATCGTTTTCACTGTTATATGTCTGGAAAATCACTTGCCCTTGGTCTTGCCCTCGCCCTGAGCGCCCTGCAACCTGAGTTAAAAGAGAAAAACCACGTTCTGTGCTTCTGTAATCAGGCAAGTTGAAACTTAAATCAGCATTTATAACACCAACTAGGGTCACATTTTTGTTATCAAGCCCTTTTGCTATCATTTGTGTTCCAATCAAAATATCTATTTTGCCTGCTTTAAAGTCGTTCAAAATACCGATATGCTCATTTTTCTTACCCAGAATATCTGAATCGAAACGAGCAATTGTATAATCTTCAAAGATTTCTTGGGCAATTTTTTCTACCCTTTCAACCCCAACTCCAAAATTTTCTAGAGCTTCAGTGTTGCAGGTTGGACACGTTTGAAGATTTTTAATTTCAGAACCACAGAAATGACACTTATGGGAATTTGTTTGCTTATGATAAATAAGTGGAATTGCGCATTTTGGGCACATTACAACTTCTCCACATGACATGCATTGGGTATAATTTGCAAAACCGCGGCGGTTAATAAGAAGAATTACCTGGTGTCCCTCGTCAATCGTTTCTTTAATTCTTTGCACTAAATATTTTGAAAATATACCAAAATTACCTTCAAAGCGCTCGGTTCGCATATCAATTACAGTGGAGCGAGCAAGCTCGGCACCTTGATATCTTTCCTTTAAGGTGAAAAGCGAATTTGAATTTAGCGCCTCATAATAATCGGAAATATCAGGTGTTGCACTTCCTAAAATTACATTTGCGCCGTGCAATTCCGCTAATTTTCTTGCAACAAGTCTTGAATCGTATCTTGGAGCAGGCATTGTTTGTTTGTAGCTTGTATCGTGAGATTCATCAATTATAATAAGCCCGATGTTTTTAAGCGGTGCAAAAACAGCACTTCTTGCACCAAATAAAATTTTGATTTTATCTTGCCTTAGGCTTTGCCAAACTTTATATTTTTCAGCTTCGCCAATTGAACTGTGCCAAATGCCAACATTTTCAGAGCCAAATTTTTCAGCCGTGCGCATAGTGAGTTGTGTTACAAGGGCAATTTCTGGTGCTAAAAAAAGAACGTTTTTCCCCTCATTTATTGTTTTTTCAATGAGTTTAAAATAAATCTCGGTTTTCCCACTTCCTGTAATTCCATATAAAAGCGATGTTTTTGGGTTAATTCTAACTATTTCTTCATATACTTTTTGCTGAGCAGGAGAAAGTGTGTTTTGCGCAGTTTTTTCTATCCCTTCAAAAATAGTGTTTTTAATTTTTGGTTCTCTATATTTTTTTACATTTTTTTCAAAAAATTTTTCAGGAATTGCTGCTTTTAAAACTGTTGGCAACTCGCAAAAATAATAATTTGAAACAAACTCTAAAAGTTTAAGGTAATCACCATCAAAAAGCGGGTCGGCCTCTGTTATTTCAGCTATTTCTTTAACATTTATGCCCTCTTCGAGATAATTTGTAAACCCAACAACCCAGCCTGAAATTGTGCGATTTTTACCAAAGGGAAGCAATACCGCTTGCCCAATCTTTATTTTATCAGCAAGTTGGTCACCCACCAAATAAGTGAATGTTTTTGTGCCCATTTTTGCAATGTTTACAAGGCATTGAGCATATTTATAAGTTTGTGTGGGTGTTTGGTTTTTCATTATATTTTCTATCTAATTTATTAAAAATTACATTTATTGGCAAAATTTCATCTTTATAATTTGAACTTATTGGCGTAATTTTAAGGGTTGAAGATGAACCAACACTATAAACTTTGGCTAAAAATTGCATATTTTCAGAACTAAAGTAAACAAGCCCGTTTTTCGATTGAATTTCAATCACCTTAAAACCCGAACCAGAAATTGCACCTAGTGTATCAATATAAACTTCTTGAGCAGGCTTTGAATAATTTTTTACAGGAAGCTGAAAATTAGCAAAAGCTGAAGCTTGTATAAATATGCAAAATAAAATTAAAATAAGCTTAATTTTACTCATCTTTCCAACTTCTTCCATATTCAACATCAACTACAAGTGGTAAATGTAGAGGATAAACACCCTCCATGCACTCCTTAACAAGCGATAAAACTTCATCAAATTCAGATTTATGAACCTCGAGCACAAGTTCATCGTGAACTTGAAGAACAATTTTTGTTTTCTTGCCTTCTAATTTTTTATCAAGATTAATCATCGCGAGCTTGATTAAATCAGCAGCAGAGCCTTGAATTGGGGCATTTATTGCAGCGCGTTCTGCAAATTCTCGAATGTTCCCATTTCTTGAATTTAGCTCTTTTCCGAGATATCTTTTTCTTCCAAAAATAGTTTCAACATAGCCTGTGTCGTGCGCCTGAAACAATGTGTTATTCATATAAGTTCTGATTTTTGGATATGTTGCAAAATATCTATCTATAAAATTCTGCGCTTCAAATGGAGTAATCTTAAGAGAAGATGCAAGCCCAAAGCGAGTTTGCCCATAAATTATGCCAAAATTAACAGCTTTAGCGCGTCTGCGCATTTCATCTGTTACTTCATTTTTTGCAACGCCAAAAATTTTACTTGCAGTAAGCGTGTGAATATCTTCGCCACTTTTGAACGCAGAGATAAGTGCTTCGTCTTCACTTATGTGCGCCAAAAGTCTGAGTTCAATTTGCGAATAATCCGCAGATAAGATTAAATAATCATCATTAGGGGCCGCAAATGCAGTTCTGATTTTAGCACCAAGCGCTGTTCTTATTGGAATGTTTTGCAAATTAGGGTCAGATGAAGACAACCTTCCTGTTGTAGTTAGCGCTTGATTATAGTGCGTATGCACCCTCGAAGCATCATCCACAAGGCGAGGTAGAACATCAACATAGGTTGTCTTAAGTTTCATAAGTGCCCTGTGGTCAAGAATTTTTCTTGCTATTTCATACTCTTGCGCAAGCTCTTCCAAAACCTTGGCACTTGTTGAAAAACCTGTTTTATTTTTCTTTTTAGGCTTAATTTCGAGCTTTTTAAATAAAACTTCTGCAACTTGTTTTGGCGAATTTAGATTAAATGTTTCCCCAACTTCCGAAAACACTTCGTCTTCTATCTTTTTAATTTTAGCGTTCAACTCTAACCCAAATTCATTCAAAAACTTTGTGTTTAAATATATGCCAACTGCTTCCATTTTCTTTAAAACTTTTCGAAGAGGCATTTCAATTTCAAACAACAATTTTTTTTCTTTTTCGGATAGGTTTTTTGAATAAAATTCTTCTAATTTGCGCGCATAATTAACAAAATCTTCATCAGTTGTTTTGTTTGATAAAAGAGTGCCTAGGCAATCTTGAATCTGGGAGATAAAATCGTGCTTTCTTGAACTATCTTTAATATAGCTTGCAAGCTCTAAATCCATTTTGATGTTTGCATTATTTTGATATTCTTCAAATTTTTTATCATCAATTTCGCCCTGAAATGGTTCAAAATCTGGATTTAAGTCAAAGAAACCAAGTTGTTTTGGGGCTTCGTCTGCTTGTTCTTGTTTGTTTGTTCCAGCTTTTTCTTCGGATTTTGTTTCTTGAAAAACATTTGCGCAATCACAAGTTTGAAAAGGGGCAAGAATGATATTAATGTTCCTTGCAAACGAGAAAAATTGAACACTATTAAAATATTCTATCACTTTGTTTTTATCTGGAATTTCAAGCTTTGTGTGTTCAAAATTAAAATCAATTTCAACATCTTTTTTAATTGTTGCCAAATATTGACTCAAATATGCAATTTCTTTCCCTGTAGTTAATTTTTCAAGAAGAGCTTTTTTTGTGATTTTATCTAAATTTTCATAAATTCCATCAAGTGTTTGATATTCATTCAGCAAGCTCTGCGCTGTTTTTGGTCCAATTCCTTTAATTCCAGGAATGTTATCTGAAGTATCACCTGAAAGCGCTTTGTAGTCTATTACTTGAGAAGGATACACGCCCAATTTTTCATAAACTTTTTCTTTATCATATTCAATAATTTCACCTTTCGATGGAATCAAAACTTTAATATAACCTTCATCATCAATAAGCTGAAAAGAATCTTTGTCGCCTGTTAAAATATAGGTTTTATGTCCCAAAGCCTTAGCTCGAGTTGCAAGAGTTCCAATTAAATCATCACCCTCGAAGCCTTCTTTTGTGTAAATTGGGATGTTTAGCGCCTTTAAGCCTTCCATAATAAGCTCCAATTGAGGGCGAAGGTCATCTGGCATAGTAAGCCTGTTTGCTTTGTATTCAGGGTATTTTTCAAGCCTAAATGTTTGCTTTGAAACATCAAAAGCAACTGCAATGCAATCAGGTTTATTTTTGCTCATTTTTCCTTTGAGCATATCAAAAATTGTTTTAAAAAAACCAAATACAGCCCAAGTTGGAACATGTTCCGTTGTTTGCATAGAGGTTCGCTCAAGTGCAAAAAACATTCTAAAAGCAAGTGCATGCCCGTCAATTAAAACTAAATTCTTCCCCAATTTTTCACCTATTTTGCATCAAAAGTATATTTCAAGTTTTGATATGTAATTTCAAGTGGATACAACTCTATATCTTCGATAAATAAGTAATAGTACTTTTTAGCTTTTGCAGGAACTTGGGAAATTGAACGAAGTGCATGTGATTCAATTCCGCCTGCAATTGCAGCTATTTGTTGCAAAGAAACTTCCATATCAGTGTTTTCTGCCATTGCAAGTTGGCGAGTGTCTCTTTGATAATGATTTGCAATGGTTGCTACAGAGTTTAAAGTTGGCGCAATTCCTTGAGAAGCAGCAAGCAATTGGTTTTCCATATCTTGATATTGAGCAACATAATCAGAAGGCTTTATGAAGTGAGCAGTTTTGCCACCTAATTTAATGACAAAATCCTCTATATTAAGGCTATATGGATATTCGCCATTATTTTGAACATCAACATAAACAACTAAAATATCAGGAATTTGAGTTTTTGTAACTCCAATTTTCATCTCGATATTTTCATTTAATTGTTTTTTGTATGCCTTAAAGTAAAAAGATTCATTTGTCGTGATATTTTTTTGATTTACTTTATCAAAATCAGCGCCTGAATACTGCAAAGCAGAGCACCCGCATAGTGCGAGTGCTCCGAAACAGATTAATATATTCTTAAGCCAATTGAGCTTTTTCTTCATCAGTTACCCCTTTAATTGTAAGATTAACTCTGCCTTTTTCGTCAATTTTCACAACTTTAACGATAACTTCATCTCCAACTGAAAGTTTTGATTCAACTGTTTCAATTCTTTCTTGCGAGATTTGAGAAATGTGAACCATACCATCTTTACCAGGAGCAAGTTCAACAAATGCACCAATTGGAATAATTCTAACGACTTTGCCTTTTCTAACCATTCCAACTTCAGCTCTGAATGTAAGGGCTTCAATCATACTTTTAGCAATGTTAGCACCTTCTGCATCATTAGATGTGATTGTAACTCTGCCTTCGTCATTGATATCAATTTCAGCGCCTGAAGCTTCAATAATGCTTCTAATCATTTTACCGCCAGGTCCGATAACTGTTCCGATATCTTCAGTTGGAACTTGCATTGTGTAAAGTCTTGGAGCATTAGGGCTTAAGTCGTCGTTTGGTTTAGAGATAACTTCTGCCATTTTGCCCATAATATGAAGTCTGCCGTCTTTTGCTTGAGCAAGAGCTCTTCTTAAGGTTTCAAATGAAATGCCTTTAATTTTCATATCCATTTGAAGAGCAGTAATTCCTTCAGAGTTACCTGTAACTTTAAAGTCCATATCGCCCAAAAAGTCTTCGATGCCTTGGATATCAGTTAATACAACGTCAGTTTCACCTTCTTTGATAAGACCCATTGCAACGCCACCAATCATACATTTAACAGGAACACCTGCTTGCATAAAGATCGGAAGAGCGT
>JAFQLC010000016.1 GCA_017396695.1 bacterium
AAAGGCTTGGAAGTTTCTCAACGTGGTTTGAGCACTGCAAATAACAACATTCAAATGGGAATGTCTTTGCTTGGAATTGCAGAAGGCTCAATTCAAACAATGCTTTCTCCACTTTATAGAATACGTGATTTAGCACTTCAATCAAGCAACGGCGTATATTCAGACACTGAGAGAAAAGCAATGCAGATGGAAGTTGATTCTTTATTTGAAGAAATCACAAGAATTAAAAACACAACAGAATTTAACGGAGTTAACCTCTTTGGTCAGCAAATATATAAAGATAAATCTGAAACATTTGTAGATAATGAAACAGCGGCAGCAATTTCGCTTTTAAGCTACACTCCTGCCCCTATGATGATGTCAGCATCACCTGCAAATCAAACAACCGAACCTGAAGCACAAAGTGCAACAGCAACAAACACAGAAGGAAGTGAAGAAACAAATGAAATTTCACTTATGAGTGCAGAAGTTCCTATGATGATGTCTATGGCAAGAAGTGGGTCGAATGTTATCGAGGGCACGGTAACTCTTGCAAGCGGAAAATCTAAAACAATTTCAATCGGAGATAAGGTCTATACATTTAAAGATTACAATAGTGGGCTTACTGAAAACACTTGCAACTATTCTTATGACACAACAACAGGCAGATTGACTCTCTCAAATATTACTTATATGACAATAACTGCAGCAAGCGGGCAAGTTGATAACATTTTTGTTGATAATGCAGGAACCCGGACATATATCTACGCAGGCGATATGAATGATACAATCGAGATCACTGGCACTGCAACAGGCATAATGGCTTATGGCGAAAGTGGCGATGATATATTAATTGACAAAACAACAGGAAATCGCCAGAGTTATGCTTCAGGTGGTGAAGGCAATGACACAATCTATACTACTGGAGACAACGGCAAAGCCGTAGGTGGTAATGGAAATGACACTTTCTATATAAATGGTAACAACAATTCAATTTTTGGCGAAGCTGGCGATGATGATTTTATAGTTGAATCTGGCTCTGGCAATTTTCTTATTGGGAAAGAAGGTACAAACACAATAACTGATAATGGCACAAACACGGGCTGGAATGATATCACAGGTGTTGAAAATTATAACCCTAATTCAGGGCAAGTTCACATGGCGAGTGCTCAAGTGAGACTTGAATTTGGTGGGAAATACTACACAGTTAATAACCCAAGCAATTCACTAATTCAATATTCATATGACGAAGCAACTGATACTATAACATTTAGTGGCTCTTACGCACAAATTGTGGCAGACGGTAACCAAATAAATAATATTATTCTTGCTTCTGGCTATATGACATACACAGGAGGTACTGGCGGGCAAGATAATATTACGTCAAATGGTTCATATCAAACAATAAATCTTGGTTCAGGAACAAACACTGTCACGACAAACAGTGCTTATGTGTCAATCTATACAAATGGCGGTAATGACACAATTAATCTTGATTCAAGCAACAATTATATCAGCGTTGCAAATTCAGGAAGTGTGGATGTTGTGGTTGGCAGCGGGAAAGCATACAACATTATAAATGGCGGCAACAATGCAAATTTAACAATAACAAACAATGGCACAGGAACTGGTTATATTAATTGTGTTGGTTATGAAAATTCACTTCCAAAACAAGGTATAATTTACCTCCAAGTAAATGAAGAATTTGATATCACACTTATGAAAGGCACGGTATATGAGGCGAGTTATACTGTAAAAAATAAGAATTCAAGCGGGGTTAGTCGTCTAAATTATTCTTGCAACACGACTACTGGAGAAATAACTTTTAATACAAATAGTTTGCCAAATGCCGTGCAAGTAACAGCCCATAGTGGCCAAAATGATAAAATTATAACAAATGGAAATGGTCTGTATCTATACACAGGTGATGGCAATGATATAGTAACATCAAAATCGGCTTATAATTCAATTGTTGATACTGGTGAAGGTGATGATATTCTAAATATCACAAGTGCGCCTGGTACCTTATCAATTGACTACCCTGAATATTACACAGGTGCAGGTGATGACACAGTCACAGTTGCAAGTGGTGTCAAAAACATCGACATTTGGACAGGTGACGGTGCAGACACGGTTGAAATGAATGGCACAAATAACAATCTATACACTGAAGCAGGTGCAGATACAATCACAGTAAACGGAGTAAATAATTCAATTTACGCAGGTGATGATAATGACACAGTAAACCTCAACGCTTCAAATGACGGATATGTCACAGACCTTGGCGCAGGAGATGACATAGCAAATATTAATGCAAACAATGCAGGTTCAATTGCAGGTGGAGACGGTAACGATAACTTTATTGTAGCAACAGGTGTTGCAGGCGCTTTTGTTGATGGCAATGCTGGCACAAACACTCTTACAGGTGACACGGCTAACACTTATCGCTACAACATTGAAGGTTATGAAAACAGGCTTCCTGCAAAAGGTTCAATTGCAATTGCAGGCAATGACGAAATAACAATTGAAATTTTAGGGCAAACTTATAGAATTTTAAATAGAGCCACAACTTCATCTATTCTAAAATTTGACTACAACCAAACAACAGGCTTGATGACATTTGAGGGTGCTAGTTTAACCATTGAATCTGCCACAGGGCAAGCAAATAATGTTGTTATAAATGGCGATTATATGAATTTCTATGGCGCAGAATTAAATGACATAATTGTAACAAACGGAGAAAATGCGCAAGGGCATGGCGGAGCAGGAAATGACACAATTGTGATGAACGGAGAAAATGCAAAAGCCTATGGTTACGCAGGAGACGACACAATTACAACCACGGGCGGTAAATCTTATGCATACGGCGGAGGCGGCAACGACACAATCAACACTAACGGAGCGCAAAACTATGCATACGGAGAAGCAGGCAACGACACAATTAATGTTAACGGTGGAAACACACAAGCAGAAGGCGGAAGCGATAACGACACAATTGTTTTAAATGGAATTTTAGGAAATACTTCTTCTTGGGTTAAAGGTGGAACAGGTAATGACACAATAACAGTAAATTCTGCAAATAACACAGGCGCAATTCAAGGTGATGATGGTGACGACACAATAAATGTAAACGCAGATGGTAATACAATTTCAGGAGGTGCTGGCTCTAACACATTAGGCGTTGGAGCAGATAACATTACATATACTTCAAGAGAATTTAACAAATATGTAGCACTAAAAAATGAGGGCGAAGTTAAATATGACCTCAGCGAAAATTTTAATCTGGAAATTGCAAGCAAAATTTATAATATCGAAGCAGGTGACCAAGGAACACTTAATTATAGTTATAACGAAACAACAGACGAAATTACGTTTGAAGGCACTGATTTAAGGATTAGTTCGGTCATGGGGCAAGAAAATAATGTAATTATTAAAGGTGATATGGTTCGTTTCCATGGTTCGGATGCAAATGACAGAATAACAATTGAAGGCAGTAGCGCAATCGTAACCGCTGGTGATGGTGATGATACTATAACAATCAAAAGCGAAGGTGCTCGGGTTTATGGTGATGACGGAAATGATACATTTAATGCATACGCAGATGCTACAATTGATGGCGGAAGTGGCAATAACACAATGGGCTTAACTGCAAGCGCAAGTGTATCAGATTATAGCAATATTAATAAAATCAAAGCGCTTGAAAACTCTGGCACGGTTATAGTTGCGGGCGAAGGTAAAACAGAGACTCTTGAAATAGCAGGGAAAACTTATACAATTCAAAATAGAGCTACGACACCTTCGAGAATCACTTATAATTACAACTCAGCAACAGGAGAAATAACATTTGATGGCGAAGGTTTTGTTATTAGATCTGCCACAGGACAATCAAATAATGTGGTTGTAAATAGTGATTATACAAACTTTTATGGTGCAGAACAAAATGACAAAATTGTAATGAACGGTGAATATTCTAGCGCAGATGGTGGAGCAGGCGGTGACACAATAGCAATTTTTGGCGGTTACTCTGGTGCGACTGGGGGAGACGGGAACGATAACATAATTCTTGAACATGAAAATGCTGAAGCACACGGCGAAGGGGGTAATGACACAATAACAATAAACAAAGGGCATTATGCTAGCGGCGGAGATGGAGACGACACAATAATTGCAAATGACGGTAGTGGCATTTTTGGAGACAATGGAAATGACACAATCACAATAAATGGTGATAACGCGCATGTTGCGGGCGGAAATGGTGACGATTCAATAACGCTAAATGGAACAATTACAGATAGCTCATACCCTAGAGTTCTTGGCGAAAGTGGCAATGACACAATTATTGTAAATTCATCAAATAATTTGGGTGAAATTAACGGCGGAGATAATGATGACACAATTATCACAAATGGCAATAATAATATAATCAACAGTGGAGGAGGTGTCGATACTATTAAAATACATGGTAACAGTAATTTGGTTGATAGTGGTGCAGATAGTGACACAATTCTCATTGAAGGCAACGAAAACGATATTTCGCTTGGCGCAGGAAATGACACGGCAACAATTCTTGGTGATTTGAATACGGTTGATGGAGGCGAAGACTATGACATCATTACAAATGGTGGCACAAACACAACAATTTCAAATTGTAACGAACTTTGGAAAGAGGCAGACCCATTCTTATTCCAAGTGGGCACAGGAGTTGGTGCAAATTCAGCAATTGAAGTTTCAACAGGTTTTGTAATTCCAATTATTGATTTAAATATTTTAGATGCAGACAGTGCCCGCAATGCGCTAGAAGATATTGATAGAGTTATTGAAACACTTACAGTTAAACTTGGCGAAATTGGCGTTTCAAAAAATAGGCTAGAATCGGCACTAAGTGCAAACGAAGTGGCAGAAATTAACATTGCAGCAGCTCGTTCTAACATTGTTGACGCTGACATTGCCAAAGAGAGCATGGAGCTTTTAAAAGCGCAAATTCTGCAAAATGCTTCTGCAAGTTTGCTTACTGCAAGTCGTGATATAAATAGCACTTCGCTTTTAAATATTTATAATTCTTTAGGTAATTTAAGAAGATAGTTTAAGTATTTTATACAAAAACATTTTACTTTTATTTTTTTGTTTGTTATTATTTATGTACTCACTCAAACCTCTGCAGAAAACTTAGTTTAGTGCAGAAAGGAAAGAAAAATCATGGCAAACATTAAATCCGCAAAAAAAAGAGTAGACATCGCAGCTAGAAACACTGCAAGAAATGTTGCATTTAAATCTTCAATTAAAACAGCAATCAAAAAAGCATTAGCTCTTGTTGAAGGCGACAAAAAAGAATTAGATGCAGCATTAGCTAAAGTTTACCAACTTTGCGACAAAGCCGTTAGCAAAGGTATTTTGCACAAAAATACTGCAGCTAGAAAAAAATCTCGCTTAACTGTTGCAATTAATAAATTAACTGCAAAATAAGCGAAAATTTAAGTGTCATTAGCTTAAATTAAAATTTCAAAACAACCTTCATTCTTGAGGGTTGTTTTTGTATTTAGGTAAGATTATGCTAAAAACTGTGTTTTTGCCCATATCTGATTTAACTTTAATTTTTCCGCCACAAGCTTTAACTATTTTATTTGAAAGATACAACCCGAGCCCAACACCTGAGCGAGTTAGCCCGTTTGAACCTGAGTAATATTTATCAAAAATTTTCTTTATTTCTTCTTCGTCAATTCCTGAACCACTATCTTTTATATCTATTTGGAAATTTTCACCTTTAGCCTTGAGTGTAACTTCGATAAAGTCTGAATTAACAGAGTGATTAAGTCCATTTAAAATTAAATTCTGAAGTACTCTTTTAATCAAAAATTTGTCAATATCGGCAGTGAAATCGTCTGTTGTTGAAACAATCAAATCTATTTTTTTATTATGAGCAATAGCAATTGGTTCAATCATAGAAATTACTTCGTGTATAAAAAGTGGCACATTAACCCCGTATGTCACATCTTCAACAAGTTTTGTTTGTTCTAGTTTGTAAGTTTCAAGCAAAGCTTCAATTAAATATTTCAAATCCATATTTGAAGTTTTTAGGTTTTTAATTGCTTCATTTTGCTCTGGTGTTAATTCACCAAATTTATTATCCAAAAGTAAATCAAAAGTTTTATCATGTGCAATAACTGGAACTTTGAGGTCGTGCGTGAGCGCTGCAATAAAATCAGATTTCAGAACTGCCATTTCACGTTCTCTTTCAATGTGTTCTTGAATCATATTGTCTCTATCTGAAATACTTTCAATTGAAGAATTTATGACATTTTCAAGCTCTTGCTCTAGTTTCGTTTTGGCGCCAGTTAGACTTGTGTTTAAGTTACCGTATCTAATTTGGTAAAAAACATTTGTAATTTTTTTCAAGTAATTGTTATGTTTTTGGTTTTTTTTAACCACAACAAAAGTAAACCCAATCAAGATTAAAATAATAAGAAACAAAAGAATAAAATTAACTAAAGCAAACATTAGTGCCTCTTAGGAAGCTTTGCGTTTTTTGCGGGCAAGAGTGTAAAGCTCAACATCGACATAAGATTGCATATAGTCATCATCAACATCTTCGAAGAAATCGACATCTGAGGCTGATTGAGTGTATGCTTGGTCGAAAAATCTAACATTGCCCATTGTAACAACTTTGAATTTTGTATCTTCCAATAAGTTATATCTATGAGCAAAAAGTTGCGTTGTAACAACTTTGTTTTTATATGTGCAAGCGAGGATTCTATCAATTAATTTAATTT
Source organism: bacterium (assembly GCA_017396695.1). GTDB lineage: Bacteria > Cyanobacteriota > Vampirovibrionia > Gastranaerophilales > Gastranaerophilaceae > RGIG1918. Next base: position 6,747 of record JAFQLC010000016.1, read on the forward strand.
GCTCGCTAGATAAAGTATCTTCTTCAAATGCATCAACCGCAAAACAAGGAATTGTATTTACAGAAGATGCTGAGTTGCTTTGTACAACAGACACAAGCAATTTAGAAATATTCATAAAAAGAGTGTCAAAATTTTTGATATCATGGCAAATAAAATATAATTTTCCATCTTTAAGTTCTAATTTTGCAAGCGGGTTTTCGCCAAAAGATTTTAAAATAAAATTATTATTATTTTTCTTTATCGCCTCGACATCAATTTTATTACCCCCAGATATTGAAGGTGCAACAGAAAGTTTGAAATTAATCACTAAAACGCATTTATTAATTTCTTCTAAAATATCTTTGAAATTATTTTCAAGTGCAGCGTTTGCCCTGATATCACTTTTAATTCTTTGACGAGTTGTGTTGTATTCAAGGCTATCTAAATAATCAACAATCCTATATGTGTTTGTATTCATCAAATATGCAACTAAAAAGAAAAATATTGAAGAAACCAAATACATACTATCGTATGGTTTCCCAGCATACATTACGGAATGTTTGAAAAACAAAGTCGTAAATTCTGCAAAAGGTTTAAAGAGAGGAACAATAAAATCTAAGAAATTGAGCTCAAGTACGTGGCATACGTAAAGCATCATATAAATGAACGCAAGAAATGCCATTACAACTTTTATAAAACCGTATGCATCAATTACAACTCTAGAGCTTTTTCTCATAATTCTATATTATCAATAAGTCTTGTAGTGTTAACCTTAACTGCAATTAAAGCTGTTGAATTAGCCTTAATTATATCAGTTTTTTCATAAATTTCAAACGTCTCAGAATTGACAATTTCAAAATATTCAATATCTAATCCATCCAAAATTGCAAAAACCATATCGGTAAGCGGCATAATGTTATTTATACCGTTATTGAACATTTCTTTAACTTTGCGAAGAGCTAAGGAAATTTTTTCAGCTTCTTTGTGTTCATCATCAGTTAAATATGAATTTCTGCTTGATAGTGCAAGCCCAGACTCTTCACGCACAATTGGGCAAGCAACAATTTCAATATCAAAGTTTAAATCTTGGACCATTTTTTTAATTATAAAAAGCTGCTGAGCATCTTTTTGTCCGAAATAAGCTTTATTTGGTTGAACAATATTAAATAATTTAGCAACAACTGTTGCAACGCCGTCAAAATGCCCAATTCTACTTTTTCCGCAAAGTTTATCTACATCTTCAAAAGAGGGGCAAACCATAGTCAAATTCTTTTGATTTTTATACATCTCAGAAGGGTTTGGTGCAAAAATGAAATCAACCCCGCAAGTTTTGCACATAAGAGAATCCGCCTCTAGTGTTCTTGGATATTTATCTAAATCTTCGCCAGCACAAAATTGAACAGGATTTACAAACACAGAAACAACCGTGTATTTATTTTCTTCAACTGATTTTTGGATTAAGCTTTTATGCCCATCGTGAAGCGCGCCCATTGTTGGAACAAGCCCAACTGAGCCTTCTTTGCAATTTTTTAGCTCTTCTCGGAGTTCTTTAATTGTTTTTATAATTTTCAAGTTTTTGCCTTTCTTCATCTTTTAAAAGAAAACTTTCGCTATCTGTTGGGAATTTTCTATCCTTAACATCTTCAACATATTTAGCAACTGCTTCTGTCATTATTTCTTTTAAATTTGCATATCTTTTTGAAAATTTTGGGCTGAACCCATCAAACTTGCCAAGAACGTCATCCGATACAAGAATTTGCCCGTCGCAACCAGCTCCTGCCCCAATTCCTATTGTTGGAATTTGAAGTGCTGATGTAATATATTCGGCGCTTTCTTTTGGCACCATCTCTAAAACTAGTGCAAATGCGCCAGCAGCTTCAACCGCAAGGGAATCGTGTAAAATTTTCAAAGTTGTTTCAAAGCTTTTTCCTGCAACAAAATTGCCACCAATTGTGTTTACGAATTGAGGAGTGAAACCAAGGTGGGCAACAACAGGAATGCCTGATTCCACAAGACGTAAAATAATTTCAAGAGTATGTTTTGACGCACCTTCAATTTTTACAGCCCCTGCGCCTGCACGAATTAAATCGCCAGCATTTTTAAGTGCTTCAGAAACAGATGTTTGATAACTTAAAAAAGGCATATCTGCAACAACTAAGGCATTTTTTGCGCCTCGTGCTACGGCAGATGTAAACACAAGCATTTCGTTCATTGTGATTTTTGTGGTTGAATCAAGCCCGAGCATAACATGCGCTGCGGAATCTCCAACAAGAAGGAAGTCTGCTCCTGCTTCATCAAAATATTTCGCACTTGAATAGTCGTATGCCGTGATTGAGGCAATTTTTTCGCCCTTTTTTTTCATATCAAAAATTGTTTTTGAAGTGATTTTTGGCATTATTTCTTTCTCCTGTACCACCAATAAATAGCACGAGCTAATCTATCGGGAGAGTGGCGAACATAGCCTTCTTTATCATCATGAATTAATTTATGACAAACAACCTCTAGTCCCAAAGATTTTACTTCATTAATATCAAATTCAACAGGGTAAGAGTTTGCTTCTTCATATTTTTCAGACAAGTTTCTTGGAATAAAGTCGTTTATAAGAACTGTATCAAATAAATTGCCTTTAACGCCATTTAATTTTGCATGTTTGAATAATGCCTCGATATGGTCAGAAGCCGTGTAGTTATCGGTTTCCCCTGGTTGAGTCATAATGTTGCATACGTATATTTTCTTTGCTTTTGATTTTTCAATTGCAAGGGCAACGTTACCTACCAAAAGGTTCGGTGTAATTGATGTGTAAAGGCTTCCTGGGCCAAGAATAATAATATCGGCATCCAAAATTGCCTCAATTACATCTTGTGCTGGCATGCAAGTCTTTGGTTCGGTTGACAGTTGAACAATTTTTTTACCAGCTTCAGGAATGTTGCTTTCACCTTTGATTATTGAGCCGTCTTCCATTCTTGCAACAAGGCGCATATCATCGAGTGTTGCAGGCAAAACTCTTCCTCTAATTCTTAATACTTTAGAAGACTCACGAATTGCAGTTAACATATCTCCGCATATTGCAGATAATGCAGTGATAAATAAATTGCCAAAGCTATGCCCTTCAAGTCCTTCGCCAGATTTAAATCTATATTTGAAAAGTTTAGTTACAATATCGTCATCATCTGCAAGAGCACTAATGCAGTTTCTGATATCGCCTGGAGGCAAAATCCCCATTTCTTCACGAAGTCTGCCAGATGAACCGCCATCATCACCCACGGTTACAACTGCAGTTACGTTGTTTGTTAGCTTTTTCAGGCCACGAAGAATTGTTGAAAGCCCAGTACCACCGCCAATTGCAACAATTTTTGGACCATGATTAAGCTTCATTCTTCTGTATAATGATTCAGAAAGTGTTTTTTGTTCACGTTTTTGGGTTGCATCCATCATCGAAAAATTGGTTCTCTTCCAACCTTGGATAAAAATTATTGCGCCTAAAATGATGAATGCTAAACCAAGAAGTTCAGCAGGAACAAAATCTATAACTTTTTTTGCCCATTGAACAATAAAATAAATTGGTTCTAATTTGAATAAGAATATAGCACCAAGAGCTGCAACGAGTGTGCCTGTAATAATTAAGGCAAACCATCTTTTAATTCTAAGCCCTGGTAAAAGCCAAATTGCGTCTTTTGGTATTTTGATTTTATTTATTATTTTTTTCATCATATTTGTGCTCCAACTTTATTGTAGTTTAACGGTGTAGGTTTTTTTGCTTGATGTGCTCTTTTTGCACATTCTAAAGATGTGAAGTGCAAAGTGTCTGGTTTGTGGCTTCCCTCTCGAAACTCTCTAATTGATGATTTTTCGCTAAATGTTTCTTCGTAAGCGCAATTTATTTGTGTAACATTTTCTAAAGTTTCTTTTGTTTCAAAATTACCAACAATTAAGACTAGCCATGGGTTTATCTTTTTTATGGCAAATGCTACTTTTTTTGCAAATTCTATATCGGAATTTAACATTTCATACATTGCACCGTGGCATCTTACATGTTCTATTTCAAGCCCCATAGATTGGGCATAGCTTGAAATTGCCCCAATTTGATAAAGCACAATTGCTTCAAGCTCTTCATCTGTAAGCTCCATTTTTCTATTGCCAAAACCAGCAATATCAGGAAAACCAATGTGTGCCCCAATTGCAAGTGAATTATCACGAGCAAATTCTAATGCTTTTTTAATGCTTAAAGCATCACCAGCATGGAAACCAGCAGAAATATTAACAGAGCTCATATAAGAAGCAATGCTTAGCCCTTCTTCGTTTTTATAAACCCCATACTCCTGCGCTAAATCGCAATTATAATCAAACATGAATACCTCATTATAAATTATGAGTAAATTATACACCAAAGGCAATTTTTTGTGTCTAATTGTTTTTAAATATTTAAGAGATATTTTTTAAAAAGCATGCAAAACCTCACTGTAAATCAAATTCAAAAGAAACCTGTATTTTCTGGCAACAATAATGCTGATGCCAGAAATTTAAGCATTTTTACAGAAACTGGGGTTAAAACACAGGAAGAGAAAAAAAGAAACAGTACCATCAAAAAGGCATTTGGGATTGCTGGTGGCGTTGTGCTTTTGGGGCTTTTGCTATCTCCAAAATTCATTCCTCAAAGTACTAAAAGTAAAATTATGAAAAAAATCAGAGGGCTTGAGAATGAAAAGCTCAAAGACGGTATTACAAAGGGTCTTAGTTATACTAAAAATGTGGGTATAAATTTCACAGGTGTCAAAGATAATTTCTGTGCTTGGCTTGGAGAACGCAAAATTATCGGTGCGCCATATAGATGGTTAAGTAATGCCTCTTCTAAGCTCTATTCAACAACAGGTATCAAGACTGCAAAAAGAATTGGTGCAAAACCTGAAAAACATTTCAAACTTTTAACAAAAAACATAAGTAAAATTAAAGAAAGCCTAGATGTTAGCAAACTTACAAAAGAAATTGAAATTAATGGCACTAAAAAAACTCTCGGCGCTTGGCTTGATGAAGTTGCAAAATTGAGCAAGCAAAATGCAGATGATTTCGCAAAAAATTTCAATCCAGAAAAAGTAGATGAAATTGCGAAAGGCTTGAATGAATCATTTGAAGGCATTTCGCCAAAATATAGAGAAAATGTGCTTTCAAGATTGAAAAAAGGAAACTGGAAAGATTTATTTAAAACTTCAATTTATGATGAAATGTATAGTAACAGTGAGCATTTCAAGAAAATTGAAAATCTTACACAAAGCTCTTTAGATAATAATACTCAAATAAAAACAATTATTGATGCAATTAAAGATTCTGGTGAGCTTAGTAAGAAAAATATATATTTTGACCTAGAGCATGCCTTCAGAAGTGCTGATAAAAATGCAAAAAAATGCAAAGACTTTTTTGGTACAGATTTGTTTGAAAAACTAAGAGAAATAAAAGGTGGAAACGCAGCAACCGATGTTATTTTCACGGGTGGCGTGCCACTTGTTGCATATTTATATGCAAATAGTAAAGCGAAAACAAAAGAAGATAAAACTTCTCTTGCGCTTACAACTGGAATTCCATTAGGGCTTGGCATTGCAGGCACAATATATTCAACTTGTAAAGTAATTGCTGGTTGGAAAGCGCTTCTTGTTGGTGGCGTAATAACAGTTGTGTCAAGCATTGCGGGTAAAACTGCTGATAGAATTTACCGTAAGAAAAATAACCTTAAAGAATCAACATTACCTACATTTAATCTGCCTAATCAACTTGAAAATAGTGGTCTTGCAAAAACTATTGAAGCTGGTGTTGAAACAGTTTTGGACCCTAAATAGTGTTATAGGCAAAAATAGAAATGCTTAATTAAACAATAGATTTAGAAAGCCTTTCGCTTCTTTTTGCGCTCAAGATATTTCTAAGTTTCATAATTGCTTGGGAATGCAGTTGGCAAACCCTTGATTCTGAAACGTTTATAATTTCGCCAATTTCTTTAAGTGTCATGTTTTGTTGATAGTAAAGAACAAGAAGCATCTTTTCACGTTCAGGAAGACGTTTAAGTGCGTTTTCTAGCTCGTTTTTGCTATCTTTTTTCTCCATAAGTTCATCTGGAGTTTGATTTTTTTCATCAGCAATAGAATCAATAATTTCAACACTATCTTCTGCTGTACCTTTTTTATCGTAAATTGAGCTAATATTTACATCTTGAGCTAGAATTTTTTCGATTTTTTCTGGTTCTGTGTCAAAAAACTCTGCAATTTCAGCGGTTGTTGGTGTTCTGCCTAATTGTTGGCGCAATTTTTCAGTCACCGCATGAATTTGTTTGATTTTTCTTCTGACCGAACGTGGAAGAAAATCTTGCGAACGAACTTTGTCTATAATTGAGCCTTTAATTCTAACTAACGCATAAGTTTCAAACTTAGCACCCTTATTTGGTGCATATCTTTCAATTGCATCAATTAGGCCTTCAACCCCATAAGACACAACATCTTCATAAGAAAAACTTTGAGGAATATTAACCTTAATACGTCCTACAACATATCTTGTGAGATAAATATATTGAACAATTAGCTTGTCACGAATAGCCTTATTGGACCTGTCAGCAAAATAGGTTTCCCATAGCTGTGCAAGTTCATTATCCGAGAGCCTTACGATTTTTTTATACGAATCTTCTACGACTTCGTATGACATTACTTATCCCCAAGTGTAATACCAATATTCTTAAATAATTAAGAAATAAAGACATCATTTATTTAGAGGAAAAGTTCACAAAAAGTTTACATTATGGCAACTTTTTGTATTTAGGTGTTTTAATGGGGTATGATTAGTCCGATTTCTTTTAAAGCAAACAGCAAACTTTCTATTTTCCATATTAATGACTTGCACGGTCAAACAGATAATATAGGTTCAATTTTAAACGCAAGTAAAAAGTTTGATTCTGAAGATAGTGTTGGCGTTGATAGGCTTAAGCTTTCTGCTGGAGATAACATTTGCGGGGGTGACCTCAAGAAAAATGCTGCAATTGCAGGACTTTTCAATTGCATCAAATTAGATGCTTCTGCTGTTGGAAATCATGAATTTGACCCAACCGCAACTGGATTTGAAGATTTTATAAATAGAACAACAACAGAATTTGTGTCATCAAATTTGGATGTTCCAGATGATAAAACGCTTGATAAAAAAATAAAAAATTCAATTATAAAAGAAGTAAATGGGACTAAATATGGAATTGTGGGGCTTACAACAACCGAGCTTAATACAACAATTAAAGACCCAAAAATGCTTGAAGGTGTTGAAGTTGATGATAATGATGAAACAATAGAAAGTCTTCAAGAAGAAATTGACGAGCTAAAAGAGCAAGGAATAAATAAAATCATTCTTCTTTCTCATTCTGGGTATGAAGTTGATAAAAATATTGCAAAAAATGTTTCAGGCATTGATGTTATTGTTTCTGGACATTCGCACGATATCATTGAAGGCGTTAAGGAAGGCGAAAACTTAATTCGCTCAAAAACTGGAGAGCCTGTTTTAATAATTCAAGCTGGCGACAATGGAAGATTTTACGGTACAAGCGACATTGAGTTTGACGAAAACGGAATAATTTTAAAGGCGAATAATAAAATTTATAAAACTGAAAACAAAAAAAATATTTTAATTCAACAAGTTGAAGATTCGATTTTAGGGAAATCTGAAGTTGTTGCGCAAGTTTCAAAAACAATCGAAAACCCGCTAAACAGAAGAATTACACCAAATGCTTGGTCTAATTTAATTGCAGACAGTATGATACATGAACTGGGTGCTGAAATTTCACTTATAAATGCTGCAAATATTAGAAAAGTTCCAACGCTTGGAAAATTAACAGCACGAGCAGTAACAGAAACAACGCCTTATGCGAACGAACTTGTAAAAACAAAAATCACAGAAAAAGAACTTGTAAAAGCTTTAAAATTTGCTTGTAATTCTCTAAGTGACCCAAGCGGAAGCCCAGGGCTTTTAATGCCTGCAGGTTTAAGATATGAAACAACACAAACTGGCGAACTTAAAAAATTAGAGTTTGTTTCAAAAAATGGTGAAGTTCAAGAAATTGATATAAACAACCCAAGCGATAGAGAATATTCAATCATTCTTGATATTTTCCTTTTTGAAAACCAAGAATATAAAGATTTAAATTTAAATAGAGAACACATCAAGTATAATTTCGATAAAGATAAAACCGCAATCGATTACATCAAGAAATTAACAAACAATGGTGAAAAACCTCTTGAGATTATAGACGACCAGAGAGTGAAAATAGTGTAAACATTGCAATGCCAGCTATAAAGCAGTAATAGCTAAAGCCAGCAAGGGAATATTTTTCAACGAATTTCATAAAGTATTTGATACATAAATAACCACTCACAAAAGCAACAATAAAACCAACAATTATTGCTTTAAAGTTGAAGTTTGCAACTTGATTCATATCAAATTCTAGAAATGGATAGACCATTGACGCAAGAATTATAACTGGTGCTGACATCAAAAATGAAAATCTTGCAGCTTTTGCTCTTTCAATTCCTTGGAAAACAGCGGTTGCAATTGTAAGCCCTGAGCGAGAAAGCCCTGGAAAAACCGCAAGCCCTTGAGCGATACCTATAAAAATAACTGATTTTAAACTTAAATCTAATGAATTGTTTTTCTTGAATTTTTCACTCGCAAGAAGCACGCAACCAGTGACTAAAAGCAAAAGTGAAACAATTTTAGGGCTTGCAACAAGTTTATCGGCAAAATCTTTGATTAAAAGCCCAATGACACCTGTAATAAAGGTTGTGATTATAATATAAATTGAAATTTTAAAATCAGGGTTTTTAAAATCTTTTGTTTTGAGCCCCACAAAAAATGCTTTTATAATATCAATGATTTCTTTTCTAAAGAAAATAAATACCGCAACAAGAGTTGCCAAATGAACTGCAATGTCGAAGAAAATTTCTTCACTGCTTGCAACATCGGGAAGTGGCATACCTGTTGCAAGTTTGTATAGGGCGGATGTAAACACAATGTGTGCTGAGCTTGAAATTGGCAAAAATTCGCTAATCCCTTGAATAAAACCTACTAACCCTGCTTGTAATGTATCCATAAATTACTCCCAATATGAAGCGCGGGAAGTTGTCGTTTCCCAAACATTCACTTTGTAAACATTTGAAATTTCTTCTTTAATTTTTTTGTATAAAAATTTTGCAATGTGTTCAGAACTTGGTGAAATTCCCTTAAATTCAGGAAGTTCATTGATATCTTTGTGGTCAAGATAATCAACAATTTCATTCACTTTTTTCTTTAAAATTTTAAAATCGAGCAAAATACCTGATTTATCAAGTTCTTCGCCACGAACATAAACTTCAACTTTCCAATTATGCCCATGTTGATTTTCGCAAGCACCTTTGTAGTTTAAAAGGTGGTGTGCAGATGAAAAATGTGTTTCTACCTTAACTTCAAACATACTAAATTCCTAAACAAATTTTGTAAACTCTGTTTTTATTATATCCAAAAAGTTTATTTAAAACGCCTGAAATTTCTTTTGCGCCCAAGTTTAATTCTTTAAGTTTTTGGATTTTTTCAATAATTTCTTCTTCGTCACTTTCTGTTTTTTGCGGGTAAATCATACCTACAATTTCGCCTTTGAGAGTGTTTTCGGTGAAATATTTAATAAGTTCTGATGGTGTATCAATAATTATTTCTTCAAATTTTTTCGTGAGTTCTCGCCCTATGACAATTTTAACTTCAGGGTTAACTTCGTTTATAATCTCTAAAGTTGTCAAAAGCCTTTTTGGGCTTTCATAAAAAACAGTGTTAACTTTAATTGATTTAATTAACTCTTCAATTTGGGATTTTACTCTTGGTAAAAAACCAATAAATTTGAACTCTTCTTCTTCTCTTGGAACAGCGCAAAGGAGGGCAAGGCAAGCGCTTGCGCCAATAATTGGAACAACTTTATAGTTATTTTCTCTTGCATATTCAACAAGTTTTGAGCCTGGGTCTGAAATTGTAGGTGTACCTGCGTCTGAAACAAGTGCGATATCGAGCCCTTGTTCAAAATATTTTGCAAAAAAATCAATTTTGGAGCTTTCGCTAAATTTATGGTAGCTTACAAGTTTCGTTGTAATGCCATATTTTTCACACAAAATGCTTGTTGTTCTTGTGTCTTCGCAGGCAATAACATCAACCGATTTTAAAACTTCAACCGCTCTGAATGTTATATCTGATAAATTCCCAATTGGGGTTGAAACTATATATAAAGTCATTTTAATTTATTTCCCAAGTTGTGCCTTCTTTTGAATCTTTAAGAGATATTCCAAATCCTGCAAGCTCATCTCTAATTTCATCGGATTTTGCCCAATCTTTATTAGCACGAGCCTCGGTTCTAATTTTTATAATATCTTCCAAAAGATTTTTTGGAGAAACACTTTTTTCTACATTGTATTTTTCGTATAAAGGAGCAACGATTTCGCTTAAGGCTTCGTCAGTAATTTCTTCTTTTTCTCTTAATTCAAAATTAAAACCAAGAACAGATGCAAGATAGAAAAGAGTGTTTTCGTATAATGCTTTGTTTTCAGCTTGTTTGATTTTATCAGTTAGCGAGAATAAAACTGCAAGCGCACGAGATGTATTTAGGTCATCATTCATAGCCTCTGTAAATTCTTTAATTGAAGCCTCGTCTCGAAGTTCGCCTTTGCGTCCCATTTTAATTATTCTTTTAACACCAGCTTGAGCGCTCTCTAGAGCGCTTTCAGAAAATTCAACAGGCATTCTGTAATGGTTTGTGATGATGAAAAATCTGATTGTGTTTGAATCAAATTTTTGAAGTAAGTTATCTGCAGTTAAGAAGTTGCCTAAAGATTTTGACATTTTTTCTTTGTTTATGGTCACAAAACCATTGTGCAAAAAGTAATTTACAAAATTACAACCATTAGCACATTCTGATTGGGCAATTTCATTTTCATGATGCGGGAAGATTAAATCTGCGCCACCTGCGTGAATATCAATTTGTTCGCCTAAATATTTTCTGCTCATTGCAGAACATTCAATGTGCCACCCTGGGCGACCTTTGCTCCAAGGCGAATTATAGCCGTGTTTTTGGTCTTCTTTCCAAAGTGCAAAATCGAGAGGTGATTTTTTCTTGTCCCCTGCTTCGACTCTGGCGCCTGCCATAAGGTCATCTATCGGCTGATGAGAAAGTTTGCCGTAATCTTTAAAACTTTTCACATCAAAATAAACATCGCCACCAGATATATAAGCATGACCTTTTTCAATTAATTTTTTGTTAATTGAAATCATCTCGCCTATGGTTTTTGTGGCACGTGGCTCAACATCAGGCTTTAAACAGTTTAGGGCTGTCATTGAATCTGTAAAAGATTTATAATAAGTTTCTGCAATTTCAGAGGGTTCAACCCCTGCTTCATCTGCCTTTTTCAAAATTTTATCGTCAACATCGGTTACATTTCTGCAATATGTTGTTTTGTAGCCTAAAAATTTTAGGTAACGATACAAAATATCCCAAGTAATGTAACATCTTGCGTGCCCTAAATGTGCTTTGTCGTACACTGTTGGGCCGCAAACATACATTTTGACTTCGCCTTCTTTAATTGGCGTAAACTCTTCAACTTTTTTTGATAACGAATTATATAATTTCAACATAAAATCATTTTACTAAAAAAATTTTTATTTTAAAATAGTTTAGTAATAAGGGAGTTATGAATTATGAAAAATACTGTTGTAGTTGGAGCGCAATTCGGAGACGAAGGAAAAGCTAAAATTACAGATATTCTTGCGTCTCAAGCTGATTTGATTGTTAGATTTCAAGGTGGTTGTAACGCAGGACATACAGTTGTGGCAGATGGTGTTAAATATAAATTCCATGTTATTCCATCTGGTATTTTATATGAAGGGAAAACTTGCTTCGTTGGCGCAGGCGTTGTTTTGTATCCTAAAAGCTTTAAAGCTGAATTAGAAGATATGATAGCAAATGGTTTATCTAGAGAAAAAATTGAAAAATCTTTAAAAATAAGCCCACTAGCGCATATCACTATGCCATATCATATTGACCTCGATGGCATACAAGAAGAAAAATTTGGAAAAAATAAAATTGGCACAACAAAAAAAGGAATTGGTCCAACATACACAGATAAATATGCCCGCCAAGGTATCAGAATTGAAGACTTATTTGACGAAGAACTTTTGAGCAAAAAAGTTGATATTATTTTGGAGAGAAAAAATCTTGAACTTAAAAACCTTTGGGGTCTAAAAACATATACAAAAGAAGAAATTATGGCAGAGCTTGCAAGCTATAAAGAGCTTTTTGAGCCTTTTGTTTGTCATAATTGGCAAGAACTTTTGCTTGATTTCAAAAAAAATAAAACTATTCTTTTTGAAGGTGCTCAAGGAGTTCTGTTAGATGTTGACTATGGTACATACCCATATGTGACAAGCTCTAACCCAATTGCAGGTGGCGCAGGCATTGGTGCAGGCGTTGGACCTCTTGCAATCGAAGAAGCAATCGGCATATTTAAAGCCTACATCACTCGTGTTGGAGAAGGGCCTTTTGTTACAGAGCTTACAGATGAAATTGGTGAAAATATCAGAATTATTGGTGGTGAATTTGGAACAACAACAGGCAGACCTAGAAGATGCGGTTGGTTTGATGGTGTTATCGCAAGGTATAGTGCGCTTGTTGGTGGCCTCTCAACTGTAGCACTTACAAAGCTTGATGTTTTTGATAGCTTTGAAGAAATTAAAGTCTGCACTGCATACAAAAACAAAAAAACAGGTGAAATTACAAAATATTACCCAACAAATGTTCAAACACACGGCGACTATGAGCCTGTTTATAAAACATATAAAGGTTGGCTTACAGACACTACAAAATGCAAATCATTTGATGAACTTCCAACTCTTGCAAAAGAATATATTGCAGAGCTTGAAAATATCATTGGGCTTCCAATTAGCATTGTCTCTGTTGGGCCAGATAGATGTCAAACATTCTTTAGATAATATTTAAAACATTCGAGAGAAGTTTTTTTGTGTATTCGGTTTTTGGATTTTCAAAAATCTCTTCTCGTGTGCCAAGTTCAACCAACTCACCATTTTTTAGGATTGCAATTCTATCTGAAATATGACGGATTAAATTTAAGTCGTGAGATATAAAAAGATAAGTCATATTAAAACTTTCTTTAAACTCAAGAAGAAGATTAATAATTTGTGCTTGAATGCTGACATCGAGTGCACTTGTTGGTTCGTCTAAAATTAAGAACTCTGGTTTTAAAATTAAAGCTCTTGCAATGGCAATTCTTTGCCTTTGCCCGCCAGAAAACTCAAATGGATATTTTTTAAGGTCAGAACTTGAAAGCGAAACAGATTCAATCACTTCAAATATTTTTTCTTCGATTACTTTTTTAGATTTTTCTCCAAAAATTATAAGTGGTTCAGCTAAAATATCATAAACTTTCATTTTGGGGTTCAAACTTGAATATGGGTTTTGAAAAACAAGCTGACAAGAGGCTCTGTATTTTTTTAAATCATTTTTTGAAAAATCAAAAATATCTTGCCCTTTAAATAAAATGCTACCTGAAGTTGGTTTAATAATTTGCAAAATGCAGTTTGCAAGAGTTGATTTCCCACTTCCAGATTCGCCTGCGAGTGCTAAAATCTCATTTTTTTTAATACTCAAAGAAACATTTTTTAGTGCAAAAAAATCTTTCTTTTCTTCAGAAAATGCCGAAGTAGAATATGCAAAAGATTTAGAAATATTATCTATTACAAACAAATTATCCATAAATTAATTCTTTTGGGCTTGTTCGTCTGCTTTAATGTAATCGCAAAGTTCTTCAAGGCGCTTATCTTCCATTGCTTTAATCATATCTGCAATGTTTTCTAATTTTTTTAATTTGAAGCCCACTTCGGCATATAAAACGCAAGAATTGCAAAGTCTATATTCGCCATATTGAATAGAGCCAGCGTAAGGTGCAGATTTTCCGCAAGCAGAGCAAGTGAACATTTCGCTTTGTGAATCAGGGTTTTCCTCGATGTCATCAAGGCGCATTTGCTCAACAACTTCTTGCATATCTTGAACAATTTTTAAAACATCTTCATTCGTATTAGTCATCTAACTCATCGCCTTTTAAGCTAATGCAAACACCTTGCATAATATTTTGAAAATCTTCTTCTTGAAGAGTTGAAGTTGTTTTAAAACATCTGGAAAGTGGAAGTGAATTATCATACCATCTTCTTTTGTGTTGTTCTTGGAATAATCCTAAAACTCTATCAACGCCAATTGATAACGGAATTTCATCAAGCTCTCTGTTGTGAATTTTAATTGATTCAACAACTCTAATTACTTCACGAGCAATTTCATAATGCGAACGCATACTTAAATTTTTTAATATGCCAAGCACATTTGAAGTGTATTTTTTCTTGTCATACCAACGGCGGTTATATTCAACCTTCTCGTTTGATACAACTTCTTTTTTTGCTTCTTCAACAGAAGCAACTACATTATTTGTTTCCACCAAGTTTTCCATAATCAAATTTTAGCACTTAACCCAATATTTTGGCAACGTAATTTTAGATATTAAACAAGTTGATTTTGATTTTTCTTTTGAATGATAAAGTTTTCTAGTTTATCAACAATAATTTTATGAAGTTCAATGTTGTAAAAATTGTTAATTTCTTTTATGAAAAAACATGGGCTTGTAACATTTATTTCAATTATCTTGGCTGAAATTGTATCTAGGCCTGCAATATAAATTCCGTCATCCATCAACTTTTTGCCAATAATATTTTCAAGTGCTTTTTCTTCTTTTGTAACGGGCGCTTTTTTAAAATTACTGTCTGTGTGTTGATTAAATTTAAAATCATCTGTTCCAAGCTTTTGCACGGTATATTCTAAAATTTCGCCACAGATGAAAATAAGTCTTTTATCACCATATTTAATATCTGGCAAAAATTCTTGAACCATAACTTGTGTTTTGAAGTTTTCTGTTGCAGTTGCAAGAATTGCATTAATATTTTTATCTTGTGTGTTTAAGTAAAACACGCCACTTGAAAAACACCTGTTTAAAGGTTTAATTATTATTTCGCCTTTTTTCTTTAAAAAGTTTTTTATAACATTTTCATCAGCGCTTACTATGTTTTCAGGAACAACACTTGGAAACTCATTTACATACAATTTTTCATTTTTTAAAAGTACTGATGAAGGCTTGTTTATAACCAAAGTTTTTTTATCATCAACTAAATCTAAAATGTGACAAGCGTTAACATAATCCACATCAACAGGCGGGTCTGGCCTGAAGAAAACAACATCAAACTCTTCAACTTCAAGTTCTTTGCTTTCATTAGTTTTTAAAATGTCACCATTTTCTATATAAGATTTCCAACAAATAGCGCAAGCTTTAGCATTTCTTATAAATAATTTATTTTTTGTTGTTATTGAAACACTGTAGCCTCTATTTAAAAATTCATAAATTAACCAAAAATTTGTAACAAGTTTGTTTAGTTCAAAATATTTGAACTCAATTTCATCAATAATAAATAGGATATTTTTAAATTTCATAAGATAATTCTAACTCCAAAATGAAATTTAGTGTATAATAAGTAGTATGAAAAAATGTCCATTTAGAGAACAAGAATGCAATAGTGAATGCGGGCTTTTTATAGCAGCTGACGATTTAAACGAATTTATGCTCGGGAGACTCAGGGCACTAGGAATTGTTGAAACTAAAGACGGCGGGATGTGTTCACTTAAAAACATAGCTCTTGCATCAAGCAGATATATGTTTGAAAATTCTGAAGTTTACAGGAAATAATTCAAATGAAAAATTTAACAATCGGGGAATTAGAAGAGAGATACTCAAAAGAAAAATGCGCAGAAATTGCGCTTAGCCTTGCAGGCGCATATGCTCAAGAGAATAATTTTGAAAAATCTTTAGAGTTATATGAAACAGTTTTATCGGATGACGCTAAAAATATTGAGGCGCTTGTTAATTCTGCAAGCATTAATTTCTATAACAAAGATTATGAAACTGCGCTAAGGAAATATTTAACTGCTCTTAGTGTGGAAAATTCAGCGGTTGTGTGCTTTAACTTGGGCAATATTTATGCAGAGCTACAAGAGTATCAAGAAGCTGAAAAATATTATAACGAAGCACTTAAACTCGAGCCTGAAAATGCTGATATTTATACAGCGCTTGGCATTTTGAGTCAGGATTTAAATGAACATTATAAAGCTTTTGGATATTACCAAAAAGCATACGATATGGATTCGGAAAACGTTGAATATATATTAAATCTTGCTTGCATTTCACAAAGACTAGGCAACACTAAAAAAGCGCTTGAATTATATCAAAGCGCTTATAAGAAAAATCCAGATAATAATGAAATCAAACTTGCTCTTGCAAATTTAAACACAAGTTTTGATGATTATGAATTTGCTTTTTCTTTGTATGAAGAAATTTTAAAAACAGAACCAGAACACTATGGCGCACTTGTTTGTGCAGCAATCGCATACAACACCCAAGATAATAGCGACAAAGCGGTTGAATATCTAAAACGTGCTATTGCAATTAAACCATTAAAGCAAAATGCATACGCAATTTTAGGAAATATTTTAATTGCTCAAAAGAAAATAAACGAAGCAATTGAATTATATAAATATGCAATTAAAGCAAATGGTGAAAAACCGCAATTAAGTATGTTTATAGCAAACGCATATACATTCTCGGGCGATATTTCAACTGCCCTTGAATATTACAGAAAGGCGGTTGCGCAAGATATTGGCAACAAGGAAAACCTGCTTGTTTATTTGGAAATTGCAAATGAATATATAGAAAGAAAACAAAATGGCGAATTATAGCGCAAATAAAAATTCAATAACTGTTATCGAAAGATTAGTTTGTGCGCTAACTTATTTTTCATTTATGTTTGTTGGGCTTGTTTGGCTTGTTATTTGCAAATTAACAAAAAAAAGAATTCCATCAGTTGTTAATTTTCATATTTACCAATCTTGCTTAATTTCAATCATTTTATATCTCATAACTTTAGTTTGCGAAATATCTTTCGGTTTTATGATAAATCTGCCATACATTGGCGAATTTATTAAAAAATTCTTAATTTTTGTTGCAGGCACTCCAATTTACCTCAGTTTTAGTTTGGTTCATTTTGTTGTGTTTGTTATACTTTCATATTTGGCGATTTTTGCCTTTCTTGGCAAATATTCATATTTTCCGTATGTTTCAGATATGGTAAAATCAAATTTGGGGATAGAATGAAAAAGAATTTATTGATTATTATTTTAGCTTTATTTATGTTTGCACCTTGTGCTACTTTGGCACAAGGTGGTGAAGGTAAAGCTGTTGCAGGCGCAAAAATTCAGCAACCACAAAAAGTGCAGAAGGCGCAAACCAACCAAACAATTCAGAAAAATCAAACTCCTGAAAACCCAGCGCTCGATGCAACTTATACAAATAACGCGCAAGAGGGTGAAGGCGAATATCTCTCGCCCGAGATTAAAAAATCACTAAGCAGTGACAATCATAAACCAGATTTTATACACGCATTATTTTCGCTGATTATTGTAATAGGACTTATTTACTTAACAGGTTTCATTTATCAAAAACTTGTTAAATTTAACGCAAAATTTGTTAAAAAAGAAGGCGATAAAGAAAATCCGCTTGAAATTAAAGTTGTTAACTGTATTGGGCTTGGGCAAAATAAATATCTTCACACAATTGAGCACAACAATAAATATTTGTTAATTGCTTCAACACCACAAAATATTACCTTGCTTAAAGAGTATTCAAAAGAAGATGAAAATTAAAATTGGCAAAAAAACAATAGCAAATGGAAAACAACCATATATCGTGGGAGAAATTGGAATTAACCACAATGGGGATATAGAACTTGCAAAAAAATTGATGCAAGTTGCGAAAGAATGCGGTTGCGATGCGGTTAAATTTCAAAAAAGAACTGTTGAAGAAGTTTATACTCCAGAAGAACTTGCAAGAGAAAGGCATTCGCCATTTGGAAAAACAAATGGCGACCTAAAACGTGGTTTAGAATTTGGGCTTGAAGAATATAAAATTATAGACAAACACGCAAAAAAACTTGGACTTGACTGGTTTGCAAGTTGCTGGGATAAAAAAAGTGTTGATTTTATAGAGCAATTTAATCCGCCTGCTTATAAAATTGCATCTGCTTGCCTAACGGATGATGAGCTTTTGAAATATACAAAATCAAAGGGTAAGCCAGTTATTTTATCTACTGGTATGAGCACAATCGCAGAAATAGAACATGCAATTGATATTTTAGGCAAAGATAATTTAATTTTATGTCAATGCACCGCAACTTATCCAACGGAGCTTGCAGAAGTTAATTTAAAAGTTATAGAAACATTTAAAAACAAATTCTCTTGCCTTGTGGGTTATTCTGGGCATGAAAAAGGTTATATTCCTTCTGTTTTATCTGTTGTATATGGCGCTGTTTTTGTTGAAAGACATATTACCCTAGACAGAACTCTTTGGGGAACAGACCAAGCTGCAAGCCTTGAACCTGAAGGCTTAAGACGTATGATAAGAGATATTAAAAACATTGCAATTGCAAGCGGAGATGGCAAGAAAATAGTTTATGAAAGTGAAAAACCAATCATTAAAAAATTAAGAAAGGTGAAATCTTAAATGAAAAAAATTGAAATCACAGATAAAATAAAGCTTATAGCAAGTGATTTTGATGGCGTTTTCACAGATGGCACAGTGTTTATTGATGAAAACCTTAACTTTCAAAAAAAAGTAAGCTTTAAAGATATTATGGGTGTTTCAATGGCGCTTAAGGCAGGAATTGATTTTGCAATAATATCTGGTGAAAATTCAAATATATTGGATTATTTTAAAAACAAATTCAATGTGAAAGAAATTCATAAAGGAATAAGGGAAAAGGGCAAGGTTTTAAAAGATATTATGGAAAGATATAACCTCAAAGAAAATGAGGTGATTTATCTTGGAGATGATATAAATGATATAAGTGCATTCGAGCTTGTGAAGTATAAAATCGCACCGCCAAATGCAAATCCATATGTCAAAGGGCTTGATGGTATTCAAATCACAAATGCCACAGGAGGAGACGGAGTATTCAGAGAAGTGGTTGACACAGTTCTTGGTAAATGTGAACCACCAAAAGAAAACTCTATAATTAAACTAGATTTATGAAAGAGAAAAAATTCCTAAAAAAAATTAATATTTTGCTCAAAAGGCATTGTCCTCAAGTGCTCAATATTTTCAATAAAATTAAATTTTTAGATAATTTAGTTGAAAACTATAAGAGTGAAGCACGGGATATCGCAATGCCATCTCAAGCATATCTCAACTGGGGAAATCATTTCTTTGCACTTGGGCTTGATGATATTGCAATTGAAAAATTCAAACAATCAGCAGCTATGGCAAACACAAACCCAGAACCATACACAAATATCGGAATAATTGAATCTAAAAAAGGTAACTTTGAAAAAGCGCAAGAAGCATTTAAAAAAGCAATTCGTCTAGATTGCAAAAATTCTCGTGCTTATGCTTTTCTTGCGTGCAGTTATTGTGAAAACGGGAGATTTGATTATGCTGAAAAAATGTTCAAAAAAGCAGCGAAGCTTGAACCGCATAATCCTCAAATATTCACAAATTACGCAGTTTCTCTTACTAGAATGGGGAAAAAAGAAGAGGCAATTCAATATTTTGAAAAAGGCTATATGTTAAATCCAGCAAATTTAAAAGTTTTATATTTGTTATCGGTTGCCCTAATCGACCTTAAAATGTTTGCCGAAGCTCTTATAAGATTAAATATCATCGAAAAATTGGATCCATTCCACCAAAACTTAAGCTGGCTTCTTGCAATTTGCCATAATAATTTAGGCAACACAGAGCAAGCAATTGAATATTCAAGAAAAGCACTTGGCGCAAATCCTGATAATGTTGAATGCAACATAATTCTTGCGCAAAGCTATTGCAAACTTGATAAAAAGGAGCTTTCGCTTGCACAATATGAAAAAGCGGAACAAATTAAAAGCACAAACGGAATGTTTTATTTTTCTTGGGGTAAAAGCTTGCAAAGTTTTGATATGTGGGAAGAAGCAATTCCAAAAATTTTAAAAGCTATTGAGCTTGATGGAGAAAACCCACAATACTGGCAAACCTTATCTTTTTCATATCTAAAAACTGAAAACCTTGAAAAAGCAAAAGAGGCAATTGAAAAAAACCTTGAACTTGACCCAAATGACTACAATTCATTATTCAACTTGGGGCAAGTTTATGCAAACCAAGAAAACTACGAAGAAGCAATTAATCAGCTTAAAAAGGCAAGCAAAATATATCCTGAAAGAATTGATGCTTATAAAGAAATTGCCAAAAATTACATTTCGTTAAATGATGAAAAAAATGCAATAAAAATTTATGAAAAGGCTCTTGAATATGTGCCAAATGAAAAAGAAGTAAGAATTTCTCTTGCAAAATTGTACATAAACACGGGCGACACCCAAAACGGGCTTAGAAAAATAAGAACGCTATATGCAGAAGATAAAGAAAATGCCGAAGTTTCATTCTTGTATGGAGTATTACTTGCGAAGCAAAAAGAATTTTATAAAGCAAGTGAAGTTTTAGAAAAAACATATAAAAATAATCCAGATATGCATATTGCGCTTTTTATGCAGGCAGAATGTTTATGTGCCACAGGCAAAGCTCGTGAAGCTCTTGCACTCATTGCGCCTCTTGAAGAAGCTGATGGTGAAAAATATGAATTTTTATCTGTGAAGTTTGCGTGTTATCAAAAATTAATAGCAAACGAAGAAAATAATCACTTAATTGACACATTAAGAGATATTTGTGATAAAATTATCTCGTTATATCCAAACGAGACTTGGGTATTAGAAGAAAAAAGTAAGCTTGACAACAATAGGAATTAGAAAATGGGAATCGTAGTACAGAAATTTGGCGGAACATCTCTTGCTGATAGCGAAAAAATTAAAAACGTGGCAAGAGCCGTAATCAAAGAAAAAGAAAATGGAAACAATGTAATCACAATTGTTTCAGCTATGGGGCACACAACAGATTTTCTCATTAAATTATCAGAAGAAGTGTCTTCCGTGCCTTCAGCACGTGAAATGGATATGTTGCTTTCAACTGGCGAACAAGTGTCTGCATCGCTACTCGCTATGGCAATTGAAGAGATGGGGCATAGCGCAATAAGCTTGAATGCTTGGCAAGTTGGAATTGAAACAGAACCAGAATATTCCAATGCAAGAATTATAGATATAAAAACAGAAAGATTAAATAAGCATTTAGAAGAAGGCAAAATCATTATCATTACAGGCTTCCAAGGAATTGCAAATGGCGACATTACAACCCTTGGAAGAGGTGGTTCAGATACATCTGCTGTTGCAGTTGCTGTTGCAGTGAAAGCTGACCGTTGCGATATTTACACAGACGTTGAAGGTGTTTACACATCTGACCCAAGAATTGTGCCAAACGCACTACCTCTCAAGGAAATTTCATACGAAGAAATGTTTGAACTAGCGCATGTTGGTGCAAATGTTTTACACCCACGTTCAGTTGAAACTGCAAGAGAATTTGAAATGCCAATGAGAGTTAGAAGCAGTTTTAAACTAGATAACTTAGGAACATTAATTATAGGAGTAGATAAAATGGAAGTAACAAAACCCGTAACAGGTGTTGCAAGAGATAATTCACAAGTAAGAATCGTTATATGCGATGTTGAAGATAAGCCTGGTAATGCTTCAAAATTGTTTAATCTACTCGCTTCAAACAACTTAAGCGTAGATATGATTATTCAATCTTATGCAAGAAGCTCAAACAACACAAACGATATAGCATTTACTATTGCTTCTGAAAACTTAAATAGATTTAAAGTTCTTGAAGAAGAAATTAAAAGCATTTTAAATTTAAGCAATATCTTTATTGACGAAAATATCTCTAAAATTTCAATTGTAGGCTCTGGTATGATTGATAGGCCTGGTATTGCGGCAGGGATGTTCCAAAGCCTTGCAAAAGCAGGTATCAACATCAAAATGATTGCAACAAGTGAGATTAAAATTTCTTGCCTTGTTGATAGAGAAGATTCAGAAAAGGCTGTAGTTGAGCTTTGCAGACATTTTGAGCTTGATGGTCTTGAAGTTGCTGAAGTTAGAGGCAACTTGCCATCAGATGTACTTTAATTAAGCATAAAACTTGTATGAAAAACGCTATCAAAAGCTTTATTTCGAATTATAAACTCGAAAATTCAAAAATAATTGTCGGGTTTTCGGGTGGAGCAGATAGCGTTTGTCTTGCGCATATTTTATGTGTATTTCAAAATGAATTAAATTTAAAAGTTATTTTAGCCCATCTAAATCATAATTGGCGAGGAGAGCATTCCAAGGCGGATGAAAACTTTTCTCGTAATTTTGCAGAAAAATTCGGGCTAGAATTTTATACTGAAACACTAGATGATACTGTGCAAAAAACAGAAACAGTGGCAAGAGATGCTAGATATAATTTCTTTGAAAGAGTAAAAGTAAAATATAATGCTGATGCTATTATGCTTGCGCATAATAAAGATGACAACATCGAAACTGCAATTTACAGAATAATTAAAGGCACAGGGTTAGAGGGTCTAAAATCAATTCCTGAAGTTCGAGATGATATTTTCCGCCCGCTTTTAAATTTTGAAAAAGCAGAAATTTTAGAATATTTGAAAAACAATAACCTTGAGCACACAGAAGACAACTCGAATCAAGATACAACATACGCAAGAAACTATATAAGACACGAAATTTTACCAAATTTTGAAAAAATTAACCCAACATATAAAAATAGCATTTCAAATCTTATTGAAGTTGCAAAAGGGGAATGTGAAATTTTAGATTTTGTGCTTGAAGAAACAAAAAAAGATATTTTTGAAAACGAAAAAATTAATACTCAAAAATTTTTAAAATTAATTTATCCGCTTCAATTGAAATTGATGTATAATTATCTCAAAAATGATTTAAAATTTTTCGATTACAAAAGATTTCAAAGGATAGTTGATTTTATTATAGAACATGCAAATAAAGAAGATAATTTTCACTCAAGAAAATATGTAAAATTTTCAATAAATGCAAAACTTTTTTTATACGTGAATACAAAAGAAATATTTAAAGGTGAATAAATTATGACTAAAATGGAAAATTTAAAAGTATTAATCCCTGAAGAAAAGCTTATGGCAAGAATAAAAGAGGTTGCAGAAGAAATTAACGCAACATATAAAGAAGATGAAGAATTAACACTTATCTGCGTTTTGAAAGGCGCTTTGATGTTTTACACAGAACTTGCAAAACACTTAAAAATGCAAGTTAGAATGGAATTTGTGTCGCTTTCAAGTTATGGAGACTCTGAAAAATCTTCAGGAAAAGTAAACGCTCTAAACTTACACCTACCCAACCTTGAAGGTAAAAAAGTTATGGTCGTGGAAGATATTGTGGATACTGGCCTTACATTAGATTTTCTTATGAATTTCTTGAGAACAAAATGCAATGCAAAAGAAGTTAGGCTTTGCGCTTTGCTTGATAAAAAATGCGCTAGAAAATTCCCTGTTCACCCAGATTTTTGTGCATTTGACATTGATGATAAATTCATTGTTGGTTTTGGCTTAGATTATAAAGAATTATATAGAAACATAAGCTTTATTGGTTATTTAGAATAAATTTCTTAAAACAAAAAGGATAAATGCAAGGTAAAATAGCCCGCCAAAGAGGAAAACTTTGGCTGAGATTTGTTTTTTGCAAATAAAGGCAAAATATAAAATTGCAGACGATAAAATAACGCAAATAATGTTAGCAAGCCCATTTGTGTCAAACACCCAAGGAGTAAATAATATTCCAATCGACATTGGAATTGCGCTTTGGAAAACCATAGCGCCTGTAATGTTAGAAAGTGCAAAAGTATCTTTTTCGTGTTTTAGCCAAAGCAAACTATTTACATTTTCAGGCAATTCTGTTGCAATCGGCATAATTATAAGGCTTAAAATTAGCGGTTGGATGTGTAAGAAATTGGCAAAAAATTTGATTTTCAAAACAAATAAATGCGCACACAAAATAAGGAAAATAAGCGAAAAAGTAACTTGGATAAACATTATAAATCGCTTGTTAAATTTGAAAATCTTAGCAAAGGCAAGCTCTTCAATTTCAGAATCCACATCGTCTGAATTTTTTGCTGCCTTTAGTGTTTGAACAAAATAATAAATATATGAAATAATTAAAAACAAAAGTGCTAATAATTTAATAAGCGGAAATTTTGCAAAACTTGCGCCAATTGCCACAAAATAATTAACAAAAAAGAATTTGAAATCTCTTATTATGTAGTGGTTATTAATTTCTAAATTTAAACTTTTTCTTGTTTTTGCCCACTTAAAAATATAAATTCCAACACCCATAAAGAAAAAAGTGATGGTTGAGAGTAAAAACGGTGAACCAAGAATTGCGCCAATTCCAATTTCAGATGCGACAGTCTCGTTCCCTGCGATAATTCCACCTATTATTGCAACAAGCGGAACAATGGTTTCAGGCGCTGTTGTACCTAGTGCTGCAAAAATTGAGCCGACTGCATTTTTCCCGAATTTAAATTCTAGCCCAAAATGCTCGATGGCATTTGTAAAAAGCGAGCAAGAAAAAACTATGAAGATAAGCAAAAATAATGCACCAAAAAATTCCAAACAAACCTGCATTAAATTTCAATCTCCTCGTTATAGGCTAATATGCGAGGGGTTGCACCTTCTTTTTTAAGGCCTTCTTCAAAAGTTTTAGTGTCTGCTTTTATTAAATCGAATGTATTGTAGTGCATTGGAATAACTTGCTTTGCACAAAGCCAGCGAGTAGCAACAATAGCATCTAGTGCGCCCATTGTGTAAAACCCACCGATAGGTAGCATTGCAAGCTCAATTTCATTTAATTCCCCAAGTGTTTTATATTCTTGGGTAAGTGCACTATCACCTGCGTGGAATATTTTTTTTCCTTCAATTTCCATCAAAATTCCTGCTGGGCAACCTGCGTATGTGCCATCTGCAAAAGAGCTTGAGTGAAACGCAGGTGCAAAATAAACACGGCCAAAAGGAAAATTTATCCACCCGCCAAGATTTGCACCAATTGCTTTTGCGCCAAGTTGAGTGCAATAATTTGCAAGCTCAAACACACCGATAATTGGCGCACTCTTAATTTTTGAGATGTCTATAGAAGAACCTAGGTGGTCAGAATGTCCATGTGTTACAAAAACATAAGAAATGTTATCGTTTTGGAAATTATATTCTTTATTTGGTGCAAGAAACGGGTCAATTAAAATTACATTGCCGCCTGTTTCAATCCTAAATGCGCTATGCCCTAAATATCTAACCTTCACCTAAAATCCTCCATCTATTAAAATGAGCATATATCTTTTATTTTAAAAGGTCAAGAGTTTTGCACTCCTTCTTTGTTGCAACTTCATAACCCAACATTCCATATATTATTGGGAGTAATCTGCCTGCTTGAATTTTTTTTGCAAAAGGTACTTTTGCAAGAATTAAAACCGCAATAATATCATCAATATGAATAAAATAATCTTTCAGTTTCATTTCTCTATGTTCAGAGTTTTTATCTATTTTTTCGTTCAACCAATTAGAGCTTTCATGCGCTAGTGGCATACCTGCACCAACCCCCACGGCAATTGGGATTATCTGTCCTAATGTTTTGTTTGCAATTTTTGTTTTGCCCAACAACCCTAAAGTTGCAGCAGTCAAAGCTGTTGGAACACCAAAAGTTGCGTATGCGTGCACTGTTTCTTTGAGTTTTTCTTTATTTCCTGCAAGTGATTTATCTTTATTTTTTGCAAAACCATAAATTAAACCTGCACCAATTGCGCTTGTTGCCATGGTGAACAAATCTTTAACATTGTAATCAATATCAAAGCTTTTCCAAACTTTGCCAATTTTTTTATGTAATGCCTCTCCCTTTAAATTGCCAATTTTAATTCCTTTATTTTTTTGGATTAAAGCTAAAGAAAGCGCAACGCCACTAGCCACGGCAAGTGCCCCTATTGGTTCAAACTCTTTTTTTTCTTTATGTTTTGCTTGTGTATTTTTCTTTGGAATAAAATGCCCAAAAGATTGAATCTTCATGTTCATATCAATATAAAACACTAAAAAA
Organism: bacterium; assembly: GCA_017396695.1. Classification (GTDB taxonomy): domain Bacteria; phylum Cyanobacteriota; class Vampirovibrionia; order Gastranaerophilales; family Gastranaerophilaceae; genus RGIG1918. The sequence goes on from JAFQLC010000016.1 coordinate 32,926, forward strand.
ATTTTTGTGACCACTGGGTTTGTATGAAATTTTTATATTTTAGGGTTTTTTCTACACCTCTGGAACGGCTTCAAGTCGAATTATGTGCTATCCCGCGCATAATTCGACTCTCGCACACCTTGGGTCGAGTGTAGAAAATTCTCCTAAAATTGTCATTTTAGGGTTTTTTCTACACTCTCCATTTGCGAAAAAATATTATAGTCGTATAATTGAAGAATATAGCGGAAAATTAAGGTAGAATTTATGTTAGACATCAAATTGATAAGAGAAAATCCTGAAAAAATCAACGAACTTTTAAAAAGAAGAAACCCAGAACTTTCAATAGATAATGTTTTGAAGCTTGATGAAGAAAGAAGAAAAATCCAATTTGAAGCGGATCAATGCCGTGCTGAGAGAAAAAACATTTCTCAAAAAATTGGGATGATGAAAAAAAATGGCGAAAATACGGATGAAATTCAAGCCCAAACTCGTGCACTAGGTGATAAAATTAAAGAGTTAGAAGAGCAAGAAATTGAACTAAATGAAAAACAAAAAGAAGCTCTTTTGTATATTCCAAACACACCAGATGAAACAACACCTGTTGGTTCAGATGAAAATTCTAACCCTGTAATTAAGGTTGTAGGAGAAGTTGTAAAACCAAACTTTGAACAAAAAGCGCACTGGGATATTGCCGCTGCAAAAGATATTGTGGATTTTGAAAGAGGAGTTAAACTTGCTCAATCAAGATTTTCACTATATAGAGGAAAAGGTGCAGCGCTAGAACGTGCTATTATTAATTTCTACCTAGATTTACACACTCAAGAGCACGGCTATGAAGAAATTCTTCCTCCTGTTCTTGTAAATTCCGCTGCAATGCAAGGCACAGGGCAACTTCCAAAATTTAAAGAAGATATGTATAAATGCGTTGATGAAGATTTGTTCTTGATTCCAACTGCTGAAGTGCCTGTTACAAACATTTATGCAAATGAAATTCTATCAGAAGATGAACTTCCAAAATATATGTGTGCATACACTCCTTGTTTTAGACGTGAAGCAGGAAGCGCTGGTAAAGACACAAGGGGCTTAATTCGCCAACATCAATTCAACAAGGTTGAAATGGTTAAATTAACTCATCCTGAAAAAAGTGCTGAAGAACACGAAAAACTTACTCAAAACGCAGAGAGAGCACTTGAGCTTTTGGGCTTGCCTTTCAGAAGAGTTGAGCTTTGCACAGGTGACATTGGTTTCAGCGCTAAAAAATGTTACGACATTGAAGTTTGGCTTCCTTCATATGATAGCTATAAAGAAATTTCAAGTTGCTCGAATTTTGGCGACTACCAAGCAAGAAGAGCGAACATTAAATTCCGCTCAAAAGAAACAGGAAAACCTGAATTTGTGCACACTTTAAATGGTTCAGGGCTTGCTGTTGGAAGAACTTTTGCTGCTATTCTTGAAAACTTCCAAACAGAAAGTGGCGATGTTATAATTCCTGAAGTACTTAGAAAATACACAGGCTTTGATAAAATTTAAGGAGAAATATGGCGCTTAGAGCTCACGGCTATGAAGGCTTATTAATTGTTGTTGAAGGAACAGACGGTGCAGGAAAAAGCACCCAAGTTAAAATGCTTGATAAATTTGTTCAAAACCAAGGCTTTGGCTGTATGATATCCGAATGGAAAACATCTCGTTTGATTTCAGAAGTAATTAATAATGCAAAAGAGCGCAATCTCTTAAATGCAACAACATATAGTCTCCTCTATGCTGCAGATTATGCAGATAGGCTTGAAAATGTTATTATTCCAGCCCTCAAAGCAGGCTTTGTTGTAATTCTTGATAGATACACTTACACTGCTTACGTGCGAGATAGTGTCCGAGGTCATGACATAAATTGGGTTAAAAATCTTTATGATTATGCACCAAAACCTGACCTTGTTTTCTACCTTAAAATGCCCGTTGATAAACTTTTGAAAAGAATGATTGGAGCAGATGGGCTTGATTATTTTGAATCAGGGAGAGATATCGGTCTTTCAAGCGACATCTACAATAGCTTTGAAATATACCAAACAAAGTGCCTTGCAGAATATGAAAAACTTGAAAAAGAATATGATTTTATAACTTTAGATGGCACACTTCCAAAAGAAGAAATTCATAAATCAATTAAAAGCGAAGTTAAAAAAGCCTTAAAAGAAATTAAATAATTATTAAACAACCCACACAAAACAAGTCGTGTGGGTTTTATACGTCAAAAATAATTCAAACAATTACCAAAAAGTATAAAGCACAAATTAACAAAAAGAGCATTTTATTTGCAAGTCAAATTATTTAAAATTTTGACAAGGACAACTTTTGGAGTATAAAATGCTTTCTCAAAAATATGATATTAAAAACAAAAATTATTCATATCTTGAAATAAAAAATGTTCAAAAAAATCTTGTTGAATGGCTTGAAGATTTAACCTACGAGCACAAGTGCAGAGTTGAAAAAAAAGAGTGGCGAAGCAAATATAATCATTATGTTTCATATGACTATGAACCTTTTTGCTCGGATGGTTTTGAAATTAATCTAACTCTTAAAGGGCGCTCTGTTCATTTTTTAAATTTTGTAAGATTTTTATATGAAACAAGAGTGCAGGCTGTGAATTATCTTGAATGTTGTTTTATGATATAGTCTTTATCTTTTGTAATTTGCGCTTTGAGCTCATCAAGTGAATTGAATTTTTCAGCTTTACGCACATAATCTAAAAATTCAATTTCAATTTTTTTGTCGTAAATATCAGAATTAAAACCTAAAATATGCGCTTCTAAAACTTCTTCAGCATCAATAGTTGGGCGCATTCCCCAGTTTATAATAGATAAATATTTTTGCCCTTCAAAGATTGTATATCCTGAATACACCCCAAAAGGAAGCTTTGCAATGTTGTTTTCCCAATTAATGTTAGCGGTTGGATAAGAGATTTTTCTTCCAATTTTGTTTCCAGTTACAACCTTGCCTGAAATTTTAAAATTTCTACCTAAAAGCTCGTTTGCAGTTTTGATTTTGCCTTCTTCTAAATATTTTTTAATCAGAGTTGAAGATATAGTTTCGCCTTCTTTTTTAATTTCTTCCATCTCAAAATATTCATAATTAAACTTTTCAGCACATTCACGCAATAGCGCAGGGCTCCCTTTCCCACCTACTCCAAAATGGTTATTAAACCCAGTCACAATACATCTTGGTGTAAAATATTTAACTAAAATATCTTGAATAAAATCATCCGCTTTAATATGTTTGATTTTTTCAAAATCTAAATAAAAAAGATAATCAACTCCAAGCGCTTCAATCAATTTCGCTTTTTCTTCTCTTGTTGTAAGGTAACTATATTTTTTACCTGTCAAAATTTCTAATGGGTTTTTTAAAAATGTAAAAATTACGGATTTCCCGCCATTTTTTCTTGCGTATTCAACTGTTTTTTCGATAACTTCTCTGTGTGCTAAATGTACACCATCAAAAAAACCAAGCCCAACTGACGCCCCGTGTAATTCCTCTAAGTCATACAAAATTTGCACTTAGTTCTCCTTGGGTTTCGGTTTTTTGGTTGGTTTTTTCTTTTTAGAGGGCTTAGAATAACCATTGTCTAATTTTTGTTCTAGCCTTTTCACGCTAAACACATCTTGCATAGATTGCAAATTAGCGATAACTCTGTTTAATTTCACAATAGACTCAAGTTCAACGCCAATATCAATAATCCCGAATTTGCCTGATTTAAGATAACTGTTAGCATAAATTATGTTTGTGTCTGTGTCTGAAACTTTTGAGATAATATCTTTTAAAACACCAATTCTATCTTGAACTTCAATTCTAAGGTGCGCATTGTAGTTAGAAAATCCAACGTCATCTGCCCAAGAAATATCCATAATTCGCTCAGGTTCTACGTTGTATAGACACTTGCAATCAAGCCTGTGGACTGTAACACCTTTGTTTCTTGTTACAACTCCTGCAATGGGCTCTCCTGGGATTGGTGAGCAACACTTAGCAAGCGACCACAATAATCCCTCCAAACCCACAATGTCATCTTTTTTGGAACGTTTTTTGTATTTTCTTTCTCTTTGATCGATTTTTGTTAAATCTTCCTCTTGTGGTTTTTTGAGTTTGTTTACAACTTTGTTTATTGTTGTTTCGCCATAACCAATTGATGCGAACAAATCATCCGCTGATTTGTAATTCATTTCATGTGCGCATCGTTCAAATTCGCCCGTTTTAATATATTCGTCAAAAACGGCTTTGGTTAAGGTAATTTCCATATTTTGACGACCAATGTTGATATTGTCTTCTTTATTATTTTTCTTAAACCATTGACGAACTTTTGAACTTGCAGATTTTGTTACAACGAAATTCAACCAATCAAGCTTTGGTGCATATTGTTTTGAAGTTAAAATTTCAACAATATCGCCGTTTACAAGTTTTGTGCTAAGTGGCACAATTCTGCCGTTTACAAGTGCGCCAACTGTTCTGTGCCCAATTTCTGTGTGGATTCTATAAGCAAAATCAACAGGGGTTGAATTAAGTGGTAAATCTACAACATCTCCCATTGGAGTAAATGCAAAAACTTGGTCAGAGAATAAATCAAGCTTAACGCTTTCAAGGAATTCTTTTGAGTTTTTTGCATCTTTATCAAGCTCAACAAGCTTTCTCATCCAAGCAAATTGCAAATCACTAGGATTTGTTGCCTTAACCGAGCCAGATTCTTTATATTTCCAGTGTGCTGCAACCCCGTACTCTGCAACTTCATGCATTTGGTGTGTTCTGATTTGAATTTCCACAGGTTTAGATTTTGGACCAATAACAGATGTGTGCAAAGACCTATAACCATTGCCTTTTGGCATTGCGATATAATCTTTAAAACGTCCTGGAATTGGTTTAAACTTAGAGTGAATTAAACCAAGCACGTTATAGCAATCTTTTTCTGTGTCAACAATAACTCTAACTGCTGATATATCATAAAGCTCTTCAAATGGCACTTTCAGACGTTCAAGCTTCATATAAATACTATAATAATGCTTTGCTCTGCCATAAACAGAAGCTTCAATATTTACTTGATTCAAGCTTTCTTTAACGCTTTGCACGAGAGAGGCAATTGTTCTATCTCGCTCTGCCTTTGATTGTGCCACCGCCTTTGCAATTTCATAATATTTTTCGGGGTTGATATAGCGCAAAGATAAATCTTCAAGCTCCGCTTTAATTTTCCCAATACCTAATCTGTTTGCAAGAGGTGAGAAAATGTCTAAAGTTTCTTGCGCAATTCTTTTTTGTTTATTTTGCGCCATATAATTCAATGTGCGCATATTATGAAGTCTATCTGCAAGCTTTAAGAAAATAACACGGACATCTTTCGCCATTGCAAGAAGCATTTTTCTAAAGTTTTCTGCTTGCCTGTCTTGCGTGCTTTCAAATTGGTATTTTCCAAGTTTTGTAACCCCTTGAACAAGAGTTAGCACGTCTTCTCCGAATAATTCTTGAATTTCTTCAGGTTTTGTTTCTGTATCTTCTAAAATATCGTGCAAAAAAGCAGCAATAATTGTGCTTTTATCAAGTTTTAGTTCTGCAAGAATTTTTGCAACTTCAATCGGGTGAACGATGTAAGGTTCTTCAGATACACGATATTGTCCGCTATGCAACTTTTGAGCGAACTCAAAAGCTCTATCTATATCATCAATTTCTTCGTTTGGTCTTTTCTGGGATATTAACAGTTCTTTTAATTCTTCGTATAATACAATCAATGTCTATCTCGATAATATCTGCTATAATTTAATATATTACTACTTTTTGCGAGTTTTTTCTAGTATGCTAAATGAAATTATAAAAAATTCCATAAAAAAAGATGAAGGCTATCTTATTAAAGTCAAAATTGTTGCAAATTCTAAAAAAAATTCTTATGAATTTGTAGAAACTGATGAATACAAACTTAAATTAAAAATTTCAAAACCTGCAGTTGATGGCAAGGCGAACGATGAAATTGTTAAATTTTTAGCTGAGCTTTTGCATCTTCCTAAATCAAATATAAAGATTGTTAAGGGTGAAAAGTCAAGCATAAAGAGCATTTACGTAAAAGTGTAGTTTTTAAACTTTAATAATTGTAAACAATATGTTATAATTCGAGTGGTTGGTAGCAATTTTTTCTCCAGACTAAACTTATACATGATATACAAACAAATTTGTGATTAGGGAAAAGTGTGAAGTCTAATTATACAAGAAATGGCAATGCGGTAGATATTGATGCATTTGATAAAAATATATCGAATGGACTAATTTCGAATCCAATAGCAGGAAAACAGAATACAAGAACAACTGCAAACAGGCTTTATAGCGGATATACGCAAAATAACCTACGCAGACTTTCAGTTTTGAATTATCAAGACATCATCAAAAGTGTCAATAATTGCTTTAAAACTGCTGAAAGTTATCTTCAATTAGCACACGATTTGTATGATATTTTGTATAAAACTATGCAAATTTCTTCTGTTGGCATAGGTTTTGTTAACAGTAAAAACGAATACATAAACCTCAAAATGCTAGACGAAAATGATTCAGCATATTCAGCAAAAGTTATGTTGAATGATGAGCATAACCCGATTGCAAGATGTTTTAATGAAAACTCGCCACAATACACTTCAAACACAGAGTTTTTAAAATCATCTTACTTGAAGGACACTAAATTTTCTATTTTACCTATTGGGCACGGCAGAACACCACTTGGTGTGTTTATTATTGGCGATTCTAACCCTGGCATGCACGAAGATTTTTATCAATTAATTGCTAATTATCTTTGTTTGTATTTTGAGTGCGAAAAATTAATGGGAATGCTTAAAAATAACCAAGATATTGACCCTCTTACAGGGCTTAGAAACCATAAATCATTCCAAGAAGAATTGCATAGGCAAATTGACCTTGCGAAGAAAGAAAATGAAAAATTATCTGTTTGTATTTTTGACGTTGAAAATATTACTCAAATAAACAGAGAGCAAGGACACGCAAAAGGCGATGAAATAATTAAATCTGTTGCGGAAAAAATCAACGAAAGCATGAGAAATACCGACTTTGCTGCTCGTTATGGCGGAGACGAAATTGCAATCATAATGCCAAAAACAGGTGTTCAAGAAGCGAAGTATTTGGCAGAATACATCTGCTATGTTATCTCTTGTATTTATATGGACAACGTTGGTCCAATTAAGGTTAGTGCGGGTATTGCAGACTATCCAAACATTACTCGTGACCAAGAAAAATTACTTATTCTTGCAGAACAAGCAATGTGTCTTTCAAAAAGTAAAACTTGTGAAACTGGTCAAAGCTCTATCGTTGCAGCTGATGACTATAATTTCTGGGACGACGAGGCGCTTAAATCGTTTGCTGATATCCTAATCAAAAGGCACGCTCAAATTGGTATCGATTTTGAAGATGAGCTCGTTAAAAGATTCCACAATGAAGAAATTGTTTCAAACAAACACTTGCTCGAAGTTGTTACAAGCCTTGCAGGAACAATTGACGCAAAAGATACATATACAAAAGGTCATTCGACATTTGTTTCTAAATATGCAGAAGCCCTTGCAAAAGAACTTAATCTTCCAGCAGGTCAAGTTGAACGCATTAAACTTGGTGCGATGCTACACGACATTGGAAAAATTGGTATTCCAGAATCAGTGTTACGCAAGCCAGATAAATTGAACGACGAAGAGTGGGAAATTATGAAGCAACACCCTGTAATTGGCGCCGAAAAAGTTCTTGCTCCAAATGAATCGTTACATGATTTAATTCCAATGGTTAAATATCACCACGAACATATTGATGGTTCAGGTTATCCTTGTGGTTTAAAAGGCGATGAAATTCCGCTCGAGGCAAGAATTGTAGCAGTTGCAGATGCGTATCATGCGTTGGTTTCAGACCGCCCATATCGCAAAGGAATGTCTTGCGAGAAGGCTTGTGAAATTTTAAAACTTGGTGCAGGCATTCAATGGGACGCAGAACTCGTAAGACACTTTGTTGTGATTGCCCCATCAATGACTACAGTACAATAAGATTGTTTAAATATATAAAATGCGCTTCTTATAGAGGCGCATTTTGTGTTTAAAGGGCTGGCTGCGTTTTGTTTAATAAAACTTATTGTAAAGAAATGTAACAAAAAGTATATATTTTTGATTTAAAAAGGCAATATTTTAAAAACAAATAACTTTATATAAGAGTAAGAGAGATTTAAGAGAGTTTAAAATGACAATCACAGCAACTAGACCAATATTCAATACAAACGCAGATAACTTTTTCATTAAATGTGCAGCACCAAGCGCATACCAAGAATCAAAAGTTAGAACAAGCGAAGCAATGACTCCTCCAAAGAAAAAAGTTTACAACAATCTTACAAAAATGCTTCAAGAAGGCTATCTAGTTGGTTCACTTAAATATGGTAACAACTTTATCGTTTAATAAATCTGATTTCTGAGTTCTAAGTTCAATATAAAAAAGCGAGGTTTTTAACCTCGCTTTTTTAATTTATTCTTCTTTTTGTTTGTTTTTAAATTCTTCAGGAGCATCTGGCCTATCTGGGTTCCATCTTTCAAGCCCCATTTGTTTTCTAACCAAACCAATTCCCACATGCACTCTCCATTCATCAAGTCTTAATTGAACAGAGATAATTTTGTGGCAACCAATTGGCGGAGTTGGCAATAATGGTTCATATAAATTTTTAATTGCCATAAGTTGGTCTGGTGTAAGCGCAAGTTTTCTTTTTGGATATTGAACTTTTGGAAGCATTAATTTTTGTCTAACTAAATTGATTGCAAAAAATGCTTTTTTAGGTTCTAGCTCAAGCGCTTGTGCAATTACCTCGTGCGCATCTGGGTTTGGCAGAGGCAACATTTTTTTATACATTTCTTCAATTTTTTCTAAAGTTAGTTTATCAACAAGAGGAGCTTTGGCTTTTTGTGGTCTTCTTTGCGTTGGTTTTTTGAAACCACCTTGTCTTTGTGGTTTGTTAAACCCGCCACGATTTCCGCCATGGTTTCCGCCGCCATAGCTATTTCTTCTTGAAGGGTCGTATGGTTTTCTTGAATAACTATTCCCTGAAGCCGGTGCTCCAACTCCTGCACTATAACTTCTTTGAAATTCTGCTTGCGGAGCGTTTGGGTCAATAGTTGTTCTTTCAGGGTACAAACAATCTGGACAAATCATTCTTTTTGGGTTTTTTGTCTCAAATTCCTTGCCGCACTTTGTGCATTTGTTTGTGTACATAATCTCTCTATCCCTCGATAGCGTAGTTAATATTGACAATACAAAAATAAAAATAAATAAATTAAATCTGTATGTAATTATTTTATACTCAAAAACAAAATAAGACAAGTTTTTTGTATCAAATTCGTATATTCCGTTGTTTTTGAAATGAATATGTAAACATTTATTTAGTAATTTGAATTTATGTTAATTTTGCGTGATAATAGTAAAAAATATATTTACATTGAATTGTTTTTAAAATATTATTTTATTAAAAAGGACGACTTACTTAAGGAGCTCGACAAAAAGTGGAAAAATTTAGATTAGACAGTTTTGACAATAAGTTAGGTGCTGCACCACAAGAACCAAGATTTTCTAATAATGCAAGCATTAAAGTAGTAGGTGTTGGTGGCGGTGGCGGAAACGCTGTCAATAGAATGATAAAAGCTGGTTTGAACGGCGTTGAATTTTGGGCAATAAACACAGATGCTCAAGTTCTTGCAATGTCTCAAGCCCAAAAAACTTTGCAAATCGGCACAAAATTAACAAATGGTCTTGGTGCTGGTGGAGATCCTTCAATCGGTGAAAAAGCTGCTGAAGAAAACAGAGAAGATATCGTTGTTGCATTAGATGGCGCAGATATGGTTTTCGTTACAGCTGGTATGGGTGGCGGAACTGGTACAGGTGCTGCTCCTGTTGTTGCAAGAATTGCTAAAGAACTTGGCGCATTAACAATTGCCGTTGTTACAAAACCATTTGGTTTTGAAGGCAAAAAGCGTTTAGCTCAAGCAAATGCAGGTCTTGAAAAATTAAAAGAAAATGTTGACGCTCTAATTGTTATTCCTAACGACAAATTGATGGAAGTTGTTGAACGCAGAACAACAATGCGTGATGCATTCTTGATTGTTGACGAAGTTCTTTTAAGAGGTGTTCAAGGTATTTCCGATATCATCGTTGTTCCTGGTATCATCAACGTTGACTTTGCCGATGTTAAAACAGTTATGCAATCATCTGGTTCAGCTCTTATGGGTATTGGTAAAGCATCTGGTGAAGGAAGAGCAATCGAAGCTGCGAAATCTGCAATTAGTTCTAAACTTCTCGAAGCTTCAATCAATGGTGCAACTGGCATCATTATGAATGTTACTGGTGGTTCTGATATGACACTTCACGAAGTAAATGAAGCTGCAAGTGTTATTCACGATGCAATTAGCGAAGATGCGGTTGTTATCTTTGGTTCCGTAATTGATGATAGAATCCAAGGTGAAATCCAAATCACAGTTATTGCAACAGGCTTCTCGCTTCAAAACGGTGAAGTAAAAATTAAGGATTCAAATAAAATTTCAATAGGAACCATATTTGATACTCCTCAATTTAATCCAAATTCAGGTTCATCTTCACTTTCAGGACAATTTGATTTTCCAAATGTTCCAAAAACTGATTTTGAATCTACATCAACTAGAAGTGGTTTTCTAGATATTCCGGATTTTTTAAATCCTAAAAAATAATTAAAAGCCGCGAAAGCGGCTTTTTTAAAATGTGGCAAACGAGGATAAAATGTTACTAACAATTGATATTGGAAACACTAATATAAGTTTCAGAGTGTTTGACGGAGATAATATTGTTCGAGCTTTTAGTATTTCATCTGACGCTAAAAAAACAAAAGATGAATACGGCTCGTTGATATCTGATTTAATAAAAAAATCCGATATTCCCTTGAATATCACTGCTTGCGCTATATCAAATGTTGTTCTTGCGCTTGATGAAACAATAAAAACTGCAATTTCAGAATATTTAAAAGTTGAAGTTTTTAATATTACCCACAAAATTAAACTTCCATTTGGAATCAAAATTGATGTTCCAGCTGAGCTTGGCGCAGATAGAATTGCAAACGCAGCATATGCTGTAAAACACTGTAAATTACCTGTTATTGTTGCTGATTTTGGAACAGCCACCACATTTGATATTATTGATAGCAACAATAATTTTGTTGGCGGAATGATTGCCCCTGGGGTTAATATTCAGGCTCAATCCCTTACGAAATTTACGTCAAAGCTTCCAAAACTTAGAATCGAAACAGCAAAAAATGTGATAGCGAAAAATACTGTTGATGCTATGCTTGCAGGAATTGTTCGTGGGCATAGTTGTATGATTGATGGAATGGTGTCGCTTTCTGAAAAAGAGCTTGGCGAGCCTGCAACGTTTATTGCTTGTGGCGGATATAGTGAAATTTTATACGACAAGGTAGAGCGCAAATTTGATTTAATAGATAAAGACTTGACTCATAAGGGAATTAAAATTTTATGGGAGTTGAACTTGTGAAAAAAATTGAGATGAAAATTGAAAAACTCGAGCATTGTGTTTGTTTGCCTGAGTATAAAACAAGTGGCGCTGCTGGTATGGATTTGGTGGCATCAATTGCAGAACCAATAACCCTAAAGCCACTTGAGCGTAAATTAATTCCAACAGGCATCAAAATTGAAATTCCAATGGGATATGAAGCGCAAGTTCGCCCAAGAAGCGGGCTTTCAATAAAACACGGAATAACATTAATCAACTGCACAGGAACAATTGATTCAGATTATAGGGGCGAAGTTTGCGTTCCGCTTGTTAACCTTTCAAATGAGGCTTTTACAATAAACCCTGCGGACAGGATTGCACAAATGGTAATAGCAGAAGTTGTTAAGGCTGAAATTGAAGTAACCACCAATTTATCAGAGACAAAAAGGGGTGAAGGTGGTTTTGGTTCAACCGGAATTAAATCTTGATAAAATACCTAAATTGCGTGTATAATATATCCAAATGAATGGAAAAACAGGAAAATTATTCATAGTCGCAGGGCCATCAGGAGTTGGCAAAGGCACTGTTTTGAAAAAATTTCTTGCGCATAATGATAATCTCATTTATTCAATTTCAACAACAACGAGAAAACCTCGTGAAGGTGAAGCTGAAGGGGTGAATTATTTTTATGTTTCAAGGGAAAAATTTGAGCAGATGATAGAAGAAGATGCTTTCCTTGAATGGGCGGAATATTCTGGAAACCTTTATGGCACAAGCAAAAATTATGTAACCAAAAAATTAAATGAAGGATATGACATTATCCTTGAAATCGAAGTTCAGGGTGTTAAAAAAATAATGAAACAAAATCTTGATGCGGTTTCAATTTTTATTATGCCACCTTCTCAAGAAGAACTTGAAGAGCGCTTAAGAGGCAGGAATACGGAATCTGAAGAGGCGGTGCAAAAAAGGCTCAGTGCAGCTAAAGAAGAAATGAAAAATGCTCATCTTTTTAAATATCAAATAAAAAATATAACAGTTGAACAAGCATTCGGTGAACTTCAATCCGTGTATGAAAGCGAGAAAAATTGAGAAATGTATTAATTGGCATAACTGGGGCAATTGCTGCTTATAAGACTTGTGAGCTTATAAGGCAATTCAAGCACACAGGAGACCAAGTGAAAGTTGTTATTACAGAAAACACCCTTCAATTTTTAGGCAAAAAAACACTTGAAACACTTTCTGGCAATATTGTTTACCTTGACCAATTTAGAGAAAAAGGTTCAACCGAGCATATTTCACTTGTTGATTGGGCAGATGTTTTTGTAGTGGCGCCTGCTAGTGCCAACACAATTTCAAAAATCGCAGACGGCATTGCTGATAATCTCATGACAAGTGTTGCGTGCGCTTATCTTGGGCACAAGAAACCTTTTGTTGTTGTTCCTTCTATGAACACCGGAATGTGGGAAAATGATATTGTGCAAGAAAATTTGAAAAAACTCGAAAATGCAGGGGTTTATATAATCGAGCCTGAATACGGTTTTCTTGCATGTGGAGTTGAGGGAAAAGGAAAAATGCCTGAGCCTTCAAAAATATACAAAGAAACACTTGAATTTCTTGCGAAGAAGTTACCACTTACGGGTAAAAAAATTGTAATAACCGCAGGTGGTACAAAAGAATATATTGACCCTGTTCGATATATAACAAACGCATCAAGTGGAAAAATGGGGTTAGCACTTGCGGAATCTGCCCATAAACTTGGAGCGGATGTAACGCTTGTTTCGACATTTTCACATAATGCGCCATACAAAGTTCTTGAAGTTGCAAGTGCTTGCGATATGTTGGATGTAGTAAAAGCAGAGTTTGAAAATTCTGATTATTTAATTATGGCAGCAGCTGTTGCGGATTATAGAATCGAAAACCCCAAAACGCAAAAAATAACAAAAGAAAATAACGAAACTTTAAGGCTTGAGTTAGTTAAAAATCCTGATATACTTAAAAGTATCGCAGAGAATAAAAAACTTAATCAAAAGGTTATTGGTTTTTGTCTTGCAACTGAAAATTTGCTAGAGTGTGCTAAATCAAAATTAGAAGCTAAAAAATGCGATTTTATAGTTGCAAATGAAGCGGAAAAATCCCTCGGAAAAGACGACACGGAAATATATATAATTTCAAAATCTGATGAAACTAAGCATTTTGAAAATATTTCCAAAAAACAGGCGGCAGTTAAAATTTTGGAGCTTTTGTATGATTAAAACAGAAAAAATTATTTCAGTAATTGAAGGCTATGCTTCTCTTGATCTTGCAGAAGATTGGGATAATTCTGGTTGGCAAATTAACCTGCACCACGATTACACAAACAAAGTTCTTGTTGCTTTGTCGCTTACAAAAGATGTGCTTGAACAAGCAATCACAAATGATTGTGATTTAATTGTTACTCATCACCCTTTTATATTTGATAAGCTAAGTAAAATTGATAACCCTATTATTGTGCAAGCAATTAAACATAATATTTGTGTTTATAGTGCGCATACGAATATGGATAAAACTTATGGTTCTACAACAGATACGCTTGCTGGTGTTTTAGGTTTGAAAAACCTTGTGCCTGCTGATGATTACATTAAAATTGCGCACATTAAAGATGAAATTGCGCTTGATGACTTTTTGGAATCGGCCAAAACTGCGCTTGGCTCTGAAAGAATTAAGCTTGTGAACCCTGACAATATTGAAACAGTTAGAAACGTGGCAATCTGTGCTGGCGCTGGTGCTGGCAATATCAAAAAACTTGCAAATTATGACATAGATTTATATATCACAGGAGATGTGAAATTCCATAATGCCCTCGAGGTGCGTGGTTTTGCAGTTGCAGATGTTGGGCATTTTGAATCAGAAATTCCATTTTTGCCACAAATGCAAGCAATCATTGCAAAAACTGGTGTTGAAGTTATGATTGCAGAAGAACATGTGCCTTGGACTTATGTATAGAGGAAAAAATGGGAATTAGATTTTTAACATCTGGAGAATCGCACGGCAAGTGCTTGAACGCAATAATCGAGGGGTTGCCTGCGGGTTTTAATATCGATTTTGAATTTGTAAATGCTGAACTCGCTTCTCGCCAAAAAGGTTATGGCAGAGGCGGAAGAATGGCGATTGAAACAGATAAAATAGAAGTTTTATCTGGCATTCGTCATGGAAAAACGATAGGTTCGCCTGTTTGCATTCAAATTAACAATAAAGATTTTGAGAATTGGAAAATTCCAATGAGCGCAGATGTTGTTGATACAGAGCTTTATTCTGAAGTTTTAAGCGCAAAAGAAATTACAATTCCTCGCCCAGGGCATGCAGATTTTGCAGGTGCGCATAAATACAACACAGATGATATTAGAAATATTTTAGAGCGTTCAAGTGCTCGTGAAACCGCAACAAGGGTGGCAGTTGGCGCAATTGCAAGGTGTGTTTTATCTGAATTTAATATAGTTGGTGAGTTTGAAATTTTATCAATTGGCGGAGAATCTGACCCTCACAAATTTAATTCAAAAATAGATGAAGCAAAAAATGCTGGTGTAACGTTAGGTGGCGAAATAAAAGTTGTTTATAAAAATTTGCCAATTGGTTTAGGTTCTCACGTGCACTGGGATAGAAGGCTTGATGGACTAATTGCACAGGCTATTATGAGTATTCCTGCAATTAAATCTGTTGAAATTGGCATGGGACGTGATGTTGCCAATTTCTCGGGTGATAAAGTTCATGATGAAATGTATTACAATGAAAAATGCACAAGAAAAACAAATAATGCAGGCGGGCTTGAAGGCGGAATGACAAATGGTGAAGATTTGGTTGTTAAATGTGCAATGAAGCCTATTCCAACTATGATTTCACCCCTTAATTCTTTTGATATTAAAACAAAAGAACCCAAAAAAGCCCACTTTGAAAGGTCTGACACCTGTGCTGTAGAAGCATGTGGCGCAGTTGCCGTTAATATGGTGGGGATTGTTCTTCTGAATGCATTTTTAGAGCGTTTTGGGTCTGATAATATGGAGCAGATAAAAATAAACTATGAGAAGAAATAATATTTTTTTAATTGGTATGATGGGTTCTGGAAAAAGCACAATAGGTAGGCTTCTTGCTGATGAATTGGGCTATGAATTTGTTGATATGGATAGCATTATCGAAGAACAAGAAGGCAGGTTAATTGCTGAAATTTTTGCCCATGAAGGAGAGGAGCACTTTAGGCGAATTGAATCGCACGTTTTGGCCGAACTTTTTGAAAAGGAAAATTGCGTGATAGCTTGTGGCGGTGGGGTTGTGCAACAGGCCAGAAACCACATGTTTTTAAGGGGCTCTCGAAACGTTTTTTATTTAGATGCAAAACCACAGATTTTATATGATAGAATTTCTGGCGATGAATCCCGTCCTAAATTATCGACTTTTGAAGAATTTGAAAAACTTTATCTTGAGAGAAGAAAGAACTATCTTCGTTGTTCAAGGCGAATAATTAGGGCAGATAGAAACCCGATTGAAGTTGTGCATGATATTATGAGGCACTTATGAAAATTGATGTAAATTTGGGAGATAGGTCCTATCCTATAATTATTCAAAATAATCTTCTTCAAAATCTCGATGAATATTTAAGAGGCAATGTTTTTGTTGTCACAAATACAACTGTAAATAAGCTTTACGGGAAATATTTAAAAAAACATGCAAAGAAAATAATTGTTATAAAAGATGGCGAAAAATATAAAAACCTCGCCACTTTTGAATATATCTCAAACCAACTTTTGGCATCAAAAATTGAACGTAAAGATACTATTGTGGCGCTTGGTGGCGGAGTTGTGGGAGATATCACAGGATATGTGGCATCAAGCGTTTTGCGTGGTGTAAATTTTATTCAAATTCCGACAACACTTCTTGCGCAAGTTGATTCTTCAGTTGGCGGAAAAGTTGCAGTAAATACTAAATATGGAAAAAATTTACTCGGTGCTTTCTATCAACCAAAATGCGTTTTGATTGACCCAAATGTTCTTAAAACACTTCCAGAAAGGCAGATTAAAACAGGGCTTGCTGAAGTTGTAAAATATGCATTCATTGAAAAAACTGCCTGCAATACTTTTGATGAAAGTTTTACTTTTTTTGATTTTTTATCAACAAAAGACTACAAGCAGAATTATGAAAATATTATTGCTCGCTCTTGTCAAATTAAAGCCGATGTTGTCTCTGCTGATGAACACGAAAGCAATTTGCGCGCCATTTTGAATTTAGGGCACACATTATGCCACGCACTTGAAAAGCTTACAAACTTTAAAATTACGCACGGTGAAGGTGTTTCGATTGGTTTAAAATTTATTTTTGATTTGTCATTGAAGCTCGGTTTGATTGAAAAAGAATATTATGAAAATGCAATTCAACTTTTAAATTCACTTGGTCTTAAAACGGATATCCCTCGTGCTTTTAAGGCTGATAAAATTATAGAATTGATGAAATCTGATAAAAAGGTTGTAGCAGGTGAAATTAATTTTGTTGTTCCTTGCGGAAAATATGATGTTATGCGGAAAGTTTTGCAAGACGAGCTTTTAATA
Organism: bacterium; assembly: GCA_017396695.1. Classification (GTDB taxonomy): domain Bacteria; phylum Cyanobacteriota; class Vampirovibrionia; order Gastranaerophilales; family Gastranaerophilaceae; genus RGIG1918. The sequence continues at coordinate 49,989 of JAFQLC010000016.1, forward strand.
AAAGAGATTTTGCCTTAGAGTCGTTTCCAAGTTTTCCCATTAAATCAGATGCCATTGTGTAATTTTTTTCTAAATTTTCAGCCCTTAAAGCTTTGTTTTCTTGGTTGTTGAAAATCTCGGTTGAGAGTTTCAAATAATTCAATGCTTTTTTGTTTTCGCCAAGATAACTGTAATCATCTGCAATTCTTTTATATGTTCTTGCTTTAATATTTTCGTTTTGTACATCTTCCATACTTATGAGTGCCAAATCATTGAACATTTGTGTGTTTTGCATATCAAATTTGTTTGCATAAAGTGTGCCAAGCCCTTTGAGCGCAAGGGTTTGTCCTGTCATATTATTTCCTTCGCCACTTTGTGCTACTGCCTCGTGATAATTTTCTTTAGCGCCTTCAAATTCGCCGTAATCGTCGTAAATTTGAGCAAGTCCAAGGTGCGCATGGGTTTTGATATTGTGGTCGTTGCAATTTGTTGCACGAGCAAATTCACTCACCGCAAGGCGAGGGTAGTCGCATTTGTCTAAAATTTTTGCTCTTTCAAGATGTGCTGCTGCAATGTATTCAGGGTTTCCCATTTTTTTTGCAAGATTAAGTGCCTCTGTACATTTGCTAAATGCTACCTTAAGGTCACTTTTTTCGGCTTTGGCTTCTTTTAAGATTGAGATAAAGCTAGTTTTGTCTTGTTCTTTTTGCTCTTTTGCCTCTATTCCTCGTTGTTTTGCATCTTCAATTTTTGCACTTTTTTCAATTTTTATTTTGTATGCTTCGTTAACATCTTCTGGGTTTGCCTTATATACTATTCTTTGCAAAAATAAAGCGTCAATCCAGTTTTCAACAACTTTTGACTCTTTTTCAAGGGTTTCTGAAATATAATTATCCGTAATTTGGGAAGCATATTTTAAGTTTGTTCTGATTATGTCTTTATTCGGGGTTTCTTTGGCGCTTTCTGTGTCAATGATTTTTAAATATCCTTCAATTTCCTCCATAATCTTTGGTGGGGTGGCAATTGCGGATATTGTGCTTCTAAAATCGGTTAATATTTGTGAGATGTTTATTTTGTTTTTTGCATAGTCAATTGCAACTGCGTTTCCGTTTGGAAACTCTCTTCTTTTTTGTTTTTCATCAAGCACATCAGGGGTTTGAGGCAGATTAGAATTGACACCTTCTTGTGCCTTTTCTTCAGTTGCTTTTGCCTCTTCTTTTTTAGGTTTAATCGTAGGCAAATTTCTGTATGTAATATTTACAGGATTGATGATGTTATACAAAACTACCCCAAATTGCAATTAACCATATTCATTTTACCCTCTATTGCTTATTTTTCGCTCATATAAAAGGTTTAAATATTATTTAATGATTGAGGTAATTTTTTCAAGTTTTATACAAGACCTTCTTGCACTGCAAAAACTGCAGCTTTTGCTCTTCCTTGAATGTATAATTTTTGCAAAATGCTATGAACATGTGCTTTTGTTGTTGCAAGTGAAACAACAAGTCTTTCTGAAATTTCAGGGTTAGAAAGACCTTCGACAATTAAAGACAAAACTTCAAGTTCACGGCGAGTAAGCCCATATTTATTGTTTTCTTTTTTGTCTTGAGGCTTTGCAAGCTCTTCTTGAGTTTCTTGTTTTTCTTCATCTTCTTGAATAGAAGATAGTACAAGCCTTGCAATTTGTGGATCAAGCCAACTTGCGCCACTTCCAATTGCATTAATTGCATTGATTAAAGTTTCAGGGCTTGAGCCTTTCATAATATAACCATCAGCTCCTGCTTTAAGCGCAGAAAATACATCATCTCTATTATCACGAGATGTAAACATCAAAATTCCTGAGCCAATATTTAATTCTTGTTTAAGTTTTTTGGTTGCTTCAATGCCATCAAGTTTTGGAAGCCCAATATCCATCAAAATCACATCAGGTAAAAATTTTCTTGCAAGATTAATGCCAGATTCTCCATCTCCTGCTTCTGCCACAAGTTCAAAATTTTCAACTTGTTTGATGACCATTGCAGTTCCAAGTCTTGTCATAACATGATCTTCGATTAATAAAATTTTCACCTTTTCCATTATATTAAAGTCCTATTTTCTACTATTGTACCCTTTAGTTCAAAAATAAATTCTGAACCTTTTCCTTCTTCTGAGTTAACCCAGATTTTGCCATTGTGCGCTTCGATAATTTGTCTTGAAAGATACAAACCAAGTCCTGTTGAACAGCTTTTTTTGCGAGCAGTGCCTTGTGAAAATCTTTTGAATAAATTATCTGCATCTTGCTTGCTTAAGCCAATTCCATTATCTTTCACATTCACAAATGCACTTTTATCTTTTTTATATGTCGAGATAACAATTTCATCTGCGCATTCGCTATGCTTTAGGGCATTTGAAATTAAATTAGTGAGCACTCTTCTGATTTCATTGATATCAGCATTTATAATAAATTCTTCGTCTTCAAAATTGAAAATAACTTTTCTTCCTTCAAAAAGAATTTCAAGTTCTTTTGCGCATTTTTTAATTAAAGTGTTTATGCAGAATTGAGTTTTGCACAAGAAAAGTTTCCCGCTTTCATATCTGTAAACTTCAAGAAGAGCGTTTACAAGCCCAAGCATATCTTCGTTACTTTCTTTCATTGTTTTAAGAAACAAATTTTGTTCTTCGGTGGTTTCACCTAGGCTTTTGTTTAAAATGAACTCTAACCCACTAATTGCAGCTTGAAGCGGGGTTCTTAAGTCGTGTGTAAGTGTTGCCATAAAATCATCTCTTAGACGTTCGTTTTCTTTTTGAAGTGTAACGTTATGAATGACTGCAATATAGAAATTATGTGTTTCGTTAAATACGGGCGAAAGACTTAATTCTATTGGGATTTTTTTCTCGTCTTTGTAATTTATAAGGCTAAAATTTCTAAGGTATGGGTATTTATTTTCTTTTAAAATATCAAAAACTTTTTGATTTTTTTCATTAATTACAAGCTCAAAAAAGTTTTTGCCCAAAATTAAATCTTCTCCAAGCCCAAAAAGTTCTGTTGTCATTGGGTTTATGGTTAAAATTTTGTAGTTTTTATCAAAAATTACAATGCCATCTGCGCAATTATCAAAAATTGTTTTTAGTTTTGTGGTTGTTTCAATTATTTCTTTTGTTTTTTCTTCAACCATGCTTTCTAAATTTTTTGAATATTTTTCAAGTTCAGCATTTGCTGCTTCAAGTTCAGTAATTTTTTCTTTTAGCTGTTTTTTTAGCTTTGTGCGCTCAACCCCATTTTTGATGTTTAAAGTCAAATCTTTGTTTTGCCAAGGCTTTTCAATATATTTAAAAATGCCTGTTTCATTAATTGCACGAATGGCATTTTCTTTATCTGCATAGCCTGTGAGCAATATTTGAGTGCATTCTGGTTGGATATTTTGCGCTTCTTTTAAAAATTCAATCCCGTTCATATCGGGCATAATGAAATCTGAAATAATTAAATCTTGTTCCTCGAGTTTTAAATATTCTAAAGCTTCTTGGGGGTGGTTAAATGCTTCAACATGCTCGTACCCTTCGAGCATGAGTAAATTTTTCAATGTTTTTGTTACCAAAACATCGTCATCAACTACTGTAATCTTTACATTTTTTTCAACCATACTTACAGAATACCTTATTTTACGGGTATTTACAAAAACATTAAGAAAGATAAAGATTTCCTGTTTCAAGGCAATTATTTTCGTGCTTGTGTTTTAAAATATATAGGAAGGCTAATTATTTAGTTTGAAGAAGTGGTAAAAGTAAATTCAAAGTTTTATAGTGCAAAGCCAGAAGCTCCTGCAACAACAACTGTAAGGTCGTATATTTCATCCCCTAAATATAATCAAAGCTTTAACGGACGCTTTGATAAGATTATTAGCGGGGCGAAAGATGTTTTTGAAAAGGCCTTTGCAAAAGATGTGCACAAGCTTGATTTCAGCCCTGCAAAAATCAAAAATGCAGACAAAATTTTTGATGGCAGGGTGTCCGAAGTTATTGATGCTGCTAAAAAACTTGGGAAAAATATAAAATTAGATTCCACTTTTAAAATAAATGGCGATGAAATTACTTTCACTGATTCGCCAGTTATTGTTAAATTATTCAAAAAAGTAGCCTATCCTATATATCCTGGTCTTGTTAAAGATTTACCAAATGCAATCATCGACTCTCTTCAAAAAACAAATGCCTTCAAAAATTCATCTTGGTTAAATTCAATTAAAGACACGAAATTTTTATTCAATAGACGAGAACAAGTGAGAGCGGAGAAAGTTATTTCTTCGCTTCATGGTATCGGGGATAAAATTTCAACTGCAACAAATTCTGGTAAAGCCCAAGATGTTTTAAGAGATTTTTATATCAAGCTTTCAGGCGGAAGCCATGGTAGTTATTCAACTCAATCTGAAAGAGCACTAAACGCACTCGCCACTTCTTTTGTTTCTGGCGCTTTTTCAGCTAGAGATTTTTACAATATTAGCCGTTTCCACGATGATGACCACCAAAAAGCTCAAAAATCTGAAAAAGATAGATTTAAGTATGAAGCAATTAGAGGAATTACAAAAGCACTTGCTTCATTTGCAACAATGGGTGCTCTTTCAAGATTTACAAACTCAAGTAAAACTGCTGCCATTGCAAACTTGATGATTACAACTTTGTTTATTGAAGTTGCGTCAAGATTATTCTCTGGCAAGGCATTGAGACCACTCACAAAAGAAGAAGCTCTTGCAAAATACAACGAACTTCACAAAAATGAACCTGAAAAAATTGCTGTTCAGGAAGAAAAACAAAAAGAAGCAGAAGTTAGCTCGTCTAAAATAGGCGAAAGCGCAAACAAAGAAGGCGCAAACCCAGTAAAAGTTGTGTTTGGTGCAATTGCTGCATTGTTTGCAGTTGGACTTGGCAAAGGGTTACTTACAAAATATTCAAAACCTGCAGCAAAATTCTTTGGCAATATTTCTGATACATTTGCAAAGAATATGGACAAATTAAAAATCCGTGATGTTAAAATTGCAAAAGGTGATTTTGATAAAGTTCTAAAAGAATTGCGCCACGCAGATAAAGGAAAATTTGCTGATATTTTAGCGGATGTGACAAAAGACAATCTTGCGTCGGATGGTGCAACATATATCCTAAAATCTTCCGACACTCCACTTGGTAAATTTGCAAATATTTTAAGTGGTCTTGGTGCAATTGTTGTCAAACCATTTAAAACAGGCGAAAATCTTGCTGCTAAAATTGGTAAAAAGACTGCCTCATTTGCCACATATCAATCTCCTGAAGACCAAAAAGCAATTGTTGAAATTATCAATAAATTAGGCAAGAAAATCTCTAAACTTGAAAAAAGTGGTGCAGATGTTTCTGGCGAGCTCAAAAAATATATCAATGGAATGGTTGATAATGGTTTTGATATTAACACTTCAATGCTAGACAATAGAGAATTAATCAAAAAATTCGTGTTCTTTAATACTCTAATCCCAAGTTATTTCTCGGTTGTGGATTATAGAAATGAAGAGCTTATTCAATCAAAAGGTGAAGTTACTCCTCGTGTTAAAGAAGTTACAAACCAAAGAATTTTACACAGAATCATTAACTACTTCTCAAATAGAGTATTTATTGACGCTTATATGGGAATATTTGGTTCTGCATTCAACTCGAATCTCCTTGCAGCAACTGGAATTACCGCCCTTACTGAATTTACAAATGAATCTACAATTAGGCTCTTAACAGGTACTCCTATTAAGAAAATGAACAAAAAAGAACTTGATGATTATTACTCAAAAGAAACTAAGGCTTCAGGCGCAATAAGAAAACTTATGGGTAAAAAATCAATCAAAGAAAAAGCTGAATGCAAAAAATAGTTAATATTGCTTGATTTTCACATTGTGTTTTATGCGTTTTATGAATTTTAGATACCACATTCCAAGCCTTAGACTTAAAGTGCAAACAGGGCACGGAGAAAGCACATAATCTACGTCTAAATCAATAAATTTTTGTGCGTTTTTAAGGCATAATTCAAGTGCAACTAGTGGGTGTTTCATAAAGAAGGTGCCCCCAAGCCCGCAACATCTAAAATGCTTGTCGTTATATGCGCTTATATAATTCCCTCTTTTTTTAAGGATTTCTTCAAGTGCTAAAAATTCCTTTTGTGCCATATGACAAGGTTTATGAATTGAGAATTTTTTGCTTTCTGAAAAATGGAGAGGCTCTAAAAGCACAAGTTTTTCAAGAGTTTCTGGGTTTTTGAATGGATAAGTAGAAACAGTTTGCATGCAGCTTGCGCAATCAAAATATACTTTTTTGATTTTTGGGTTTTCGATAATTTTTATATTTTTTTCTATCATCGCATTTGCTGCTTCAATATTCCCTGAAGCTTTGTATGGCAAACCGCAACAAACATTATCTCCAGAATTTGAGTAACTTGGAACGCAACCTTTGAAATATATTTCACCTTTTTTAAGGGAGAGCTTTCTGCTTGGCGGGAAAATGAATTTAATTGGCAAAAGTTTTAATTTAAACGCAAATCTGCTGTTTAATATTTTTTCTGCGAGAGTTAAATTTTTATGTTTGATGCTCGCAAAAAGTTCAAGAGTGTTAATTTCAGATGGGCAGTTTTGCGTGCACTTTGAGCAATTGAGGCAGAAATTTATATTTTCTCTAATTTTTTTATTTAAAATTAAATCACCTTTTAAAACGCCCAAAAGTTGAAGAAATTTTCCTCTTGCGATTGTTTTTTCGTTTGGCTTTACCTCATATAAAGGGCATACTGAAGCGCAAAGTCCACATCTTGTACATTTTTTTATTTGCTTATCTTCCTGCATTCTTGTAGTATAATCCAATTATGAAAAGTTTGAAACTAATAAATGGAAATTTAGAAATTATAAATGCACAAAAACCTGTTTTAGAAGGCTTTGGGGCGATAATTAAAGTTATTGGTTGCGGGCTTTGTGGTTCTGATATTGTAAAAATCAGAGAAAAAGATGATAGCGCAATTTTGGGGCACGAAGTTGTTGGTGAAATTGTTGAAATTAACACTAAAACTGATTTTAAAAAAGGTGATATTGTTGTAATTTCTCATCATTATCCTTGTGGTACTTGCGAATATTGCACAAGGAAAAGCTATTCTATGTGCAGATTTTTTAAATCTACAAACCTTTTCCCATGTGGATTTTCTGAGTATTTATACGCAAGCGAAGGTCATCTTGAACACACAACATTTAGGGTTCCTTCTGGTTTTAAATATGACCATATAGCGTTCCTTGAACCTCTTGCGTGTTGTATTCGAGCAGTTGAAAGAGCTGATTTAATTAAAGGCGCAAATACTTTAACCTTGGGGCTTGGCTCAATTGGGCTTTTAATGGCACAAGCTTCAAAAAACTTTGGCTACAATTCTTATGGTTTTGATATAGATAGTTCAAGACAAGAGCAGGCGCTAAATTATGATATTAAATTTGATGAAAATATTAAATACGATGCAATTTTTATGACATCTGGTTCGCACCATGCGATACCAACTGCACTTAAATATGTTCGAGATGGCGGGAAAATTATTGTGTTTTCATCTGTTAAAGGTGATTTTGGTTACACGAATAACGACATTTATTATCGTGAATTATCAGTGATTGCTAGCTATTCGCCTTCTGTTGACAATTTAAAAACTTCTTATAAAATGATAACGCAGGGCAAAATCAATCTTGATAATATCTCAACAACATATAACTTTGAAGATATTAAAAAAGCACTTGAGGACACAACTAGTGGCAAAATTTATAAGGCATATATTGAATTATGAATAAAATGAAAGCAATAAGATATTATAAACCTCAAGATATTAGGTGGGAAGAAATTTCCATCCCAACACTTGCTGAAGGTGAAGTGTTAGTGAAAGTTGAGGCAGCGCTTACTTGCGGGACGGATGTTAAAACCCTCCGTCGTGGTCATCCTGTTTTAATTAAAAAAACCCCTTCGGGTTTTGGGCACGAATTTGCGGGCGTTGTTGTTGAAAAAGATGAATCTGTCCAGAATTTTGAGATAGGCGATAGGGTTGTTGCAGCTAATTCTGCGCCATGTGGCGAGTGTTTTTATTGCAGGCACGGTGAAGAAAATCTTTGCGAAAATCTTGATTTATTAAATGGTGCTTATGCGCAATATATCGTTGTTCCTGCTCGAATTGTTGAAAAAAATATGATTAAAATTCCTTCCAGCCTGTCTTTTGAAAAAGCAGCATTTTCAGAACCATTGGCAAATGTTGTTCATGGGTATCATAAAACTGGAATTAAAAAAGGGCAAACAGTTGGTGTTATTGGAATTGGGCCAATTGGGCTTATGTTTTGCGCGCTTGCAAAATTAAACGGCGCAAGGGTAATTGCCATGGGGAGAAACCCGCTGAAACTTAAAATGGCACGAGAATTTGCACATGTTGATGAAGTAATTGACCTTAAAAAATATCCAGACCCAAAAGAGATGATACTTTCTATGACAGAAGAGAGAATGGGGCTTGATGTAATAATTGAATGCGTTGGGCTTCCTGAAATTTGGGAGCAGGTTTTCTCGCTTGTGCGCAGAGGTGGCACCGTGCATCTTTTTGGCGGCTGTTCAAAAGGTTCAAGCGTGAACCTTGATACTGGAAGAATACATTACGACCAAGTAAACATTGTAAGCGTTTTCCATCATACGCCAAAATATTTTAGAGAAGCGCTTGACTTAATTGCAGATGGCAAAATCGAAGTTGAAAAATTAATAACTAAAAAAATGCAGATGAAATATGCAAAGAAAGCACTCGAAGAGCATTCTTCAGGCGAAGCTATTAAAGTGCTTCTTGAAAATTAGTTAACAATTTGAATAAATATAATGTGTGGTGTATAATTTTAGTAATATGTTTACAAAATTTTTGATATTTACGGCGTTATTATTCGCAAATGCATTTTTTGTAGCAAGTGAGTTTGCAATTGTATCAATTAGAAAGACAAGACTTTCTCAACTAGCTCATGAAGGGAATAAAGAAGCAAAAGTTGCCCTTGATTCAATTGAACACCTTGATAAATCAATTGCAGCAACTCAATTAGGTATCACAATTTCATCAATCGGTCTTGGTTGGGTTGGTGAAAGCACTCTTGCAACTTTAATTGAACCATTGTTTTCTTTCTTGCCTGAAGTTTCAAAACAATTCACGGCTCATTCAATTTCAGTAACAATTGCTTTTGCGCTCATAACATTATTCCATGTGGTTCTTGGCGAATTGATGCCAAAATCTGTGGCGCTTCAATATACGGAAAAAACAGTTTTAATTATTGCTCGTCCACTCGCTTGGATGACAAAACTCTTTACCCCATTCATTTGGCTTTTAAATGGTTGCGGTAATTTAATGCTTTCGTTGTTTAAAATTCCACCTGCACATGCTGAGCATATGGTATGTTCTGTTGAAGAAATAGATATGATAATTGATGCTTCGCATAAAGAAGGCGTTTTGAATGACACGGAAAAAGAAGTTTTGCAAAATGTGTTTAAATTTTCTGACATTCAAGCAAAACAAGTTATGGTCCCAAGACCTGATGTTGTTGCAATTCCTGTTGATATTGAATTTGATGAATTAAATAAAATTATTCTTGAAAGTCAATATACAAGATACCCTGTTTATGAAGAAGATTTGGATCATGTTTTAGGCATTTTGCATGTTAAAGATGTTTATCCACTTGTTTTAAATGGAGCGCAAATAAAGCTTAGAGAAATTATAAGAAAGTCTATGCTTGTTCCAGAAACAGTCACAATGGATAATTTGCTTATTGAATTTAAAGAAAAGAAATCTCAAATGGCGATTATTTTTGATGAATTTGGTGGCACAAGCGGAATCATCACATTAGAAGATGTCTTTGAAGAAGTGTTTGGCGAAGTTCAAGACGAATTTGATGAAGAAGAGTCTGAAATTAAACAAATCAAAGAAAATGAGTATGTTGCAAATGCAATGTTTAGGCTAGATGAATTTAACGAATTTTTTGAAACAGAAGAATTTGCAGATATATTAGAAGATGACGACGTTGAAACCCTTGGCGGTGTTGTAATGAAGCATTTAGGAAGGGTTGCAGAAGTTGGCGACGAAGTGACTGTTGGTGATTTTACCTTCAAAGTTTTAGAAGTTGACGGTGCTCGTGTTATCAAAGTTCAAATTATCAAAAAAGTAACTGATAAAGTCGATTCTCATCAGGAAATTTAGCACATTTTATACATCAAAAGTACGATGTCTTGATTTTTTATGTGTGATACTTTACATAGAGTAGAGAATAGAGGTTGTGCTATGGAAAGAATTTCCCCGTTGAGAGCAAGTTTAGACGCTTTTAACAAGTTTAAAAATCTAAGAAAAGAAACAAAAATTGGCACTTGTGCTGATAAAGTTAATACAAATCCTTTTGGCATTACATTTAAAGGCACTATTTTGCAAATGGATGTTTTTGAATCAGCTAAGAAAATTGCGCCAAAAACTAATATTTTTCAAGATAAAATCAAAGATATTTCAAAATTAACTGCAAGTGCTTGGACTGCAACTTTGAACAAAGTTGATAATTTTAAAACAACTGTAAGAGAGTTTGCGTTAAATATTAAAGATGGTGCAACAACTTTCTTTACAAAAGTTTCAGACACTTTGAATCAAGATATTAATTTTGATTATTTAACATATAATGTTTCAAGACTTCGCAAGAAACCAATTGGTGAACTTGAAAACATGTTCAGAACAGAGTTGAAAGTGATGGGAGCATAAACTATGAGAAGAATTACAAATGTTATTGAAGCCATCTCAAAACACGAAGATGAACGTGAAGCTCTTAGAATTTTAGAAGAATTAGGAACAAATTCTCCTTCAGATGATGTTAGAGAAATTGTAAGCAGATTTCTTGTTAGAAAAAATACAACAGATTTTCTCAAACTTGCAATTGTAAATAAAGGAAAAGGCATCAACGATATGAGCGCTCGTGTTGCAATGTCAACCATTAACGAGCTATTAACTTTGACTGATAAAACTGAAGCTATGAGAATTTTAGACGAAACAATTGCTGAACATTCTGAAAAAGAAGTTCAAGATACTGCAAGAAGCGTTAAAGCTCTTATGTGTTTTGGTGCTTAGTTGAGTTTATATATTTTTAAAAAGGCCTCATTGCTGAGGTCTTTTTTTATGCGTTATATATTACAACTTTGTTTCTGCCTGTTTCTTTAGCGGTGTAGAGTGCCTTATCTGCATTTTTATATAAAACAGACGGGTCTTCTTCAGCTCTATCAAATTCATTCACGCCAAGTGAAATTGTGACTGAAATTTCATCCATGCCTTCGATGTTGAAGTCTGAAATATCAATTTTTTTCTTTTCAACCGCTGCACGCAACCTTTGCGCCACTTTTGCCGCCTCTTCCTTTCCTGTATAAGGAAGAATTATGCTAAATTCTTCACCACCATATCTTGATGCGATATCGTATTCACGAATTTCTTTTTGTATAATTTTTGATACATTTTTAAGAACTAAATCGCCCACTGCGTGTCCGTATGTGTCATTTACACTTTTAAAGTGGTCAATATCCATCATAATTGCGCAAAGTGAAGAATTTTGCCTTTTCGCAGTTGCAATCTCTTGTTTCAAGCGAATTTCAAATTGCCTGCGGTTGTTAATTCCTGTTAGAGCATCAAGAGTTGCGTCTTTTAGGATTTTTCCGTTTTTCATAGCGGTTGAAATTGTAAGGCTCACTTGTTTTGAAATTTCAAGAAGCATAAGCTCTTCTTGTTTGTTTAATTTTTCAAAATGGTTATGTGCAACAATAGCACCTAGCACCTTTTCATCACACATAAGCGGAAAAACGCCAGTTTTATCATCAATTACAGGTTTCCCTTTGGAGGTTATTTTGAGTAAATTATTTTGAATTTCACCTGAGATGCATCTTGTTGGCCAAGCAAGCTTATATTCTTTCTTGTGTGCGTTTTTTAAGAAAATATAAACTAGGTGGTCTTCAATTAAACTGTCAATCATTTCGCCAATAATTGGAAGAATATATTTTAGCTCATATTGAGTTTCAACAATTTTAGCTATGTTTTTCATTGTTTGGTAATATTTTATGCTTTTGAGCAAAGATTTTCTTTCTTTTAGGTTGCTTATTGCCATATTAACAATTTTTTGTGCAACCTCTAATGTGCTTTTATCTTTGCAAGTTTTTTCTAAGTTCAAAAACTTATCAAACAGCACATTTTCGTCTTTTGATTGTTTTATTAATTCAAATAAATTTCCTAAAAATTCGGTATTCATTTTTATTTCTTTTGCTTTCCTTTTTTCTTATTTTTATGATACTCCTTGAGAGCGCATTTTCTGAAGTTTTCAATCATTGCTTTATCCAATTCATCAGAAACAACAAGAACACCATTTATATAAGTTACTTCGCTCGTAAGAGCATCCGATTCTTCTTGAATGTGCTGAACGAGGTAGTTATAGTCGTTTTTGGCAACCATTTTAACCATTGTGTTATTCAACATATCGTAAATATATCTGGTTCTGTTTCCTTCACCATTGGCATCAAGAATTAAGCCTGCTTTTCTAAATTCATCGTAAGATTCTGTATATTTTTTCACAGTTCTTAGCATAAGAGCAAGGTTGTAGTGAGCTTCATAGTTCAGTGGTTTAAGCTCAATTGCTTTGCAATAGTTTTCCCCAGCATTTATATAATTGCCAAGTAAGTGCTCAACCAGCGCTAAATTGTAATACGTTTCATAGTCTTTTTTAATTTCAAGCGCTTTGTTATATGCTTCAACCGAGTTTTCAAGACATTCCCTAACTTCAATTGGGCTACGTGTTGCAAGCAGAGACTTTTTGCGCCATGCGATTCCAAGATTATAGTAAGCAACACCTTTGTTGTGTTTAAATGTGGATCTGTTATCTACAATGAAAGGAATATAAGACCACTTTTTAGGTTGCTTTTCAATTGCAATTGTATATTCTTCAATTGCCTTGTCGTAATCTAAAAGCGCATTTGCAAGAACTATTGCATAATTTATTCTTGCAACTTGATAATAAGGGTTAATTTCAAGTGCGGATTTGTATTGTTCTGTTGCAGATAGATAATCTTCATACATTACATAAATATTTGCAAGGTTATATTTCGCTCTGTAATGCGTTGGGTGAAGCCTGATGCCATATCTATAAGAAACAATTGCTTTATGGATTTCTCTATTTTTATAGTGCTTGTCGCCTTGCCAAATCCAATAGTAGCCTTGCGCCCTATCTAGCATCGTTTTATAAAAATCTTTGCAAAAATAAATACTTAGTGCAAAAGCGCATACTAAGAATAAAAGCAAAAAATTAAAATATCTTTTTCGAAAAAGCTTCATTCGCTCCCCTTCTCTAATTATTATAACCTTAAAGTGCGATTTAGTGAAGGACTAATTAGTCTTTAAATGAACATTTTTTGCTTTTTTATTATAAAATAGTGTTTAAGAAATATTTTAAAAAGAAAAGAGGAAAATTTTGTTAAAATGTGGAATTGTAGGGCTTCCAAATGTTGGAAAATCAACCCTTTTTAATGCGCTCACATCTTCAAAAAATGCTCAAAGCGCAAATTACCCGTTCTGTACAATTGACCCAAATGTCGGTGTCGTGACTGTTCCTGATGAAAGATTAGAAACCATAGCGCCCATAGTTAAGACATCTGTAATTATTCCTACAAGCATTGAATTTGTGGATATTGCAGGTCTTGTTAAAGGTGCAAGCAAAGGCGAAGGGCTTGGCAACCAATTTTTAGCAAACATTAGGGAGTGTGATGCAATAATTCAAGTTGTAAGATGTTTTGAAGATGAAAACACAATCCATGTTGAAGGGAAAATCGACCCGCTTGATGATATTGAAGTAATTAACACAGAGCTTGCTCTTGCGGATATGGCATCTCTTGAAAACAGGCAAAAAAGAGTTTTGAAACAATATAAAGCAGGCGAAAAAGACGCAGTTATTGAATATGAAGCTATTGAAAAAGTCTTAAAACTTCTTCAAGACGTTTCGTTTATTTCGCTTGATGACTTTACAGAAGACGAGAAAAAAGCGCTAAAATCAATGAACTTGCTTATGACAAAACCTGTAATTTACTGCGCTAATGTTGCAGAAGATGATATAGTTTCAGGGAATGAATATACTGCTCGTGTTCAAAAATATGCCGATGAGCACAATGCTCAAATGGTTATAATTTCAGCGCAAATTGAGGCGGAACTTGTGGAGCTTGGCGAAGCTGAAGCAAAAAATTATTTAGCAGAGCTCGGTGTTGAATCATCGGGTATTGAAAAAATGATAAAATCGGCATATGACTTGCTTAATCTTAGAACGTATATTACAGCTGGCGAAAAAGAAGTTCGCGCTTGGACAATCAGAAAAGGTATGAAAGCTCCTGCTGCAGCTGGCGTTATACACACAGACTTTGAAAAAGGCTTTATTAGAGCTGAAGTTGTAAGTTATGATGATTTTGTTTCATCTAATGGTTGGCAAGGTTCAAGAGAAAAAGGCCTTGCAAGATTAGAGGGTAAAGAATACATTGTTCAAGATGGCGATGTAATGCTATTTAGATTTAATAACTAAATCTTTTTTGTAATAAAAAACCCGCTTTGTTTAAAGCGGGTTTTTTTAATGTTATTAAACCTCTTGAGGGATTAGGATATCATATCCATTTTCCCTTAAGAATTTTTCTCTTTTTGCTTCTTTCATATCTTCTTCTACCATCTCTGAAATTAAAGCGGCAAGATCATATTTTGGTTCCCAGCCAAGTTTCTTTCTTGCTTTTGCACTGTCTCCTAAAAGTAAATCAACTTCAGTTGGTCTAAAATATTTAGGGTCAACTTCAATTATTACGCGACCTGTTTCTTTGTCGTATGCTTTTTCGTCAACACCTTCGCCTCTGAACTCGATTTCCATTCCCGCTTCTTTAAATGCTTGAAGACAGAAATCTCTAATGGTTGTTGTGACACCTGTTGCAAGAACGAAATCCTCAGGTTTTTCTTGTTGTAAAATTCTCCACATGCCTTCAACATAATCTTTGGCATGACCCCAGTCTCTTTTTGAAGAAAGGTTTCCGAGGTATAATTTTTCTTCAAGACCTAGTTTAATTCTTGCTGCTGCACGAGTGATTTTTCTTGTAACAAAAGTTTCGCCTCTTCTTGGTGATTCATGGTTAAATAAAATGCCGTTAGATGCAAAAATGTTATAACCTTCTCTATAGTTTACGCAAATCCAATACGCATATAATTTAGCTGCAGCGTATGGTGAACGTGGGTAAAATGGAGTTGTTTCTCTTTGAGGTGTTTCTTGAACAAGCCCAAAAA
Source organism: bacterium (assembly GCA_017396695.1). GTDB lineage: Bacteria > Cyanobacteriota > Vampirovibrionia > Gastranaerophilales > Gastranaerophilaceae > RGIG1918. The sequence goes on from JAFQLC010000016.1 coordinate 65,287, forward strand.
GTTCTGAAGTTGAAGCTTGGTAGAATTTAGTTTTCTTTTCTAGTCCTAAAATTCTAATTGCTTCAAGAAGTCTTAATGTTCCAAGCCCATCTGCGTTTGCAGTGTATTCAGGGCAATCAAAAGAAACTTTAACATGCGATTGTGCTGCAAGGTTATAAATTTCGTCAGGTTGAATTTCTTGAATTAATCTAATAAGGTTTGTTGAGTCAGTTAAGTCACCATAGTGAAGTTTAAGACGAGCGTCTTTGTTATGAATATCTTGATATAAATGGTCAATTCTTGATGTGTTAAAAGAGCTAGATCTTCTTTTCATGCCATGAACCATATAGCCTTTTTCAAGTAATAATTCTGCAAGATAGCTTCCGTCTTGACCTGTAATCCCTGTTATGAGTGCAACTTTGCCCATATAATCCTCCAATTTTTCCTTTGTTTTATTATATAATAAACACAAGTTTTGGGGCAAATTTTTTTATTTTCATGTTTTAAAACGGCATAATTCAACAGGACATAAATTAATGATTAACAAAATTCAAACTTCAAATATTTCTTTTGGAACAAAACAATTGGAAGCTGAACATGCACCAAAAAAAGAAGATAAAAGGTTTTTGAGCAATATTGATAAATATGTTAAAAACTCTGCGGATATGAATGATACAATAACTGTTCCAAGAACAATATTTAGAGGCTATTTGGGTGTTATGGCGGGGACTTCTTTGTTGACACTTGGAAGCTTTATAAAAAACCCTAAAAATAGTTTTTCTGTTGTCCTTAAAACTCTAGGAACAATTGTTTCTTTATATGGTACTTATGCATTTGTAAGACCTTTTTTAATTAAAGATAAGCAAGCAGAACAAAAAGTTGCAGAAGAAACAACACAAGAAGCGCCAAAACCTTCAGAGAAAACATACAAACTTGTTGAGGTTGAACAGGCTAAATAGTTCCAATTTTAAATATTTTTCTGCTAAAATACTCTTGATGACATAGGAGAGTATATGAAAAGTTTTTGGAAATATTTTGGTTTTAGTGCGTTAGGTTTACTTGTTGTTTTATATTTGGCATTTTTGTTTATTTTGCCAAATGTTATTCATATTGAAAATTATACGCAAGTTGCAAATGATTTCTTAAAGAAAAATTATGGGATGTCTTTTTCTTGGAAAAATCCTAAACTTACGACAAACCCTTTGCTTTCTGTTGGCTTAAAGGCACAAGATGTTAAAATTTTGATGCCTGATAATTCAGTTTTGTTTTCAACTGATGCCATAAAAACAAGGGTTGCTCTTCCGTCTTTATTTGCGCTCACTGTAAAAGTTTCTTGCATTGAGCTTGATAAACCTTTTGTTAATATTGAATCGAACATTGAAAAAGGAAAAAAACAATATAAAATTGTGCGTTTGATTGAGCAAATTTATAACAACAACACAAAATTTCTCCAAGAAGGCGTGAAAGATAATAAAGAAGAAACGAATTTCTCTTGGATTAGAATAAAAGTTCCAAATGTAAAATTGAATAACTACGCTCTTCAGGTAAAAGACACAAAAACAAATGAAAACCTTGTGCTTTCAGGTGAAGAGTTGAGGGCAGGTTATTTTAATGGCAAAAATGTTAAAGTTAAAACAATGGCCGAGTTGAAGCTAAATGATAAAAAAATGGTTGGTTTTGATTTGGATATTAATTCAGCATTGCCTCAGTCAACTCCTAAAGATGAAGAAGACGACAAACTCTATATGCTTCAAATTCCATACTATGACTTGATTGGTATGTATAAAAATTACAATGTTAAAGCAAATGTTTCATCAAAACTTAAAATTAGAAATGCTCGCCAAGGTTTTGTTTCTCGAGGGTATTTAAATGTTGATGATTTTGAATACAATATAGCTTCATATACTCTTCCTAAAAGTTATTTCCATACTGAATTTTTAGGTAAAAAATTAAAATTTGATTCAAATATTTACTTATCTAAAAAAGATAAGGCTCAAATTGCAGCACTTGTTCGCTATGGCAGATTTAAAGGTTTAAACTTAACGGTTAAAACGGATAAAATTAAAATTGCCGATTTAATTAAGCTTGCGCATTCTGCGCTCAACGCTTCGCATATTCATAATAACCTTAATGCCTTAAGCACAGAAGGCTACATTCAATCTGATTTCAATTTAAGGGCAACAAGAAGAAGAGTAAAATCTCAGGGTTATTTCAAAATTGATAATGGTTGGGCGAAGTTTAAAACATCTCCTCTTAAAATTGCTGATTTAAATTCTGATATTTTATTTAATGGCGATGAAATAAAAATTGCTAACACTAATATTTTGATTAACGATACTAAGTTTAATCTTAAGGGAACAATTGATTCTAAAACAAATACAGACCTTGCTTTTGACTTGGAAAATTTACCACTTAGCAAATTGTTTGTGGCGCTTGCAGAACCTGTAGTCAGAAGAAATTATGCGGTAAAATCAGGCTCCTTATATTTAAAAGGCGCAGCACTTGGTAAATTCAAAAAAATGAACACAAACATCAATCTCGATGTAAAAAATTTAAACATTGCTGATAGACTTAACAATTTAGAAATTAAAAATTCCAATTTTGCAACAAAATTTGAACAAATTGGAAATAAATATACGGGGCAATTATCAAACTCAGATTTCCAAGTGCTTTTGAAGAATTTTAATTCCTCACTTCTGATGGAAAAATTAAACATTGTGTTTGATAAAGATAAAATTCAGCTTGAGCCAACTCGTCTTAATTTTAACAAAAATTCTAAAATAAAATTTGAAGGCATAATTTCTGATTATGCTAAAAAACCGCTCTATGATTTTAAATCCGAAGGGTTGATTTCAACTGATGACCTTCAAACATTTTTAGGGGAAGAAAGCACTGTTTTCTTTGATAAAAAAGGCAATTTGCCACTTTTAATGACATTTAGCGGGGATAATAAAAAACAAACATTAGATACAACAATTTTTGCAAACCATGCAAATTATATTACTCCTTTTGATATGGCAAGTTTAAAAGGAAGAGAGACTGAGCTAAAATTCCTTGCAGATTTTAAGGGTAATAGAATAAAAATTAAAGATACAGGGTTATCTATCATAGAAAGAGTTCCGTCTGAAAAAGATGAGGATAAAATTGATATTGTAAGAACGCCTGTTTTGAAAGTTTCAGGAACACTTGAAGGCGAAGACATCAACTTGCTTCAAATTGCCCTGCCGACAAAACTTGCAGGTTCTATTGTGGCATTTGATAACTCTAAATTTGATGTTGCAGGCAAGCTTTTAATTACAGGGAAGGCTTCTAATCCTCACTTCAGAGGTGGTTTTAATGTGACGGGTGTTGATATTCCACAATTGAGAACCAAGCTTGATGAGCTCAATTTATCATTCCTTGGAACAAAGCTTGATTTAGCACTTCGCACTCTTGATTTAGATAATTCAAAAATTAATATGTCACTAAAAATGCCAGTGCTTCCTCAAGATGGCAATATAGTTATCGAGAATTTTAACCTTGATTCAAGATTTATTGATGTTGATAAAGTTTTGAAAATTTTAGATGATTTTGCAAAAATTACTGCGCCGAAAAATAAAAAAGTGGCGCAAAAAACGCAAGTGAAAAATTTGCAACCTCAAGACATCCCTGTGGTTTTGCAAAAAGGAAGAATTCTTGTTTGGGGCTTAAAAACAGGCGACATTCGAGTTCGTGCAATTCGCTCAAGACTTGCACTTAGAAGAAACATTCTTTATTTAAATAACCTTGTTGCAAGAGCATTTAGAGGAAGAGTGAGTGGAGATATTTCTGTTAATCTTCTAAATTCTAAGCTCGGGATAAAGCTTGCTGGTTCGGGGCTTGATACCGAAAAAGCGCTTTTAGATGCAGCAAAGATAAAAGATGCAATTTCAGGAACACTTGATTTTGATACTGATATTTCGCTTCAAGGTGCAACATATGAAGAGCAAATGAAATCTCTTGCAGGTAATGTTAACTTTGCGATTCATAAAGGTCAATTTGGGCCTTTTGGCAGACTGGAAAACCTAATTCTTGCTGAAAACATTAGAAATTCTGAATTTTTCCAAACGGCATTAGGCTCTGTAATTAATTCTCTTGCTTCAATTGACACATCTCATTTTGAAAAGCTTGTTGGTGTAATCAATTTTAAAGATGGCATAGTGAACCTTGATGCAATGGATTCAACAGGAAACACTGTTTCATTTAATATTTTTGGCAATGTCGATATTTTGGCAAATACGGCAGATATTAGATTTAGAGGACGCCTTGCCTCAATGGTTTCAGATGCGCTAGGGCCAATTGCAGCAGTTAACCCAATAAATTTAATCAAAAACACTCCAGGGCTAAATGTTGCAATGCAAAAAGCTTTCTTCTTGTTCTGCGAAGAAATAACACAAGAAGAAATGGATAAAATTCCAGATTTTGCATCAAATGCTAAAGACTATAACGCAACTAAATTCCAGATTATTTTAAGAGGGGATTTGGCAAAACCACTTACTCTTGTGAAATCATTCAAATGGTTAGCACTAGCTTCTGACATTGGTCAGGCTCAAGAATTTGCGTCACTATTAATTGATGAAGAAAATGACACTCCAGCTGAAATTAGGGCGAAGAAAAAAGCAATCAGAGAAAAAGAGAAAAATAGCAAAAAATAATCTTCACAAGACTTAAAACCATATAGGTTTTAGATATGAAGATTTTAAAAATACAAAATAATTTTAGAATAAATAATCAAGTTAAATCTTGCTCAAAAGCAGTGAACATTAAAAAAGATGCTTCGAGCAAGATTTCTTTTGCGGGCAATTTGGATAGTTCATATCATATTGTTGGCATTGCAAAGCCTTTTTTTATGGCAGTTGTTGCAAATATTGAACCAGATAATGAAACAAGAAACGATTATCTAACACTTGCAAGCGTTGAAGATGAATATTCACCAGAGAGAGCTCTTGCAATTTTGAATATTTACGGGATGCACAAAAACATAAACGAAGAAGCCTTGCATTCAACCTCTAAATATCAAAATGCTGACAAAGAAACAAAAACAAAATTTGATAAAAATTCCGCACGCAATGCTCTTATGCTTGCATCTAAAACAGTTGATTTATGCTCCAAAAAAGGTGTTGCAAAAATAGATACAACAAATTTATCAATTGCGATGAATGTGGCACGAGCTGCCTCGGCGTATCCTGATATGCCATTTTTTGAGTTTTCTATGATGTGCCGTGATTTAGATGGTAATTTTAACCCTCATATGGCAGCGGGAATTTTTGCACTAACCGATAAAACTAAAAATTATGACCCAATTGTAACAGGCAATATTGTTGAAGATTATTGCCTCACCCCTGAATATACCCTTGATAAAGAAGCGCTTAATATTGCGGCCGATATTTATAATGCTTGGGATAAATATAACGCAGATGAAGTCATTGACCTTGCTTTAAATTTGAAAAAAGATAAAATGGACCCAGACCTTGCAAAAATTACAATTGAGATGATTAAGTTTTTTGATTCTTGTGATTGTGATTTAGCCCAGGCGGCAGAAGAATTTGGGGTTGATGAAGAAGATGAACTCGAAGATGAAATGTTACAAGAGCCTGAATTTCGAGATGATTTTGTAGAATCTGACGATATAGATGATTATAACCCTGAAGAATACCAAGCTGAAGACGAAGAATTTGAAGAAGATGAATATGTGCCTGATGAAAGCTCAGAATCAATCAAGCTTGATAGCGGTTATGTGAAAATGGTTTATAAAACTATTCAGAAAATGATTAATATGGTGACAGATGAAGAAACAGGCGAAGTTGATTTGGCTAAATATGAAAAACTGTTTGCGCAAATCAAAAGTCAATCAGGTCAAGATTTTAATAGTTTTGTAAGAATTATAAAAAAATATTGATTTTGATAAACATCTAGATAAACACAAAGAAGCAGGTGACAAAAACAAACAACTGCTTCTTTTTATAACTGTATTTGAAATTAAGCATTAAAAAAGAGCCATTCGGCTCTTTGTTTTATATGTTACCCCCAAGCGAATTCGAATCGCTGTCTACACCGTGAAAGGGTGTTGTCCTAGGCCTCTAGACGATGGGGGCCTGTTTACATTTATTATAATAACATAAACATTTTTTTTGAAAAGCACTTTTTTTGTTTATTTTAAAAAATTATTTTTTATCTGTGTAAACAAAAAGATTGATAATATCGTTTAGTTTTGTAAGTTGTCTTTGGTAACCTAAACTTTGCTTTTCAAGGTTTCTGATATTTGTTTTGTATTCTTGGATTGTGAAAGCACAATCTCTAATCGAGCTATTCAAGCAATCTTTTGCTTTTTGTGCGTCTTGAAGAACATTTTTCATTGAAATACCAAGTGCTTCAATGGTTTGTCTAATAATTAACGCACCAGTTTGTCTTGGAACGCCAGAAGGAAGTTTTGCAACAAGATTTTTCAAAACATTGATGTTGTTTGGCATTTCAAATTCATCTGTTGATTCTTCCGCGTCGATTGAAAGTTTCAATTCGGCATGCTCTTCTGCTTGTTGTTGGTTAACTTTGAAGATTGGTTCATAGCCGATGTCGTCATCTTCATCGTTTGATGCTTGAGAAGAGAAATCATATTCTTCGCTTGCTTTTTCAACTTCTGTGTCGAAATCGAAATTTTCAGCAGTATAGCTTTCTTGTTCTTCTTCTTGTGAAGAAGAATCATCATCAAGACCTAAATCATCTAAATCAGTTAAAACATCATCAGATGTTAAATCTTCTGTGATTTCAAAATCTGCATCGTTTTGGGCTTTCAAAGCATCTGCTATTTTTTTACCCATATCTGTTTGTGAATTTTCTTGAGGCATATTGTTTTCCTTAAGTTAGTTCAAGTAATTACATTGTAAAAAAATATTTTACATGTGGCAATAAGATTAACCTCTGAGTTTTAATTTTTTAACTAAATCTCTGTATCTATTCAAATCTCTTTCTTTGATGTAAGCGAGCATTCTTTTTCTTTTACCTACCATCATCAAAAGACCACGTTTTGCTTGGAAATCTTTAGCGTTTGATTTTAAGTGTTCTGTAAGTTCTGAGATTTTTTGAGTAAGCATTGCAACTTGAACATCAACATTGCCTGTGTCTTGTGCATTTTTACCATACTTCTCAACTAATTCTTTTTTGTTTTTTAAATTGATTGACATTTCTTTACCTTTCGTTTTTTCTGCTTGCTTTTAAAAACAGACAGATAACTGTACTAACTCTTAAAAGAGTAACAAAAACATTGATTAAATGCAAATTAAAGTTAGGTAAAATGCCAAATAATGTTAAGATTTCTTATTAGAATTCATAAAATTCATAAAAATTGAAACACCAGCAAGAATTGCAGCACCCATTGCAACAAAATAGTAAGTTAACCTATCACCTTTTGCGAGCAGTGTTCTGTTTATTTTAAATTCTTTTTCAGCGCTTTGACTTGCGTGCATTATAGTTTTTTTGTAGCCTTCAAGTGCTTCTTTTGCGCCTTGTTGCAGGCCATCTGTTTTGAAACTGTCGTGAAGAATATTATCTTTATTTCTGATGAAAATATCTTGCACTTCAGTGCTTGGTGCGCCCTTTGTTTTGAAGCTTTCTAAAATGCTATCATAGGCTCTTTCTTTTGCTTCAAGCGCAATGTTTTTTGCTTCACGTACGTATTCGTCGTTAAATACATTATCGCTTTCAAATTTATTTAATGGCAAAGCATACTTAAGACCATACCCCAAAAGCGCGCCTGTGCCCGCATATTGCATAGTCTTTAACCTGTTCTTATTGTCAGTTTCTTGTAGCTTATTTATTCGTGCCAATTTTACACCACAACTTCGCTAGATAATACTCTTACCACTCTCTTTTGGGTAAATCCAAATAAGTTTATCATATAATTTTTACTACGTCAAGTAGTAGTTTGTAACGAATTGTAATGTATAAGAAATTTTTCATGTTTGTATGTTTTTATATAACTATAATTCCTTTTTAATTCTCAAGGGCAAACAAAATGGCAATCGTAATTAACGCTACAAGAAATATCTCAAGTTATGCATTTAGTGAAATGCTTACTAAGCTTCGCCCTGAAAAAAAGGTAGCAACGGAAGCCCCTAAACTTTCTGCAAAAGAAGAAGTTAAACCAGCTGAACTTTCAAAAAAAGAAGAAATTAAAGTTGAACCTATGTTAGCCCCTGAAGCAGAAGTTTTAAACACTGCGCTAAGCCCAGCTTCAGAACCAGTTGAAGAAGTTATTCCAGAAGAAAATGCACCAGAAGAAACAACAGAAGCCGAAACTCCTGCAGAACTTGAAATTGTTGTTAAATCTGATGAATTTACAGTTCAAACTTCAACTCCAATAGGCTACATTCAAACAGAAGATAAAATGGATTATAATAGCGATGGCGAAGTAACTCTTGACGAAAAAATGCGCTATTTGGATGAGCAATCTAAATCTGATTCTTTGCCAGAGGTGAAAACAGTTGAAAATACTCAAAATGCAACTTCGGCGCAAAAACCAGAAGTTCCAGAAATGAGAACAATCGAAATTCCTGAGCAAAATAAAACATTCGAACAAGCTAAATTAACTGGCACACAAAAATTCAACTATAATAATTTGCAAAAAGCATATGCGCCTAAACTTCAAGCGCAACAAGTTTTCGTTAACCAGGTTGCTTAATTATTTGCAATATTTATAATAACTGATTATAATTTCCATTGAGGAAATAAGATGAAGAAGGTTTTTTTATTTGTTTTTGTCTTGGGTGTTGCTTTGATTTTTTCTGGTTGCAAGAAAAAATATGAAACCGCTGCAGAATTTTATGAATATTCAAAAAAATTAAGAGAAAAACCAGACGTTGCCTTTGTTTTTGACCTGCAAGTTGAAACAGCAAGAGGCAAAAGCCCCTATAAAGTTTACACAAAAAATGGTCAAATGAGAGTGGAAACAGTTGACCTTGCAAGCTATACGGAATACAGCAGTTTATTTTTGCAAGATACTAAAACCAAAGTTTTATATGACCCAATTATGCGAACTGCGAAGATTTTATCTGACAGAAGAGAAATGCAAGAATATAATCCAATTGAATTTATGCTCTCTTGGGGAGATGGGGATAGTGAATATATTGATGAAATATTTAAACTTGGTAAAAAAGTAAAAAGAGGCGAAACTCCTTGCAAAATGGTGCATAATATCAACTTAAATGATAAGCAAAATTCTTTTGAATTTTGCGTAAATGAAGAATTGGGAATTGCAACTTATCTTTATATCCCCTGCTCAACCCGAGGTGCTGACGGCAAAAAATACGACTGTAGCACTAGAGCTGAAATTTTTAATATTAAGCAAGAAGATGTGCCAGATATGATGTTCGCACTTCCAAGTGACGCAATTTTGATGGGCACACAAAAACAAATGTTTGAATATGGTAGCCTTAAAAAGTAATCTTCAATCCTTCTTGTGGTTTAAAAATTAAAATATATTGGGTTTAAAATCAATCTTTGGATTGAGGTATTTCCATGCCCCCTATTGTAAAATAACATCGTAGACTTGGATTTATAGAGAAATTTTGAAAAAATACGTAATAAGTTTTATAGTTTTTGTTTGCGTAATTGTTTGGGGGATTAACTTGACAATGCCAGCAAATGCGGCAAGAAAAAATTCTCGAGGAAGTGGTGCTGAAAAGCAAATTAAACAAGCAGACGAAACTATCTCAAACTTAACTAAAAAATTCTACACAAGAGAGTTATTCTCGCCTGAGGACAGTGATAATTTAATTACTGTTAAACTAACAATTGATTCTCAAATGGATGTTTCAGCTGAACCTGCGCTTGCGCCAATTTATTTTAAAACCGGACATCTTTTTAAATTGAGAGAAATGAACGATGAAGCGATTGATTGTTTTCAAACAATTTTAGAAAATTTCGGCGACACTGTTTATGCGCCAAAAGCTCGTCAAGAGTTGCGTGAAATGGGCGTTGACATTAAAGAAACATTAACGATTAACGCAAACAAAAACGATTTTGATTTTTAATTTTGAACTTTGGCGAAAAAATTGTTAATTCCTAAACTTCTTCGGCTTTTAAGTGCCAAGTATCAGCAGAAGTTATTTTGACATTTGCAAAATCACCAATTTCTTTATCTGATTTGAAATAAACAATTTTATTACAAGTTGTTCGTGCTTTGCATTCATCGCCTTTTTTGCTATCAATTAAAACTTCGAAAACTTTATCAACGCAAGATTTATGGTTCTTCAAAGAAGTTTCTTTAACTTTATCGTTTAAAATTTGGAACCTGCGGTCTTTTTCTTCTTCCGGAATAAATTCATCAACCATTTTTGCTGCTTTTGTATGTGGGCGAGGTGAATATGATGCAATGTTTGAATAATTAATTCCAAATTCATCAATTGCAGTGAGTGTTCTTTCAAATTCTTCTTCAGTTTCAGATGGGAAGCCTACAATAAAATCTGAGGTTATTATAACTTCAGGAATTTTTTCTCTTATTCTTCGAACGATATCGCCATATTCTTCTCTTGTGTATCTTCTGTTCATTGCTTTGAGCACACGAGTGTCGCCAGATTGCATTGGAATATGGAAATATCTTGAAACTTTTTTAGAATTTGCAACCGTTTCAATAAGTTCATCTGTAATATCTGTTGGATACGAAGTTACAAATCTTATTCTAAATTTGCCTTCAATTTTATCTATTTCTCGAAGAAGCGCTGCAAGTGTTGGTTTGCCTTCCAAGTCTTTTCCGTAACTATCAACGTTTTGACCAAGCAAAGTAATTTCTTTAAAACCTTCAGCCACAATTTCTTTTGCTTCTTTGATTATTGTGTCAAAAGGTCTTGAATGTTCTCTTCCTCTTGTAAATGGTACAATGCAATATGAGCAAAAGTTGTTGCAGCCTTCAGTAATTGGAAGCCAAGCATTCACATCTTTTTTTCTGATATAACCGTAATCTTTTTCTGGAACATAAGAATTTCTTATTGCCCAAACTCTTTCTTCTTTATTGATTAAATCTGGAAGTTCATATATGTTTTGCGTGCCAAAAGCAAGGTCAAGATATGGAAATCTTGCCATAAGATTTTCTTTTGTATGTTGTGGAAGGCAACCACAGAGGGCGATTTTAATTTTTTTACCTTCTTGAGTTTTCCATTTGCCCCAAACGCCAAGTCTTGAATATGCCTTTTCTTCGCTTAGTTGCCTGATTGAGCATGTGTTCACAATAAGTAAATCTGCTTCTTTTGGTTCAAGTGTTTCTTCGTAATTAAAATGAGATAATATTGCCAAAATTCTTTCAGAATCTGACTTATTCATTTGACAACCAAGTGTTTCAATATAAACTTTTTTTATTTTATTTTCCATAATTATAAAATTTTTGAGATGTTCACATTTTCGAGCATATCAAGTCTATCTTTGATTGCACCTTGTGGGTTAAAGTATGGTTCAACAGTCATAACTTTAGCTGCAATGTGCGGATAGTAGTATATGAATTTGAGTTCAGAAGATGTTAATGGTTTTTGTGTGTGAACGTTAGCATAACGAGCAAGTTCAAGGATGTTTCTTGCTTCTTCTTCGTCTTTAAATTCAAGTTCAAGGCTGTCATATACGTTTCTGAAACCTTTAATTCCGCCATATTCGCCAACAGTTATCATTCTTCCTGTTTCAATAATTTCAGGCTCGCCTCTTCCAAGTTCTTCAAAATCATAAAGTTCATAATTTCTTCTGTCTTTTAATGCTCCGTCTGCGTGAATTCCTGATTCGTGAGCAAATGCGTTTGCGCCAACTGCTGGTTGATTTATTGGAATATCAACGTCAAATGCGTAACTTGTATATTTTGCAAGTCTCCAAGCTTTGGAGAGGTCAATTTGTGGGTCGATTTTATATTTATCTTTCATGCCTGATGATTTTGCAACTGCAAGAATACAAGAAACAAGATCTGCGTTTCCTGCACGTTCGCCCATTCCGTTAATTGCAGTGTTGATATACGCGTCAACACCTGCGTCAATTGCACCTCTTGCGCCCATAATTGAGCATGCAGTTGCCATTCCAAGGTCGTTGTGGAAATGCAATTCAATATCCATTCCTGTTTCTTTTGCAATAGTGTAAACTTTTTCATACGCAGTTTGTGGGTCATCGAAACCTAAAGTGTCACAATATCTAAAGCGAGTTGCGCCATATCTTTTGCATTCGCCTGCGAATTTAATTAAATAATTAATATCACTTCTTGAAGCATCTTCAGCGTTTACGCCAATTTCTTCAAAACCTGCTTTAACAGCTTCATTTAGTGCTTCGCAAGCAAGTTTTAAGATGTCATCTTTATTTTTTTTACCTAAATATTTGCCGTTAATCATTTGTTCTGATGTTGATTGTGACATATTTACGTATTTTAATTTTGGAACATTTGCGCTTGCTTTAATTACATCTTCTGGAATAGCTCGAATCCAGCCTGAAAGCTTTGTTTTATCAAAAGCGCCCATTGAGGCAAGTTGTAAGTTGCCGTTTAGGTAATTAATTTCGTGTCTTGTTGTTGGGAAACCAAACTCTGAAATATAAACCCCAAGGTCGTTTAACATCAAGTTAATAATTGTTTTTTGAAGTTTTGCAAGACCTAATCTTGATGTTTGAACACCGTCTCTGTTTGTTACGTCAATAAATTTGATAAAGTTTTCTTTTGCCATTTTGTTAATGCTCCAAATTAAGAATATGATTATTCTATCATTGAAATTGCGAGTAGGCAATTTTTTGGGCTATATTTTGTAATATATCTAAAAATTAGTATGTTAACATCTTGCCAAGTTTTGGATTTTAGTTTATAAAGTTCTTGTTATGAGAATTGTAATTTACGGCACAAATGAAATGGCATCTGTCATTGCGGCAGAATTTTTTGAAGACCACGATATAATAATTGTTGACCCATCAGCACAAAACTTGGAAAAGTTTAAGGGGCTTGATGTTGGAACAGTTTGTGGTGATTGTTCCAATTTAAATGTTCTTCGTGAACTTGATTTTAAATTCGGAGATGCATTCATTGCCTGCACTCAAAACGACGAGGCAAACATTGTTGCTTGCCTTATGGTAAAACAATTAAGCAATGCTAAAACAGTTTGCTTTGTTTCCCGCAAAGAATGTAGAGATTCTCTCCGTCTAATTCGAGAAGAAGCACCTCGTGGTTCTGTTATGAATATTGACCATATAATTTGGCCAGAGAGACTTTTGACGCAAGAAATTTTTAGAATTGTGACTGTGCCTGAGGCAATAGATGTTGAAACTTTTGCCGAAGGTAGAGCTCAAATGTTTGAATATCGTATAAAGCAAGATTCAATTCTTCAATCAAAAAAAATTCAAGATTGTGATTTTCCTGAAGAAGTGCTTGTTGTGGGTATTGTTCGAGATGAAGCATTATTTATTCCATCTGGTTCTACAGAATTTCAATCGGGAGATAAAGCAATATTTATAGGCACTCCAGAAGGACTTGATATTTGCGCTAATAATTTCTTCTCTGAAAACGATAGGGTGAAACAAATAACAATTATAGGTGGCGGTTCTGTTGGATACGAACTTGCAAAAAGTTTAGAGAAAACAAAAATCAAAACAAAAATAATTGAAAGAAATTTAAAAAGATGCGAGTTTTTATCTGAAAATTTACAGAAAACACTTGTTCTAAATGCAGATGGCACAAACATTGAACTTTTATCTGGCGAAGATGTAGGAGATGATGATGTTTGTGTTTCAATCACAAACAACGATGAAAAAAATCTTTTATGTTCACTTCTTGCAAAACAATTGGGTGTAAAAAAGGTTATTACTCGTGTTGCTCAGCAAGCAACGGCTAAACTTTTTGAGAAAGTTGGTGTTGATATTGCGCTAAGTGCAAAAGAAACGGCGGTTGCAGAAATTAGGAACAGAATTATTGAGCCCGAAATTGATATTTTAGCTTCAGTTGAACGTGGGTTAGGAGAAATTATAGAAATAATTATTCCAAATGTTTGGCAAGATGTTTCTTTGATGAATTTAAAATTGCCAGCTCCAGCCGTCATTGCAATAATTCAAAGAGGAAGTAAAGTCATTATTCCAAAAGGTCAAACGTTAATTCGTGCTGAGGATAAACTTATAATATTTACTATGACAGAAAATTCCGACAAAATTAAGGATTATTTTATTAAATGAAATTTAACATAATATTTTATGGAATTGGAACAGTTTTAAAGTATTTAGGCATTTTGTTTTTATTGCCGATTATATGTGCAATTTGTTTTGGCGAAATGGGCGCTATTTTACCTTATGTTGTGGCATCTTTAGTTTCAAGCGCACTTGGTTTTTTGATGACCACAAAAAAAGTTGAAGAGAAAGAAATAAATTCAACAAATAAAAAAGAAGCCTTAACTTTAGTGTTTTTTATTTGGTTGTTGTTTGGAATTTTATGCACGATTCCGTATTTCTTTTTTGGGTTTAGCATCCCAAACGCTCTCTTTGAAGCAGTTTCTGGAATTACGACCACAGGTGCCACTATAATTTCAGATTTTTCACAGTATCCTAAATCTTTATTTTTCTACCGCTCTCTTACTCAATGGCTTGGCGGTATGGGAATTATTGTTTTGTTTATTGCAATTCTTCCTCAGTTTGCAGTTGCAGGTAGAAACATGTTTTATGGCGAGATGACGGGCCCTGTTGAAGATAAAATTACGCCAAGAATTAGATATAGTGCAAGCTGGCTTTGGGGTTTGTATATTCTTTTTACTTTTGTCGGAGTCTTGCTCTTAAGGTTTGTTTGCAAAGTGAATTTATTTGATTCAATCTGCACTGCGTTTTCCACTTTGTCATCTGGCGGGTTTTCTCCTCAAGCACAAAGCATTGCAGCCTATGGCGATTGGAAAGTAACTCTTATTGTTCTTATTTTTATGTTTATTGCAGGTGCTAACTTTCTTTTGCAATATAAAATTTTTATCAAAAGAAAACCAGAGGCATTTTTAAAAAGCGAAGAATTTAAAGTTTATATTGGGATAATTATTTTCCTTGCGCTTGTTGTGTTTGGAATTTTGATGTTCAAGGGTGATTTTGAGGCACCAAGTGCATTTTTGCATTCGTTATTTCAAATTGTAAGTATTATCACAACAACTGGTTTTGCGAGTTGTGATTATAGTTTATGGAATATCGATGCAAAAATTATTCTTTTCTTGCTTATGTTCACAGGTGCTTGTGCGGGCTCAACAAGTGGTGGGTTTAAAATTATCCGCTGGATTTTTGTTTGGAAATATTTAAAAAATGAAATTTCAAAAATTATTCACCCGCAAGCAGTTTATCCTATAAAAATTGAAGGCACATCAGTTTCTGAAGATACTAAAGGGCAACTTGTTGCGTTTGTTATTTTCTATTTTGCAATTTTTGGAATATCAACTTTTTTGGTTGCGCTCATTGAACACAATACAACAATAGCGCTTACAGGCTCTATTGCAATGCTAGGTAATGTGGGCCCTGCTTTTGGTCCTTTGCATCCGTTTGGGAATTACTCAGAGCTTGCAGTTGCAACAAAATATATCTTTATATTCAATATGTTAATTGGTAGGCTTGAGCTCATTCCGTTTTTAGCACTTTTGCACCCTGATATGTGGCACAGAAGAGGGTAAATTAAAAACAAGAATTAGAATTTAGCAGCCTTTCTCAAGGGTTTCTTTGATTTCTTGTATTTCATATTTTAGGCGATTTAATTCACACTTAACAGGGTCTGGAATGCGGTTGTGCAAGAGCTCTCCTTGAACAAATACTTTCTGATGAACAACTCTTCCTGGAACACCAACAACGGTTGAGTGCTCTGGTACATCATCTATCACAACGCTTCCTGCGCCTATGTTTGAATTGTCTCCAATTGTTATATTTCCAAGCACTTTAGCGCCTGCCCCAATTGTTACGTTGTCTCCAACTGTTGGGTGTCTTTTCCCGTGTTCTTTTCCTGTGCCACCTAGTGTCACGCCTTGATAGATAAGAACATCATTTCCTATTATTGTGGTTTCACCAATCACAACCCCAAAACCGTGGTCAATAAATAATCTTTCGCCAATTGTTGCTGCTGGGTGAATTTCGATTCCTGTAAAAAATCTTGCAAGTTGTGAAATGAACCTTGGCAAAAATGGAACTTTCCATCTGTGCAATTTGTTTGCAATTCTGTATGATAAAATTGCGTGAAACCCTTGATACAAGAGGATAACCTCAATGTAGCTTTTAGCTGCAGGGTCTTTTTCCATAATATTTTTTATGTCGTCTCGAACTCTTTCGAGCCCTCTTTTTAAACTTTTACTCATATAATTCACTCGATAAATATCTCTCACCTGAATCGCATAATATGCCAACAATCATTTTATCTTGGTAATTTTCACTTATTTTATTTATAGCGCAAAGCACAGCGCCAGAAGATATCCCAACTAAAAGGCCTTCTTTTTTTGCGATATTTCTTGAAGCCTGAATTGCATCATCGCCTTTGATGTCTATAATTTCATCAATTAATTCTCTGTTCAAGGTTTTTGGTACAAAATTTGCACTAATTCCTTGAATTTTATGTGGACCTGCAAAACCTTGTGTAAGAAGTGGGCTTTCGGCCGCTTCAACTCCTATTACCTTAATTTCAGGCTTTAATTCTTTTAATTTTTTAGCACACCCTGAAATTGTGCCACCTGTTCCAATTGAAGCAACAAGAACATCAATTTTACCTTCGGTTTGTTCAAATATTTCTTCTGCAGTTCCTTCAAAATGCGCATTTGGGTTGTCTTGGTTTTCAAATTGCATAGGAATAAAACCATTTAATTCTTTTTCCAACTCTTGCGCCTTTTGAACACTTCCTTGCATACCCTCTTTTGCTGGAGTTAAGGTAATTTCTGCGCCATATGCTTTAATTAATTTAATTCTTTCTTTGCTCATATTATCAGGCATAACGGCAATAAATTTTAAGCCTAAAACACCAGCGCACATGGCAAGAGCAATGCCTGTATTCCCACTTGTGGGCTCAATTATTGGAGTGTTTTCCGTAACTTCTCCTCTATCAAGCGCTCCTTTAAGCATTGAATATGCGACCCTATCTTTTGCAGAGCCTGCAGGGTTGAAATATTCAAGTTTCACCCATGAATTTTTATGCGCTATGGAGTTTAGATGAACAATGGGAGTTGAGCCTATCGTTTCCAATATATTAGAATACAACTTTTGCATAATTTCTTTTTCCTGATTGCAACACACCTGCTTTTTCAATAACGAAGGCTATATCTGTAATTTTTTCGCCTTCGAATTTTACGGCACCTTGCGCAATCAGTCTTCTTGCTTCACCTTTACTTTGAGTAAAGCCTGCAGTGAGCATAACATCAATCACATTTTGTGCGCTATCAAGCTTGAGCTCTTGAATGTCATCTGGAATACCTTTTTTCTGAATAACGTTGATGAACTCTTCTTGTGCTTTATTTGCAGCTTCTTCGCCGTTGTACATTTTTGTAATTTCATATGCTAAGCGCATTTTCTCATCACGTGGGTTGTTATCTTTATTAAATTTTAAATCACAGAGAAGCTCATAATATCTTGGCATAAGTTCGTCTGGAATTGACATAAGTTTGCCGTACATATTTTTAGGTTCTTCTGTAATTGAAATGCAGTGTTCTGGGTATGTTTTAGACATTTTCTTAACGCCATCTGTACCTTCAATTAAAGGAAGAAGCATTGCAAGTTGTCTTGCCTCGAGTCCGTAAAATGCTTGCATATCACGACCAACAAGAAGGTTAAACCTTTGGTCTGTTCCACCAAGTTCAATGTCTGATTCAATTGCAACGCTATCATAGCCTTGCATTAGAGGATAGAAAAACTCAACAACTGAAATTGGCAAGCCTTCTTTATATCTTTTTGCGAAATCGTCTCTTGTCATCATTTGAGCAACGGTTGTTGACGAAGCGAGCTTCATAATGTCTGTAAAAGTCATTGAGTGAAGCCAGTCTGCATTGTTTCTAACTTCCGCTTTATCGATATCAACAAGTTTTGCCATTTGGTCAAAATAAGTTTTTGCGTTTTCTGCAACTTGTTCTTTTGATAATGCTGGGCGAGTTTCGCTTTTCCCTGAAGGGTCACCCACCATAGCAGTTGCGCCACCAACAATAAGTACAATTTGATGCCCAAGCTCTTGGAATTGTCTTAATTTTCTCATTACAACACTATGACCTAAATGCAAATCAGGCCTTGTTGGGTCAAGCCCGAGTTTTACTCTTAGTGGTTTGTTATTTTTTTCACTTTCTTGAAGTTTATAAGCTAACGCCATTGGGCCATCTGGCAAAATTTCAGCGCCTTCAGATAGTAGCATTGCTTGGTCAATAAATTTTTGTTCTATTTTTGTTTCAAACATAATAAAAAATCCTCTTTTCTTGGTTAATTATACCATAAAAGAGGATTTTTAAACTTATTTATTTGTTCAACTTATTTTGTTTTTAAATCTTGGAAAAATTTATAAGTTGATTCAATTGCACTTTTTCCTGCTTCAAGTGCTTTAGCGCCATATTTTCTGCCAGCTGCAATTGCGTCTTTGCCTAATTGCTTGCCAGTTTCAATTGCCCCAGGTGTTTTTTCAACAACATAGTTGAAACCTTTTTTAATGTAATCTGCTGCAATATCAACGCCTGTTGCAAATGTTTTGTTTAGCTTGTCGTAATCAATTTTACCTTGGAAAGAAGGAACTTTGATAGGTTCTAATTTGTTTGCGCCTACTTTTTTTGGTTCCACTAAGCCTATTGGTTTAATCATATCTTACCCCTTCACTGTTTATATAATTATAACGCATGTGAAATATTTTTTTGTTAGCCATTTTACAAAAATTTACAAACAATTTTTGTTATTCTTCAAGTATTGCACCTTTTGGAACAACAACAACTCCACCTTCTGAAACATAGAAGCCTCTGCGTCTGTCTTCATCGTGGTCAAAGCCAATTTCCATATACGGCGGAATTATCACGTTTTTATCTATAATTGCTTTGTTGATTTTTGCGTATCTTCCAATTTCAACGTTTTTCATCAAAATTGAATTTTGTACGCTAGAATAACTATTTATGCGCACTTTTGGAGATAATACGCAATCTGAAATTGAGCCGCCGCTTATGATGCAACCTTCTGAAACAAGAGAATTTGTTGCTGTTCCAATTCTTTTATCTTCGTTCCAAATGAATTTTGCAGGCGGGTCGTTATAGTTAAACGTTCTGAGTGGCCAATCTTTTGAATATAGATTTAATTCTGGGTCATATTTTAATAAATCCATATTTGCTTGCCAGTAACTATCAACAGTTCCAACATCTCTCCAATAGCCTCTTTCAGACGGCGTCATTCCAATATGTTCATTTTTTGCAAAATCATAAACATAAACATTCTTTTTGAGCTTCAACATAAGAGGGATTACGTCGTTTCCAAAATCGTGTGTTGAATTTGGATTTTCGGCATCTATTTTTAAAACTTCAACTAAAGTTTCAGCATCCCAAATATAATTTCCCATTGAAGCGAGACATTTTGTTGGGTCTCCTGGAATGTGCTTTGGTTTTTCTTTTGGTTTTTCTTTGAACCCAATCAAGCGCCAAGAATCATCAACTTCGATAATTCCATATTCTGAAGCAAGCTCAATTGGAACAGGGATTGCAGAGATTGTAAGGTCTGCTTTTTTGTTTATGTGGTAGTTGAATTTTTGCCTTACGTCCATTTTATAAACATGGTCTCCGCCAAACACACAAACCGTGTGATAATTATCATCTGTAATTAAATTTATGTTTTGGTAAATAGCATCAGCTGTGCCCTTATACCAATTTCCATCAACTCTCATTTGGGCTGGAACAGAATCAACATATTGACCTATTGAGCCAGATAAATACCAGCCTCTTGAAATGTGTTTGTTGAGGCTATCTGATTTATATTGCGTTAAAACTTTTATTTTGAAAAAGCCTGAATTAACAAAGTTATTCAAAACAAAATCTATAATTCTATATCTTCCACCAAACGGAACAGCTGGTTTTGCTCTATCTCGAGTGAGCGGATAAAGTCTTTTTCCTTGACCACCTGCAAGAATCATAGCGAGCGTTTTATTTGCAAACATATAGACACCTCTTTCTACTTAAATTTAACCACATTTTTGCCTCTCGTGCAAGGTTAAAAGTCGTCTAAAAGTATGGTTTTATAGTCTAAAATTGTTTAGTGATAATTGCAAAAATATCATTTCCGACAATAAAAATCATAAGTAGCATAAGTGCATAAAAGAATATCGAATTTAGGATTTCATAAGCTTTTTCATCGATTTTTCTTCGTGTGATTTTCTCTATTGCAAGAAACATTAAATGCCCACCATCAAGCGCTGGAATTGGGAGAATGTTGATAAGAGCTAAGTCGATGCTTATAATTGCAGTAAGTAAAAGTCCTTCCATTAAGCCTTTGTGCTGAATTATATCGCCGCCGATTTTTGTGATTGCAACAATCCCGTGCATTTGGTTAAGTGGAACATTTCCTGTAACTAATTGCCAAAGTCCAACAACCATAAGTCTTGTGTTTTCTGTGATATAGGTGTTTGTTGCACGAAGTGCAGTTTTTATATCTTTTGTTTGAGTGTAGTTTTGAGTGTAAGATATTTTTAACCCTAAAAGACCCGATTTATCTGGAATTACATTTTTGTATTCAATTGTTTTACCATCTCTTAAAATAACAATATCAAATGGTTTATAGTAGTCAGCCCAAGCGTTTGCAATTTCCACAATTGGAGTATCTTCAGCGAGAGTTATTTTTTGAGATTGCATTTTGTCTCTTAAGGACATTTCTTTTGCGTTTAGTTTTATTTCTTTATCATCAAGTTTTTTAAGCCCAAGCGCTGTGTTTTTATCTGTGATTAGTTTTTCTTCGTAAGTTCTTTTTGGAAGATAGATAACACTACCTTGCTTTGCAATTGAATTTGCATCATATTTTTTATTCAAAGCTAAAATATTTTTTAAAACTTCCCCTTGTTTTTCTTTTGAAACTTTGCCGTCGTATGGTTTAGCATTTTGCAAAACAAAGAAAAATTCTTGTGGGTTGTCTATTTCAATGCCGTTAATTTTATAGAGCCTGTCGCCCTTTTGAATTCCTTTTTCTAAAATGTTAGATGTATCTTGTGGTTTGTTTGTGCCTGCAACAAAAACTTCATAAGTATTTGTTGGGATTTTTTGCCAGTAAAATGCGCAAAATAAAACAAGCATAAATGCAAAAATCACATTGCATGCAACGCCTGCAACAAGAATAAAAGCTTGTTGCCAGCCGTTTTTATTTTTAAATCTTAAAGGTGAATCCTCAGGAAGCACTTCTGCATCTTCATCATTTAATTCTTCTTTATTTTCTGGGCAGTTGTCGTCAGGGAAGGAAACATATCCGCCAAGCAAAAAAGAATGAATGAGAAAAGTTGTTTCGCCAAATTTTCTTTTATACAAAGTTGGACCAAAAGGAAGTCCAATTGCAAATTTTGAAACTTTTACCCCCATAAGTTTTGCTGCAATAAAGTGTCCTAATTCGTGCACAATTATAAGCAAGCTTATTAAAAGAAGCATTAAAATAATGTTCATTATCTATCCTTTTTGTTTCCTGTGAATTTATATAGACCAAACCAAGAAGGAGTATAGCTTTCTTTTATATCTCTCAAATCCCTTCTTAAATATTCGTTTTCGTCTTCTAAAATTTTTACCCTTGCACTCAATCTTTTATTTTCTTCTATAAAAAGAGTAAGATTGCTGTCTTTTAAATTATCTGGAGACAACATATTATTTACTTGTTTTGCAATTTTTTTTGAAATCACACGAGCAATCATATTCAAGGTTTTCTCTGAAATATCGAGTTTAAAGCTGTTATCTTGAGCCACTTGTGTTCCTTGTTGTGTTTGCTGAGGCGGTTTTATTTCTTGAGGTTGTGCCTCTTGTTGTGGTTGGATTGGCGCAGTTTGTGTGATTGGCGCAGTTGGAGCAGTTGGAGCAGTTGTTTGCTCTTGTGTTTTTGATTCTTGTTCTGAATACATTTTATTTCTTTCATTCAAGAAATTTAAAATTCTATCAAATGCATCATCATCAAAAAATTCAACACCTTCACCATTTTCAAATATGGCTTCGATTTTAAGCTCTTTAAAATAATTCCCAAGAGCCACTTCATCGCAGTAAAAATTCTCGCTTGCAAGCTTTTTTATAAGTTCTTGTTTGTTATAAATTTTTACATTTTCCATTTTATTTTCCTTATATGGTTTATTTTACAATAGATGTGAGTCATTAGTAAATAAGCCTAACTTCTTCATTTATTTCATAAAATACTTTTGCGCTTTGAATAAAAGCATCAGGGTCGTTTGTTACATAAAATTCCGTTTCGCCTTTGTTGTGTGTGATTATCGGGTTTTTGAAATAACTTTTCACAACTTCGGCAAAAATTTTTGCAGGGTTTATAAAAATGTTTTTATCAACTTTCTTTGAAAAAATTGGGATTAAATATGGGTAATGAGTGCAACCTAAAACTATTTTTTCAGGATTTTTAGCTAGTGCCTCATCGAGCATTGAATAAACATATTCAATGCATTTTTTATCATCATATAATTTATTTTCAACTATTCTTACAAAATCGTGACAAGCAAGTGAAGTTACTTTTGCGTTTTTGTTATGTTTTTTGATTTCCTCTTCATATTTCCCGCTTTTCACTGTTCCTTCAGTTGCCATAATCGTAAGATTATTATTTTTTGCAATTTCAGAGGCGCACGATGCAATAAGTGAAAATATTTTTGTTTCAGGAAATTCTCGTGTGAGCGTGTCGTAGGCAAGAGCTGAGCTTGTGTTGCATGCCATAACAACTGTTTCAACCCCTTTTGATTTAAAGAAATTAATTGTTTTTCTTCCAAAATTTATAATTTCTTCTTTAGTTTTGTTTCCATAAGGGAGATTTTTTGTGTCGCCAAGATAAATAAAATCATCATACGGCATAAGGGTTACAAGCTCTTTTAAAATGCTGAGTCCGCCCACTCCTGAGTCGAAGACGCCTATTGGTTTATTTGAAAATTTCTTATTTTGCATCATCTTGCTTTTTTACTTTCTTCAAATATTTTATTATACCTTTTGAAATTGCGTCCGCAATTTCTTTTTGCCTTTTTTTGTCGCATAAGCCTTTGAGTTCATCGTGGTTTGACATAAAACCAGTTTCAATTAGAACAGCAGGTGCTATTGTGTGATTTATAACATAAAATTTGGACTTCATCAAACCTCTATCAACAGTATCCCATTTTTTAAGGTTCTCTTGAGTTGTTAAATTTTCTCTTATAATTTGCGCAAGTTCAAAGCTTTCATCTCGCCACCAATGCACCTCTACCCCTTTAGTATCTGGCGACATACTTGCATTTGCGTGGATTGATACATATAAATCAGGATTTGCTTCGTTTGAAAAATCAACACGATCTTGAAGGGTTATTGTTTTATCGAAAGGCAAGGTCATCAAAACTTCAATCTTTTCTTTTAAAAGATTTTTTCGAACAAGGGCGGTAATTTCTTGGTTTATTGTTTTTTCGTAAACATTTTCTCTAATTGCGCCAGTGTCAGACCCGCCGTGCCCTGGGTCAAGCACAACTCTTTTATAGCTTTGAATAACAAGTTTTGGTTGTTCAATTTTCTTTTCAAGTTTTACTATAAGTTTTGTTGATTTTAGGTTGATTTTTACATTTTTGCCATCAGGAGTTATTTGGGCAAGTATTTTTTTATCTTTTGAAGGAAATGAAAACCTTGTTTTGTCTGATGCTATCCTTATTGTCTTTGATTGTTTTAAGCTTTCAATGGATGTTATTTTTTGGAACATTTCAGGCGTTGGTGCAGTTGCATTTTCAATGTCTAAGTGAAAAAAACCACCTTCTTCAAAAGTGCTATACACAATAGGATTTGAAAAATTGATGTCAACCAAAGTATCTTGCCCAACTTCTTGAGCTCTGATATTTGTAATTGTTGCAAGATAATCGCAAATTTGTGAATTTGTTATATCCCACCTTTTGCCAAGGAATATTTTTTGCATATCGTATGATGTGACAAATCTATACTCAAGTGCACCTGCTCCTTGAATTACAATCCTTATTGTGTTTGGGTCAAATTGACCAACACGCAAAATGTCTTTTCCCCCAATTTGCCCTGAAATCATATCTCCAAAACCAGCTTTTGGTGCTTCGATAACAAAGTTTTTCCCGATTAAATCTGGATTCACTCTAGCGTTTTCAAGGTCAACAACCAAACGTTTTGGTTCTTGGAGCTTCATTATATTTTTAATTGTTACCTGACCTGCGCCATTAAATATTAAACCTTTATCAATTTTATCTATTGTATCTAAATAAAAATCAGATGAAATTGCGCCGTGGTTTGTAATTTCTTTTGTTTGCAGAGTTTCTTCTTTTCCTGTTGTTTCAGTTATTTTTTTAAGTGTTTCAATATAGCCTTTATCTTCTGAATTTTTGTAAATATCTATATAATTTTTGCTTTGCGCAATTTTTGGGGAATATTTTAAAATTAGTTGGTTATACGATGCTATAAGGTTATAGTCATCAGGGTTTTTTCCTTCGGGAATGTTAAGTACAAGGCGCACAACATCGGGCGCTTTTTGAAATTGTGAGATTTTTATCTCATTTATTTTTCCCCAAGGAATATCCCAAGTCTTATTTGGCATAGAAAGGGTTGCACCTTCAATATCAAAGTAAACCCTTGAAGGCTCTTTAAGTACCCCTTTTTTAATTGGGTTATATGCACTCTGTGGCACAAGTTGCACCCCGCCTTGAGAAACAAGACTGGAAATTGGTGTTTGTGTTGCTTGTAGGTATCCTGATGTGGTAAAAAGAATTAAATTATCTGAATTATCAAAAATAACATCTTTGATTTTAATTGCAGCGTGCGCTGTGTTTCCGCATAAAAACAGCACAAATAAGGCAAAAACTCCAATAAGAAATTTTTTGATAAAACTCTGCATAAAACAATCATATCATTAAATAGATTAAATTTTTAAGTCTTTATGGTTGAATTTTTTAGACCCGTTTGCATAATCTGCAACAATTTGCCCTTTGCCTTCAAGATAGTATTTGTAAATTGTGAGCCCATCAAGTCCAACAGGACCTCTTGCGTGAGTTTTATTTGTTGAAATGCCAACTTCTGCGCCAAATCCGTATCTAAAGCCATCGGCAAATCTTGTAGATGCGTTATGATAAACGCCAGCTGAATCAACACTTGCCATAAATTTTTTGGCATTTTCAATGTTTTCTGTAATGATTGAATCAGTGTGCCCTGAGCCATATTTGTTAATATGGGAAACAGCCTCTGTGATTGAATTTACCTCAATCAGGCTTACTTTTTTCTCTCCATATTCGCATGAATAATTTTCAGGGTTTTTTATGATTTCAACGCTCGCTTTTTCAAGTGCTTCTTTGAGTTCGCTTGTGTATGGATAGTTTTTATGAACAAGAATTGTCTCAACTGCGTTACATGCGCTTGGATATTGAGTTTTTGCATCAACACAAATATTTTCTGCATAGTCTTTATTTGCAAATTCATCAACAAAAATCGTGCAAATGCCAGCGGCGTGGCCTAATACTGGGATTTTTGTATTATTTTGAATAAATTTAACAAGTGTGTTTGAACCTCTTGGGATAATGAGGTCAATATATTCATCGTATTCAAGCATTTTTTTAACATCTTCTCTGCTTTTAATTAGGCTCACACAGTTTGAGTTAAAATCATCAAGTGAATTAAGTGCAGATTTTATGATTTCAAAAATTGTTGTGTTTGTGTTGTTGCTTTCTTTTCCACCTTTTAAAATCACTGCATTCCCGCTTTTTATTGCAAGGGCTGAAATTTGAGTTATAACATCTGGTCTTGCTTCAAAAATTACCCCAATGACACCTATTGGCGCGCTGATTTTTGTGAGCACTAAATCTTCATCAAGTTCTCTTTTGAGTAAAACTTTGCCAACAGGGTCAGCTAAATTTGCGACATCTTTAATTCCTTGAATCATATCTCGCATTTTATTTTCATCAAGTTTTAATCTTGCGTAAGTTGATTTTGTAATTTCGCCTGATTCCACAAGGCTTTGCGCCTCTTCTAAGTCAAGTGCGTTTGCAGTAAATATTTTGTCTTTATTTTCTTCGATTTTTTCTGCAATTTTTAAAAGCGCTTCATTTTTTCTTTCTGTTGTTTCAAACATAAGGTCAAGCGAAGCACTTTTTGCAGCTTGAGCTATATTTTTAAAGTCTTCCATATTACTCCTTACAAAATAACCAAATTGTCTTTTGAGATTATATCGTCACTAATTTTAAAGCCAAGAATTTTGGGGATATCCTCTGAATGTTCGCCCATAATTTTTTCAAAATCGGGTGAATTATAGTTTGCAATTCCTCTTGCAATTTCTTTTTCTTCGGAATTTAAAATTGAAATTACATCGCCTTGACTGAATTTTCCTTCAAGCTTTGTAACGCCAACTGGGAGCAAGCTTTTGTTTTCTTGAGTCAAAGCACGTTCTGCGCCTTGGTTAATATATATTTTTCCTTCAATATTTGTAGCGTATGCTATCCAGCGAGCTTTTGAAGAAAGAGTTTTATTTGGAAGGAATTTTGTGCCAATTTCCTCGCCATCAAAAAAGCTTTGAATTACATGTTCTCTATTACCATTTAAAATAACTGCAAGTGCGCCAGAGTTTGTAACGACTTTAGAAGCTTCAATTTTTGTTATCATGCCACCTCTTCCGCCACTTGATGCGCCAGAGCCTAAAGCTTCAATTTCCGGTGTTATTTCTTCAACAACTTTTATGTGTTTTGCATCTTTATGTTCTTTTGGATTTTTGTCATATAGTCCGTCAATATCTGAAATTATAACAAGCATATCTGCATCTAATTTGCTTGCAACAAGGGCTGAGAGTTTGTCGTTATCTGAAAAACAAACTGTTTCAATTTCAGATGTTGAAACGGCGTCGTTTTGATTAATTACAGGAACAACACCGCATTCTAGGAGTCTATTCAGTGTGTTTCTTAAGTTTAAATACCTTCTTCTGTTTGAAAAATCATCTTCAACCAAAAGAATTTGTGCGATTGTAATGTTGTGTGCTGCGAAACAATCTTCCCAAATTTTCATCAAATGTGGTTGCCCAACAGAAGCACATGCTTGCTTATCAAAAAGAGAGTTTTTTGATGTGTTTTTTGGGTCAAGCCCAAGTTTTTTCGCACCAAGACCAACAGCACCAGATGTTATAACAATTGCATTGTTACCATTTTTAATTTGTTCTGCAATGTCTGCTACATAGCCAGAAATTCTTGCTACATCTATATCTTTTTCTTTGTTGCGAAGTGAATTTGTTCCGAATTTGAATACTAATCTTTTTGCCATAAATCGATTTTAGCATAAAATTGGCATGCAACAAAGCATGAAAAATCATGATTTTGAGTTGCTTTTTGAAAGACTGGTTATTTTTTAAAATATAGGTTTTTTTAAAGTAGCATGGCGCTGTCAAGTATTAGTTAAGTTTTTTTGAGAAATATTTATGTAAATCTTTTG
>JAFQLC010000017.1 GCA_017396695.1 bacterium
AAAGGCTTGATGGATGATGAAAATCAAAAAATGCTTGATGCAATTGAAAATGATGAAAATGTTACTCAAGAACAAAAAGATCAGTTATCCGAACTTGAATTAAAAATTTCTGATAATAGTACAGCAATCACAAAAAAACAAGAAGCAATAACATCTCTCGAAGGAAGCATTGCTTCTGCAGAAACAGAAATTGCCGCTTTTAATACTTCAATTTCTGAAAAACAAGGTCAAATTTCTGATTTGTCAGGTACAATTTCAGGTTTGCGCGAGCAATTGAATGCTGTTCAGGGTGATGATGAAGCAGCAGTTTCTCAAAGACAATCGTTTAAATCTCAAATAGATACAAAAAATACTGAGTTGCAAGCTCTTAAAACTCAGCTTGATGAAGAAATTGCTGCAAAACAAGCAAAAGAGTCAGAAAAAGCTGATTTAGAATCTCAATTGCAAACTGCACGAGATGAAAAAGCTCAGTTGGATGCAAATGAAACAGATTTATTAAACCAAAAAACAGAGCTTCTTGACCAATTTAAAGAAAATGCTACTCCTGAAACTAAAGCAATAATAGATAACTATGAAACTTTGAAGAAAGCATATGAAGATTCTAAAACTGAAGTAAAAACTTGTGAAACAAATCTTGATACTTCTAGAGCTAAGTTGAATGAAGTTAATGCAAGCTTAAATACAAAAAATGCCGAATTATCTGAAGTAACAAGTGTTTTAGCAACTAAAGAAAATGAAAAAGCGCAAGCTGTTTCAGATACTGGTCAAGTTGAAATTCCTGATTTTGTACCTGATGTTGACCAGAAATTCATTCGTCAATTGCACCCTGAAATGCAAGCAAAAGTTGTTGAATTTTATAAAGCAGCAAAAGATGCTGGTTTGGAATTTGCAATTAATTATGAAGGTCAAGTTAGAACACTTGGTCAGCAAGAAGAATTAAAAAGAAGTAATGCTAGACGTTATGGAACACCAAATCCATTTGGAACTTCATCAATGCATTTAATGGGTCTTGCTATTGATATTAGTCCAATTAAGGGTTCCTACGCCCAATTGGGTGCTATTGGTAAATCGGTTGGTTTGACCTGGGGTGGTGATTTCAAATCGAACGGTTCAATTGAACAACATCACTTCCAATTTGACGCACCTATTATTGCATTGCAATCGCAATACGGTAAAGGTACGGTTGAATGCAATAGAATGATTGCTTTAAACTACCCTTGTTTTAAAGCATTTGGTTCAAATAAAAGATATGAACTTAACTCTGTATATTCTGTTGAAGAATTACGTGGAAAAGGCTATAAGTGCTAAATTAGTGTTTTGATATAGCCATAGTATTCATTATTTTTGTATCTTGTTGCTTGTTCTGCGAGTTGCTCTTTTGATACAAAACCCATTCTGTATGCAACTTCTTCTAAACAAGCAATTTTAATTCCTTGGTTTTCTTCGATTGTTTGAACATATTGACTCGCTTGAAGCAAAGAGCTATGGGTTCCCGTGTCAAGCCAAGCAAAACCTCTGCCTAAAATTTCAACATTTAGTTTATTGTTTTTCAAATAAACTTTATTTAAATCTGTAATTTCTAATTCGCCTCGTTGCGACGGTCTTAAATTTTTAGCATATTCTATTGCTGAATTATCGTAAAAATATAAGCCTGTAACTGCATAATTTGATTTTGGATTTTGTGGTTTTTCTTCGATTGATATTGCTTTTTTGTTTTCGCCAAATTCAACTACGCCAAATCTTTGAGGATCTTTCACGCAATATCCAAATATCGTTGCTTCCCCTAGTTGTTCAGCTTTTTTGACTGCATTTTTAAGCATCATTGAGAAGTTTTGGCCGTAAAAAATATTATCACCCAAAATCAGTGCAACAGAATCATCTCCTATAAAATCTTTACCCAGAATGAAGGCTTGCGCTAAGCCATCTGGGCTTGGTTGAACTTCATATGAAAAATTCACTCCAAATTGAGAGCCATTTCCTAATAATTTTTGAAAATTTGGAATATCTTGTGGTGTTGAAATGATAAGTATGTCTTTAATTCCAGCCAACATTAAAACCGATATCGGATAATATACCATTGGTTTATCATAAATTGGCAACAACTGCTTAGAAACAACAGTGGTGCTTGGGTATAATCTTGTACCTGAACCGCCAGCTAAAACTATACCTTTCATGTTATTTTTCCTTTCTTAGTTTTAAATA
This sequence comes from bacterium, assembly GCA_017396695.1. Lineage (GTDB taxonomy): Bacteria > Cyanobacteriota > Vampirovibrionia > Gastranaerophilales > Gastranaerophilaceae > RGIG1918. Next base: position 2,203 of record JAFQLC010000017.1, read on the forward strand.
GTCACTAAGGGCTTCTTTCCAATTTCTTGTTATTTTATTGTTTTCCATCACACTATATGTTGGACGTTTGGCAGGACGTGGGAATTTGTCTGTTGTGCAAGGTTTTAAATTTACATTTAAATTTTCTTGTTTAAATATTTCAGAAGCAAAACCGTACCAGCTTGTGTTTTCTGAACCGCAGACGTGGTATATTCCATAAGGTTTATTTAAAAGTTTCAAAATTCCTTGAATTAGTTCAACTGTCCAAGTTGGGCATCCTTGTTGATCATCTACAACATTTAACTCTTCATTATTTGCTAATTTTAACATTG
>JAFQLC010000018.1 GCA_017396695.1 bacterium
AATTTGTTTTTCTAAGCCTTTAGATAGCATAAGCTCAGCTGCGCCATCTGATGCTGAATTTATTCTATAACCTGTTGATAATCTGCCCATAGCCGTTGCCAGCCTGTCACCCGTGCGGTTCAGGTTATTTAGGAGTATTAAGTTTTCTGAATGAACTCTAATTGTCATATTCAGTGCTATTAGTGAGTTTTGGAAGTACTGATAACGGTTATCTAATAGCTGTGACAAATTAAAGATTTATATTGTTTTCTTCGGTGTTTTTTAAAAGAAGCTAAATTTAAACGCATAAAAATAATGTTTTTAGGGTATAATAATTCTCAAGAAAGCAGGCGAATAATCGCGCGAGAAATCGTGAGGAAAGTCCGAGCATTCAAGAGCAGTCCGCTTGAGAAAGTCAAGTGCGTGTGAACGTGAGGAAAGTGCCACAGAAAAGTAGGTAGCTGTGTGAAATGCTGGAGCGGTTGCGTTGAGCAAGCGCGAAGCATGGAACCTTAGCCAACCGCCGTTGCGACTGGAGCATTAAGCGAAAGAAGCGAAGCAATCTTTGATTGCACAGGCGGAATTTGGAACCATAACACAGTCATAGTGCAACGGTGAGGTAAGAGCTCACCAGCTAATCTCGAGAGGGATTAGGCTAGGTAAACCCCGGAAGAATGCAAGTTTAAATGTGCAGAAGAGTTGCTCGCTCGTCTTGTATAAGAATGCACGACAAAACGCTAGTGTTATAGCGCAAGCTATATCCCAGACAGATGATTATTTAAAACAGAACTCGGCTTACTACCTGCTTTCTTTTTTAAATTAGAATTGTTTTAAAAATCTTACGTCGTTGTTGAAGAATAATCTGATGTCATCAATTGCATATTTAAGCATTGTAAGACGTTCCACACCCATACCAAATGCAAAGCCCGAGTATGTTTCAGGGTCAATATCAACGCCTTTTAAAACATTTGGGTCAACCATGCCAGCGCCTAAAACCTCTAACCAACCAGTGCCAGAGCATGTTGGACAACCTTTTCCACCGCACATAATGCATTGAACGTCAATTTCAACAGACGGTTCAGTAAATGGGAAGTAACTGCTTCTAAATCTGATTGGACGGCTTGCGCCAAAATATAATCTGATAAATTCGTTTAAAACACCTTTTAAGTGCGAGAATTTAACACCTTTATCAACATATAAACCTTCAATTTGGTGGAACAAATCATTTTTTCTTGCGCTTACGTTTTCAGAGCGATAAACTCTGCCTGGAGAAATAACTTTAATTGGTGGGTTTGTGTGCTCCATTGTGCGCACTTGAGCGTTTGATGTTTGACTTCTAAGCACAACATTTTTGCCTACTTCTGTGTAGAAAGTATCTTGCATATCTTTTGCAGGATGCTCAGGTGGGAAGTTTAACAAATCAAAGTTATATTTTTCAACTTCAACTTCAGGTGAATTTTTTGCTTCTGTGATTGAAAAACCGAGGTGTTCAAAAATTTCAACAATTTCGTTCACTGTTTGAGTTAGAGGGTGAACTTTGCCTCTTGGAATAAATGTTGAAGGTAGTGTTACGTCAATTATTTCAGCATTTAATTTTTCATTTAATTCTTTTGCGTAAAATAATTCGTATTTTTGGAATGCCAAATTTTCAAGTTCACGAGAAACTTCATTTAACAAAGAACCGATTTTTGGTCTATCTTCAGGAGATATGTCTTTCATTCCTTTTTTAAGGTTTGTGAGTTCTGAAGAACGAGAAAGATAAGTGTTTTTAAACTCTTCAAGCTCTTTCAAGTTGTTTATATTTTCTAATTCACTTAATGCTTTGTTTTTAATTTCAATAATTTTGGCTTCCATTTTATTCACCTTTCCTACGACACAAAAAATAGCACAAAAATAACTTATATTCAAATAAATAAACTATAAAAAACATCGCCTTTTTTTAAAATATTTGCTATAATTTCACTTATGAAAATTAATGAATATATAGAACACACTTTACTCGCACCAAATGCAACAAACGAAAAAGTTGAAAATTTAATTAAAGAAGCACAAAATAACAAATTTTTTGGAATTTGCATAAATCCATCTTATATAAAATTTGCTAGGAATATTATTGATAAAGGGGAATTTAAACCAACGCTCGTGACCGTTGTGAATTTTCCTTTAGCTTCAAACACTTTACCTGTAATTTTAGCGCAAACTGAACTAGCACTGGCTGATGGTGCGCAAGAGATAGACACTGTTGTAAACATTTCAGAACTTAAAAATAAAAATTACGCACAAGTTGAATTAGAAATTAAAAAAACTAAAGAAGTTTGTGGAAAAAATAATTTAAAAGTTATTTTAGAAACAGATTTACTTGAAAAAGATGAAATTAAAATAGCATCTGAAATATCAGCAAATGCTGGCGCTAATTTTGTCAAAACATCAACAGGTTTTGTAAAAGGCGGTGTTGGTGCAACTGTTGAAGATGTAAAAATTATGCATGAGGTCGTAAAAACATATAATATGGGAGTTAAAGCTTCAGGGGGCATAAAAACATACACTCAAGCGATTGCTTTAATTGAAGCAGGGGCTACAAGACTTGGCACATCAAGCGGTATTGAAATAATGAAAGGATAAATAATGGATAAAATTACAATTCGCTCAGATAGGGACACAGACTACACTTTCACTTATAAAGGCGAAGAAGTTGTACTCAAAGCAGGAAAAATTTTAAGCATTTCAGGCGGTTTGAACGACGTTATTCTTCCAACCGTTGCAATGAAAATTATGAATAACTTAATTGTAATTAAAGGCGATGTGAAATAATGGAAAAAGAAGCTCAAAAAATTATTATTACAATCACTGGTGCGGATAAAATTGGGATTGTTGCAAAAATTACGCAAGTTTTAGCAGATTGCGAAGCAAATATTGAAGATATTAGACAATCAATTATGCAAGGTCATTTTATTATGATGATGTTGTGCGACATTGCAAAAAGTAAAAAATCTTTTAAAGAAATCAAGGAAATTTTAAGCGAAGCAGCAGCTTCTCTTGAGATGGAAATTTGGGTTCAAAGAAAAGAAATTTTTGACAAAATGCACACAATTTAAGGACATAAAATGGCAATTTTTAACACTAAAAATATAATTGAAACTATCGAGATGATTAAAACTCACCATCTTGATATCAGAACAGTGACACTTTCTTTAAGTTTAAGAGATTGTGCAGACCCTGATTATAAAGTTTGCGCTGATAAAATCTACAATAAAATATTGAATTATTCCAAAAATTTATCAAAATTCGCAGACGAGCTTGAAGATGAATTTTCAATTCCAATTGTGAACAAAAGAATTGCAGTTACACCAATTTCTATTGTTGGCGAAAGTTGCAGAGAAAAAAATTATGTTTATCTTGCACAAACTCTAGATAGAGCAGCGCAAGAAGTAAATGTTGATTTTATTGGAGGCTTTTCAGCACTCGTTGAAAAAGGTTGCTCAGTTGGAGATAGAGCCTTTTTAGAATGCATTCCAGAAGCTCTTGCAACAACTAAAAGAGTGTGTTCATCGGTTAACCTTGCAACATCAAAAGCAGGAATCAACATGCTTGGCGTGCTCAAAATGGGCGAAATTATAAAACAGACTGCAAACTTAACAGCAGATGTTGACGGCTTGGGTGCAGCAAAGCTTGTATGTTTTTGTAATTCTGTGACTGACAACCCATTTATGGCGGGCGCTTATTGCGGGATAAACGAACCTGAATGCGCACTAAACATCGGTGTTTCAGGCCCAGGGGTTGTTTGCGCTGCAATTAAAGATTTGCCAAAAACTGCTGACCTTGGTGAAGTTGCAAATGTAATTAAAAAGACAGCATTTAAAATTACAACTACAGGGGAATTAATTGGCAGAGAGCTTGCTAAAAGACTTGATATCCCGTTCGGTGTTATTGACCTTTCTCTTGCACCAACTCCTGAAGTTGGAGATAGTGTCGCAGAAATTTTCCAAGCAATGGGGTTAGAGCAAGCAGGAGCACACGGCACAACTTGCGCACTTGCAATGTTAAACGACGCAGTGAAAAAAGGCGGGGTTATGGCATCTAGTTATGTCGGAGGTCTTTCTGGTGCATTTATTCCAGTATCTGAAGACAATCAAATGATTCAAGCTGCAAAATCAGGTGCGCTCACTATTGACAAACTTGAAGCTATGACAAGCGTTTGCTCTGTTGGGCTTGATATGATTGCAATTCCAGGGGATACTTCAGCTAAAACAATTTCTGCGATTATTGCAGATGAAATGGCAATCGGTATGATTAATAAAAAAACAACTGCTGTTAGAATTATCCCTGTCCCAAATAAAAAAGTTGGAGACCTTGCAGTGTTTGGCGGTTTGCTTGGTGAATGCCCGATTATGCCTGTACATAATTTAAGCTCTGACGTGTTTATTGAGCGAAGCGGAAGAGTTCCTGCTCCAATTCATAGTTTGAACAACTGATATGGATTATATTTAAAATTTTCAAATAAAAAACGAGGGCACAAACCCTCGTTTTCATTTATGCTTTAGACTTATTATAGGTCTTTGTAGCTTCCTTTAAATTCATCAGCATAAGTTGTGTGAAGAAGTTCATGTGCCAAGTGTGAATTTGGTTTTTCTAAATACTCATCATACAATTTGATAATATCTTTGTTTTTGTGAGATTTTCTAAATTCAGTGTCACATTTATCTTCATTATAAAGTCCTTCAGCTCTTTTGATACGAAGTTCAGGAGTGTTGCAGCTTGTTGGTTGACCGCCGCCATTTACACAACCGCCAGGGCATGCCATAACTTCAAGAAGTTGGAAATCAGCAGTTCCAGCTTTAATTGCTTGGATAGCTTTTTCCGCTTCAGCAAGAGTTGAAACAACTTTAACTTTAACTTTTGTGCCTTTGATATCAAGAACAACATCTTTGTTGTAAGCGTGTTTATCAACACCTCTTAATTCAACGATGTCATCGCTTGCGATTTCTTCGCCTGTAATTAAGTAGTATGCAGTTCTTGCAGCAGCTTCAGCAACACCGCCTGATGCACCGAAGATTGTTGCAGCACCTGTGTATTCACCAAATGGAGAATCAGCTTCTTCAGCTTCGATTGTTTTCAAATCAATACCTGCAGATTTTATCATTTGGGCAAATTCTTGAGTTGTTAATACATAGTCTGTATCAAATTGACCATTGTCTGTTAATTGCTTACGTTTAATTTCAGCTTTTTTCGCAGTACATGGCATAATTGAAACAACAACTGTATTTTCTTTTGTATATCCTTCTTTTGTTTTTGGAAGAATGTACTTCGCAAGCGATGACAACATCGATTGTGGAGATTTACAAGAAGAAAGGTGGTTAATCATTTCTGGGTGTTGAGTTTCAACATATCTAACCCAAGCTTGGCAACAAGAAGTGAATAATGGTAAATTTTCACCTTTTGTTACTCTTTCGATAAATTCTGTTGCTTCTTCCATAATTGTTAAGTCAGCAGCAAAGTTTGTATCGAAAACAAGGTCAAAACCAATTTTTCTCATTGCTGAGTATATTTTGCCAATAACATTTTCGCCTGCTGGCATATCAAACATTTCGCCGAGCGCAACACGAACCGCTGGGGCAACTTGAACAACCACTTTTTTCGCTGGGTTGTTGATTTCGTCCCAAACTTTATCAACTTCATTTACTAAAGTTAAAGCACCTGTTGGGCAAACTGCTTTACATTGACCGCAATATACGCAATCAACACTAGCTAACTCACGACCTGCAACAGGTCCAACTGTTGTTTTAGAACCTCTGTTAGCAAAGCCTAAAACTGCATGACCTTGGTATTCTTGGCAAGCACGAACGCAAGCACCGCAGAGAATACATTTATTTGGGTCACGAACAATTGATGGGTTAGAATGGTCGATTGGTAAATATTTTTCAGGGTCTTTTTTAGCATATCTAATGTTTCTAACGCCATATTCTTCAGAATATTTTTGAAGTTCGCAGTTTCCTGATTTATCGCAAGTTGTACATTCTCTATCGTGGTTTGCAAGTAATAATTCAAGAACTGTTTTTCTAATTTTGCGAACTCTATCTGTATTTGTTTTTACATTAATACCTTCTTCTGGAGGCATTGTGCAAGAAGAGTTAACGATTGTTCTGCCGTTTGGATAAACAACTTCAACAACGCACATTCTGCAAGCGCCGAATTGAGTTAAGTCTGGGCGATAGCAAAATGTTGGAACGTTAAACCCATTTTTACGAATAACCTCAAGAAGGTTTGGTTCGTTATCGAACTCAACTTCTTTTCCGTTTATAAATAATGTTTTTGCCATTTCTAATTTCCTTTACTATTTCACTTTGATTGCTTTAAATGGGCAAGATGAAACACATGCGCCACACTTAATACATTTTTCTTGGTCGATTTTGAAAGGATTTTTAATTTCGCCAGAAATTGCACCAACCGGACAAGTTCTAGAGCATTTTGAACAACCCTTACATAATTCTTCATCAATTTCGATTGTTTTAAGTGCAGTACATACTCCTGCAGGACATCTTTTGTTAACAATGTGTTCAACATATTCATCTCTAAAATATTTTAGAGTTGATAATACTGGGTTTGGAGCAGTTTTACCAAGACCGCAGAGCGAACCATCTTTAACTGCATATGCAAGCTCTTCAAGTAAATCCAAATCTTCAAGAGTTGCTTGACCTTTTGTAATTTTAGTCAAGATTTTTAGCATATTTTTTGTACCTTCACGGCAAGGAGTACATTTACCGCAAGATTCATTTTGTGTGAAGTTCATGAAAAATCTTGCAACTTCAACAATACAAGTATCTTCGTTCATAACAACAAGACCGCCTGAACCAACCATAGCGCCTGCTGCTGTGAGTGAATCATAATCCATAGGCAAATCTAAGTGTTCTTCTGTTAAGCAACCGCCTGATGGGCCACCAATTTGAACAGCTTTGAATTTTTTGCCATTTCTGATACCACCACCAATTTCGTAAATAATTTCACGAAGTGTAGTACCCATAGGAATTTCGATAAGACCTGTGTTGTTGATTTCGCCTGTAACAGCAAAAGTTTTTGTTCCTTTTGATGTTTGAGAACCAAGATTTGCAAACCAATCAGCACCTTTCAAGATGATTGGTGGAATGTTTGCAAGAGTTTCTACGTTGTTAATTAATGTTGGCATTCCAAACAAACCTTTGTTTGCTGGGAATGGTGGTTTTGGACGAGGCATACCACGTTCACCTTCAATTGATGCAATAAGAGCAGTTTCTTCACCGCAAACAAATGCACCAGCACCTTCTTTAATATGAATTGTGAAGTTGAAACCGGTGTTCATGATGTTTTCGCCAAGGAAGTGCATTTCTTCTGCTTGAGCAATAGCAATTCTTAATCTCTTAATTGCCATTGGATATTCAGCTCTTACATAAATGTAAGCTTCGTCTGCACCAATTGCAAAACCAGCAATTGCCATACCTTCAAGAAGTTTATGTGGGTCGCCTTCCATAATTGAACGGTCCATAAACGCACCTGGGTCACCTTCGTCACCATTACATACAACATATTTTTTACCTGTTGGTGAAACTGCATTTTTGGTGAATTGCCATTTGCTTCCTGTTGGGAAACCGCCACCGCCACGGCCTCTTAAGCCTGATTTTAAAACTGTATCAACAACTGCTTGTGGGTCATTTGCTTCAAGAACTCTGTGAAGTGCTTCATAACCATTCATTGCAATTGTTTCTTCAATTACTTCTGGGTTTAAATGTCCGCAGTTTGCAAGAGAAACACGAGTTTGTTCTTTGTAGAATTTGATGTTTTCATTTTTTTGCACATGTTCGCCTGTTGCAGGGTCAACATATAAAAGTCTTTCAACAGGTTTTCCGCCAATGATGTGTTCATTTACGATTTCATCAACATCGGCCAATTTAACTCTTACATAAGTTACATGTAAATCTGGGATTACAACAAGAACCCCTTGTTCGCAAAAACCATGGCAACCTGTTGGAACAGCTGTCATTTTATCTTTTTCACCAAGTGGGTTAACTGTCAAACCATATTCTTTAAATTTTTCAACGATTTCCATAGAACCGTTAGCAACACAACCTGTACCTGCACAGATTAAAACTCTTAAGCCTTGTGCATTAACTTTTTCGATAGCTGCTTTTTGGATTGGTGTAATATCTTGTATCATCTTATTTCCTCTCCTCGCTTAAAAGTGTATCAATAATAGTTTTAACGGCATCTGATGTCATTTTTGGATAAACTTTTTCATTTATAACAATAACAGGAGCAAGACCGCAAGCACCTAAACAACTAACTGTTTCAACGGTGAAAAGACCATCATCGCTAGTGAATTGACCTTCTTTAAGGTTTAATTTACCTTTGATTGCATTTAATACAGGCATTGAACCTCTAACGTGGCAAGCTGTTCCGTCACAAATTTTAATTACATATTTTCCTTTTGGATCTAAAGAAAATTGTGAATAGAATGTTGCAACGCCATAAATTGTTGCCGGAGATAATGGCATTTTTGTGCCTAAGTAAATAATAACTTCTTCGGGAAGGTAATTATATTCACCTTGAATAGCTTGAAGAATTGCAATTAAGTTTGCTTTTTTGTATTCGTATTTTTCTAATATCGAATCAACAACTCCAAACCCACCCGCAAAAGCTGTTTTGAAATTTTTTTCAACTTCCATTTTCGCTCCTTATTCTGCTCGAGTGTATATAACAAATCAAATAATATTATCGCACCTCATAAGAAAAATGCAAGAAAGTTAGACTTTCTTAACGATAATCTCATTCAAAAAAATTAAAGCTGTTTAAGTATTTTTTGAGCGATTTTTTCTTTGTTTAATTTTTTGTAAGCATACGCAAGATTATAAAAATATTTTCTTTCATTTGGATTATAAATTGTTGCGTTTATAAAACTTTTTTTCGCTTTTTTGTAATCTTTTAGTTCTAAATAAGTGCAACCCAAATTATAATAAGCGCTGGCAAAATCTTTTTTAATTTTTATTGCTTGTTTATAATTTTCAACTGCTAAGTTGTAATTTTTAAGTTTTGAATGAACAAGTGCAAGGTTATAATAAGCCTTATAGTTTTTTTCATCAACCGAAATTGCTTTTTGGTAATAGTTTATAGCATTTTTCGGATAGTTTTTTGTATCATAAATGTTGCCAATTAAAAGCAGAGTTTCAGAATCATAATTTTTTTCATCAATTTGTTTTATTATTTTCCAAGCTTCATCATATTTTCCAAGATTATAGCTTGCTCTAAAAAATTCAACAATTTCAGCATTTTTTTGCTCAACAGATACCTCTTCTTGAGAAAATGCAGGCAAAATCAAGAAAAAAGAAAAAATAATCAAACTTATGTATGATATGAATATATGTGATTTTAAGATAGTATTTAAATAACCCATTTTTTTATTTTTCAAGTACAATTATTATTATGCTACATTTAATCAAAATGTGCAATTTCAAAAGGAATAATAATGGTTAGATTAGAGGACAGACCAAGACAAAGAGCCAGATATTACCGAAGAAAAAACAACGAAATTAGTTCTTTTTCTAAGTCCTTTTGCGCTACATTTTTAGTTATTTTGGTAATTGCTGGTGCAATATATGGAAGAGATTTCTTCAGAGATTTATTCTTGATTGCAATGGGTCAAAAAGCACCAAAACTTGAACTTCAACTCCCTTTTTCACAAAAAAGGCAAAATATTTTAATTATGGGGGTTGACGTAAACCATGATTCTAAAGAGCTTTTCAAAAGAAACAGGTCAGACACTATTCTTGTTGTTAGCATTGAACCTGCTACAAAAGACGTGAATATTTTATCTATTCCAAGAGATTCAAAAGTTTATATTGCAGGAAAAGATGAACCCGATAAAATTAACCACGCATTTGCTTTTGGTGGCATAAGATGTAGTATCAGAACCATCGAAGAAAGCTTCGGCATAAAAATTAACCATTACTTAGTTGTATCGAATAAAGCATTAATTGATTTTATTGATGCAATAGGCGGGCTTGAAATCGATGTCGAAAAAGATATGCACTACCATGATTATTCAGGCAAATTGCATGTAAGTCTTGATAAAGGTTTGCAAACATTATCTGGCAAACAAGTTGAAGGCTATGTTCGCTTTAGAAAAGATGCATTAGGCGATTTGGGAAGAATTAAAAGACAACAAAATTTCTATCACGCATTATCTAATGCACTTAAACAACCTTCTGTTCTTGTGAAACTTCCTGATGCGATTAAAATTGCTTCAAAAAGCATAAAAACGGATATGTCTTTTTATGAATTATCTCAATATGCACTTTTTGCAAAAAGCTTAGATAGCTCAGACATCCAAGCAGCAACATTACCTGGTGAACCTTCTGAAACAGGAACTATAAGCTATTGGATTGTTGATTATGACAAAACCCAAGCATTAATTAATAGTTTTATTTATAGAGAAGGAAAAGCAACTCCTGAAGACCCAATTGAAATATATATAGCATACACCGCATCTCATGAGACAGAGGCAATGAGCGCAAAAGCACAACTTGAAGAAATGGGTGCTATTGTTAAATTATTTGAAAAAGATAAGCTTGCAAGCGAGCAAATAACTGTAAACAATTTAAAATTATCTTCAAGTATTATAAAAAATTACAAAAGACATATCCCTGAATTAAAAAATAAACAAATTGTTTACGACAATTTCGGAAACAGTTCAAGAGATTATACTATTTTCTTTGGAAATTAGATTTCTCTATCAAATGGTGTAGAAATACACACCCAATATCCCCTATTTTAACGAGAGTATTAAATCCCTAAATTAATCCTAGGATTGATGAAGCAGCATGAAAAATATTAGAGAATAATTGTTATGAATTTAAACCAAAATGAAAAATGTTTACTCGGCTTTTTGCAAAAATATTGTGACGGTTTCGGAAATTCCGATAACAAGTTGTTAAACTTGCTTGAAAAATACAATGTTAATTTGCAATCTAATACTAATGTTTGGACAAACCCTGTTTATGAAATTATTGAAGCTTACGAAAAATTATAAAAATATTTTAAAATGTTTTACATACTTTGCAATTATTTTAACTGCGATTTTTGTTATTGTTTCGCTTTCTTTTAATGAAAGTTTTAAAAGATTTATAGAAAGTTCTGAAAACAATACTTTTGATATTAGGCAAAACATCATCTCGCAAAATAAAAAAGTAAATGATGATATTGTCATCCTTGCAATTGATGAAGTAAGTTATGAGTATATTTTAAACGAATATGGTTCTTGGCCAATAAGCAGAGGCCATTGGTCAAATATTATTGAAAAATTAAACGCAGGTGGTGCTAATCTTATCATTTTTGATATGTTGTTTGTGAGCAAATTTGGGGAAAACAACCCAGATGATATGAAGTTTATTAGCACAGTAAACAAAAACGATAATGTTGTATTATCTATTGATTTTGATAATCATCCTGAAGAAATAAGACAGGGTGCAACTTATCATAATGGAATTAAAACAACTCTTGCAAACAACGATTTAATTAAAAAATCTGATTTACTTCATTTCGGAAACTCTAGAGGGATAATTAGAGAAATTCAAGATGTTAATTCCAATTTAGGAGTTGTTAACGTTGTTCGAGATAATGACGGCACAGTTAGAAAAATACCGCCTTATGTTGTTTACAAAAATGATTTTTATAACCATTTAGCACTTCTTGGCGCAATCAAATATTTAGGAATTAAAGACAAAAACTTCGAAATTAAAAATAATGAAATTATTTTAGATAAAAACCACAAAATTCCACTTGAAGCTTCTGGCAGAACCATTTTAAATTGGTATGGCCCACAAAAAAGTTTTAAACACATACCTCTTTATGAATTAGACAAAGCGATTAAAGAAAACAACACTAAATTTATTGAAGAAAACTTTAAAAACAAAATTATCTACATTGGCGCAACTGTTGTTGCTATGTCAGATATTAAAACAACTCCACTTAGCATTCACTACCCAGGGGTCGAAATCCATACAACATTTTTAAATAACATTTTAGATAATAATTTAATTAAAAAAACAAGTGTTGCTTTTGATTTAGTTGTTTCACTAATTTTGTCTGCTCTTGTGCTTACAATTATATTCAAAAATAATTCTTTATTATTCTCAAATATTGAATGTGCAGGTGTTTTCATTTTACACCTTATAATAAGCACTCTTGCGATGGAACATTTTAATTTATGGATTGGAATTATTATTCCAATTACATTTGGAATTGTGACTTATGTGTTGTGTTATATAGTCAAATATTTACTCAAATCAAGAGATTACGAAGAAACATACAAACTTGCGGTTACTGACGCACTTACAGAACTTTACAACCACAGATTTTTCCAAGAAAAAATGATTGAAAATTTTGACCTCAACGCAAGATATGGTTCAAATTTCTCAATTATTATGATTGATATTGATTTCTTTAAAAAATTCAATGATACATATGGACACCAAAGTGGTGATGCCGTTTTAAAACAAGTTGCGAAAACAATTAAGAAAAATGTTCGCTCAACAGATATTCCATGCCGTTATGGTGGCGAAGAAATGGCTGTTATTCTGACAAACACAAACAAAAAAGAAGCAATTATAACAGCAGAAAAAATTTGCCAAGCAATCAGAGAAAGAGAATTTGTGCTTGTAGATGGTGAGATTGTGCATGTAACCATAAGCGTGGGTGTTGCAAGCTCTGAAGCTGACGGCAAAGCACCACAAGAATTAATTGAATATTCTGATAAATGTTTATATATCGCTAAAGAAAACGGAAGAAACCAAGTTGTAACTAAAATAAATCCTTAGATTAATAGCGAATGAAAAACAAATAAGCTAAACTTTAAGTAGGGTACAAACTCGAGGTTTTAGTCATGTGTGCTTTTAACTATTGCAGAAACTCCGAAGAATATGGTCAAGTAATAGACTTCGAAGAAAACAAGCGAGCATATAAGACAAATGGCGTAGAACTTTTCCTGCCACAAACTAACGGGGAAATATCAGAATCCATAGTCCAAAATTGGACACAACAAGCCTATGAGTGCTACTGCCTTGAAGGTAATTGCAAAAATTGCTCGATAGGGCAAGGTAGTTACTCTTTTGTTTGCCAAATGACAAAGATTGTAAAAGTCTTATTGAAACTTAAAGGCAAGCCTAATCCTAGTGATTTTTTGTCTGATTAAGGAAGTTTTTAAGTGCAATTGAATCATTTTTTGGAGTTCTGAGGTCTGGTTCATCTCCCCATTTTGGCACTTGTTCTTCAATTTTATCGCCAAAAAATTTTCTAACGAACAAAAGCAAGCCCCAAATAATGAATGAAGAAATAAGAACCGCAATCATAACTTTAAAAAACATTAAAGCAACTCTAAGCATTTCTTTGTTCATTTTAGGAACAACTTGAACATCGAGATTATTTTGCATATATGGCGATTTTACAGAATTTTCACCAATAATGTTTGTTCTTGGCGTTGTAGTAAGCGACATATCGTTCATTTCGCCAATTGGATTATCTGTTGTTTGCGCTTGAAGTTCTGCTGTTTCGTTTAATTTTTCAATGCCTTCTGTTTGGGTTGAAATAACTTCATATTGGGCGCTTTTGTTGTTTTGCATTGCCTCTGGTTCAGCAAGCGCTATATTTGTTACAAAAAACGCTGATAATATCAACCCAAAAATCAAATTTAAAAAATTATTTTTCTTAAGCATTTGCTGTTTCTTCCTCTTTTTTTGCTTTAGCAGATTTTCTTCCTTTAGCACGTTGTTTCTTTTTTGGGAATTTTTCTGCTTTTTCTTGTTTTTCAATTTTTTCTGTCGCTGGTTTTTTAATATCTTCGACAATATCTTTTATATCATTTGTGATATCGATGCTTTCTGTTGTTTTTGTTTTAATTTTTCTTGTTTTCTTTTTTGTTTCTGTTGTTTTTTCTTCCGTCTCAGGAACAGATTCAGAGACAGGTTTTTCTACAGCTGCTGGAATTTGCTTTTCTTCAGCTTTTTCTTCTTGTTTAACTTCTTCTTTTTTTGTTTTAGCTTTTTTTGCTGGTTTGCGCTTTGTGTTTTCTTTTTTGTTTTCTATTTTAACCTCAACAGCAGGTGTTTCAACTGGTGTACTTTCTATTTTTTCCACAACTTCTTGAACTTGTTCAATTATATTTTCTTGAAGTTGAGGTTCTGTGTTTTGTGCATTTTGAGGTTTGTTTTCTTGTTTATTTTTGTTGAATTTATTGAATTTTTTATTATTTTGATTTTGGTTGAAAGGGCCTTTAATTTTGTTCATTTTCGCTTTTAGCTCACCTTGAGCAGTTGAATTTGCAACTTTTATATCTTCAACAATGTAGCCTGTGCCATTGCATTTATCACATTTTTTAGTGAATACTTCTGCAAGGCTTTGACCTTGTCTATGTCTTGTAAGCTCAACTAGTCCAAGATCTGAAAGTTGGCCAATTTGAGGTTTTGCTTTATCATTTGCAAGAGCAAGTTCGAAATGTTCTAAAACTTTCAATTTATCAATTCTTGACACCATATCAATAAAGTCAACGATTATCATCCCGCCAATGTTTCTCAACTTTAATTGACGAGCAATTTCGTCTGCTGCCTCTAAATTTGTTTTTAAAATTGTTTCTGCTTGAGAAGAAGATGAAACGAATTTACCACTGTTTACATCAACTACTGTTAAAGCTTCGGTTTGCTGAATAAACAAATATCCGCCAAGTGGCAAATTGACTTTAATATTCAAAGCATTTTGAATTTCTTTGATAATGCCTGTTTGCACCAAAAGCGGCTCTGTGTCTTTATGAAGAGTAATTTTAATTTTATCTTGCATATTCCAATGGCTTAAAAGTTGAGTAGCTCTATGGAGCGCAAAAGGAGTATCAACTAAAATTTCTTCAACATCATTATCACATGCTTCTCTTATTGTTCTGTAAAGCAAATCTTGGTCTCGGTATAGTAATGATGGTGGATTTGCCGTATCTGCAGCATTTACAATCGAATTCCATTTTTCAAGCAACATTTCAATATCTTCTTGAATTTCTGCTTCAGATTGCCCTTCTGCTTCTGTCCTAACAATAATTCCCACACCAACGGGTTTGAGCAAACTTACAATTGATTTTAGTCTTGCCCTTTCTTTTTGAGACGTGATTTTTCTTGAAACATTAATTCCTTTTTCGTCAGGAAGCAAAACCAAAAAACGCCCTGGGAGACTGAGTGCTGTTGTCATTCTTGGACCTTTGTGCCCAACAGGTTCTTTAATTACTTGAACAATTAATTTTTGTTTTGGCTTAACTTTTTCTTTTAATGTGCCTTTCCCCATAATGTCATCTGTATGGATAAAGCCCATTTTATCAAGCCCAACATCAACAAATGCTGCTTCAATTGAAGGCAAAATGTTATCAACTTTTGAAAGATATACATCGCCCAATAAAACATCGCCTTTATGAACAAAAAATTCTGTTACCTTGCCATTTTCGATAACTGCACCGATGTTATCTTTTTCTGCTATTACAATTTTCTTACCCATCTTGTTTTCCTTTTAAATCTTCTATTTCTCAAAAAGCTCGAAAATTACATTTCGGAAAAATTTCTATCAAAAAATTTCACTCTTTTCACATTGAAAACAACTTCTTCGCCAAAAACGGCTTTAAGTAAATCGTCTGCACGAAGTGCAGGAATTTCTATATCCTGACCTGTTTTTGAAATAAATTCAATTGTTTCGTTTTTTAGCTCCATTGAATGAAGCGATTTTCTGTAATTTTCTTGTTTTTTTATACCTTTTTTATTTATCTTTGTGATGAACAAGTCATCTTGGGATAAACATTTTTCTATATTATACCTTAAATCTTCAATTTTTGGAACACGGGATTGTTCTTTGTTAATTGTTGCCTCATATTTTGCCCAAGAAAGAAGTGTATCAAGTGGTTCTGGTCTTTTAATTTCACTTTTTAGCTGAACCAAATCTAATAGTTGAACATTTTCTGAAATATTTTCTTTAAATAATTCCGCAAAATTATGAGGAATTTTTTCCACTGTTTCAAAATAAATAAATTCGCATTCACTTTCAATAAATATAGGCAAAGCAGGCGAAAAGGCAATTCTTGGGCTTGGATTAAACCCTTGCGACATAACAAGTGCTAGCCCCATTCTTCTAAATGTTTTCATAATAAGGCTTTGCCAATCCAAGTGTGAAATATATTTAAGTTCGTTTAGCTTCGTAACTTTAATTCTGTATCTTTGATTTAATTCTTGCATTAATTTAAACTTTTTTTAAAAAATTCAACAAATTAAGCTTGTTTGAAATTTTTATATTCTTCAGTTTTTATGTTTCTTGTCGGATTTTGTGAAACATAAAACTCATCTATTTTTAATTTTGCATCTGAAATTTGCTTGCTATAAGCACTTTCTAGCAATTCGTCAAATTCACGAGACCTAAAAAAATCGTTGTTGATAAAACTTTCAGATTTCATAACTTAATCTTATCGTTAAATCAAATGTTGGTCAATTAAAAAATTATTGAATTTCGTCAACAAGTTTTGAGTCGCTTTCAATACCATTTTTAAGCGATTTACGAACGATATCTGTTTGAGTATCAAGCATTTTAACAACTGTTTCAATGTTTCTTACTTTGTCTGATAAAATTGTGTCAGCATTTGCTAAAACTTGCCCTGTTACGTTTTGGTAAGCACTTGTTGCAGCGCTTCCTGTACCTTGCAATAAGTTTCCTGCAACTACAGCGCCAAGACCGTATTCTCCCATATACGGAGCAAGGGTGCGTAAAACTCCGCCAAAACCAGAAACAACACCCGCAAGAGGCATCAAAACGTTTTGACCTATGCCAAAACCTGCCGTTGTCCCAACTGCATAAGAAGCAGCGTTTATTCCTGCAACACCTGCGGCACTTACCGCAGCACCTGTCATTGTGCCTGATAAACCTGAAGCGCCACCTGTTGGAACACCATAATCAGAATTAAACAATGATGAAACATAATTTGGGATATAAGAAGGCGCATAACCCGTGGCAATTGAACTTGCACCACCCGTTATAGAACCAAGCCCCATAAGAACTGAAGACGCACCAGATGGGAAACCAGAATATGTGCCAAGCCCGCTTATGCCAAAAGCACTGGTTGAACCTTGCAGAGAACTTGTTGAACCTGTGAAAGGTGACCAATATGAAGTTCCTGGGATATTATATGAACTTGAACCGCCATAAGTTGATAAAAATTGACTTGGCGCAAAAATTGAAGCAAGTTGCCACAAAAAACTGCCTGCTGTGCCAAAGCCCGAACCAGATGACGCATAACCACTTGAAACTGCTAAATCACGAAGTCTATCATATGTTTCATAAAGTTGAGCTTTTGCAGCTGAACTTGCTGAACCATATTTATTTGCAATTGTAAGGGCGTGGTCATTTTTATAAGCCATAATATACCTCTATTAATCTTGGAAAGTTTTGAAAACTGTTTCTACGTTTTTTTCAATTACTTTTTTAACAGATTCTAATTCTGTTTGGAGTGCGTCTTGTTCTGTGTCTAATTGACGAAGTTGAAGTTCAAGAGTTCTATCTTCAATTTGTAATTTTTCTGTTCTTGCGTGTAATTCTTGAATTCTTTGGTTATATGCATTAGTTTCTAATTGAGATTTTTTTAGTGCTTCATCGTAAGCTTGTTCGTTATAAACAACTGTTGAAGATGATGAAAACTCAGGAGCATCCGCAGCCAATTTATAATTACCTGACTTGTCTCCACTTAGTGCTAACTTTAAAGATTCACTAATCGAAGCGTCGACAACATCAATATCAGAAATTACCGTTGGAATTGTTACTTCATCTGTAAGACCACCAAGCGCTGCTGTTCCACCAAATACTTGTGCAACACCATCTTTATAATATTTGAAAGTTACATCGTATCTCCCTGGGTCTTTTGTAGATTCAGAATAGCTGTTTATATAAAATTCTGTGTTTTTTCCATTAACCATGGTTTCAAATGTAGCTGTGTCTTGGTAATAATCATATACAGAAGGAGTGATTGGTGCTTTCAATTTCATCATTTCGTTATATATATTCGCTGATTCATTTGCAAGGTTTGTTCTTGCTTGGTTTACCATTTGACCTTGAAATTCAACGTTAGATTTTCTTGCAGTAAGTGATAAATATCTTGCTTGAGATGCTGCAATACCCATAATATTCTCCTAAAAGTTATTATTATACAGTTACGATAACGACAAAAACCGTTTTTTATTTCAAAAAAAAATAAAAAATAGTCTTTTTACTGTATAAAATTAAGGATAATTCTTAAAAAGTCAAAATTATATTTCAATAATTTTATTTGAACCATCAACATGAATTACTTTAGGTTCAAAATTATTATATTCTTCATCATTCATTGAAGCATATGCCACAATTATGACTTTATCGCCAACTGATACTTTTCTTGCAGCTGCACCATTTAAGCAAATAACGCCTGAATTTTCTTCACCTTCAAGAACATATGTGTAAAATCTTTCACCGTTATCAATATCTAAAATATCAACTTTTTGATTAACTCGAATGCCTGAAGCTTTAAGCAAAGCTTTATCTATTGTAATTGAGCCAATGTAGTTAATATCAGCTTGAGTTACTGTTGCTCTATGAATTTTTGCGTATAAATATTCCATTTCCATAAAATTATTTTACATCAAAAATAAAAATTGAAATTTTTTAATAATTAACTATTGTGAATTTAAAGTTTTGTAAAAATTTAACTTCGGTATATATATTAACTTTTATTTTTAAAATTTTATTATACTATTTACATGCGCATAGAAAAAAGGAAATATAATGGAAGTTGTCCAATTGCTCGAAATGAGCACAAATGAAGGTAAAAATTATGGTAATCGTTTCTTTAAATTTTTTTATTACGACAAATTTTATTTGATTGATAATTTAAAAGTTGACGTGTTGTTTAGAATTTTAAAAATTAAAACCAAAAACAAAGATTTAACAGGAAAAAATACAGATTACGATGCAATTCAAAAAGAATTTCTTGAAGCAATTGCAGAAAAAAATATTCTTAGCGAATATAGTGTTTTGGCGCCTGAACTTTTGGATTTAGTCAGCCAATTCCAATCAAAACCAATGATTTCAAGAAAACACAAATAAAAATTGCCCTCTGAAACAAAGAGCAATTTTGTAATTATTTTAAAAATATTTATAAAGACATGTTCACGTTGTCTAAAGCTTTCATTTCATCGAGTGAAGCAAAAACAGAACTTGCACCACAATCTACATAATGAACTTGACCTGTAACACCTGACGATAAGTCAGAAGTCAAGTATAAACCTGCTCTTCCAATATCTTCAAGGGTAGGTGTTCTTTTGAGCGGTGCTTTTAGAGCATTTGCTTTGAGCATTCTGTCAAAACCTGAAATACCTTTTGCTGCCATTGTTTTCATAGGCCCAGCAGATAAACAGTTGCATCTGATATTATATTTACCGAGGTCAACTGCAATATATCTTGTCGAAGATTCAAGAGCCGCTTTTGCAACGCCCATGATGTTGTAGTTCGCAACTGCTTTTTCACCACCAATATATGAAAGCGCAAGAATTGCACCGCCACCTGATTTTTCCATTTGAGGCTGAGCATATTTTGAGATTGTAAGAAGCGAGTATGCACTAACGTGCATTGCCAAATCCCAACCTTCTTTAGATGTCAAATAAAATTCGCCTTCTAAGTCTTCTTTGTTTGCAAAAGCAACCGCATGAACCACAAAATCTAAAGAATCATAATTTTTTGCATATTCTTCAAACACTGCTTTAACTGCGTCGTCATCTGTAACATCGCATTCCATGCACATTTTAGCATTCATCGATTCAGCAATTGGACGAACTCTTTTTTCCATAACAGGACTTGCGTATGTGAACGCAATTTCAGCACCTTGTGCATATAATGCTTCTGCAATTGCATTTGCTATACCGAATTTATTTGAAACGCCAAATATTATGCCTTTTTTACCTTGCATTAACATTTTTTACTCCTTTCTAACAAAATTAACCATTCATTTTGTTATCGTAATCAATTCTTCCTATTAATTTATTTAATTTTCTTGTTACTTCTTTGAATTGTTCAATTGTGAGGCTTTGTGCACCGTCTGATGAAGCGTGGTCTGGGTCGTGGTGAACTTCCATCATAAGACCATGTGCGCCTGCAATTAGTGCTGCTTTTCCCATAGGTTCAATTAAATATCTTTTGCCAGTGCCATGTGATGGGTCAACAATTATTGGCAAGTGCGAATATTTACGAATTACAGGAACTGCCGCAATATCAAGCGTATTTCTTGTGAAAGAATCGTCAAAGCTTTTAATTCCTCTTTCGCAAAGAATTACATTGTGGTTGCCATGGTACATAATATGTTCTGCCGCAAGTAAAAATTCACGAATTGAAGCAGCGCCACCTCGTTTTAACATAACAGGTTTTTTAGATTGCCCTAAAGCTTTCAAAAGCTTAAAGTTTTGCATATTTCGAGCACCAACTTGCAATACATCTGCATATTTTTCAATTAATGGAATATCAACTGTATCCATAACTTCAGTAATTACTAACAAGCCTGTTGCTTCTCTTGCACGAGCAAGATATTGCAAGCCTTTTTCTTCCAAACCTTGAAAATCATAAGGAGAAGTTCTTGGTTTAAATGCTCCGCCTCTTAAAAATTCGCAACCCATTTCTTTTGCAGCAATTGCAACTTTTAAAAGTCCTTCGTATTCTTGTTCAACACTACATGGTCCAACCATCAAAACTGGTTTTGTGAGCCCGCCAATTTTAACTCCGTTTGGGAAAGTTATAATTGTATCGTGGTCTTGCGCTTGTTTTGCCGCAAGTTTATATGGTTCTTGAATAAATTTTACATCGTGAACACCATCTAAAGAAGATATTGCATGTCCGTTTATAAGTCTTTTATCGCCAATCGCTGCAATTACTGTTAAAACTTCGCCTCTGTTTAAATTAATTTTAAAACCATGGCTTATTAAATATTCTTCTACCTTCGAAATTTGCGCTTCTGTCGCTTTTGGCTCCATTACTACTATCATTTTTTATCCCCTAATTGTCATTTTTTCTTTATTAAAACACAAAATTTAGATATTGTCGAAAATTGAATTGTAATATATAATGAAAGAAAAAATAAAGGAGCAAAAATGGCGAAAAATGCTGATACAGTGCCAATAGAGGTATTTATTCTAACAAAAGACCACGACATCAAAGGCACAGTTCACGTTTCAAAATATACAAACACAAACAGAGAATTAACTGACTTATTAAATGATAAAGACAAAAGATTTATCGCTGTAACTAATGCTGAAATTATGTCAAAAAATTCTTCTGCAGCACCAAGAAAATATGACTTTTTAGAAGTGCATGTTGATGCTATTTTGCTTGTGCACCCTTCAAATCAGGTTATTTTCAAAGAAACTTCAAAAGCTCAAGAAGATATCCAAAGATTCAGAGAATTAAGAAACAGACTTTCTCAAACAAAACCTTTTTAAATTTTTTAAAGAAAGTATTTGACGAGAAAACATGTTCTTGCTATCTTATTACATGTCCTAAGGGATATTGAAAATTTAATAAGCAGTGGAGCACGGTTTCGTTCTAACCGCCAAGGTTCCTCACCTTGCCGCTTAGAACTCACACACTAAGTCTTATTCAATTTTTTAAACAAAAAACAAATTTTGTATTAAAAAA
Source organism: bacterium (assembly GCA_017396695.1). Classification (GTDB taxonomy): domain Bacteria; phylum Cyanobacteriota; class Vampirovibrionia; order Gastranaerophilales; family Gastranaerophilaceae; genus RGIG1918. Next base: position 21,715 of record JAFQLC010000018.1, read on the forward strand.
TTTTCATAAGATGCGCTTGTAGCTCAGCCGGTAGAGCACTCCCCTTTTAAGGGATAGGTCGCGCGTTCGAATCGCGCCAAGCGCACCATTTTAAAAAAAGAGCCAAAGGGCTCTTTTTTATTGCAAAATTTTTATGCAGTAACTGCTTTTTCTGTTGGTTCAGGGTCTTTAAAGCCGAGTGCATCTTTCAAGATTTGCAAATATTCGCCCTTTATTCTTCCTTCTTTAACTTCATCGTCTAATATTTCAAATGCTTGCTTTGGTGTAAATGCGCCTTTGTATGGTCTAACGGATGTGAGTGCGCTATATCTGTCCGCAATTTTTACAATATCGCATAATTTTCCGCCAGCTCCATCTTTGTGGTGATTAAGAGCAACATCTAGGGCCTCTTTATCTGCACCAAGACCTTTTAATATTTCATATCCGAGTTCAGAGTGAGTATTAATTATTTCTCGCTCTCTTGGATCAAGTCCAAATGGTTTGTTTAAAATTTCATCTTGAATAAGAGTTTTGCCTATGTCGTGTAAGGTTGCAGCTTCTTCTAATTTATACATTTCTTCGTTATTTAGCTTAAGCCCTTTGCCAATCATTACTGCATATTCGTATGTTGTTTGAATATGATGTTTATCAAAATGTTCAATTATGCCTTTTTCTACATGCGGAACTGCTTCGTTTCCCGCACAAATTTCTTTGATTCTGTCGTTTATTACTGAATTAATTTTGTCAGCATCATAGTATTCACTATAACACTTGTCAAAATCGAATGTTTGAGTTGTTTTTGTGAAAGAATCTTTTTTATTTACTGCATCAATTTGTTCTTGTCGAACATCAGAGATGCCACGAAATGGGAGTATGCTTTTTGGCAAAATATGCCCAATAGTGCTTGTAACACTAATTTTTGGCATTTTGTTTGCCGCCGTAATACCATTTAAAACCATCTAAAATCCTTTCCTTTATAAATTAATAAAAACATTTTGCATGAAAAAATTGCATGTTTTTGCCCATGTTTTTAAAAATTTAACATTGTTTGTTTTTGAGCTCTTTCAATTCTTTTTGGAATGGAGAGATTTCAATAATTTTATTAATGACTTTTGGTAAATTTTCAATAACGTAATCAATTTCTTCTTCTGTTGTATTGTGGGAAAGTGAAAAACGAATGCTACCATGAAGCGCTGTAAAGGGCACATTTTGCGCTCTTAAAACATGGCTTGCCTCAAGATCTCCCGTAGTGCATGCGCTACCTGAGCTTGCACAAATTCCAAGGTCGTTTAAATAAAGAAGAATGAGTTCTCCTTCAACATATTGAAAACCGATGTTTGTTGTATTTGGCACTTTATTTTCGGCTTTTGAGTTTAAAATTGCATTATAAACGTTATCCAAAATACCTTTTTCGAGCTTGTCTCTAAGATATGTAATTTTTTTAATTTTTTCATCAAAATTCTGCATACAATTTTTTGCAGCTTCACCCATTGCAACAATATACGGCACATTTTCTGTGCCTGCTCTAAGCATTCTTTCTTGATGGCCACCAATTAAAAGTGGTGGGATTTTCACCCTTCTTTTAATGTAAAGTGCACCAATTCCTTTTGGTGCGTGGAATTTATGACCAGAAATTGAAGCAAAATCAACTTTTGTTTCTTTAAGATTCATTTTCACTTTGCCTGCAACTTGCACACAGTCTGAAAAAACAAGTGTTTCTGGGTTAATTTCTTTAACCACTTCAGCAATTTCAGTTATCGGGAAAATTGCTCCGGTTTCATTATTGGCATGCATAACCGAAACAAGCGCTGTATCTGGTCTTATGGCATTTTTTAATTCTTCTAAATTAAGCTCACCACACTCGTTTACACCAATATATGTCGCCTCGTAACCGTTTTCTTCCAATTCTTTATAGAGGTTTAAAACGCAATGGTGTTCAACTTCGGTTGTAATGATATGTTTTTTATCTTTATTTATTGCAAGTGCACCTCGAATTGCCATATTGGCACTTTCTGTTCCGCAAGATGTGAAGATGATTTCATTTGGAGTTTCTGCACCCATAAAATCTTTTATTGTTTCTCTTGCTTCTTGAATAGCATCGTGAGAAATATGTGCTAAGTCATAGATGCTCGAAGGATTACCATATTTTTCAGAAAAATATGGGAGCATCGAACTAACCACATTTTCATCAACTTTTGTTGTTGCATTGTTGTCTAAATAAATAAGTTTCATTTATTTTTGCAATTCCTTATTAACGATATCTTTAACAAAGTTTCTGCATTTCATACAACCCATGCCAGCGCCTGTTTTCTCCATTACTTCATCAACTGTGCTTGCGCCCTCTTCGATTGATTTTGCGATATCGCCAAGCGATACGTCATAACATTGACACACAATTTTATCTTTCACCGGTAACTCCACTTTTTCCCAATTAGCTATTGCCGCTTCTAGTGCTTCTCTTCCCATAACAGAGCAGTGCATTTTTGCAGGAGGAAGCCCACCAAGCATTTCTGCAATTTCTTTATTTGTGATTTTTTTTGCTTCTTCAATGGTTTTGCCTATTACCATTTCGGTTAATATGCTAGAAGACGCAACTGCGCTACCACAACCAAATGTTTGAAATTTAGCGTCAGTTATCACATTGTTTTCATCTATTTTTAAATATAACTTCAATTGGTCGCCACACTTGAGTGAGCCTGCCACACCAACTGCATCAGGATTTTCAATTTCGCCAACATTTTTTGGATTTTTAAAATGTTCTTTAACTTTATCTGTATATTCCCACATAATTTTCTCCAAATTTCACTTTAATTATATCTAAAAAATACTACGTGTATATGGCGAATTTTTAAAAAATATAGTGCATAATATGAATAAACCATGGACAAAAGTAAAAATTCAACCCCATTTAGCCTAAGTAAGGCTCATTTTAAAAACCCTCATTTAACTTTTCAAGAAGTGAGTGTTAATTTTGATGAGAATAATTTTTTCAACACTAAAAAAGAAGAAGTTGTTCCTGTTATTAAAGAGCCCAAAAAACCTATAAAATCTACAAGGTTGAATGATTATGACGGCAACATTTTAAGTAATGTGGCAACAATTAAACCAATTAGAAAAACTTTCAAGGAAAAAATTGAAAAAGTTATAAAGCCTAAATTTCAATTACAAAATCTAATTCCAAAATCTTTTGAAGATTTGTTTGCTTTATTTTTACCTAGTTTGTATAAATCTACAAAAGTGCGAGAAACATTGAAAAGACTTAAAGAGTTAAATAAAATTGCACATGAGCTTGCAACAACTAAAATTCCTTATGGCGAAAATAAAGAAAGATATGACGAACTTTTTGAAAGTTTAAAAGAAGCTTGCACAATTCAAACAAAATTAAAGAAAAAGATAAGCTAAAATTAATTCTTTGTTAATTTTCCCGTGTTTTTCTACATCTTGTGGTAAAAATAAAATATGTTGAGGAGAATTATTATTCATTGGACAGCAGGAACTTATTCCCCTAACCCCTGTGATTTAAAACATTATCATTTTTTAGTAGATAATTCAGGAGAAGTACGCAAAGGTGTTTATGTTCCAGAAGATAATATTTGTTGCAATGACGGAATTTATGCAGCACATACAAAACAAGGGAACACTGGCTCTATTGGAATTGCAATGTGCGGAATGCATAATTTTAAAAATTCAAATGACACGGGAAGTTATCCGCTAACCAAAAAACAGTGCGAATCTTGCTTTAAAGAATGTGCGCGTCTTGTCAAAAAATATAATCTGGAAATTGACAACATTTACACTCACTATGAATTTAATAAGTTAAAAAATATCAAAACAGGGAAAATAGATATTATTCATCTTCCGCCTTATCCTGAAATTAAAAAAGATGAAATTTTAGATTTTATAAAAAACAAAATTTCTTGGTATCAAACTATCTTATAAATCTTATCATCGAATCTTGTGGATAAACTTCTTCAATTAAACCATCGTGAGATTCGAAGAAGCAGAACGAAAAGCTTTGTCCTTCATAAATTTTTAAGTCATCGTAAGGCACTGCAACTTCGATTGTGTCTTCATATGCTTGTTTTATTTTTGCAAATGGGTCATAAACCCAAAGGTTGTTTTGGGTTGCATTTGCAAGTCTTGTTTTTTCTAATCTGTTGTTATCTATTGAAATTCTAATTTCGTGTGAAAATTTGTTTTTTACAACTGGATAAAACTTGTCAGATTTATTGCAAAGTTTAATCACAGAAGAATATTTTGCATTTTCTTTGGTGATGTATATGTAAAGCTGGCAATTTGGGTTTGCCATGTTGTTCATGTTTATTTTGTTTAGTTCGATTTTGAAATATAAATAATCATTATCTGCGCCATAACAAATGCCTTTCACTAATTTTTTATTAGAAAAAGTGGGCGAATCAGGTAAGAAAATACAACCCGCATCTTTCCAGTTATCACTAGTTAAGTCTTTTTTGCCGTCAATCATCGGGCTTATTTGTTTTCTTGGTTGTTTAATTGGTTTTCCTGCAAGCGAAGTTAATGGCAAGTCAAGATATGCGGGATATTCTTTGTTTAAAATTCTATATGTATTTTTTAGTTTTTCACGGAATAGATGGTCAAAAATATAATCTCTTCCTGAGTCATTAGGTTCGCCATACCACCAGAACCAGTCGCTTCCTTGGGCAACAAGGATTTCATGGCGAGCTTGTTTTAAAAGAGCTTTTTCTTCTTTAGAATTGCCCATTTGCTCTTTAATAACTTTAAAATCTTCTATTGTTTTGTTTATATAACTCCAAGCAAGGTTTTTGATTGGTTCGCCTATCCATAAGTCAAAATTTTTGTTTATCCAAGAACCACTTGACAATTTTTCAAGAGAAATTGTTTCTTTATTTTCGTTTATATAATCACCAAGTAAGGTTGTTTCAAGGCTTTCATCTTCTTCAATAAGCGAATATAATGTGCTTAAAAATTCAAAACCGTTTTCTTCGTAACTTTCCCAGCAATTTTCACCGTCCATTGCAATTGTAATTAAGTGTGAATGGTTTGGTGAATTTTCAAGTCTGTTTTGCACATATTTTAACTTGTCAAACAAGTGCATTGCTGTTTGTTTTGGGTTAAGGCTACCATATGTAAAACTGATTAAGTTCGCAAAATATGAATCAGAGAAAATTATATTTGTGTTGTCATGTTTTTTAAGTTTATATGTGCTTGCTAAGAAAAATGGATCAATAATATTTTTTTCAAAATCTCTTAATGATTCTTTGTTTAAAGTTTCCTCTAAAAGCCCATATTCAGCAATTGTCCATTTTATGCCAAAACTATCTAAAAGCTTAACTGTTGAAGGGCTAATGCATTGTTCTGAAAGCCAAACACCCGAAGGTTTTCTTCCAAAATATTTTTCGTATTCTTCAATACCTGTTTTCACTTGATATTTGGCATCATCTGCCATAATTTTTGCATCGAGTGGTAAATTAATTGAATATTTACAAGGTAATTCTTGCATATTCAACACAAGTGGGATAATTGGATGCGAATATGGACTTGTTGAAATTTCGATTTTTCCATCGTCTTGATATTTTTTAAATTCAGGAATAATTCTTGAAATAATATCTTTTGAAATTTCATAAATTGCGCGTCTGTCTTCAAGAGTATAGTTTTTCTCTTTTTTTATTAATTGTTTTAATGCTTTGTATTCTGAAACATGTTTTTTATTTATCCAGCACAAATTATAATTTGTGATTATATCGATATATTCTTGATTAGAAAAAGCATTTATATCAAGCTCGTTTAAAGATAGTTTTCTGTTATAGAGTTCTGTATAATAATTTTTTTGAGCAAGCATTTTAATATTCACATCAAAAAAATTATCAAGAATAAAAAGTTTGTCTTTTTCATTGATTTTTGTTTCGTCGCAAAGCAAATATTGTGCATGGACATCTAAAAAACCTTGAGAATATTTTTCAAGTGTTTTGAGTAAAATCGGAGTAATATTGAAATTTAATTTAAGGTTTTGAAAGTCGTCAATGAATTTTAGCATTGAAAGATAGTCTTTTGTTGCGTGAAATCTTGCCCACGGCATCAAAAAACGACCATTCTCGTTTTCTTGATAAGAGGGTTGGTGGAAGTGCCAAACAAAAGCTATTTTTAACTTTTCCGTCATAACTACAAAAATTATATCATTTTTGGTGGGGGTTGTAAAACTATAATTTACACAATTTTTAGCCAATTAATGAATTGATTTTTTAAAAAATAGTGTTAAAGATAATTTATGAAAAAATTGGTTTTAATTTTCTTTATTTTGCTTTCCTCTTTTGCACATGGTGCCACTTTGTCTGGTGGCGTAAGTCAAAATGTGGATAATGGTTTTATGGGAAGTTGGCTTGTGAGCGGCGAACTTGTAGGTGAACCAATAAAAGGCTTTCAGGTAAGAACAAATCAATTTTGGAACTTGGGAAAAATAAATAACGTCATGGTTTTAGAGAATAGATTAACTGGTGCAAGAGGGGTAATCAAAATAGATAAAGCATTTACAGGCGAAAAATCTTATCTGAAATTCACTAATATTTGCAAAAATGGAGACCCAAAAACCCACCAAATTGTGTTAAAAGAAACTCCCGAAATTTATTTAAGTGGAAATAAATTCGAAGGAATTGACACTTTCGAAATTAAGAAATATAAAAATGGTACCTTATATAAAGAAGAGGTGGTAAAATATAAAATAATTGGAAAAAAGATATACTAAAACATTAAAGAGTTAGAGGAAACATGGAAAAAATTTTTGATTGTATTATATTGGGCGGTGGCCCCGCAGGAATGAGCGCCGGGATTTATTGTGCAAGAGGAAATCTAAATTGTGCAATTTTAGATATTTCAATGTTTGGCGGCGCACCTGTAAATTATTTGGAAATTGAAAATTATCCAGGGTTTAAAGAAATTGAAGGTTGGGAATTAAGCGAAAAATTAGAAGAACATTTAGATAAATTTAATGTTCAAAAGTTCCCTGCTGTTGAAATAAAATCTGTTGATTTGGTTTCTCCTGTTAAAAAAATCACCTTGCTTGATGGAAAAGAATTTTTAGCGCATTCAATCATTATTGCAACTGGCGCTTGTCCTCAAAAATTAGGGGTCGAAGGAGAAATCGAAAATATTGGTCATGGTGTAAGCTATTGTGCCGTGTGCGATGGTGCATTCTATAGAGATAAAACCGTTGCTGTTGTGGGCGGCGGAAACGCAGCCGTTGAAGAAGCGGGTTATTTAACTCGTTTTGCAAATAAAGTTTATATAATTCACAGAAGAGATGAATTAAGAGCAGATAAAATTGTTCAAGAAAGAGCATTTAAAAACGAAAAAATAGAGTTTGTTTATGACACAGTTGTAGAAAAAATTGTGGCAAATGATGGTAAAGTTTCTGAAATTGCAATTAAAAATGTAAAAACAGGCAAAAAATCAGCACTCGCTGTGGACGGAGTATTTCCTTATATCGGATTCAAACCAAATTGCGACTTGTTTAATGGTCAAATTGAACAAGATTCAAAAGGTTTTATAAAAACAAACGAATTAATGCAAACAAGTGTTAGTGGAGTTTATGCTATTGGCGACATCCGCACAACTCCTTTAAGACAAGTAATTACCGCTGTTGCAGACGGAGCAATAGCTGGCGTCAATGCAATCAAATACATTGAAGAAAATTCAGAAATTTTAGTAAAAAATTAATCTAATAAAACTTGTTGCATTTCAACATCAGGTTTTCCAAGAACTCTAACAAGTTCTAAAACTGATGATTTCATTTGGCATTTTTGACTAGAATTATTGAAAAAATCTGTATAAAAACACCCTTCGCAATTACAACCTCTTTTATAGCATTCGATGGCAGTTGTAGTCCATCTTCTAACAGCAACCGCACGTCCAAAATTTCTGGTCTCTAACACGTTATATATTCTCCCGAATTTTTGCAAGTCAAATTAAACCCAACATGAAGCACCACCTATCAGCAAAAGCCTTGTTATCACTGGGTTCACTTATAATTATAACTTTCATAAACCCTTTTTCAAGGGAAAAACATGTGGCACATAATATTTCTTAACAAAGCTGAAAAGATGCATGAATAAAGGGTTTTATTTTTTAAAACATGTCAAAACCCAATCCCTGACATGGTTTCCATGTTTTAATTCATGCAAAACCCATGTGTAGCCCATGTTTTGCATGAATTGTTATTATGGTTGTAGCTGTTAAGATATGTAAAGATTTTTGTTTTTTCACGATTTTTTCCATGCCTCATAAAAAATTGGCATGGATTTTCATAAATTTTCTTCTAAAATTTCAGTAAAAACTTTTTCAAACAAATTAAATTTTTCTTTATCTTCAATATATAAATATCCAATTAATGCTTCGAAAGCTGTCGCAAGTGTATGAATTTTTGGATTATTTTTTTTACTTATTCCAAGTTTTATGTTTCTTGCTCTTTTGACAACCTCTTGTTCTTCTTCATTTAACAACGGAATGATTATATTTAACAAATCTGCTTGAAATTCAGCGCAAACAAACATTGTAGATATTTTGTGCATTTTCTTTTGAACTGTGGTTTTTTGAATTATAACTTTCCTAATTATAATTTCCCAAACAGCATCGCCTAAATATGCATAATTTTTAATATCATAATTCATTTTGTTTTAAATCAAGATTTCTTGCACCATAAACTTCGTTAATTCTTTTAATTGGTGCGTTTTTTGGAAATTCACCAAAATCTATGTTATTTTCAACCATTTCGGCAATTTCTTTCATAGCTGAAATAAAATTATCCAGTGTTTCTTTTGTTTCAGATTCTGTTGGTTCAATCATTATTGCTTCATGAACAATTAATGGAAAATAAACTGTAGGTGGGTGAATTTGTTTATCCATTAAAGCTTTTGCAATATCTATTGTATGAACTCCATTTTGTACTTGTTTATCGCCAGACAAAACAAATTCATGCATACAATAACCATCATGTGGAAGATAATATTTTTCTTTTAATTGTTCTTTTAAATAATTTGCGCTTAAAACAGCGTCAGTAGAGGCTTGTTTTAATAATTTGCCCATCATTAAAATATAAGTATAAGCTCTGATTAAAACTCCAAAATTTCCAAAATAAGTAGAAACTTTGCCTATTGAATTTTCAAAATTATATTCTCTTTTATATTTTTCACCGTCAAATATAATTTTGGGAACAGGTAAAAATTCTGCTAAATTTTCAACTACACCAACAGGACCTGCACCTGGACCACCCCCACCATGCGGGGTTGAAAATGTTTTATGTAAATTAAGATGAACTATATCAAAACCCATTAATTTAGGATTTGTATAACCCATAATTGCATTAAAGTTTGCACCGTCATAATATAATAAACTGCCATTTTTATGTGCAAGAGATGATATTTCTAAAATATTTTCTTCAAAAATACCTAACGTATTAGGATTTGTCATCATAATTGCTGCAACATCTTCGTTTAAAAGAATTTTTAATTCTTCAACATTTACTTGTCCAAACTCATTTGATTTAACTTCAATAATTTCAAAACCACACATTGCAGCACTTGCTGGATTTGTTCCATGGGCACTATCTGGAATAATTACTTTTTTTCTATTTTGACCAATTTTTTCAAAATATTTTTTAACAACCATCATACCGGTTAATTCGCCGTGAGCGCCAGCGCATGGTTGCATTGTAATAGCGTCCATTCCTGTAATTATTTTTAAATTTTTCTCAAGATTATAAATTAATTCTAAAATACCTTGAATATCTTCGTCTTTTTGGTTTGGATGAGATAAATTAAAACCATCAAAAGATGAAACTTTTTCATTTATTCTTGGATTATATTTCATCGTACAAGAACCGAGTGGATAAAATCCTTTTTCAATACAAAAATTTTTATCACTAAGTTCTTTATAATGTCTCATGACTTCAATTTCTGGTAAATTTGGAAGATTTAATTCTTTTTTTCTTCCAAATTTATTTTCAATTGAAATATTCTCTTTTTTATAATTTTTAGTTTTTTCAAAAATTGTTTTCATAATAAATAAATTATATAATATTTTTTATTTCATAGAAAGAAGTTTACATTTAATATGATTTCAAAAATTCAAAAAATAATTAAAAAATTTATAAACAATTTATATCCTGAAAAATGTATACTGTGTAACAAAAATTCTGAAGAATTTCACTTGTGTAAAACTTGTTTAAAAAATATAAAATTTTCAACAGATTCATATAAAAGAATAGTAAATTCTGTTCAAATTTTTTCTCCATTTTTTTATAAAGATGAAATTCAAAAATTAATATTAAATTACAAATTCAAACATAAAAAATCATTATATAAATTATTTTCAAAGTTTTTATTTGATTATTTTAATTTTTGCGAATTAAAAAATATTTTAACACCCGAAAACACAATTATAATAGGTATTCCAAGTTATAAAGATAGAAAAAATAAAAGAGGATATAATCATATAAATTTAATTATTAAAGAATTATCAAAACAATTAAATATTCAATATTCAGACAAAATAATAGAAAAAATAAAATATACCAAACCCCAATATAACTTAAATTATTCTGAAAGATACGAAAATATAAAAAATTCTTTTAAAATAAACCCAGAAAATATTAATAAATCTAATATTTTAATATTAGATGATATAGTAACATCTGGTGCTACAGCAAGTGAAATTATAAATTTGTTTAAAACTTTGAAAAACATTAATATTTATTTTTTATCTCTTTCGGTTGTTAAAAAATAAAATAATTTTAAACAAGTTTTTAAACAAGCTAAATTTCAATAATAGATTAATTTTTAAATATTTTTAAACAGTTTTATTTTGCATTATAAATTATTATTTTTATATTATAATATTTATAAATTATAATAAGGGGATTAAAATGGAAATTCTTTTAGAAAAAGACAAATTTTTAACAGCAATTAAAATGGTTGAAAAAATTACTGCTCAAAAAGTGATTCAACCAGTTCTTTCAAATATATTAATTGAAACTGTTTCAAATGATAGAATTTTATTTAGTGCCACAGATTTATCTCAAGCAATTAGTTGTAAAATTACTGGTGAGGTTGAAAAAGAAGGTTCTATAACCCTTAAAGCAAAAACTCTTGGTGAAATTATAACTCGCTTAGAAGAAAAACCAATTAAATTAAGTGTTGATGAAGAAACAAATAAAACTACAATAACTTGTGGAAAATCTAAATTTGAACTTGTTGGAATAAATTCAACTGAATATCCAAAAGTATTTATAGAAAATCAACAAGAAGATGTAAAAAAATATGAAATAGACAAAAATATATTTTCAAAATTAATAAAACAAACTCTTTATACTGCTGCACAAAATGAAATTTCAAGTGTATTAGGAGGAATTTGTGTAACAATTCAAGATAATAAAATTGAATTTGCAGGAACAGATGGTAATAGACTTACAAAAAGTACAAAAACATTAGAAAGTAATTTTGAAGATATTCAATTTATTATTCCAATTAAAGCTTTAAATGAAGTTTTGAGAATATCTTCAATAACTCAAGATAAAACAATAAAAATTGAAATTTCAAAAAATAAAATTCTATTTTTATTTAATGATTTAAAATTTTCTTCAAAATTAATAGAAGGAAATTATCCAAAATATCAACAATTAATACCTGATAGATACGAAAATGTTATAACTATAAACAGAGAAGAACTTATTAGTTCAATTGAAAGAGTTTCTACAATGGTAAATGAAAGAACTAATATAATTGAAATGAGTTTTTCTGAAAATATTTTAGAAATTATGTCTGATACACCTGAAACAGGTTCAGGAAAAGATATGATTGAAATAGAATATTCAAAAGATGATATTATGATTGCATTTAATTATAAATATTTATTAGATGCAATTAAAAATATGGAAACAAAAGAAATTAAAATGGAAATTTCAACTCCAGGGGCAGCTTCTATAATTACTGAAAAATTAGAAAATGAAGCAGCTGAAAGAGATTATTTATGTCTTATTATGCCAGTACAAGTGAGAAGAAATGAAGGCTAGTGTTAGAGTTCCAGCAACGTCAGCAAATATTGGTTGTGGCTTTGATTCTTTTGGATTAGCTCTTCCAATTTATAATGTTATTACTATTGAAGAAACAGTTTTACCTGGTTCTGGAATTGAAATAAATGTAATAAATAAAGAAAATCAAGAAAAAATTACAAACGTTCCAACTGACAAAAATAATATAATCTATCAATCAATAGAATTTTTATATAATTTTATTGGTCAAGTTCCATCAGAACTTAAAATTACAATTGAAACATCTATTCCAATTGCAAGAGGGTTAGGTTCTTCTGCAAGTTTAGTTGTTGGTGGACTTCTTGCTGCAAATAAATTACTTTCCAACCCTGCAGACGAAAGTGTTTTGATTTCAATTGCAACAGAAATTGAAGGGCACCCTGATAATGTTGTTCCTGCAATTACTGGCGGTTTTACTATTTCTTGCACTGAAGATGATGGAAGAGTTTTTACAAAAAAACTTCCTTGGCCTGAAGATTGGTGTATAACAGCTTGTATTCCTGATTATGAACTTTCAACAGAAATTGCTCGCTCTGTTTTACCAGAATCAATTCCTATGAAAGATGCAATTTATAATTTAAGAAGATCAGCTCTTATGGTGGATGCAATCTATTCTTGTGATGAAGAATTAATGAAAGTTGCCCTAAAAGATAGAATACATCAACCATATAGAACAAAACTTGTTCCAGGTTTAGAAGATATATCAAAAAATTTAAGATTTATAAATGGAGTTATGGGTTCTGTTTTATCTGGTGCAGGTCCTTCAATTCTTGTTATAAGTAAAAAAGAAGCTCTTGAAGAAATTAAAACAACTGTTTTGAAAACTTGGGCAGATATAGATGTTGGAGCAAAAGTTTTCACACTTCCTTTGGAAAATGAAGGAGCGAAGGTTCTTTAATGTTTAATTTTGATGTAATAGTAGTAGGTGCAGGTCATGCCGGAATTGAAGCAGCGGTTTCTTCTGCAAGACTTGGCGCTAAAGTATTACTTTGTACATTAAATATTGAACATATTGGACTTATGCCATGTAATCCTGCAATTGGTGGCCCTGCAAAATCAAATTTAGTGCGTGAAATTGATGCACTAGGTGGTGTTATGGGAGAAGCAGCAGATGCTACCTATATTCAATTAAAAACACTTAATTCCTCAAAAGGTCCTGCAGTAAGAGCACTTAGGGCTCAAAGTGACAAAAAAGAATATTCTTCTTATATGAGGCATATAATTGAATCAGAAGAAAATATTAAAATTAAACAAATTCAAATAAAAGAATTAATTATTGAAAATAATAAAATAAAAGGTGTTATTGATGAACTTGGTCTTAAATATTTAGCACCATGTGTAATTCTTACCACAGGAACAAGTTTAGAAGGTAAAATTTTTATTGGTCTTAAATTTTTTTCTGCAGGCAGAATGGGTGAAAGAGCGGCAAATGGTTTGTCTGAAAGCTTAATAAAATGTGGGCACAAAATTAGAAAATTAAAAACAGGAACGCCCGCAAGAGTTGATGGTAGAACAATAGATTTTTCAAAAATTTCAATTCAAGAAGGTGATAAAGTTGATGAAAACTACTATCAATTTTTCTCATTTAAAGAAAATAGACCAATTAGAGAAACAGTTCCTTGTTACCTTACAAAAACAAACGAAAAAACACATGAAATAATTAGGGAAAATTTAAAATATTCTCCGCTTTATCAAGGTTTAATTAAAGGAAAAGGCCCAAGATATTGCCCAAGTATTGAAGATAAAGTTGTTAGATTTGCAAACAATCCATCGCATCATATTTTTATTGAACCAGAAGGAAAAAACACATATGAAATGTATGTTCAGGGCTTTTCAACAAGTTTGCCTATTGAAGCACAACTTCAAATGCTTAAAAGTCTTCCAGGGCTTGAAAATGTGTCTGTTATAAAACCAGCTTATGCTGTTGAATATGATTGTATTTCAGCGCTTGAGTTAAAATATACGCTTGAAAGTAAATTTATTGAAGGTTTATTTTTTGCAGGTCAAATAAATGGAACTTCTGGTTATGAAGAAGCTGCAGCACAAGGGCTTGTAGCTGGAATTAATGCTGTTATGAAACTTCAAAATAAAGAACCTGTTATTTTTGAAAGAGAAAATTCATACATTGGAACATTAATTGATGATTTAGTTACAAAAGATATTGACGAACCATATAGAATGTTGACTTCAAGAAGTGAATATAGGCTTGTTTTAAGACAAGATAATGCAGATTTAAGACTTACTGAATTAGGTTATAAAATAGGTTTAATTTCTGAAGAAAGATTTAATAAACTTCAATTCAAAAAAGAATTAATTGAAAAGGAAATTGAAAACCTAAAGCAAACAAAAGTTATGTCTGAACCTGTACACACTAAAGCAATAAATTATCTAAAAAGACCAGAGATAACTTATAAAGAACTTGAAGAAATTGGTTATATACCAATTACACAAAACCCTTTTGTTAAAGAACAAGCTGAAATTACTGTAAAATATGAAGGTTATATTAAAAGGCAATTTGAACAAATACAAAGAGCTGAAAAATCAGATAAAATAAAAATCCCAAAAAATATAAATTATTTTGAAATTAATCAAATTTCAACTGAAACAAAAGAAAAATTAGATAAAATCCGTCCTGAAACAATAGGACAAGCACTTAGAATTGGCGGAGTAAAACCAGCCGATATCAGTTGTTTAATGGTTTTAATTGAATCTGGAAAGATAAAATAAATTATGCTTCGTAGCGGTTTTCATAGAAAAAATCACAAATTCTTTTTTCTTTTTTCTTAAATTTAAAAACATTTTTTATTTTGTTACAAAAACCTTCTTCTTTTAATATTTTTTTATATTTGTCAACAAGGATAGCTTTTTCAATCAAAGTTCTATTATAAACAATTGCAAGCGAAGCATTATCTTTTACAAAAGGCTCTAACTCTTTTAATTTCTCTTTAAGCGCACAAATTTCTCGCTCTAAATCAACCAAAATTTTTTTCATAATTTCCTTGTTTTTTAATGGGGTTTAACATAGACAATAATATGATTTTTTTCAAAAAAATGTATCCACTA
Organism: bacterium; assembly: GCA_017396695.1. Taxonomy (GTDB): domain Bacteria; phylum Cyanobacteriota; class Vampirovibrionia; order Gastranaerophilales; family Gastranaerophilaceae; genus RGIG1918. The sequence continues at coordinate 36,833 of JAFQLC010000018.1, forward strand.
AAAGAGTGAAAATATGATAAAATAAAAAAATGAAGAAAAAAGTAATAGCTTATCTCCACACTCACTGGGATAGAGAGTGGTATGAATCTAAAGAAGAATTTAATTTAAGATTGTTAGATGTTTTTGATGAAGTTTTGGAAGAACTTACGAAAAATCTTGCGCCTAGTTTTTATTTTGACGGACAAGTTTCGGCTTTAGAAGACTATTTAAAATTTCGCCCTGAAAAAAAACAATTAATTAAAAAATTTATTAAAGATAAAAAATTATTTATTGGACCATTTTATGTAAGCTCTGATAGTTTTTTAGTTAGTTCTGATTTGATGGAAAAAAACCTAAAACTGGGAATTAATTATGCAAAAAAACTAGGTCAAAAAGAATTTATCGGCTATATTCCTGATTCTTTTGGTCATAGTGCGGGCTATTCGACTCTTCTTCAAAAATTTGGAATAAACAAAGCTATTCTGTGGCGTGGGATTGGTGAAATTCCCGCTGATTTTATTCATAACGGAATAAAAACAACTTGGCTTCCTCAAGGGTATTTCTTTGATATTTTACACACAAATTTAGACATTTTAAAAAAAGCAGAATTTACAGAAAAAACACTAGATAAAATTGCTAAATATTCTGGCAACACCTTGCTTTTGCCAATTGGTGCGGACCACCTTAGAATTTTACCTGATGCAACTAGTAAAATTAAAGAGATTAATAAATATCTAAAAAAATACGAAATAATTCTATCAAACCCTTTTGAATATTTTGATTTAGTTGAACACAAAAAAGAAATTCAAGGTGAATTTTTAAATAATTCAATAAGTTATATTTTAGGCGGGGTTTATTCTGCAAGAGTGAGCGAAAAAATAAAAAATGCAGAATTAATGTGGAAATTATCAAAAATAACAGAGCCACTAAACAAAATTACAAAATCAAATTTCAAAAAAAATATTGATTTTGCAACTAAAAAATTAATTAAAAACCACGCACATGATAGCATTTACGGTTGTTCAAAAGATATTGTAAACAGAGCCGTTAAAACCCGTTTTGAATCAGCGGATGAAATTTTAGACGGGATTAACACAAGAATAATGAAAAAATTCGAAACACCAAAAGAAAATGAAATTGGTGTGATAAATTTAAGCGGAAATAAACCTTCTTATATAAAGTTTAATTCGTCAATTAAAATGAAAAATGCACAAGTTATATCTAAAAAAATGGGTTTTCCAACAAAATTTAGATTTGATAAATCAATAATCCCTGTAACTGAAGACAACACAATAATTTATGAACAAATAGCCCAAATTAAAACTACCAAAAAAAATAAATACATAATAACAAAATTAGAAAAACCAACAAAATTAACTGAAATAGAGCCCAATAAAATAGAAAACAATTTTGTCAAAATTACAATTGAAAATTCTAAAATTAATGTTTTGAATAAAATAACAGGTGAAATTTTTAAAGATTTTATTATCTTAAAAGATACAAAAGATGCAGGCGATAGTTATAATTACTCACCAGCTGATAATGGTGAAAACCTAAAACTCCAAAAAACAAAAATAATAGAAAATGGTCAAATTAGAAGTAAGCTAAGACTTTATTTTAAATTTTTAGAATTAGATTTAATTTTATCTAATAATTCCAAAAACATTGAATTTGAAGCAAAAATTAAAAATAATAAAAAAAATCACAAATTGCAAATCCAATTCAACTTGAAAGAAAATATAGTTGAAACCCTTGCAGATGATTTATATAAGCCAATTAAAAGATATCATAACCCTGAATATAAATTATTTGAAAATCAACCAGCAACGCCAAAAATTGAACTTCAAACAAATTCCTACCATATGCAAAAATGGGTTATAGCGCAAAATTTAGGCATTTTTACAATTGGATTAAATGAATATGAAATTTATAAAAACACAATTGCAATTTCTATGCTTCGAGCAACAGGAATAATATCAAACCCAAAAAACCCAGCAAGATATGTTCCTGCAGGCCCTCCAATTGAAATTCCAGAAGCACAAGAATTAGGCGAAATAAAAGAAAGATTTATGATTTCATTTTGCACCCAAAAAGAGTGCGAAAAAATATCAGAAGAATTATATGGCATATATTTAACTAAAACACTAGATTATTAAAATGAATAAATTTCCGTCAAAAATATATTATACAGAACTCTTGAAAAGCTTAATGGATGAGCATTGTGCTTATGATTCTTCTCTTCGTTGTTTAATTAATTCAAACAAATTTTTAAACCAAATTTTAGATTTATATAAAAAATTTTATTATTTAGTTGTATCTCAAGAAAAACTTTTCGAAATTTTAAACAATTCAGATATTGAACATGAAGACCGTTTAAGGCTTGAAGAAATATTTAAAGTTTATTTTAAATATCTTGCATATTTACAAAAAAATGAAATTGAATTATCTCCGCCAAATTTTAACCAAAATGAAAACATAGATAATCTAATTAAGTTTGCAAAAAATCTTGTTCAAAAAACAGAAAACTTTTCATGCACCGAATTTGAAGATAATCAAAACGAAATTATAGAAATTTCAGAAAAAATAAAAAAATTAATTTCTGAAGGAACAGAATATTGTAAAATTGGCATTTTAGTTCAAGATGAAAATATAGAAAAAAACTTTATTGAAAAACTAAAATTTCTTGAAATTCCAACAAACAAAAATTTATATGATGAAAAAACAATTAATTTCAGAATTAAATTAGAAGGATTATTAAATCTTTTTGAAATAACTGAAGCTAAAGGCGAGCAAAACATTTATACTTTGCAAGATGAAAATGCACTTTTAATTATTGAAAATTTAAATTATTCACCAAACATCATAGAAGAGTTTTTTGAATTATATAAAGCACAAAATTATCTTGAAATAATAAAAAAACTCGAAGAACTAGAAGATATAAAAAACGAAGAATTAATTATCAAAATCAAGAATTTTATTAATTTTTCTAAAAATGTTTTGTATAAAAAACCAGATAAAGATGCACTTCTTAAAATAACAGATGAAATTTTATATAACAAAAAAAACAACAATCAAAATTGCATCAAAATAATTTCAAATCCTTATACGGAAGAAAAATTCGATTTTCTTTTTGTTCCATCCCTTATCGAAAATGTGTTCCAAGAAGGCGAAAAAGTTCAATTTATAACGGCGGATACCAACAAAAAAATTTCAGAAAAAATAAAGGCACTATATCCTGAATTTGATTTAATAATTGAAGAAAACAAAACCTTAAATTTTGAAAAAATAAAACAAATTTTCAATTTATCAGAAAAAAATATTAGTTTTTCGACATTTTCTTATGCTCAAACGGCCAAAATAGCAATATCGCAAGTATTTGAATTGTTTAAATATGTCAGCGAAAACAACCATATTTCGTCTAACAAAAAAGAAGAAAATTCAAAAGATTTTAATTTTGAAATTGCAGAAAAAAAAGAAAATAGTTTATATTTACAAAATGAAAAATTAACTCTTTCCGCAAGTTCGATTGCGAATTTTCTTACTTGCCCTCTAAAATATTACTTTAAAGACATTTTAAAACTTAAAGAGCTATCTTCAAAAGAAGCAAATTATGGAACAATCATACACTCTGTTTTTGAATATTTTAATAAACATTTTTTAGACAATTACACTTCTGAAGAAATGCTTAAAGTTTCTCGTGAATTATTTGGTATTAAACAAACTGGAAAGCTGGATAAATTCCCTGATTACATACAAGACTTGATTTTACAAACAGATGATTTGACTCTTTATCAAATGGAAGAAAATTTCAAAAATGCTTTAGAAAATTTAAAAGAAAGCGGGTTTTTTGAAAACGCACCCGAGAGTACAGAAAGCGAGAAATCTTTTGAATTTGAAATTCCTGAAATCCCGAATGTTTTATTTAAAGGAAGAATTGACTTAATTTCAAAATTAAAAGGTAAATATTCACTCGTTGATTTTAAGACAGGAAAAGATAAAAAACACCCACAAGAATATTATGTGACAGAAGATGCCTTAAATTACATAAAAACGACAAAAAATAAAGAAAGAAAATACGAAGAATCTTTAGAAAAAGAATATGAATGGCAGCTTCCAATTTATTTTCTTGCAACAGAATATACATCAGAATTTGCAGAATATAAAGGGAAAATAAATGATTTTTATCTCCATTTTATAAGGCCGACAAATGCTGGCGGTGTAAAAAAAGACGGTGTTTTATATGAACAATATTTATTAATAAAAAATAAACTAATAGAAAATCTTAAACGCACGGTGGTTGATAAAATCAGAAATACCAAAATTTTTGAAGCTCAACCAGATGATTTTAAATGTAAATATTGCCCGTTTGATGAAATTTGTGAGAAAAAAGAGACTGAATAATGCAAGTTAAAGAAGAATTATTTTCAGAATTAAATCAAAACCAAAGAAAAGCAGTTTTTGCTAGTGTTAATTCTTGTACAAAAATTGCTGCAGGAGCAGGTTCTGGCAAAACAAAAGTTATTGCAAGTAGATTTTTAAAACTTGTTTTAGAAATGGAAAGTGCTGGAATTAAAAACCCAGCAGAAAAAATTCTCGTTATTACGTTTACAGAAAAAGCTGCAAAGGAAATGCGAGAAAGAATTTTAAAAACTCTTGATGAAAACCAAATAAACACTTTTGGTCAAAAATTATGGATTTCAACATTTCACAGTTTTACATCAAGAGTTTTAAAAGCACATTCTGTTGAAATTAGTCTCAACCCTGAATTTGAACTTGTTGAAGAAGTTTCAGCAGAAGAAATTTACAATGAAATTGTAAAAAAAATAAAAAATAATGAGCTAAACAAAGAACAAATTTCAAAAATAACTAAAAAACTGAACATCGAAGAAAACATTTTGGAACAAGAAAGCCTAAAACCACTTCTTCTAATTCACAAAATCGAAGAATTGTTTTCTGAAATTTTCAAAACCATAAAACAAATAAAAGCGAAAGGGCTTTCGCCTAAAGAATTTTTAGATGTGACAATTAATTCAATTAATAGTTTTTCCGCAGATGTTTCAAAGTTATACCAAAGGCAATATTCAAGAGAAGATTATGCTCTGCATTTTTCCAATGTTTTAAATAAATATTCGGCAGAAAATGTTGATTTTGCGGCGGCTTCAGAAGAAATTATAAAATCAAAAACAATAATTTTGAAAAATGGAAAATCAAAAGCAGAACAATGGATTTTGAATCCCGAGTTTTATGAAAATTTGCACTCTTGCGAACAATTAGAAATTTTATATACCAAAATCACCGCCTTGATTTATGAAATTTATCAAGAAGAATTACAATCTCGCTCTTTGCTTGATTTTGATGACCTTATAAATAAAACTTTAGAAATTTTTAAAGCAAAACCAAAAGTTTTAGAAAAATATAAAAAACAATTTGAACACATAATCATTGATGAATTTCAAGACACAAATGGTGCGCAATTAGAGCTCACAAAATTTCTTTGTGCCGATGAGTCCGCAAACATAACTTTTGTTGGAGATAAAAAACAATCAATTTATGCATTTAGATATGCACAATCTGAAAATCTTGATATTTTGTCTTCAATTTTAGAAAAAAAATATAATACAACTTATCCAAAATATGAGTTAAATATTAACTACCGTTCAAGCGATAAAGTTCTTGAAGCGGTCAACACACTTGTTGAAAATCATTTAAAATTAGATGAAAAATTGCTTGTTGGGAAAAATGATTTTCAAGAAACAAAAGTTATCAAATACGTTTTTAAGGATACAGGGAACGCAAGCAAAATCCAAGCACTTGAAGCGGAATATATCGCAGATAAAATCTTGCAATTAAAAGAAAAAACAGGATTTAATTATAACGATTTTGCGATTCTTGTGGATTCACACAAAGAAGCAGATTTTGTGGAAAAATACTTGTCTAAAAAGAATATTGCAGCACTCAAAGCAGTAAATAAAAATTTTTTTGTAAGCCCAAACATAAAAAATTATGTTTTTGCTCTTACTCTTGCAGATAACAAATATAATGAATACGCTCTTATAAAAGTGCTTCTTGCGAATATGAGTCAAGAAGAAGTTTATAACTTGCAAAAACTTATAAATAATGAATTTTCAGATGAAGAAAAATATAAATTAAATTTTGCACAAAAGTTTTTTAATGAAAAAACCAAAGAAATAGTTTCGAGTTTTTCAGAACATACGAAAAAAGTGTATGAATTATTCACGAAAAACTTAAAATTTAAAAGCACATACGGTGTTTTTCTTGAAATTTTAAAAGAATTAAAATTAATAAACCACAATGTAGATTGGAAAAACACAAAAGCACAAATTGAAACTAAAGTGTTTGAAAAAATTATTTTGAACTGGCAAGTGCAAAAACACTACACACCGCCCGCTCTCTTTTTGAATTATTTGAAAGATATTTCAGAAAGCACAAGCTTTGAACTTCCAAAAGTTATTTTAAATGATATTAATGCAGTAAACGTTATGACAGTTCATGCTTCAAAAGGCCTTGAATTTGAATGTGTTTTTGTAACAAAAAATGTTGCAGGTGGAAAAAACAACAATAAAAACAAATATATTTTTGATATTTCTTATGAAGGCAAAAAACCTTTTGGAATGATATTTAAAGATGATAAAAACCCAAAAGCAAGGGTTTATAAAGAAATTTGGCGAAACCCAAGAGAATACGCTGAAAAATTAAGACTTTTCTATGTTGCAATTTCAAGAGCAAAAAGTTTTCTATATCTTACGTCATTTGAGAAATATGCAAGTGTAACTCCGCCTGTATTTCACGACATCATTGATGAAGCAGAGAATGAAGAATAAGGTTTTTCAATTAGATTTTCAAATGCTTTGATGTTTTCATAGTCAACACCAGCTTCGCATAATTCTTCAGCTTCAAGACCAAACAAAGTGATAATATCTCTTGCTTTTTGTCTTGATTTGAAGTTATCTTTGTTTAACAACCCAAAAACCTCGTTTAGAGCGCTTTCACGAGTCATAAATAAAGAGGAGTTTGTTTTATGTAAAATTCTTCTTTTTGATTTTCCCATTCCATGATAAGTATGCAAGGCATGAGATGAAATGTAAACAACATGTGAAATTTTTTTTACAAACTAGCAATTTTTTTATTTACGATGTTTAATATATACACATTAGTTAACTAGGTGTGGTATGCGAATTAATAGAACTCAACCAATGGCTTTTAAAGCCGCTCGAATTAACATCGTTGCAAATTCTGATAACCACGGAAACGTGGCAAGTATGGACAGTGTTTATAATGCAATTTGTGTTAATAAAGATAGAATTTTCCAAAAAAGTAATGAAGATAGCACTTTAAATTTGTATATTAATGCTGGTGATTTCTTTATTAACGGCAACAAAAAAGGTTGGAGAAAAGGTCCAAATTATACAAACTTTGATATTCAAAAAAACTTTTTAAGACTATTAGTTTTAAAAATGAAAAAACAAGCAGATATTGTAAGTTCGCAAAAAGCAGGTGAACCTAAAAAAGCAAAATTTGATGCGTTATACACACCAGGAAACCACTGTTTTGATGGCGGAGACAAAAAATTGTATGAAGCGCTAGCATCTATTGATGGCGTTACTACAATTATGACAAACATCAATCCAAACAAATCTCAAGCTTTATTAAAATATGATTTCGACCGCACAAATTCAAAATTTGTAAGTTCAAAAGAATATGAAATTCCAGACGATAAAGATGAAAACAAAAAACATCATTTAATGGTTCTAGGTGTAACTATTCCTGCTATGGATTATTACAACCCAGGGCTTGTTCAAGATACAGAATTTCTTGATAAAAACAACAAAAAAGATGCCAAAATGGGCAAAAATGACATTAGGGGCACAATCAACGCAGTAAAAGCAAAAGTGAATGATTTTAAAGAAAGATATCCTGAAGGAATTGTAATTTTGTCTTCTCATATGGGTACTGGTCTTTCAAAAATTATTCGTGATGAAGTTCCTGGAATAAATGAAATTCTAGATGGTCACAAGCACGATATCGTTACAACAAGAAAAGGCAATACAAATATTTCATCTTTAGGTGAAGATAATAAAATTTTAAAAACAATCGCTCTTCAAATTGAAGATGATGGTTCAATCGAAAGGGAAGATATTGTTTATCAGGTTGACCAATTTAAACTTTCTCAATCTGAAACAAATTCTATTAAAAGGTTATACCAAGGCTATACTGATGAAGATTTGAAAAAGAAAAACAAAATCTATGATCACTATAAAGAAGAAAGTGAACCAGTTGTTTCAATTTCAAACAAAGGTTCTAAAGTTAACCCATATGATTTTTCATATACAGAAACAATAAGATACTCAAACAGCACGCTTGCAAACTTCTTAACTTCTGCTCTTAAAGAAGAAATAGTGAACTTAGAAGGTCAAGATGATGTTGATATTGTTGGTGTACAATCTTCAATCATAAGAGGTGGTTTGAAAAACGGTGCTTCAACATTTGACCTTATGAAAGTTTTTGACGGCGTTAGTGAAGGGTTATCTAATGTGAAATCTGGTAAAGTAACAGGTCAAGAATTAATTGATATTGTGTATGAAAACATAGAACAAAACATCGAAAATAAAACAAGAAACACAATTATTCATTGGTCTGATATACAAATAAACAGATATGAACTAGAACTTTTGAAAAACGCAGGAAATGTTTCAGAAGAAGACAAGAGAAAATATATTTTAGTTCGCGGAAAAGACGGTAAATTTACTGAAATTGACCCAAATAAAGAATATAAAATTGCAATTGCAGATAAATATTTGATTAAAGATGATATTAAAATGCCTGCAAAAATTCGTTCAAGATTTGAAGAAACAGGCGTAACATATCATGAATTATTTATGAAATATTTAGAAAGAGACGAAAGACCTGAAACTGCAGAAAATGATGTCGATACAGACTTTACAATTACATACACAAGAAGAGACGGCACAAAGAGCCACACTCCAATCAACCCATCTTGTGCAGAATATAGGGTTATTTCAGAACCTCTTAGTGATGTGAAAAAACAAGTTAAATAAAATTATTTATTCAAACATAATTCTTGAACATCGAACCCTTTAGAGGTTAGAATAAGTTCGCAAAATTCTCTAACAGCGCCACGACCGCCGCATTTTGTGGCAACATACTTGGCTACTTGTTGTACATGTTCTGCTGCATCATTTGGGCAAGCACCAAGCCCCACCTGTTTTATAACAGGGATATCTGGCAGGTCGTCTCCCATATAGGCAATTTCGTAATCTTCAAGGTTATATTTTTCTTTTAAAATAGCGAGTGCTTCAAGCTTATTTTTTTGACCTTCAAAAAGCTCTCTAATATTAAGCATTTTTGCTCTTTCACGCACTGTGCCATTATCTCTTGCAGTAATTATTGAAGTTATGATATCAGCTTTGTTTAAAAGAACAACTCCAAGGCCGTCTTTTGCGTTAAAAGTTTTAACTTCTCTTCCGTCTTCAAGAAATGTTAAAGAGCCGTCGGTCATAACGCCGTCTATATCAAAAGCAACGCATTTAATTTTTGCCCCAATTGCTTTTAGTTCTAAATTAGCGTTTTGTTTAATACCGAAGTTGCTCATAATCTACCTAAAATCTACAAAAAAAATTATACACCAAAAGGACTAGATTTAATTCTTTTTGTAAAAAAACTTAAAAATTTGTCGAGATATTTAATATACAGAATATACGGTATTAAATTCTTATGAAAAAGTTTCAAATAGACTTTAAATTTCGCCATGTCACAGAAGTTATAGACGGGATTAAAGGTTTTATTAACAAAAATCGATGTAGCGAATTTGAAGCAGATATTAGCCCATTAAATTTAATTGATGCGATTAAAACAGTTGTTATGTGTTCGACTTATCATTTTAGGAAATATCCTGAAGGGAAAGTTTATTGGGATTTAAAAGATAGGCAAACTATGTCTATGATAGCGCCCTTGAAGCTATCGAACATGGAATTAAGAGTAAAAAGAGAAGAAGTAAAATCGAGATTAAGAGTAGTAAAATGACAAACATTATAAAAAAAATTATTGATTCAAAAATTTATGGGGTAGTAAGAGCAGACGAAACAGCTCGTGCAGTTGAAATTGCAAATGCTTATGCAGAAGCAGGAATAAAAATTATAGAAATGAATTCAACTCTTGAAGCAATTCAGGAAGTTGCGAAAAATAAAGATATTATTGTTGCAACAGGTGGGATAATCACAACTTGGCAAGCACAAAAGGTGCTTGAGGCTGGTTCTAAACTTTTGGTTTCACCAATTTTGCAAATGGGACTTGTGAAATTTTCATCTTGGAACAAAATCCCACTTATTTTAAGTGCTTCAACACCAAACGAAGCATATTGCGCATGGAAAGCAAGAATCCCGCTCATTAAAATTTATCCTGTTCGTGATTTAGGCGGAACAACATATATTGAAGACTTACTCCGTCCAATGAATTTCTTAAATGTAATTCCTGCAGGAAATGTAAGTTTGGACAATATTAAAGCATATTTAAAAGCAGGCGCTTCAGCAGTTGCACTCGGCCGAGAGTTGTATTTGAATAAAAATTATAATGAAATTTTAGAGACTGCAAAACTTGCAATTAAAGAGGCTAAAGAAGTTTAGATGAAAAAAGGTCTTTTTATTACATTTGAAGGCGCAGATGGTTGCGGGAAAACAACGCAACAAGGACTTTGTGCTAAATATTTGGAAGAAAAAGGGGTTGAAGTTCTACTATCTCGTGAACCAGGGGCAACGGCGCTCGGCGTTAAACTTCGTGAAATTTTGCTCCATTACCCTGACCCTGTTGCATCTGAATGTGAAACATTTTTGTATTTAGCAGATAGAGCACAACACATTCAAGAAAAAATCATTCCTGCGCTTGAAGAAGGTAAAATTATTTTATGTGACCGCCATACAGATTCAAATATTGCATATCAAGGCTATGGCAGAGGAATTGATATTGATAAAGTTAAATATTTAAACGATATAGCAGTTGCCGGGGTGAAACCAGACATTACATTTGTTTTTGATGTTGATAGCGAAATTGCGCAAGAAAGAGTGGGCAAAACAAAAGACAGACTTGAATCTTTAGGAATTGAATTTCACAAAAAAGTGCGCAACGGCTACCTCGAAATTGCAAAAAATGAACCAGAAAGAGTGCATGTAATAAATTCTAACCTTGGAATCGAAGAAGTTTTTGCACAAGTTAAAAAAGTTTTAGATGAAAAAGTTTTAGGCAGATAAATTATTTATTATCTAAATTTTTAAGAGCATATTCGCAACATTGAATAATCAAATTGTTTAATGAAACACCTTTATTTTGTGCAACAGTCTGAAGCTTTTGCACAAGCTCTAATGGCAATCTAAAAGTTTTATTTATCATTTCAGGTTTTTCGATTTTAAACATTTTATACTTGCTCCTAACATTAAATATAGTAAGTATAAAATTGAATGTTTTATACACCTTATTTTTGCACTTAATTTTATAAGTGTACTTTTTAAATTAAACATGTTATAGTGCTAAATGACTTAAGACTTGAAGGCAATTAATTATGCAACAAAATACTTTTAAAAAAACAATCTTGATAGATTTAGACGGTGTTTTAAATGAATATGTTGGTAAATATGACACAAATTTTATCCCAAAACCAAAAAATGGTGTAGATAAATTTTTAGAAAATTTATATCTTGATTTTGACTTAAGATTATTTACCACAAGAAATAAACTTTTAGCTTCAAAATGGCTTATAGAAAACAATTTGGATAAATATTTTTCTGATATTACAAATATAAAAGAATTATCTTGGTTAATTATTGATGACAGATGTTTAAAATTTGAGGGTAATTATGAAGATTTAATTCAAAAAATTAATAATTTTAAAGCTTGGTACAAGTAATTCAAGGCACTGGGTCATATCCGCCAGGGTTCCACGGGTGGCATCTTGCAATTCTTTTAAGCCCGAGCCAAACACCCTTCCCAGCCCCATATTTTTGAATTGCTTGAATCATATAGGTAGAGCATGTTGGGTGAAACCTGCATACAGGCGGAGTAAACCTAGAGAAAAATTTATAAATCTTGATAAGCTTGATGAGCATTTTTTCAATTATTTTCATTTAATTTCCCTTCAACCTCGTCAAAATCATGTTCAAAATCGATATCTGTTATAAAATCAGTTAAATATACGCAAGGATTATTTCCAATAAAATCTTCATATTGCATAAAGGTTTCATAACTTAAAGCATAAAATGCGCCGTTTTCTCTTATCATCTCATAGTGTTCATCTTCGTCTTGCCTTCTTGGGCGCTTGTGATAATCATATAGCGGGTTTAATTTACCTGATTTTCCTATGCTCCACTTAGCATGCGTTGTACCTAAAGTGTGCCCTGAAAAGCAACTATCTGCATTTTTGTTTTTAAAGAAAAATTCTAATGCTTTATCAATATATTCACCATCTCGAAGAGGGCATGTAGGTTGCAAAAGTACAACATAATCAGGTGCGTAACCTGTTTTTTCAAGTTCTTTTAGCACGTGGTACATAACAGGGGCTGTTTTTGTTTCATCTTGGGCAAGTTCATCTGGTCTATCTATAACTTCAGCGCCAAATTTAAGCGAAACCTCTTTAATTTCATTGTCTTCAGTTGAAACGACCGTTCTTGTTACATATTTTGAATTCAAACCAGCTTCGATAGAATATGCCACCAAAGGCTTGCCTTTAAGAAGTTTTACATTTTTTCTTTTTATTCCTTTTGAGCCACCACGAGCGGGGATTATTGCTAAAATTTCCATTCAAACTCCTTTTGAAGTTCTTTACTTTCGCTTATCTCAAGCGCTTCGTGCAGTGTTCTTCCACAGTGCGTTTCAACTTCGCCTGAATTATTAATTTCTGCTAAATATACCATATCATCAAATTCGACATTTTGATATTTTTCAACCAAATCACCAGATAATGCGCTTTCAAAAAGTTCAATTAAATTTTCTCTGCAAGATTTGGTGAAAATTTCTACATCAAGGCTTTGAAAGAACGGATTGCATTCAAGCACAAATAAATTATTCTCACTATCAAGCAAGAAATCAATCCCTATTATTCCAATATATTCGCCCTCATTTGAAAGAGCGAACATAAGAGGATTGATATATTCTTCTGTAATTTTTTTTCTAAATTCTTCATTTGCAAAATTTATTCCAGATTTTGCCCATCTTGAATTTTTTGTGCTTACAAAATTTAAAAGTTTGGCGTTAAAACCATCTGTGATAATGTAGGCAGTAAATTCTTGCCCTTCAATAAAATTTTCAAAAATAATTGTAGAAAAATCATTTTCGTAAAACTTTGTAAGTGCTAAATGTGCTTCTTTATAAGTTTCACAAATCACAGTACCCAAAATTTCATTATGTTCATTTGGTTTTATGCAAAGTGGATAATCTGCGTTTTTAATGTATTCGTATGCGTTTTGAGATTTATCGCAAATAACAAAAGGAGTTGTTTCAATTTTATTTCTATACAAAAATTTCTTTGCTTTTGCTTTATCACTTGTAATCCTATTTATTTCATAATCTGGTGCAAAAACTCCAATTCCTTCGTTTTTCAACTTTTCTGAAAAATCACTCTCAAGTGCCATATAATCAGAAATAATAACAAGTTCAATTTTATTTTTTTTCACAAACTGAAGCAGGCTATTAAAATCTAAATAATTGATATCAATAAAATTCACCCCTTCAACATTCGTGGTTGAATAAATTTCAGCTTGATTATATTCAGCAAATTTTTTGCTAAAAACACGAGTTGCGTGATTGTTTCCGATAAACAAAATTTTCATAAGAAAATTATAACATTGTTTCTTTATTTAAAAAAATATTTGCAATATACTTATGAAAACAAGGATAAATTATGAAAAGAGTTGTAGAAAAAACGGGTTTGAAACACATTGCTCTAATTATGGACGGAAATCGCCGTTGGGCACATAGCAAAATGTTGCCTTCTATGATGGGACACAAAAAAGGTGTTGAAGCTCTTAAAAAAACAGTTATTGCAGCTGATAAATTTGGCGTTAAATATATCACTGTTTATGCTTTTTCAACAGAGAATTGGAACAGAAAAAAAGAAGAAGTAGATTTTTTGATGAATCTGCTCAAAGACACAATTAAAAATGAGCTTTTAGAGTTACACGAAAACAATGTTATTTTAAGGTTTATTGGCGATAAAGCCCGTTTCACTAAAGATTTGGTTGAAGTTCTTGATGAAGCAGAAGAAAAAACAAAAAATAATACAGGTGTTAATTTACAAATTGCAATTAATTACGGTGCTCGTCATGAAATGGTGCAAACTGTGCAAAAGCTTGTATCACAAGGAATAAAACCTGAAGATATTACAGAAGAATTAATTTCTCAAAATTTATACACAGCAAACATTCCAGACCCTGATTTACTCGTTAGAACCGGTGGCGAAAAAAGAATAAGTAATTATTTATTGTGGCAAATTGCATATAGCGAAATTTTTGTGACAGATTTATACTGGCCTGATTTTGGCGAAGATGCGCTGAAAGAAGCAATTGAAGAATTTGCAAAAAGACAAAGAAGATTTGGAGAATAAATGTTAGATATTTATTTTGCTTCAGGCAACCCGCATAAAGTTCTTGAAATAAATGAAATAGCGCACCCTTATGGTGTTAACGCAAAATTGCCCGAAGGGAACTTTGACCCTGATGAAACAGGCTCTACTTATGAAGAAAATTCATTTATCAAGGCTTATGAGGCATCTAAATGTTGTGGTTGCGATGATGATTTATTTTTAGCAGATGATAGCGGGCTTGAAATTTATGCGCTAAATAATGCCCCAGGGCTTAAAAGTGCAAGATACGCACCAACTGCTGAAGATAGAATTAATAGGGTGTTAACAGAGCTTCAAGGTGTTAAAAATAGAGACGCAAGATTTGTTTGCGCTATGACACTTTGCAATAAAAAAGGCGAGATTATATTCAAAACAACAGGAATTATGGAAGGTAAAATTTCAGAAAAACCTGCAGGAAATGGCGGTTTTGGATATGACCCAATTTTTGTGCCAGAAGGGTACGAAGTGAGCGTTGCAGAAATTTCAGAAGATGAGAAAAATTTAATATCTCATAGAGGCTGTGCCCTTCGCAAAGTATTAGAATTTCTTGAAGATTATAAAAATTAATTTTTTGTTAAAAAAATTAATTATTTGCAGAATTGAAAATAGAATAGAAGAATGAATTAAAAGGAGAATTAATTATGGCAATTAAACCATTAATGGACAGAATTGTAATCAAAGTTGTTGATGATGTTGAAAAAACACAAGGCGGAATTTTTATTCCTGATAGCGCAAAAGAAAAACCACAAAAAGGTGAAGTTGTAGCTGTTGGCGCAGGCAAAACAATGGAAAATGGCGAAAAAGAACCAATGGAAGTTTCTGTTGGCGATATCGTTTTATATGCTAAATATTCAGGCACAGATGTAAAAATTGATAACGAAGAATACAAAATTTTATCAATTAAAGATGTATTAGCAATTATCGAATAATTAACAAAAAGGAGATTTTTAAAATGGCAAAAAAAGTCGTATATAATGCAGATGCAAGAGAAGCTCTTTTAAATGGTGTTAACGCAGTTGCAAACGCTGTTAAAGTTACTCTTGGTCCAAAAGGCAGAAACGTTATATTAGAAAAAAAATATGGCGCACCACAAATTGTTAACGATGGTGTAACTATTGCAAAAGAAATTGAATTAAAAGATGGACTTGAAAATGCAGGTGCACAACTTTTAAAAGATGTTTCATCTAAAACAAACGATGTTGCAGGTGATGGTACAACAACTGCTTCAGTTTTGGCTCAAGCAATATTCAGAGAAGGCTTAAGAAACTTAACTGCAGGTGCTAACCCAATTGGTATCAAAAAAGGTATTGCAAAAGCAGTTGAAATTGCAACTCGTGAAATTAAAGATATGTCAAAACCTGTTGATTCAAAAGAAATGCGCGCTCAAGTTGCTGCAATTTCAGCAGGAAACGATAAAGAAATTGGCAACTTAATTGCTGATTGTATTGAAGCAGTTGGAACAGAAGGTGTTATCACAGTTGAAGAATCAAAAACTTTCACAACTGATAAAAAAATTGTTGAAGGTATGCAATTTGATAAAGGTTATATTTCACCTTACTTCATTACAGACGCTGAGCGCATGGAAGCAGTTTTAGAAGATGCTTATGTATTATGCGTAAATAAAAAAATCAATTTAATTGCAGACCTTGTCCCAATTTTAGAACAAGTTGCTCGTGATGGCCGTTCACTTTTAATCATCGCTGAAGATGTTGAAGGTGAAGCTCTTGCAACACTTGTTGTTAACACAATGAGGAAAGTTTTAAGAGCAGTTGCCGTTAAAGCCCCAGGATTTGGTGACAGAAGAAAAGCAATGCTTGAAGATATTGCAATTTTAACTGGCGGTCAAATGTTTACTGAAGAACTTGGCATTAAACTTGAAAATGTTACTGTGCAACAACTTGGTAAAGCAAGAAGAGTTGCAGTTACAAAAGATGAAACAACAATTGTTGTTGGCAACGAAACAAAAGATGCAGTTGCTGAAAGAGTTAGACTTTTGAAAAAACAAATTGAACAATCTGATTCAGATTACGATAAAGAAAAACTTCAAGAAAGAATTGCAAAACTCTCTGGCGGTGTTGCAGTAATTGAAGTTGGTGCAGCAACTGAAGTTGAACTTAAAGAATCAAAATTGAGAATTGAAGATGCATTGAATGCTACTCGTGCAGCTCAAGAAGAAGGCATCGTTCCAGGTGGTGGCGTTGCACTTGTTAGAGTTCAACAAGTTCTTGAAAAAGAAATCGAAACAAAAACATTTGATTCAGATGATGAAAAAGTTGGTTTCAAAATCTTAACTGCAGCGCTTGACATTCCTGTTAAATTAATTGCTGAAAATGCAGGTGCTAAAGGCGATGTAGTTGTTGAAAATGTTAAAAAAGAACAAGGTTCATATGGCTATGACGCTATGGCAAATGAATATTGTGATATGTTTAAGGCTGGTATTGTTGACCCTGCAAAGGTTACTCGCTCAGCATTAGAAAATGCTGCGTCAGTTGCTTCAATGCTACTCACAACAGAAGCTGCTGTGGTTGACATTCCTGAAGAAAAACCAGCAATGCCTGATATGTCTGCTATGCAAGGCATGGGCGGCATGGGAATGATGTAATCGAAGTGCAGTACAAAAATTAGGCGTCTTGTGACGCCTTTTTTTGTACAAACGAGCAAAAGGATGTGAGAGCGTGATGTCGAAACGAGGAGTTTCGACAGACAGCTCGATACTGGACTACGTTTTATGAAGGTGTGCGGAAATTACGAATGACCCAAAATCAAAAATAAAAGAGTTGATGAGTTAAAATTCATTAACTCTTTTTTCATGTAAATCCACATTTAGCATGCAATTCCACCTATTTACATTTCTTCATAAACTGTCAAAAATAAGCAATTTAAGAATATGAGTGTTTTTTATAAAGTTAAGTGAATGGGAAAAATGTGAGTTTTTATGATAATTCAGAAGGTTTTATCTCCAATAACTAAAAACACAAATCTAGGCGTTTTGCCTTTCAGAGCGGCAAAACAAGCAGATAATTATGTTGACTATGATGCTTTCATCAAATCAAATGCGCAAGCACAATCTCAAGAAGGAGAACAAATTCAACAAGCGCAAGCACACTATATTCCGCCTCAAGCACCAGTAATTGAACCTCAAGAAATGCAACCAGTTGAAATTCAAACTGCTCCAAGCAGAGGTTCGAATCTTTTAAGCGGTGCATGGAGCTTAATTAAAAGCATAGGTCTTAGCATTCTTGTTGTTTTGTGTGCAAGCAAAATTATGACTGCTTTTGGTAGAAAAGGTGGTGGATTTGCGCCATCCGCAACTGCTGGTGCTAAGGAATTAGGAAATAAAATTTGGGAAGATACATCAAAATTCCCTAAAGTTGAAGATTTGGCTTTACCTGAAGGGCTTAAAAAATTATTAGATAAAGTTAAAAGAGCAGTTGAAAAACCAGATATAGTTCAACAAAGAGGTGGCAAATCGCTCAATTCAATTTTGTTATATGGCCCTCCTGGAACAGGAAAAACAACATTTGCAAAAGCACTTGCCAATATGTTCCCTGATTCTAAATTTGCGTCGCTTGATGTTACAAGTTTGGGTTCAGAATATAGAAGTGTTACAGAGCGCAATTTAAACAACGCAGTTGATATGATTTGTGCTGAAGCAGAAAAATTTCCAGATAAAAAATTCTTTGTGTTTGTTGATGAAATTGACTCAGTTATGATGGTTGACAAAGGAAACGGCGCAAAAACTTCAAACGACATTTTAAATGAATTTAAAAAATGTTTTACTGAAAAACTTGGCAAACATAAAAATATTGTGACAATTGGTGCAACAAATCTTGATATTGATATTGATAAAGCAACTGCAATTGGTGGCAAAATGCTTGATAAACCTATGCTTGACAGGTTTGAACAAAAAATTTATGTTGGTTTACCTAATGCTAGTCAAATTAAACAAAAAATAATTTCTCATTACAAAAACTGTTCACTCGTTGAAGACGCATTGAAAAAATCAGATGATAAAAAATTGCAAATTTTAGTTGATACTCTTGCAGATGAAAAACATAATGTATCGTTTAGAACATTAGATTCATTAATTGCAAGTGCTGCAGACTTTGATGGTGACACAACAAAAGTTGATTTTAAACATTTTGTTGATGCAATTAAATTAAAAAAAGTGGAACTAAATTTTACAGACGCAGAAATTGCAAAACTTGCAAGTGATTTAGGGGTTAAAATTTCCTAAAAATTAGCAAATTTCAAATTATTTAGAGCTTGGTGCTAAAATTGCAACTACGTTTCTGCCTTCAAGTAAAGGTTTTCTTTCAACTTGCATAGGAATTTCTGAAGCGGTTAAATCTTCAATGAATTTTGTTGCAAGGTCAAGCGCTAATTTGTTGTGTTGCATTTCTCTTCCTCTAAGCATGATAACAACTTTAACCTTGTTGCCTGTTGTGAGGAATTTTGTAGCACTTTTAATTCTAACCAAATAATCATGCGTATCAATTTTATAACGCATTTTTACTTCTTTAATATCAACAGTGTGTTGTTTTTTGCGAGCTTCTTTTGCTCTTTTTTCAGTTTCATATTTATACTTGCCATAATCCATTATTTTGGCAACTGGTGGAGCCTGATTTGGAGAAACAACAACTAAATCTAAATCTCTTTCTTTTGCAATTTCTAAAGCTTTTTTCGTGGGGATAATTCCGAAGTTTTCGCCGTTATCGCCAATAAGCATAACTTCTTGTGATCTAATTTTTTCGTTAAGAATTCTATTGTCCTGTGCGCTAATTGTTTTTCTCCTGTTGCTATAGCTTGATTTTACCATTAATTTTAAAAAATGTAAAATTTTTGTTCATTTTTTGTGTTAAAATCTTACTATGTTTACAGGGTTGAGCGAAAAAATAGCTAAAGTTATAAATATTGCATCCTCTTCAAATGGGGCGAAAATCTGCATTCAGAACCATTTTTTGGATATTAAACTTGGCGAAAGTATTGCAATCAATGGTGTTTGCGCAACTGTTAGTAATTTTAGTGAAAAAGAGTTGTTTTTTGACATAATGCCCCAAACTCTAAAACTTACAAACCTTGGGAATTTAAAAAAAGGTGAGTTGGTTAACCTTGAACGAGCAATGATGGCAAATTCAAGATTTGGCGGGCATATAGTATCAGGTCATATTGATACTGTTGCGAAACTTTCCTCAATTAAAGATTTAGGAAATTCAAAAGCATATAAATTCTTATGCGATACAAAATATGTTGTTCCACAAGGCTCTATTTGTGTAAATGGGATAAGCCTTACTGTGGCTGAATGCGGAAGCGATTATTTTGAAGTTAATTTAATTCCTCACACACTTGATGCCACCAACCTTTCTTGTTTGAAAACAGGAGATTTTGTAAATATTGAATTTGATATTTTTGCAAAATATATTGAAAAATTTGTTGGGAATACTAAAAAAACAAAAATTGATGAAAATTTTCTTAGGGAGAATGGATTTTAATGTTTAATACAATTGAAGAAGCAATAAAAGATTTTAGAGAAGGTAAACCAATAATCGTCGCAGATGACGAAGATAGAGAAAATGAAGGCGATTTAATTGTTTCTGCAGAATTTGCGACTCCTGAAATAATTAATTTTATGGCAAGCGAGTGTCGTGGGCTTATTTGCCTTGCAATTTCTTCTCAAATAGCTCAAAGACTTGAACTTCCTCAAATGGTTGAAAGAAATAGTGAAGAAATGAAAACAGCCTTTACAGTTAGCATTGATGCTGCTGAAAAATATGGCGTTACAACTGGTATTAGTGCGTTCGACAGAGCAAAAACAATCGAAGTTGCAATTTCAGATAATGTAACTCCTTATGATCTTCGTCGCCCTGGGCACCTGTTCCCATGTGTAGCTAAAGACGGAGGTGTTTTAGAGCGCACAGGGCACACAGAAACAGCGGTTGATATGGCACGTCTTGCAGGCCACAAGGCAGCTGGTGTTATGTGTGAAATAATGGATGCTGACGGGCATATGGCAAGAAGAGATGAGTTATTTGAATTTGCAAAAAAATACAATATTAAATTTATTACTGTTTCAGCCCTTATAGAATACAGATTAAACAGAGAAAAATTTGTGATTCGTGAAGCAGAAGCACATCTCCCAACAAAATTTGGTGATTTTATGATTTATGGTTATACAAATAAAATCACAGGGCATGAACATGTGGCACTTGTAAAAGACGATGGTACAGATAAAACTCCGCTTGTTCGAGTTCACAGTGAATGTTTAACAGGGGATATTTTCCATAGCCTAAAATGCGATTGCAATTCTCAGCTTCATAGCGCTCTTCGAATGATTGAAGAATACGGCAAAGGTGCTCTTGTTTATATGCGCCACCATGAAGGTCGTGGAATTGGGCTTGTTAATAAAATCAAAGCATATAAGCTTCAAGAATGCGGGCAAGATACAGTTGATGCAAATATTTCGCTTGGTTTTAAACCAGACCTTAGAAATTATGGTGTTGGCGCGCAAATTTTGCTTGACATTGGCTACAAAAAATTTAAACTGATAACTAATAACCCAACAAAAATCATTGCACTTAAAGGCTATGGCTTAGAAATTGAAGATAGAGTTGCTATAAAACCTGAAATCAATGAGTATAATGGCAGATATATGGAAACAAAAAAAGAAAGAATGCAGCATATTTTTTAAAGGAGCAGATATGAGAGTAGTTGACCTTATTGAAAAGAAAAAACAAGGTTTGGCGCACACAAAAGAAGAAATAAATTTTATTGTAAATGGTTTTGTTTCAGGCGAAATCGAAGATTACCAAATGTCTGCTTGGCTTATGGCTGTTTGTTTTCAAGATTTAAACATCGAAGAAACTGCATATTTAACAGAAGCATTTGTAAATAGTGGTGAAATTTTAGATTTTTCTCATATTTCAGATGTTGTTGCAGATAAACACTCAACAGGCGGTGTTGGCGATAAAGTTACTTTGGCACTTATTCCGCTTCTTGCATCATGTGGCGTTGTTTGTGCGAAGTTATCAGGTAGAGGCTTGGGTTTGACTGGTGGCACAATTGATAAACTTGAGGCAATACCAAATTTTAATCCACAATTATCTGCTGAAAAATTTATGGCACAAATTAAAAAAATTGGCTGTGCAATTTCTTCTCAAAGTCCAAATTTGACACCTGCAGATGGCAAAATTTATTCACTTCGAGATGTTACTGCAACAGTTGATAATAAAGCGCTAATTTGCTCTTCTGTAATTTCTAAAAAAATAGCTTCAGGCGCTGATATTATCGTGCTTGATGTGAAATATGGTTCAGGTGCTTTTATTAAAACCAAAGAAGAAGCGCAAGAGCTTGCAACTTTGATGATTGATATTGCAAAACAATTAAATAGAAAAGTTTCTGCAGTGATTACATCAATGGAGCAACCATTAGGTCAAAATATTGGTAACGCATTAGAAGTTATTGAATGTATTGAATTTTTAAAAGGCAATATGACACCTGACCTTAAAGAAGTTATATTTGAAATTGCACTCATTACCCTTCTTGCAGCAGATAAAGTGAAAACAAGAGAAGAAGGCATCGAGCTTTTAAATTCTAAAATTCAATCGGGCGAAGCGCTTGCTAAATTAAAAGAAATTATAGTTGAACAAGAAGGAAACCCAGATTGCCTTGAAGATTACACAAAATTTGTGCCTTGTGAAAATAAATTTGAATTGTATGCAGATAAATCTGGTTACATTGAGGCACTAGAGGCGGTTGAAGTGGCAAAGGCTTGCAAGTTGTTGGGTGCTGGAAGAGATAAGAAAACTGACCCGATTGATTACGCTGTTGGCGCTAAATTAAATAAAAAAGCAGGCGAAAAAGCAGAAAAAGGCGAGCTTTTAGCTGAGTTGTTTTATAACGATGCAAAAAGACTAGATGAAGCGGTTGAACACTTAAAATCAGCGTATGTGATTTCAGAAAATGCACCACAAACGGAAGAGCTTATCTATAAAACTATAATTTAGTCCAATTTTCAGGGTAAATATCTTTAGTTAATTGGTCTGGTTTGTTTTCGCTGAACCAAATTTCAGGTGCAATAACGATTTTATTTTCGTTATTGTTTAGCATTGCGCCCCAATATGAAAAACTAGAGTTTGCAATAATATTATGCTTAGCATTTGCCATAAGCATTAAATCTTGCCAAGAATCATCGCCTGAATTATGGCTTATGTATGTTGCGTTTTCAACTTTTAAATTTTCTTTTACCCAATCTGGGTCGTCTGAGAATATGTAAAATGTTGGGTTTTCAACTTTTTCTTTAATTATTTCAATTGCACGAGCGTAATGTTCAAGAGTTAATTGGTTAAAAAGACTTTTATATCTTGTTTTTTGAACATAATCGCCTCTTCTTATATGGATTGAAACAGAGTTTTCATTTCTCATTTTTCCCATTATTTCTTGGGTTTTAGCTGAACCTTCTTTTTTAAATGTCAAAACATTTCTTGCAAATGTTTCGTCAAAATATTTTGCACTTTGGAAAAACCCTTCAATAAATGTGTTATCTTCAATTCTTCCAGACTTTTCTTCATACAAAAAAGAAGTTTCTCTATATATGTTCAAGCCCAAAAAATTATCTTTTTTTATAAATTTTCTTAATTTCCAATAAATTTGGATTCTGAAATCTTTGTTTGGAGTAGTTTCAATTCCAAAAATATCCATTTGATAAGGCCTGTTTGGATTTTTTTTGAAAAACGACATATCAAAATCAACATCTACTCCAAGTTCTTTTGCCTTTGTAAGCCCAAAAATGTATTGAAAAATTTGATTTCCAAGACCACCTGAATATTTTATAGTTATCATTTTTGCTCCTTGAATACCCAAAACTTAAAAATAGTAAAAGACAACATTGCAATTGGGAATATGACAAATAATTGGTCAACATATTTTCCAAGTGCAATAGGGCTTGTGAGGTTAAAAAAATCTAAAAAGTGATTTGCAACTGCTTCGCCCCATCCAGCTCTGGAAAGAAAAATAAGCGCATATAAATTCACAAAATATGTAAAAACATAAGAAGCAATAAATTTAAAAATTAACTTATTGTTGTTTATATTAAAAACAAGACTTCCTGTTGTTTTGAAATTCCATAAAACGCCTGCAATATAGGCACATAAAAGCGCCCATTCTCGCTTTAGTGGTGTTGATATAAATATTGTGTACATCAAATACCCAAAAAGCGTATTTAGGGCGCCTACAAATAAAAATTTTATGAATTTTTTATCAAGCAAAACTTAATTCCCTAAGTTTTTAATTAGTTTTCAAAAACATATGGAATTAAAGAAGCTTCTCTTGCTCTTTTAACAGCAGTTGCAAGCATTCTTTGGTGTTTTGCACAAGTTCCTGTAACTCTTCTTGGAAGAATTTTACCTGATTCTGATAAAAATCTTTTTAATTTTGAAGTGTCTTTGTAATCTAAAGTTGCAACATTATCTGCGCAGAATGAGCAGTTTTTCTTTTTCTTGTCGTCATTTTTTGTAATTTTTGCCATTTTTTATCCTTATCTTTTTTCTATTTCTTAAAACGGAATCTCGTCTTCATCAATTAAATCTTCAACGAGTTCTTGGTCTGCGAATTGTACAATATTTTCATTTTTTGGTGTTGCTTTTGGTGTTAATTCTTGAGTTCCGCCGATTTTTTCAATAGTTGAAGCATTGATTTCAATGATTCTTTTATCTTTTCCGTCTTGAGTTTTGAATGTTTCAACTTGTAATCTGCCGTCAACAATAACTCTGTCGTCTTTAGTGATTTCTTGTGCTGTTACTTCTGCTAAATTGCCAATAGCAATTACTCTAACAAGTGTTTCTTCTTTTTGGTTAATGTTAAGAGTGAAATTTGTTATTGGAAGATTATTTTGAGTAAATCTTTTTTCAGGAGTTTTTACAACAATCCCATCTACTACAATTTTAGCTAACGCCATAATTCGCCTCTATTTTTTTAGTTCAACGAACATAGTTCTGATGATATTTTCGTTTAATTTAAGTTGTCTTCTAAAATCAACAATTTTGTCTGCTGGGATAGAAAGTTTTTGAACGAACATAATACCATCTCTGAAACCTTTAACATCGAAAGAAAGTTTTTTTCTTCCCATTTTTTCGATTTCATCAACTTTTCCGCCGAAACCAGTAACGATTTCTTCAACTTTTGCAACAATTTTATCAGCTTCATCGTTATCCAAATTTGGCTTTAATGTTGCGAGTAATTCATACTTTTTCATGTGTTTTCCTTCTTTTACAGTTGTTTATGCGAAAAATCGTATCATGAAAATATTTTTATTACAAGGCATAAAAATTATTGAAAACTCTGTGTGCCGTCTAAAAACATGCAATCGCCGTAAGAGAAAAATCTATATTTTTCATCGACTGCGGTTTTGTATGCATTTAATATGTTTTCTCTGCCCATAAATGCGCTCACAAGCATAATTAAGGTTGATTTTGGTAAGTGGAAATTAGTCAACAATTTGTTGATTACTTTTAATTTTTTAGGGGGGTATATGAAAATATTTGTTTCGTCTTTGCATGGAATTATTTTTCCATGTTTGGCATGCGTTGCTTCTAAACATCTTGTAACCGTTGTTCCAACTGCCACAATATCGCCTTTTGCTTCGTTTATTAATTTTGCGGTGTTTTCTGGAATTTCATAGCTTTCATAGTGCATTTTGTGTTCTTCAATGTTCTCACATTTTACAGGAAGAAATGTTCCAAGCCCCACAACAAGAGTCACATATGCTATATGCACTCCTTTTGCTTCAATTTCTTCTAAAATTTCTTTTGTGAAATGAAGCCCCGCAGTAGGCGCAGCCGATGATTCTGGTTTATTTGCAAAAACAGTTTGATAAATTTCTTTGTCTTTATCGTCTGCTTCTCTTGAAATGTATGGTGGAAGCGGAATTTTACCTACAAAATCTAAAATTTCATAAATGCTTTTGTTTTTGTCATAAATAAGTTCGACTTTGTGCGTATTACCTTCGTTTAATGCTTTTTCAAGAAGTTTGACTCTGAGTTCAGTTGCAACAGTTATAACTTCACCTATTTTTAGCCTTCTAACATTTTTTATAAGTACTTCCCAAATGTCACCTTCAATTGGTTTAAGTAAGAAAATTTCAATGTGTGCACCTGTATCTCTTTTCCCTAAAAGCCTTGCAGGAATAACTTTTGTGTCGTTTAAAATGAGAACATCGTCTTTTTTTAATAGACTTGGCAAATTAAAAAAGTTTTGATGTGTTATTTCGCCTTTTAAATTTAGACACATCATTTTTGAACCCGAGCGCCCTTCAATTGGGCTTTGGGCTATTAATTCTTTTGGCAATTCGTAATCAAAATCAGAGACTTTCATAATATTCCTTTAAAATTACTGCGTCTCCTTCAATGTTTGGGCTTTCGCAAACAAGAGCTCCGCAAACACCAAATTTTTTGAATGCTTTGAGCAAATCTTTATAATTCATATCGCTTTCTTCAAGAATTAAATGTTTTTTTTCGCCTTTGCTTGAATATTCAATTCCTGCAACATGTGCGTGGAAGTTTTTAAGTGCAATATCACCTAATTTGTTTCCAATTTTTTCAAAAATATTACAGAAATCATCGTATGTATTAAAATCGCCACCAGAGCGGGCGTGAATATGTGCAAAATCTACACAAGGTAAAACCTGAGGGAACATACTAGAAAGTTCAATAATTTCATCTAAATCGCCCCATTGAGTGCTCTTTCCTGTTGTTTCAGGTCTAATCCAAATTTTGTTATTTTCTTTTTCTAAATATTCACACAATGTTTCGTGACATTTTTTGATGTTTTCAAAAACAGTTTTTTTATCTTGCCCAAGATAAAAACCTGCGTGATATGTAATTGAATATCCGCCCAAATGATTTGCCATATCGGCAGTTTGTGAAATTCTATTAATTGAAGCTATAACTTTTTCTTCTTCTTTTGCGTTCAAATTTATGTAATATGGCGCATGAGATGTGAAAATTAAACCTTTTTTATCTTCAATTAATTTTTCTTGGTTTTCAGGAGATAATCTCACTCCATGTACAAATTCAATTTCAAAACCATCTAATTTTAAATTCCTCAAACTATCGCATGCGGCTTTATAATCTTTTGCAATAGTTGGAATCCCAGCTGTTAGAAAATGTAATTTATCCATTTCCATTTATTCTTTCCCCAATTTGTGGACTGAATTTTTCAATAAAATCTTTGATGCCGAAAATGCCCCAAGTGCCAACTTGAATTATTCTTGGAAGCAAAAAGCCGTCTTTGAATGCAATTTCTACTTCGCCCAATGTTTTTGTTATTTCGCCTGGAATAAAATCATGGTCTTCAACACGAGCATCAGCTGTGATAATTCTAATCATTATGCCCCTATAAAATGCAACAATGTTGAAAAATGGGTTTGCGGCTCTGATTTGTCTTTCAATTGTTTTAATATCATCAGCAAAATCTATAAAAATATTGTTTGGAACTCTTGGCGCTTTAGGAAAATCGCCCCATTCTTGAGATTTTGCTTTAATATAACCATTAATTTCAAAATTTTTAAGCACATCAACAAGGCAATCCGCAATCATATAGTTAGTTCTGTTGAAAAGTGTGCCCATTGTTTCATTTTTTTCTAATGGAAGAGTTTTTTGCATAATAATATCGCCTGTGTCAAAATGCTCGTCTGCAAAATGCAAAGTGACACCTGTCATATTTTCGCCATTTTTAATAATGTGGTAATAAGGGTTTGCGCCCCTATAATTTGGCAAAAGCGAAGGGTGGCAGTTGATATAACCATTTGCGGTTGTTTTTAAGAAATCTCTTGAAAGTTTTGTGTCATATGAGCAAATAAGCCCAATATCTGCTTCAAGTTCTGCAATTTTTTTAATAAATTCAATGTTGTTGATTGAATCTTCATAAGGGTAAACAGGGATTCCAAGTTGGTTTGCACATGCTATTGCGTTGCCAAATGAAGGATTATGTCTCGAAGGTGGAACAAGCCCAATAATATTGAAACCTGCGTTTTTCAACCTTGCAAGCACAATATGCACCATATCTGGCATTCCAACAACTAATATTTTTTTTGTGTTATTTAACAAACTAAAACTCCAAGTTTTAAATTATCTTACCATTTGGTCAACGCTTAGAATTAAAATTCCTTTTCCGCCTAATGTTTTGAGTTTTTCAATACTTTCAAAAACTTCATTTTTGTTTATTACAACGTGAATTACAACATTTTCATTGTCACCGTAAAGTGTTGTAAGAGTAGGCGAAGATAACCCAGGTAAAATTTCTTTGATTTTATCTAAATTATTTTTTGGCACATGTGCCATCAAGTATTTTTTTTCACGAGCGTCAAGAACTGAATTAATCGCAACAAGAAAAGAATCGAGCTTTTTCGTTTTTTCTTCGCTTAAATTTTTTCTTGCAATTAAAACTGTTGAAGAACTTAAAATCTTATCAATGATTCTTAAACCATTTTGCTTGAGAGTTGTGCCAGTTGATGTGATATCCACCACAACATCTGAAAGCCCAAGGCTTGGCGTAATTTCAACTGCGCCTGAAATTTCAATAATATTAACTGTTTTGCCAATTTTTTCAAAATGTCTTTTTGCAATGTTTGGGAAACTTGTTGCAATATTGAAGTGTTCAGGCAAATCTTGAGATGTTTGGTAGCTATCTTTTTCTTTAACTGCAACAACCATATCGCACTTGCCAAAAGAAAATTGTTTTACAACATCAACTTCAACACCTTCTTCTTCAACGATATCAAGGCCAGTGAAACCAATGTCTGCTGCCTTGGCGTCAAGGAAGCGAGGTATGTCTTGAGTTCTAACAAAAATTACAGAGAATTTGCCGTCTGAAGTTGTAACACTTAATTCTCTTTCGTCTTTAGAATCAAGATTTAGCCCAGCTTTGTTTAGTAAATCATAAATTTTTTCTGATAATCTTCCCTTGTTTGGGATTGCAATTTTTAACATATTTTCCATACAGAAAATATACCATAAAAAAAACCCCTCGTAAATTCGAGGGTTAATTCCTTTTGGTATAAACTACCATATTTTCTCCATATCTCCAAGTTAATCAACTTGTGCGATTAACTTTATCAAACTTATTTTCTGAAATTGATAACTGCTTTGTTGTTCATTGCGATAATGTGCATTGAGCTCCAGAAGTCTTCTGGTGAAAGAGTTGATTTAGCATCCAAGTTAACAGTTACTTTTTGGTAGTATAGTTTGCGGATTTGTAAATCTGTTTTATCTTTAACTGCCATTTCGTTTACCTCTGTGTTCAGTGCTTACATATATATAAAGTATATACACTTCCCTGAATTTCAAAACAACTTTTTTTTGTTACATTTGTTTACATTTAATTAACAAACCCATATAAAACAACAATTCCACCACCAAGGCGGAATTGTATTTTGATTTAGAATTATTAAATTAAACAAGATTTTCTTTTATTGCTTTAACTGCTGCTTGAACTCTGTCATCAACGCATAATTTTTGCAAAATTGAGCAAACATGTGCTTTTGCAGTGTGAACGCTAACAATAAGTTCTTTTGCAATTTCTGTGTTGCTTTTGCCTTGAACTAAATGTTTTAAAACTTCCATTTCTCTTTCTGTTAGTTGATTTTTGATTTCAGAGGTCACATTATCAGATAAAAACTCAAGATTATCAGGTTTTGGGAAGAGTTTAAGTGCAGATTTTGCAACATTTGGGTCAATCCAGCAAGCGCCTGTAGCGCAACATGTGATGACACCAACAAGTGTTTGAGGTTCAATGTCTTTCAAGCAATAACCATTCGCGCCTGAACCAAAAGCGGCAACAACTTCTTCCTCTCTTTCGTGAGATGTAAGAACAATAACTTTCAAATCTGTCATTTTTTCTTTTAATTTTATTATTGCTTCAAGACCGTTGATGCCAGGGAGACCTAAATCCATAAGAACGATATCGGGCTTTTTGTTTTTTATAATTTCGATACCTTCTTCTGCGCTTTCAGATTCGCCTACAACATTAATATTCTCAAATTCATTAAGTGCATATCTTAAACCAACTCTTGTTAATTTGTAGTCTTCAATAATAACAACACGAATTGCATTTGTTTTTTCCATTACAGGGGACCCAACAGACATTTTCTTCTCCTTTTGTTTTTCAAGTATTATAACATTTTTGAATTATCATTAGCATAATATTCTAATCTTTAATGCAGACATATTAGCTACTATGGTAATTTTAGAATTGCCCATGTATATAGCTTTTACAAATTGCAAAAAATTAGCTTTGATATAAAATTGTTATATGGCAAATTACAGATATTCTTCAAATAGATATTCTTCAAAACGAAATAAAAGAAAACGCAAAAAAGAAAACAGCCTTTTAAACTTTATTATTATGTTTTTTATTATGTGTTTTGCAGGTCTTGTTGCTTTTTATACTTATCTTGTAACGTTACCTCCAATCACTAATTTTGATGTAATCAAACCAAATCAAGTTACAAGCATTTATTCTTCAGATGGCGAAATAATTAAAACTTTTGCGCCTTTTAAATTTAAAAAGGTGGAAATTGAAAATGTGCCTCAAGATTTAAAAAATGCAATTATTGCAACGGAAGATAAAAATTTCTATAAACACAGCGGTTTTGATGTTTTAGGGCTTATAAGGTCAACTTTGGTAAACATTAGAGCGGGCGAAGTGAAACAAGGTGCGAGCACAATTACGCAACAACTTGCAAGAATCTTATTCTTATCAAACGAAAGAACATTTGATAGAAAAATCAAAGAGTTAATTATTGCAAGCAGAATTGAAAAAACAATCACAAAAGAAGAAATTTTAGAAATGTATTTAAATGCCGTATATCTTGGCTCTGGCGCATACGGTGTTCAAAGTGCATCAGAAACATATTTTGACAAAAATTTGGATGAGCTTACCCTTGCAGAAATGGCACTTATTGCAGGGCTTCCTCAAGCGCCAAGTGTTTATACGCCACTTAAAAATCCTGATTTAGCAATCAAGCGAAGAAATCAGGTTTTAAAAAGAATGTATAAGACAGGTAGGATAACAAAAGAGCAATTTGAAAAAGCAAAACAAGAAAAGTTAAACTTAAGCAAAAAAGCAAGCATTTATTCATACAACAAGGCTCCGTACCTTGTTGATTATGTATTAACGGAGCT
Source organism: bacterium (assembly GCA_017396695.1). GTDB lineage: Bacteria > Cyanobacteriota > Vampirovibrionia > Gastranaerophilales > Gastranaerophilaceae > RGIG1918. The sequence goes on from JAFQLC010000018.1 coordinate 67,631, forward strand.
TGAATACTTAGGTTTCACCGAAAATGAAATTTCCCAAGGTGGTTTAAAAATTTATACAACCGTTGAATATGAAGCACAAAATAAAGCTCAAGAAGCGGTTGCAGATTTGCTTGCAAATGCTGGCTTAACTCAAGATAAAACTCAAGGCGCTTTGTTTTCATTTTCTCCAATAACTGGAAGAATTTATGCATACGTTGGTGGTAAAAATTACGGCAAAACCCAATATGACAGGGTTACAAATGCAATTCGTCCACCAGGGTCTGCTTTTAAACCATTTGTTTATGCAACTGCAGTGCAACAAGGTCTAAGACACAACGATATTCTTGAAGATACACCACTTGAGGTTGGCAAATGGGCACCAAAAAACTATGGTGGAAAATATAGAGAAAAAATTCCAGCTTGGCTTGCGCTTGCGGTTTCATCCAACGTGTGTGCCGTTCGTACAATTCAAAAAACAGGCATAAATTCTGTTATTTCTCTCGTTAGAGATTTAGGAATTACAACTCCTTTGCAAAATGATATGACCATTGCACTTGGTTCAAACGGCGTTAAGCTTTACGATATGGTTGTTGCTTATGGCGCTTTTGCAAATGGTGGTTTTAGAGTTCGTCCATATTCTGTTGAAAGAGTAGAAAATTCTCGTGGTGTTGTAATTTACGAAAACCAAGGTCCTAAAATTGCAAAAGTTTTAGCTTATGAAACGGCATCTGAAATGACTTATATGCTCAAAAAAGTTATTGAAAAAGGAACAGGTAGAGGCGCAAATATTGGTCGTGAAGCTGCTGGCAAAACAGGTACAACGGACGATTATAGAGATGCTTGGTTTGTAGGCTACACTCCTGAAATTGTAACGGGTGTTTGGATAGGAAACGATGATAATTCGAAACTTGGTGGTCATATAACGGGCGGTTCTATACCTGCAAGAATTTGGGCTGCTTATATGAGAGTTGCGACAAAAAATTCAAAAATTGAAAAATTCGATTATCCAATATTGAACGAAGAAGATAAAAATTCCGATGTGAATATTGAAGAAAAATATAAAGCAAAAGACGAAAAAGAAAGAGAAAAAGAAAAAGAAGATAAAAAACTTGAAAAACAACAAAGACATATAAGAGATGAAAAACCAGAAGCCGAAGAAACAAATGTTCTTCAACAACCTTTTAAAATGCCATCTCAAAAACCTGTGGAAGTAAAAAAATTAGCGCCTATACAAACACCTTTGGTTCCTGTTCCAGAAACACAAGTTAGTGTGCCAATTCCTCCTCTTCCTTCTGCAAATTAAAACTATTACGAGATAAATTATTTAACATTGTATCCACTTCATTTATAAAAAATTCTTTTTCTGATTGCGGAGAAATTATTTCACAACAAGTGCCATATTTTAAACATCTGTGAATTAAAGAGAGTTTGTCTTGGTGTTTGTTGTAAATTATTTTTTCGTTTTCACTTTCGTGGTGTATTGTTTCTTTTTCGTAAGGATAATAATTTTTTGCAAGTCTGCCATTTACTTTAAAAACCGTTGCAAGAGCGAAGTTATCAGCTCCTTTGTTTGCTCCCATACTAGATAGCGCTACAATATTTGATATGATAAAACGTTTATATTTTTGACTTCTTTCATCGTATGCATTTAAATAAGCAGTGCCTTTTGAAAATCTTATTGATTTTGGAACTATAACGAATAATTCGTTGTTGTATTGGATTTTTAGTCGAAGGTCATCTTTTAAAATATTTGAAATAATACCTATTATTTCATGGCACCTTTTTCTGATTGTTGGGATTGTTGTGATTGGAATTTTGTTTAATATTTTTGCGTATTTAAATTTAGTTTCTTTATATGTTAATTTTAATATTTTAGAAAATACAGATTGGATTTTACTATCAAATTTTTTAGAATTAAATTTTTGTGAGAATTTTTGGAAATGAGCGAGAGTGTTCAATTCATGTTTGTTTAAATCTATAAAGAAAGGCACATTTTCAAGATAAAATTTTCCATTTTTCTTTTTGATAGAACAACCTGCGGTTCTAAGTGTTAGAAAATATTTTGTTATAGTTTTAGCGCCAACACTTAAACCATCTTTATCAAGTTCAAAAGAAAGCTCTTCAAGACTATATGGTGCTTCATGAAGTAACTTTAAAATTTTTATAATTCTGTAACTTGAATTGATTTTTCTCATTTGTATATGTTTCTAATACTTTTAAGTTTTTCTATAATTTTTTCTCTTAATTCTTGGTCTTCAACCCAAACGCAGGCGCTTCCGAAATTTAATATTTTTTGAATGAAATAAAATTCCGTAAGAATTTCAGATTCAATTACAATATAATTTTCATTTGAGTCAATTATCTTTTCAACTTCATCAGGCAGATAATATGGTAAAAGCTTTTTGTTTAAAACATATTTGCATAATTTAGGCTCATATATTTTCTTTGTTTTTGGTTTTGTTGCCTGCACAATTTCTTTTATTTTGTCGAGTCTTAAATATATCAAATCTTGGTTTTCAAAAATATCTGTAAAACACCAAAAATATAGTTTATTATTGTCTTTTTGATGAGTAATTTTATATGAATAAGCTTCAATTACTCTGTCGCCTTGTGTGCCTGAGTACACAATTTTAACTTTATATCCTCTGTCGCAAGCAGTTTTTAATTTATTTAAAATATTAAAATCAACATCTTGAAAATAACCAAAATTTAAAAATTCTTCCATTATATTTTCATCTTCGATGTATTTTGCAATTTTTTTAAAAATTTCAAATAGATTAATAATTAATCGCCAATCACATAAATCCATAATAGATTTTTTTGCTTGATTAACAATATCGACTTCACTTTTTGTAAATTTGATTTTTAATGGATTCCAATTCAACACATATTTATAGTTATTGCCTTTGTGTCCAATTTCAATGTCGAAACCAGCGCTTTTTAGCGTATTTATGTCAAGTCTTATAATGTCTGGGTTTATATTTAAATTTGGATATTTTAAGTTTATCAGCTCACAAAGTTCGCTTTTAGAATATCTTTTTTGCATTAAAAATTGCAAAATTAAAAAAAGCCTCAAGCCAGTTGAGTTGATTTTATGCTTTGAACTTGGAACTATGCAATTGTTATCTATATCCATAATGTTTTATTATAGCCTACATTTATTATTTTTTAAAAATCTCCTGTTTGTGGTATGCTCATTTTATGGAAGTTTATCAAACTATATTAAACGAAATCGAAAAAGCAGAAAAAATTTTGCTTATATCGCACATCAATCCAGACGGCGATACTTTAGGTTCGATGTGTGCGATGAAACTTTTTATAGGCGATAAAGCAGATATGCTTGTTCAAACAAGGGCAGACGGAGATATCCCTCAAATTTATAAATTTTTGCCTTTGATTAATTCTGCTAAAACATTGAGAAATGTTCAAAATATTTATGACCTTGTAATTACACTCGATGTTGCAGCGATTGACAGAATGGTGCTTATGGGCAGAAAAATATTCGAATCTGCAAAAACAACCATAAATATTGACCACCATGAAACCAATCCAAATTATGCAACAATAAACCATGTTTGCCCACACGCTTCAAGTTGTGGCGAAATTTTATTTGATTTTTTTAAAGGCATAAATTTTGAATTAACAAAAGATATTGCAGATAGTTTATTTGTATCTGTTATGACAGATACAGGTGGGTTTAGATATGATAATACCAGCGCTAAAACATTTGAAATTGCAGGTGATTTAATTCGCTATGGTGCAAATCCAGCGCTACTTGCCCAAAATGTTTATGATTCAAAAGATAAAAACATGGTGTTGTTTCAAGCATATTGCGTGAATAATACAATTTTTGAAGAACAAAACAAAGTTGCAATTGTAAAAATCACAAATGAAGACATGCATAAGTTTTCTGCTCGCCATGAATATACAGAAGGTATTGCAGAGCTTTTGCGTGGAATTAATAATGTTGAAGTTGCAGCCGTTATGAAAGAAAATGACAACAATTCTATCAAAGTTTCACTCAGAAGTAAAAATATAGACTTAACAAAGGTTACTGAAAAATTTAAAGGTGGCGGACACCAAAAATCTGCGGGTTGCAATATTTATGCTACAATGGATATTGCGTATAAGCAGTTGTTGGAAGCCATAAAACAAGAACTTTAGAGGTATCAATGCTCAAAAAAGCTAAAAGCACATTTGCTGAATACTTTTACAAACTCATTGAAACAATGGTGAATGAAGATTTTGCAAACGCAGCTGCAGAAATGGCATTTATGATGGCGATTGGAATTTTCCCTTTTATGCTTTTCGTAACAGCTATTTTTGGTTGGCTAGGTAAAAAGTTTTTTATGGCAAAATTCCTTGCTGTTTTATCTAATGTTGCGCCAAATGATGTTATACATCTTATTCAAAAAGTTTTAAACGAAGTCATAATTTTTGAACAAGACGGAGTTCTTGCAATTATCGGTCTTATACTTGTGATTTTTCTTGCCCATAACGCGGTTGCGGTTGTTATTAAAGGCTTAAACAGAGCAAGTATGACAATTGAAAACAGGTCTTTTATAGTTGTTCGTTTGCTTTCTGTGTTTATGGTTTTTGTTTATGCTTTTTTGCTTTTTATAGCGATAAACTTAGTCATTTTTGGTAAAGTCATTCTTCTGTTTTTGGTGAATTATGGAATAATTACAGATAGTATGATGAATGTGCTTATGATTTTGCGTTGGCCTGTGGCATTTTTAATGTTGTTTGCGCTTGCAACCATGAACTATTATGTGCTTCCTGCAAGAGATTATTCAATTGCAAGAAAAACAGTTCTTCCAGGTTCTTTGTTCTTTTGTATTTTTTGGTTGATTGGTTCTTGGGGTTTTTCACTTTATGTGAATGAGCTTGGAACATATAACAAAGTTTACGGAACACTTGGAGCTTTTGCCATTCTCATGTTGTGGTTATATTATTCTTCAATCATTATGCTTGTTGGTGCCGCAATAAACAACCAAACTTTAGATAAGTTCTCAAAGTCTAATGTGCCAGAGCTTGAACATAATTTTTAATTTGGTTTTGTTAATCTTTCAAATAGAATTTGGAAAGAATTTATTATAAATTCAACAACATCTCTTTTGCTCAGTTTTGATTTCCCAAGAGTTCTATCAACAAATGAAATTGGAATTTCTTTAACTTGCGCCCCTTGTTTTATCATTTCATATAAAATATTCATTTGGAATGAATAACCGCTTGCTCTTAGGTTATCAAGGTCAATTTTTTTTAATAATCCGCAATCGAGCAACCTAAAGCCTGAAGTACAATCTTTTACAAAAGAAATACCTGCAATATGGCGAGCAAAAATGTTGCCATATTTTGAATTCATAACTCGGAAATATCCCCAATTATCTGGGATTCTGCCACCTGCTGTATATCTTGAGCCAATAATAAATGTAAATCCGTTTTTAATTTCATCAACAAGCCTTCTTATGTCTTTTGGATTATGTGAAAAATCTGAATCCATTTCAATTACATAATCTGCACTGAGTTCCGTGATTGCATATTTAAAACCTGCAATATAGGCTTTTCCAAGCCCTTCTTTATATTTTTGAATAAGATATAAATTTGGCATTTCATTTTGCAATCTTCTAACTATATCGCCTGTTCCATCTGGCGAATAATCGTCAACCACAAGAAATTTAAATGAATATGAATTTTTATATTCTTCTCCTAAATTTTCAATTGTTTCCGTTGTTTCCCTTAGAAAAAGTTCGCAATTTTCAGCTTCGTTATATGTTGGCAAAACAATTACAACATTTTTCATTTATATTACCCTACTTTATTCTTTCAAAAACTACTATTAAATCTTGTGTGTATGGAACAGTTGTTTCTTTTAGTACCTCCAAGCGAGAATCTGTGTTTATAAGTTCAATCATATCTTGGGTGTTTTTGAGTTGAACCTTGTTATATATGCTTGTTTGTTTGTGTCCAGGCAAGTCAACGACTATTTTTGAACCTATTTTTGTGTCAGACATCATTTTTTCATAAAAATTTCTTGTTGCAGGATAAATTCCTCGATAATTTATGTAGTTGTATATAAACGCTGCTTTTTGAGCCGATGTTTTAAGATTTAGTGATTCTTCCCCAAAAAGGTCAATCATTCTTTGGTCATTGTAAATCAAATAACCTGCATTGTGGCAAATATCAAAAGATTTTGCTTTGATGCCAAAAGCTCTAATAAGCTTGGAGCTATTTGGCGAGAAAATAAGGTCATCTTCATTTAATTTTAAATCGCTCATAGTGTTTATAAGACCGCCAAATCTATATGTCATAACAAGCTCTTCACTTAATGTGTAGCCTTGTTTGCTATAGAAATTTAATTGCGGAATAATCATCATTGCAAGAATGCAAACTTTTAAAGTTGTAAGTTTTATGTTTTCAAAAGCATTAGCGAATGCAAGTACAAAAATGCCCAAAAAAGCAATTGCATAAGTTGTATTAAATGGTGCCAAATTCGCGATAGAAAGCATTGTATGGAAGCCAAAAATTACTACAAAAAACCAAAACAAAAGTTTTTCTTCAATTTTTTTAAGAGTAATAGATTTAAAAATAAATATTATTCCAACAGCACAAATCAAACATTTAAAAAATGGCAAAATTATTGTGCCTATTCTTGTTTTATGAATTAAAGTGGTGAACACATTTATAAAATCAAACCATCGCATCCCAAACAATGATGAGTATGAACCTAAAATAGAATTTTTAATGTTTAAATATTGGTGAATAAACACGGGTAAATATGGGGCGTAAAGTAAAAAAGCAATTCCAGAAGCCATTAAAAATGGTTTTGCTAAATCTTTTCTTTTTATTAGGAAATAAATTCCAAATAATAAACCTTGCAAAAACACATATATTGAGCCAGTTGTTAGCGTGTACATAAGAAGTGTGTTGAAAATAGCAACTCCTATAATGTTTTTCCAAGAACTGTCTTTCATTAATTTGAAAATATAAAAAGTTGAAAGAGTAAGAAAAATGCTTGCAGGAACATAAAATCTTACAAAACTTGTGCCATATATAAAAAGAGCGTTAAATGTAAGGAAAGTTGCAGCCCAAAGCCCCACTTTTTTGCTAAATATTTCTTTCCCAAATTTATAGACAACAGGGATTAAAATTAATGAAAAAATTGTGCTTGAAAATTGTATTGCAGGAACTTTTGCCCCAAAAATTTGCATATAAAAATGCAGAAAAATGTGATATAGCGGTGCATGAACATCATCTGCCCAAATGCATTGGAACAATTCGTTAGGGAAAGTGTGTGACGCAATCCAAACAGAATACATTTCGTCGAACCATAAGCCTGGTCTTGGGATAACTAATCTTGAATAAATTAGAGTGATAATCATTAATCCTAAAACGATTATCACATTTGCATATTTTTCAAAAAATTTTTTCATTTTTTCCCCTAATTCTACATTAGTACAATATTAGATTATCACTTTGTTTCTTGCAAATCCTGTATTAAACCTTCACACAGCACAAATCTGCCAAGAGGAACTGCCTCTGAGTAATAATTTAAACTGTCCATAAAGCATTTATTTTCGCAAAAACCACCTGAAACATAGAATTTATTAGGTTTTTTGCAAAAAGTGTAAGCATTATATGCAAGCCCGTGAACAAATTTTGAAATTGCAATTTCAGGTTTTAATCCCGCAGAAACTTCGTCCATAATTTTTTCTAAGCCGAAAATCCCACAAGTTATTGCATACTTTTCTTTTGTGAAAGATAAATCTTTGCAATCTACATTATAAAATTTTAAAAGCATTTCAACAGTTGCACCAACAGCGCTAGCACAAGCGGTGTTCCAGTCCATATCTTGGAATTTTCCGTCTTTAAATTTTACCCATTTGATGTCACGGGAACCAAGGTCAAGAATAATATCATTTGTGCCAATAAACTTTTTAGCTCCTTGTGCCAGCGCAACAATTTCGTTCACATAATTTTGGTCTTTTTTTCCAGCATGCCCTGTGGTTTTTGCAAATTTTTCAATACCGATATTTTTAATTTCAGATGAAGGGATAACAGAATATTTTTTTTTGCCATCTGAAACTTCAATTATTTTTGACCAAGTTGTACCAGCATCAAGATATAACATAGTGCTTATTTTATCAAAAAAATAAGCACACAGTTATTATATTTAAGAAAATTACTACATTAACTCTATATTTAAATGGTTTAAATTGCAGTTGCATTCAGCATTTGTTTTTATTCTTTCAATCATTTTATAAAATTTAGCTTCTTCTTCAACTTGTTCAACAATATAGCCATTTAGAAATATTTGACAAGCAAGGTCTTGTTCTTCTTCTGCAAGTTTGTGAAGTTTATGCAGATGTTCTGTGATAAATTTTTCATGTTTATACGCAAATTCAAAAACATCAAGTGGATTAACCCAATTTGTGTCTGGCGCTTCAATTCTTGAATAATTTATTTTAGCATTTCTGTCAACTAAATAATTATGTATTCCTTGAGCGTGTTTTAGCTCTTCTTTCGCTTGTTTTTTCATATATTTTGCAAAACCATCAAGCGTGATTTCTTTGAAATATGTGTTCATTGCATAGTATAAATATGAGCTAAAAAACTCTCTGTTCATTTGCAAATTTAATTCTTCTATTAATTTTTCGTTCATGGTTTACCTCTTAATTAGCCCAAAGCCCGTGAATGTTGCATAATTCTCTTGCTTTTATTCCTTCCTTGCATTCGCATTTGAAATTAAGGATTGCCTCCTTGTCTTCAGGTGTTAAATATTTTCTTTTCACATATTTGTTGTCGTCCGAGATAACTTCAATAAATTGAATGTAGTGATTAGTATCCATAACATGAGGAATTTCTCCAACTCTTACTGTTTTTTCGTCTTCTTTGATTTCAATTATTGGTTTATGCGCTGCTTCATCTCCTGTGTGACCTGCAATATCTAAGTGCTCCATATTTTCACCACAGCAAACAAGCTCTCCTTCGCCTGAAAGCACTACTTCAACCACATTTCCACAAATATTACATTTGTATAAATCAAGTCTGTTTGTCATAATTTTCCCTTTCTTTTTGATTATTTTTTGTGAAATATGACAAGATTTAATCCCCTAAATTGGCAGTTTTGAAAATTTATAGTATAATTTTGGCAAATAGTTTGGAGCATTAAACAATATGGGCAAAAATGATATGTACACAGGGGCACAAATCCTCTTAAAATCGTTGGTTAAAGAGGGCGTGAAAGAAATTTTTGGTTATCCTGGTGGGGTAATTATACCTCTGTATGATGCAATTTATCTCCAAAATGATATTAAACACTACCTTGTTCGTCATGAACAAGCTGCAATTCATGCTGCGGAAGGCTATTCAAGAGTTACGGGTAAATGTGGTGTAGCGCTTGTCACATCTGGCCCTGGGGCATGTAACGCCATAACAGGTATTGCAAATGCATATTATGACGGTTATCCGCTTGTTGTGTTTACAGGGCAAGTTGGGCTTGACCAAATTGGCAATGACGCTTTCCAAGAAGCAGACATGATAGGGATTACTCGTTCTTGTTGTAAACACAATTACTTAGTAAAAGACGTAAAAGATTTAGCAAGAATTATAAAAGAGGCTTTCCATATTGCAACAACAGGAAAACCAGGTCCTGTTGTAATTGATTTGCCTAAAAATATTTTGACATCTAAAACAACTTTTTCATATCCAAAACAAGTAAAACTTGTTGGCTATAAACCAAACTATCAAGGGCACCCGCTTCAAATTATTCGTGCACTAGAATTATTATGCGAAGCTAAAAAACCAGTTATTATCTCGGGCGGTGGCGTGCTTCAATCTGATGCGCATAAAGAACTTACAGAACTTGCACAACTTTTGCAAATTCCTGTTTGCCATACATTGATGGGAACTGGCACATATCCTGCTGATGGTCCTAAATATTTAGGTATGCTTGGAATGCACGGTAATTATTGGGCAAATAATGCGGTTATGAAAGCAGATGTTATTTTTGCAGTTGGCACAAGATTTAACGATAGAATTACAGGTTGCCTTAAAACTTTTGCAAAAGATTCTCGTGTAATTCATATTGATATTGACCCTTGCTCGATTTCAAAAAATGTTAAAGTTGATATCCCGATTGTTGGTTGCGCAAAAAATGTACTTGAAGCAATGCTCAAAAGAGTTAAAGATAAAAACCTTGAAGAAACAATTAACACAGAAGCTCGCAATAAGTGGTTTGCAAAAATTGACGAATGGAAGCAAAAAAGAGCAATTCCAAGGGTTGAAGGAGAAAAATTAAGTGCAATCACTGTGCTTAACACAATATATGAATACACAAAAAACCTAAATCCTGTAATTTCAACAGAAGTTGGTCAACATCAAATGTGGACAGCACAAATTTTCAAATTTAATAAACCAAGAAGCTTTGTAACATCTGGAGGTCTTGGCACTATGGGCTTTGGTTTCCCAGCTGCTATGGGTGCATGCGCCGGTGCTCCACATAGACCTGTGATTAACATTGCGGGCGATGGTTCAATACAAATGAACATTCAAGAAATGATGACTTGTGTTGACTATGGTTTTAAAGTTATAAACTGTGTTATGAATAATGGATATCTTGGCATGGTTCGCCAATGGCAAGAAAAACTATGTGAAAAACATTATTCTGAAACAAAAATTTCTTCTCCTGATTTTGTAAAATTAGCGGAATCTTATGGCGCACTTGGTATTCGAGTTGAAAAAGAAGAAGAAATTATACCTGCACTAGAACGTGCTTTAGCTTCAAAAACTCCAGTTATGATAGATTTTATTGTTGAAAGTTTTGAGATGGTTTATCCTTGGGTTCTTGCAGGTCAACCATTAGATAATGTTATACTTTCAGATGAGTGTGAGGTGTAAAATGGTAGCAAATCATACAATTTCAATACTTGTAATAAACGAAGCAGGTGTACTTTCAAGAATAGTAGATTTGTTTTCAGGTCGTGGATACAACATTGAAAGTTTAACAGTTGCACCTACAATTGATAAAAACTATTCAAGAGTAACAATTGTAACTCAAGGCGATGATAGGGTTATTGAGCAAATCAATAAACAATTAAACAGGCTAATTCCAATCATCAAAGTTATGGATTTACCTACAGGCGACGCGATTGAAACAGAAATTGTTCTTGCAAAAGTTTATGTTACAGATGAAACAAGAGCAGAAATCATTAAAGTTGCAGACCTTTGTGGTGCAAGAGTTTTAGATATTACAGATAAAACATATACGCTTCAACTTGTGGGCGACGATAAACAAATAAGAGCACTCGGCGAAATGCTTAGACCAATTGGTGTAAAAGAATTTATAAGAAGCGGAAAAGTTGCACTTTCTCGTGGCAATCAATTTGCAAACATTAATCTTGATTAAAATTCTTTTAACAAAATTTTACCTTTTGGCATGCGGTTTTGTGCTAGTATATTTAGTATGAGTATGAAATATGTTCCACTACATATACACACGGAATACAGTTTGTTGGACGGTGCGATAAGAGTTAAGGATTTATTCAAATTCGCAAAAGAAAACGACATGCCAGCTGTTGCAATTACTGACCACGGCACAATGTTTGGTGTTATAGATTTTTATAGAACCGCCAAAGAAACAGAAGGTGTTAAAGGGCTTATTGGTTGCGAAGTGTATGTCGCAGATGGCGATGTAATAAACGATAAAACCACTAAAAAACAACTCTATCACCTTGTTTTAATTGCAAAAAATAATGTGGGTTATCATAATTTAATTGAGCTTGATTCAATTGCTTGCACTCAAGGTTTTTACTATAAACCTCGTATAAATAGAGAAATTCTCGAAAAATATTCTGAAGGCTTAATTTGTATTTCAGCATGTATTGCAGGAGAACTTGCTCAAGCTGTGCTTGACGGTGATGAGGAAGGCGCAATTGAAGTTGCAAAATGGTATAAAAACCTATTTGGTGAAGACTATTACATTGAAATTCAAGACCATGGTTTAAAAGAACAAAAACAATCTAACCCAACATTAATTAAAATTGCCAAAGAATTAGGAATAGAGCTTGTTATCACAAACGATAGTCACTATTTAAAAGCAGAAGATGCTCTTTGGCACGATACACTTCTTTGCGAACAAACAAAATCACTTAAAAGCGACCAAAATCGCATGAGTTTTTCGACAAATGAATTTTATGTAAAAACTGCGGAAGAATTAAGAGTTGCTTTTGATTGGTTAGATGATGAAACATTCAACAGAGCGATTGAAAACACAGTTAAAATAGCGGACAAGTGTGATGTTGAAATTGAACTTGGAAAATCTCACTTGCCAAGTTACCCTGTGCCTGAAGGATATGACACAAATTCATATTTTGATTATCTCTGCCAAAAAGGTTTAAAAGAAAGATACGGAGACCCAATTCCTGAAGATATTATGGAAAGATATCTTTATGAAAAAAATGTAATTGATACAATGGGTTTCCCTGCATACTTCTTAATTACTTGGGATTTTATTAACTGGGCAAGAGAAAATGGTATTCCAACGGGCCCTGGCCGTGGTTCTGCTGCAGGAAGTATTGTTGCATACGCACTTGGTATCACGCAAATTGACCCAATCTTCCATAAGCTCCTTTTTGAAAGATTTTTGAACCCTGAACGTATATCTATGCCTGATATAGATATTGACTTTTGCAAACGTAGACGCGGTGAAGTTATTGACTATGTAACGCAAAAATATGGTGAAGATCACGTATGCCAAATTATTACATTTGGCACACTTGCGGCAAAAGCCGCAGTTAAAGCGGTTGCAAGGGTTTATGATATTCCATTTTCTGAAAGCAACAAAATTTCAGGTATGATTCCATCAGCTCCAGGGACTAAAATTGATGACGCCCTGCTTGATGGAATGGAGCTTAAAAAGCTTTGTGATAGTGATGCAAATGTTAAAAAACTTGTTGATGAAGCAAGACAAATTGAAGGTATTAAAAACCAAGTGGGAACGCACGCAGCGGGTGTTATTATCTCTCACAAGCCGTTAGATAAAATTATTCCTATTGCACTTTCAAAAGAAAAAACAGTTACAACTCAATTCCCAATGGTGGACATTGAAAAAATCGGTCTTTTGAAAATGGACTTCCTTGGTCTTGAAACTTTGACCATTGTATCTGATGCTATGCAAATGATTAAAGACCGCCATGGTGTTGAATTTGATATTAATAAAATTCCGCTTGATGATGAAAAAACTTTTGAACTTTTGCAAAAAGGGCAAACAGATGCTGTCTTCCAGCTTGAAAGTTCTGGCATGAAAAAGCTTGTAAAAGAGCTTAAGCCAACGGTTTTTGAAGATTTGGGCGCTCTTGTTGCGCTTTTCCGTCCAGGTCCTTTGGAATCTGGCATGATTAAAGACTTCGTGGATAGAAAACACGGAAGGCAAAAAATTGTTTATGCTCACCCATTGCTTGAAAATATCTTGAAAGATACATATGGAACTCTTGTATATCAAGAGCAGATTATGAAAATCTTCCAAGATTTAGCAGGATATACGCTTGGTGGTGCGGATATGGTTCGCCGTATGATGGGTAAGAAAAAACTCGAAGAAATGGCGAAGCAAAAAAGCATTTTCATTGAAGGTGCTGCAAAAAATGGAATGGCAGAAAAAGATTCTACAAAACTTTTCGAACAAATTGAAAGTTTTGCAAAATACTGTTTCAACAGAGCACACTCATCTGCTTATGCTTTTGTTGCTTATCAAACAGCATATTTAAAAGCGCATTATCCAGTTGAGTTTATGTGTTCTATTTTATCAAGCCAAGCTGATAACCAAGATAAAACTCAATCATACATTATGCAATGTCAAAATCTTGGCATTCAAGTACTTCCGCCTGATATCAACAAAAGTGCTTCTTGTTTCTATCCAGATGGTAACAATATTAGGTTCGGTTTGAACTCAATTAAAAACGTGGGTGCTGCCGTTATTGAAGAAATTGAAAAAGAAAGAGCAAAAAACGGCGAATTTACAAGTTTTGTTGATTTCTGCGAAAGAGTTGATTCAAAATGTTTGAATAAGAAAACCCTTGAAAGTCTTATTAAATCAGGCGCTTTTGCAAACATCGAAGATAACCGCAAAAAATTGCTGATGAATATTGATAATGTTGTAAATTATGTTCAAAAAACAAACAAAAACAAAGATATGGGACAAAAAAGTTTGTTTGACGGGCTTCAAGATACAACGGATTTAAACATTCCAACATGTGAACTTATTGATGTTGGCGAAGAATTTACGGACGTTGAAATTCAACAATTTGAAAAAGAATTAATGGGGATTTATGTATCTTCGCACCCATTATCTACAATTAAAGACACTTTGAAATATATAACTTCAGATACTGTTGAAGAAATTTTAGAACAACCAAAAAATGACGAAACAGTTGTTTTGTGCGGATTGCTTGATAGAATTATCCAAAAACCAACAAGAAAAGACCCATCAAAATTTATTAAAACAGGGCTTTTAGAAGATTTAACAGGCAGAATTGAATTTGTTGTGTTCCCAAAAGTTGTTGAAAAATTTGGCGAACTTATTCAAAATGATAAAAAAGTTATTTTAGAGGGCAAAGTTCAAGTTCGTGAAGAAGAAATAAATATTGCCGTAAATGAAGTTCGTGCAATTGAAAATATCGACCTTTACACACTTAAAATGAATGATGAATTAAGCCTTGAAGAAAATGTTTTCTTAAAAGAAATTCTTGCAAAACACAAAGGGAATAACCCTGTTGTAATTGATTTTGAAGATGAAGGCGCAAGACGTCAGCTTGTTGTAAACAGGCACATTTGGGTCGATAATTCACCAGAAATTGCAACAAATATTGAAAAATATTTTAAAGATAGAATTGAATTAAATGTCAAAGCTTTAGGATAATTATTTTGCAATTCCCCACAACCTGCCATTTTTGCTTTTGACAAGCTCCATTTCAAGTCCGAAGATTTCTTTTAGGTTTTCGCTTGTGAGAATTTCTTCTCTTGTTCCTTGCGCTTTAATTTTCCCTTCGTGCAAAATCATACCTTGAGTGAAAATAGGTAGGATATCTTCAATTCTTTGAGAGATGAAAAGCACCGTTAAATCTGGGTTTTGGTGGATTAAATTATCAACATAATTTAAAAACATTTCCCTTTGCGCCATATCAAGATAAACCGTTGGTTCGTCTAAAATCATAAGTTTAGGCTTTGAAATAAACGCCCTTGCAATAAGGATTTTGATAAGCTCACCTGATGACATATCACGAACATTTTTGTTTGCTAAATCAAGAGCACTAATTTTTTCAAGAAGGTTTTTAGCAAGCTCCATTTCTTCTTCTGTTTCTTTTCTGAACATGGCGTATGCGCCAACAAGCCCTGATAGCACCATATCAAGCCCAGTTGAAACATATTCAAGATGTTGTGTGATAAAAGGGCTCACCCAAGCAATTTGTTTTCTGACACTAGCGAGGTCAGTGTTTCCATATTTTTTGCCTAGAATTTCAACATCTGCTCCAATTCGTGCCCAAATATAGCCCAAAATAAGCTTCACCAGAGTTGTTTTTCCTGCACCATTTGCGCCTAAGATGAAATATTTTTCACCACTTTGAATTTCAAAATTAAGGTTATCAAGAATTTTTTGACCCTTAAGTTCAACAGTTGCATTTTTTATGTTAATTGCTTTCATTTAAACCTTTAAATTTCAAGATTTTCAACAACTACACCATGTTCTAGTGTTTCGATGTTTTCATATATTTCATAGTTTTCTCTGTCAAAGTTTTGAGGCAAGCTACCTTCTTTAAAGAAAACTGAGCCTGAGCCTGTCATTTTGAAGCCAAGATTATGCAATTCTTCAAGATTTTTATACTTTTTGATTATTGCAAATTCAAGGTCATTATCTAAATTTGAAGGTTCTGTGAGTTCATCAAACAAAGCGTAAGCTTCTTTTGTGCTTACCCCAAAATTTTTAGGCTTAACTAGAGTGTATGTTTTTGGAGTGTATTCGGCGTTTTCTAAAATTTCACCCCTCCCTAAACATTTTTTTGTGCCACCTTCAAGGCAAAAGTTTATGTCTGAACCTAGAGTTGCACAAATTTTATGCAATTCTTCTTTTGAAAAGGGTTCATTTAAAAGTACATTAAGCCCAAGAATTGTTGCGGCAGCATCAGTTGAGCCACCAGCAAGCCCTGCTTCTGTCGGAATATTTTTTTCAATGTAGGCATCAATTCCAAACATCATCTCGCCCAATTCTTCAAAATACGCTTCTATTGCTCGCCACACAAGGTTTTTTTCATCATACGAAATAAGGTCGGAATTACCCGATAGTGTGATTTTTTCGCTTTTGTTGAGAGTTAATGTAATGTAGTCGCACAAATTTATTGACTGCATAATGCTCTCAATCGGGTGGAAGCCGTCAGAGCGTTTTTTCCCCACTTTTAAATTTAAATTTAATTTTGCAGCTGCTTTAATCTTTATTTTCATAAAGTTCCTTTGAAAGATTTGCAAAGTCCATAATTGAGAGCTTTTCGCCCCTTATTGCAATTGGTATTTCAAGTTTTTCTAAAACTTGTTCAATATTTTTAAAACCCGCACCTTGAAGGCAATTTTTTAAAGTTTTTCTTCTTTGGCTAAACGCTGCTTTAACCACTCTTTTAAAATATGGATTTAAAGGCGCTTTAGGGGTTTTTCTGATTTTTAGACGAACAATTGCTGAATCCACTTTTGGGCGTGGCCAAAAACATTTTGAGCTCACAAATTTTATAATTTCAACATCTGCCCACATTTGAGCAAGAATTGATAACATTCCATATTCTTTATTTGGTGAATTTTCATCTGCAACAAGTCTTTTTGCAACTTCATACTGCACCATTAAATAAATTTCATCGATTGTATTTCTATTTTTGTTTTCTTCTTCATCAATTTCGCCAAGCAAATGCGCAAGAATCGGGCTTGTAATGTAGTATGGAATGTTTGCTACAATTTTGAATTTTTCTTTGTTTTCATTTTGCAAGTCGGGCAAATTGGTTTTTAAAATGTCATTGTGGATAATTTCAAAATTGCATCTTTCACCGCTTCCAACGGATGCCATTTTTAAATTAAGGCTGAGCACTTGAATTGCTTCTTCATCAAGCTCAACCGCTCTTAAATATTTAGCGGTTTTGACAATTTCTTCCGTCACAAAGCCAACCCCCGGGCCAATTTCAAGCACACAATCATCAGGCTTAATGTGCTTTGTAATTTCTTCAATCGTACATTCATCAACCAAGAAATTTTGACCGAGCCTTTTTTTCGTTCTGAATTTTCTTGCTCTTTCAAGATAATCCATAAATTACCTTAATTTTTCCATAAGTTCTTTGATGCCTGCTTGAATTGTTTCAATTTCTTCAATACGGGCTTTAGTTGAAGCAACAAGAGCTTCAGGTGCGCTTTCAACAAACCTTGGGTTAGACATTCTTCCCGCAAGAGATTTTCTTTCTCCTTCAAGTTTATCGAATTTCTTTTGTTGACGGCTTATTTCTTCTTCAATATTGATAATTCCTTTGAGTGGAACGATGAATTTTGTTTCGCCAACAACAACTGAAGCATTTTGTTTGTCATCAAGGTTTTCATCTTTAACAAATTCTATATTTTCAACTTTTGCAAGTCTTTTTAAGTATGGAATAGAATCTTCCCAAAGAGCTTTTTCGCCAATGATATTTACATTAATTAGAGTTGTAGCTGGAATTGAAAAACTTGCTCTTAGGTTTCTAAGTGCTCTGATTGCCTCAATTACAGAGTTCATTTGAGTTTCTTCACCTGAAAATTCAAATTCTTTTTTGTATTTTGGATAATCAGAAATAATGATTGCTTTTTTCTCTTTTTTAATATCCATCATTTGCCAAATTTCTTCCGTAATATGTGGCATAATAGGGTGTAGCATACGAAGTGTCATATCAAGCACGTATGTGAGAACTGCTTCATTTTTTTGGATTTTTGAAAGTTCAATATACCAGTCGCAATAATCATTCCAGAAGAAATCGTAAAGAATGTGTGCAACTTCGCCTATTCTAAAGTTTTTGAAGTTTTCTTCAATTTCACGAGCAACATTATTTAATCTTGTTAAAATCCATTTATCAGCAAGATTAAGGTTTTTTAGTTCATTGTCTTCAGGGTTTTCAATGTTCATAAGAACAAATCTTGAAGCGTTCCAAACTTTGTTCGCAAAGTTTCTGCCATATTCAAATCTTTCATCTGAAAGTTTAATATCTTGTCCGCCGTATGTTGAAAGGCTTGTTAGGGTATAGCGAAGTGCGTCTGTACCATATTTTTCAATTATTTCAACAGGGTCAATCGTGTTGCCTTTAGATTTAGACATTTTTTGACCTTTTTCATCACGAATTAAACCGTGAATGTAAACAGTTGAAAATGGAGCTTTGCCGGTAAATTCTAAGCCCATTGTAATCATTCTTGCAACCCAGAAGAAAATAATATCAAAGCCTGTTACAAGAGTTGTTGTTGGGTAGAATTTTTTGAAATCTTCAGTTTCAGAGTTCGGGAAGCCCATGGTAGAAAATGGCCACAAACCAGATGAAAACCAAGTGTCAAGACAGTCGCTATCTTGAGTGTAGTTTGCAGGGTCTGGATTTTCTTTTGCTACAACCATTTCACCTGTTTGGTTATGGTAGTATGCAGGAATTTGATGTCCCCACCAAATTTGGCGAGAAATACACCAATCACGAATGTTTTCCATCCACATCAAATAGTTCTTTTCCCATCTTTTTGGAACAAATTTAATTCTGCCATCTTTAACAGCTGCGATTGCTTCTTTTGCAAGAGGTTCCATTTTAACGAACCATTGTTCAGATAAAAGTGGTTCAATTGTTGTGTTACATCTTTGACATTTGCCAACTGCGTGGTCGTGAGCAGAAATTTTTACAAGAACTTGTTGTTTTTCAAGCATTCTAACAGTTTCTTTTCTTGCTTCATATCTTTCAAGCCCGTGTAAATTTTGAGGAACTTCCGAGCACGCTTTCATGCAACCTTTGTCGTCAATTACCCAAATTGGTTTTAAATTGTGTCTTTTGCCCACTTCAAAGTCGTTAGGGTCGTGCGCAGGAGTAATTTTTACAGCTCCTGTTCCAAATGTTTTATCAACATATTCATCTGCGATAATTGGAATTTCACGGCCAGTAAGTGGCATAACGCATTTTTTGCCAACTAAATCTTTATATTTATAATCTGATGGGTGGACAGCAATTGCCACGTCACCAAATATTGTTTCAGGGCGAGTTGTTGCAACAACTATTGCGCCAGCTTCATCTTTCAACGGATATGAAATTTCCCAAAGATGCCCTGCTTCTTGTTCATATTCTGTTTCGATATCTGAAATTGCGCTACCGCAACGAGGGCACCAGTTAACGATATATGCGCCTTTATAGATTAAACCTTTGTTATAAAGAGTTACGAAAACTTCTTTAACAGCATCTGAGCAACCTTTGTCGAAAGTAAATCTTTCTCTTGAGCGGTCAAAAGAAGCACCTAGTTTTTTGAATTGGTTAAGAATTGTAGATTTATGTTCGTTTGCCCATTCCCAAGTTTTTTCAATAAATTTTTCACGACCTAAATCGTGGCGGGTCAAACCTTCTTTTGCAAGTTCTCTCTCAACCACATTTTGAGTTGCAAGACCTGCATGGTCAGTTCCTGGGAGCCAAAGAGCTTCATAGCCTGCCATTCTGTGATATCTAACTAAAATATCTTGCAAAGTTCCATCTAATGCGTGCCCCATATGAAGAACACCAGTTACGTTTGGTGGCGGGATAACAATTGAATATGGCGGTTTTTTGCTTTTATTGTCAGCTTTAAAAAATTCGCCGTCTTCCCAGAATTTATAAATTCTTTCTTCAACTTCTCGTGCATTATAAACTGTTGCAAGTTCTTTTGTCATATTTTTCCTCGGAAATTAAGTATATACAAAAGAATTTTAACACAAAAAAAATTGGGAAGAAATTTTAAAGCAAAATAATCTTATGCTTCAAAAAGCTTGTAAAGTCTTTCTGTAATTATATTTTCATCAATTTCAAAATTAATTAAATTTTTATCTAACGCTTTTTGATATTCATTTGCTGCTTGCACTTTTTCGTCAAGTGCTTCGTAAGTTCTGCCAAGATTAAAATGTGCAAGAACATAGTCATCTTTAATATCTATTGCAGTTTCAAAATAACTTTTTGCTCTGTTCACATCGCCAAGTCCGTCAAGAAAAATGACGCCTAAGTTGTTATATCCAATTTCATAGTCTGGGTCGAGGTCAATTGCTTTAACATAATTTGTAATTGCTTCTTCAATTAAATCTTTTTCCCAGTAAACCATCGCAAGGCGGGAATATGCTCTTGAATTTTCTGTGTCATACTTAAGTGCTGTTTTATAGTATGTGAGTGCGTTATCAATATCTTCTAAATCATAATAAATGTCTGCAATTGTTTGATAAATTTGAGCTTTTTTCTCAGTTAACAAAAGTGAATCGCCAAGCAAGGAAATTGCAACTCGAGATTCGCCTTTAATTTGGTGATAAAGCGTTGCAAGGGCTTGAATTACAATTGCTGTCCATTCATTATCTGGGTTTAGAGCAATTGCTTTTTTATAAAGTTTAATTGCATCATCATATTGCTCTAACTGAACAAAAGTGAATGCTAAAGAATTGATATAAAATGGGTTTTCAGGTTCAAAATCTATTGCATATTTAAATGCATTCAATGCATTTAAAAGTTCATTTTTTCTTAAATATAGATGCCCAAGTTCATAATAACATCTTGAGAAAGTTGGATTTTTGTTCGCTAAAAGATTATATGAATCAATTAAATCATCTGTTCTTTCAGGATATTTTTCTTCAAGAAATTCAATCATATTAACAACAGCATCAGGGCTATTTCCGCTTAATTTTACTGCGTTTTGATAGCAATGAAGTGCAATATCATATTTTTCTTTAATTGTTGCAAGACGAGCCATTTTTTCATATAACATTGGCTGATTTTTGCCTTCATCAAGCGCTCTATAGTAGAGTTTATAAGCATCTTCAACTTTGTGCATTTTTTCATAAATGCTACCTAAAGTTTGATATTTTGCAAAATTGATATTATCTTTAAAGTTTTTTGCAAACATTCTCATACTATTTTTATTAACTAAAAATAGAAGAAGTCCAGATAATGTCATATAGCAAGCTTTTATAAAGTTTTTTGCACCCTTTTTTTCTTCAAAATTAGTCATACCCATAATGAGGCGAACTCTTGCTGAAGAAATAGGGTTTAATTTAATTGCTTTTTTGAAATGTTCATCGGCTTTATCAAGTTCACTATTGAGTGCCAAGAAATAACCAAGATAAACATGTGCGTCAGCATTATTTGGCGCAAGACCAACTGCACGAGTACATTGTTCAATAGCCCCTTCAAGTGTGATTTGTCTGTTTTCATACATTAAAGTTGCTAAACGATAATATGTTTCAGGGATTTCAGGATTTGATTTTATTGTTTCAATATATTGATTTACTGCTTCGTTTAAATCTTCAATATTTGTGCGCAAAATATATCTCTGATGAGCTTCAGTTGCAAGGTTAAAGGATTTTCTGCCCTTAAGCTCCCCTTTTGTGGTTTTGTTTTTTCTCTCCTGTTTATACAAAGTTAAAATAATCCCTTCACATATATACTTGTGACTACGGAAAAGAAAAAAATATATTTAGAGTTTTGAAGAAATTACATCGTTTGGTGTAGGAGTTGAAATTTTGTGCTTGCATGGTACGGTTTTGCACAAGCCCGCCTGTTCATCATAGCCGTGCTCGTGCTCACACACCAAAGACTCGCTCGCTCTCGTTAAGTACACAGTACTAAACTCGAGCTTCTTTCGGGTACGGTTTCGCACAAGCCCGCCAAACTCCTCGTTTGCCGTGCATGTGCTCACACACCAAAGACTCGCTTGTTAAAATCTAGTGCGGTCGCACTACGATTTTAACTACGCTCGCAAAAAAAAGAGGCGGTTAAGCCTCGTTGTTTGGAATTAAGAATAGCTGGAAGTATGAAAAAGATTAATTATATTTAACCTGTTTCATTACTCATTCTCAATTAGCAAACTGGGTAATTTTGCCAAATAAAAAGACTAACTCTTTTTGTTATTTGAGTTAGTCTTAAAATTTAATTTATTTTGAAATTTTATGAGCAAGCAGCTTTTAATGCTTGTTCCATATCTGCAATAATATCTTTTGCGTCTTCAATTCCAACGCAAAGTCTAATGAAATCGTCAGTTGCACCTGCTTCAATTCGCTCTTGTGGTTTTAGTTGTTGGTGCGTAGTTGATGCTGGGTGAATAACAAGAGTTCTTGTGTCTCCTAAGTTTGCAATGTGTGTTAAAAGTTTCACATTATCAATAAATTTAGCGCCTGCTTCAATTCCGCCTTTAATCCCAAAACCTATCATCGCGCCATAACCGTTTTTCAAATATTTTTTGAAATTTGGGTCGTCTGAATAAGCTGGGTAATTAACCCATTCAACATATTCAGAATTTTTTAGAAATTCAGCAACACGCGCTGCATTTGAGCAGTGTTTTTCCATTCTAAGTGAAAGCGTCTGCATTCCCTGAAGTAGCATAAAGGCGTTGAATGGACTGATGGCGCAACCTGTGTCTCTCAAAATTGCAGCACGAGCTTTAACAATAAATGGTGCTTCATTTCCGTATGGCGAATTTGCGCCTAAATCTTCAAATTTACCTGATTTTTCCCAGTCAAATTTGCCACTATCAACAATAACACCTGCAATTGATGTTCCGTGTCCGCCAATAAATTTTGTTGCACTATGGATTACAATATCTGCGCCAAATTCAATTGGTTTTAAAATAGGTGGGGGTGTTACTGTTGAATCCACCACAAATGGAATATTATGCCTGTGCGCAACATCAGCTAACGCTTCAAGGTCTGCCATAATAAGTTTTGGATTTGCAAGAGTTTCTGCGTAAACAAATTTTGTTTTATCTGTGATTGCTGCTTCAAAATCTTTAGGGTTGTTTGAATCTATGAAATTAACTTTAATTCCAAAGGTTTTGAGGGTAACAGAGAATAAATTAAATGTTCCACCATATAGGGCAGTTGATGACACAATTTCATCGCCTGCTTGGCAAAGTGTTAGGACTGTCACAAGAACTGCGCTCATACCACTTGATGTTGCAAGTGCACCAACACCGCCTTCTAAAAGTGCCATTCTTTTTTCAAAAATATCTGTCGTTGGGTTCATTATTCTTGTGTATATGTTTCCAGCTTGACTCCCGTCAAATAACGCTGCAGCGTGGGCCGTGTTTTCAAATGAAAAAGCAGATGTTTGATATATTGGCACAGCACACGCGCCTGTTTCTTTTTCGTTTCTCCAACCACCATGAATTAAAATTGTATCAAGTTCCATTTTCTTTCCTCTTTTTCTAAAAATTATATTCTTATTTTACAGTTAGTGGCAAATCTTTAACTTCTAATTTATAAATTGCTTCTGGTCCAAATTCTTCGTATGCAACAATGTCGCAAGATGTGACACACCTTTGCATATAGCTTGCAATCCCGCCTATTGCTTCAAAATAAATGCCGTCTTGGATGTTTCTTTCACCTTTTCCAATTGAGGCGAGAACTCCTTTTTCAAATAATATTGGAGCATATTTATCCATTCTAGATGATGTTGTAGGTCCAATTGGTCCAATAATTTCGTTTTCGTTTTTAGGACATGGCCCTGCGTAAAAAATAATTGAATTATTAATTTCAAATGGCAATTTTTCACCAATCTCCATTGTCTCAATAAGTTTTTTATGCGCCATATCTCTTGCAGTGTAAATTGTTCCAGAAAGCAAGATTTCATCACCTTTTTTTAGATTTTTGATTGTTTCAATTTCGTCCGTGTTTATTTTTTTGCCACTTGTCTCTGTTTTGGTTTCTTTAAATTCGTATGGTTTTGCGCCATATTTTATTTTGTTATCAGCAATTGTGGCGCTTGCATATCTTGCGCTATGGCAGTTGATATTTACACAAACAGGAAGTGAAGCAATATGCGTTTCAGATGTTAACATTTTGACTTCAAAAACATTATCAATTTCAAGGTCAATTTCTTCTCCAAAATAAAGCGCTCGTTTTGCAAGGTATGTGCATTTTTCAATTGTTCCGCCAACTCCAACACCTACAGATAATGGTGGGCAAGAGTTTTTTACAGCATGATGCGCCACACTTTTTATATATTCAAAAATTTCTTCTTTTGTGCTCGTTGGCGAAAACATTTTTAACCCGCTCATATTTTCTGCGCCGCCACCTTTCAAGGCAACTAGAATGTTAATTTTATCTTCTTTTATAAAATCAAAATGAATTATTGCAGGAGTGTTTTTGCCGTTGTTGTTTCTGTCATATAAAGCGTCTTTGCATGTTGATTTTCTGTAGAATTTTTCTCTATAACAGTCTTCAACTGCTTTATTTATAACATCTTCTATAAATTCACCTTCGATAGTCACATTTTGACCAATTTCAAAAAAGATTGTAACTTGCCCTGTATCTTGGCATAGAGGTCTTTTGTTATCGAATGCAATTTTTGCGTTTTCTAGAATTAAATTCTTTTTATTTTCATCAATTTTTGAAGATTTAATTTTATTGTAGATATTTTGAGGAAGCATGATATTTGCTTGTTCAATCAGGTTATAAATTGCTTTACATATAGTGTTTGAGCTTATTTTCATTCTTCCCTCATTGTGAGTTGACAATCAATAAAATAATAATATCATGTAAATTATGAGGTTGATACATAAATTAAAAGCTTTTGAGAGAGCTATTGTATATTTACGTTGGGCGACAGATGAGGAGTTCGGCAGAATAAAATATGTAGGCGAGGATTTTATAGAATTTGAAATTCTTGATATGGACGAAATGCAGTTTAGCGATTGCGTTTTAATCAATTCTCAATTAATTCTTGAGGTTGTTATATCAGGATTTGAAATTTCAAAAATCATTGCTGAAGTTTCAGCAGGGCTTCCTTCACCTAAAGAGCTTGATATATAGAAATTATACATATTTCATAATATCTGCTTCGGTTTCATCTGCAAGTTGCATTGCTTGAGCAACTTTTGCGCTTTGTTCTGGTGTGATGCCTGCTTCTTTGTAACCTTCGCTTGATGGAATATAGGTATAATTATCTGTTTTATTTGGTTCTGTTGTGATAGTTTCTATGTTTTCTATGTTTGCGCCTTCTGGTATTTGGTTTGTTGGCATATTTAAATTTTGCTCAGCAATTCCTTGCCCTTGCGGGTTTAATATGCTTGGTGGCATATTTTGAGCTTGTCCTTGTGGAATTGTTACATTTTGATTTTGTGTTTGAGTTTGTGGAGTTTGAAGCCCTAAAGCATTTAAAAGTGCTGGGTTTTGCATAATTTCTTCTGCTGGGTTTTGTCCTGCAAGAGCTGCTTTTTGAGCGTCATATTCTCTTAAAGTTTCAAGCAATGCTCTTGGATTTTGCATCACTGCGTTGAGTGCTTGTTCGTTTCCTTCTAGTGTTTGGAGAACTTCAGGGCTTCCCATCATTCTTGCTTTGAGTTCATTCGTTTCTGCTTCTGTTAATTCTGCGCCACCTGACATTTTATTTGCTTTTGCTTGTTTTTTTGCTTCTTTTGCAGCTTTTGCTTCAGCTTCTTCTTTTTTCATTTCAGTGGTTTTGCCAAAAATTGAGCTTGAAACTTTGCTTACAATTTTTCCGATGAATGGTGAAATTACAAACATTACGATTGCAAATCTGCCAGCACCGCCTGAGAAACGTTTTAACCAATTGCCAGCTTTTGCGATAATTTTGCTGCCACCTTTTAAGTCTGCAGTGTATGGTTTAATAGACTCAAGACCTGTTGAGAGGACTCTGCCTATTGCTTTAAATGGTTTATGATACCATTTCGAATCACCTTTTAATAATTGTTTTGCGAGTTTTTTGTCTGCAAGATATTGTGCTCTTGTGTATTTTGTTGCATCTTTAGCAGCTTCTGCAAGACCTTTGTTGATTTTTGCAAGTTGGTCTCTGTATGCTTTAACTGCCGCTTTTTGACCTGCAGTACCTTTGCCCATACCCATATATTTAATTGAGTTTGCAGTATTAGAAAGTTTCATTTGCATTGGTAGTAATAAGAATGCGCCTAAGTCGTTTGACATTTCGTTTGCAAATGTTTTCCATTTTTCACCTTTTGGTGCTTTCATTGCTTTGTCTAAGGCTTGTGCCGTAATCATTGCTTGCAAAATAATTGCAAATTTTCCACCTGCATATCCGTTTGTTGTGCCTTCAACAATTTTTGTGAAACCAGATGTTAGTTTTTTACCGAGAGCAGTTCTTGCACCAGCGTTTTTTGCAAACTTATCACCCATGGCACCAATGGTTTTGTTAGCCATTTCCATACCAGTTACTTCTCTTTTGAAGATTTTACTTGTAAGTTTTGTAATTGGGTTAGTGCCACTGCCTGTTGAGAATTTAATATTTTTTAGTTTATCGCTTTTTAATTGAGTAACAAGGTCATCAATTTCATCTAAATATTCTTTTGGGTCATTTCTAAAATTAGATAGTTTTTCTTTGAATGCTTTTATAGCATCATCGCCTGACAAGCCAAAACCTTTAGCAACTTCTGGGTTATTATCAAGACCTCTTGTTACCATATCGATAATATCTGTGGTTTGATAACCAATCATTCCGTTAGCTTGCATTCTTGCCATGCTATTAACAGTTTTTGTCGGTGTTGTAAGGAAAGGTAGCTTTTCAAGAATCCAATTTTTACCTTTGCCAATTGTGCTTGCAACTTTGCCAACCCCTGCTTTTCCAAGCCCATCGGAAACTTTATCACCAAATGAGCCGATTTTTCCAAGCATTGTTTGATTATAATCTTCTTTTCTGAAGTTTTTGTTTAATAAAGAACAAATTCCAACAAATGCTGCCCAAAAACCACCTGTCATAATTTTTCCACGAGTGGACAATTCAAACATACTGCTTGCAGCAGAGCCTGTTGGTGTGTTTTGAGCTTCTTGTTGAATATCTTGAGCACTTAAATTTTGAACACTAGTTGGCAAAACAGCATTAACATTTTGAGGGACTCTATCTTTTAAAGCCCCGTATGTTAGTGAATTTTGATTTGTTGGAATGCCTGAAACCATGTAATAGTGCCTCTTTATATACTAAATAAAAACATTTTTTTGCTCATAATTGCTTTTTTTCAGATTAAACATATCTTTATGTGAATTAATTGTTACAAAACTTAATAAAGTCAGAATATGCAAACAATGTTGAACTTAGACTTATAATGCGAATTTTCATAATAAAATTAATGCAAGTTGAGTAATTCTTTTGGGTTATATTTTTTCTTCTTTTGTGTTATAAGGTTTATATAATCAGAAAATGGAGAAAAGAAATGACAAACTCGGTTGGACAATTTGTTTTTATGCTTCATTCTCACTTACCTTTTTATAGAAAAGCAGGTATGTGGCCATTCGGTGAAGAATGTCTTTATGAATGTATGGCAGAAACTTATGTTCCTTTAATCAACATGATTGCAGAATTATATGATGAAGGTATCAAAGCAAAATTAACAGTTGGCATTACACCAGTTCTTGCTGAACAATTGAACGATGAACACCTAAAACAAGGTTTCATCGAATACTTAGACAGACAAATTAAAGCAGTTTCAGAAGATTTGGAAAGATATCCTGACCCTGAAGTTGCTCACAGTCAACACTTAAAATATCTTGCAAAATATTATTTTGATTGGTTTACACACATTAAAGATTTGTTCATCAATAAATTTGGCAAAGATTTAATTGGAAACTTCAAAAAATATCAAGATTTAGGTTGTATTGAAATTACAACATCTGGTGCAACACATGGTTTTTCACCACTACTTGCAACTGATTCAAACTTGAATGCTCAATTCAAAGTTGGTTCAGATACAACAAAAAGATTTTTCGGCAAAAAAGCAAAAGGTTGCTGGCTTCCAGAATGCGCTTACCGTCAAGGTTATGAATTTGTTGGAAAAGATGGCGAAAAGAAATGGCGTCCTGCTATTGAAGTAACTCTTCAAAACAACGATATTGAATATTTCTTCACAGAATCTCATGTTATTGAAGGTGGAAATTCAATCGGTAATAGAAGAAGCATTGGTTGCTACGGAAACATTGAATACATTCCACTTCCAAATCGTGAAAAAACAGGCTACGACACATATTCAGCATACTGGCTCCCAGATGCTCAAGTTGCTGTTATGGGAAGAAATGATAGAGCAGGCTATCAAGTTTGGTCTGCTGCAGATGGTTACCCAGGGGATGGTTGTTTCCGTGAATTCCACAGAAAAGACTGCAACTCTGGTATGCACTATTGGAGAATTACTTCAGAAACTGCAGACCTTGGTGATAAAATGCTTTACGACCCAGTGCTTGCAATGAATAAAGTAAATGAAAACTCAGACCACTATACAACTTTGATTTACCACTTGTTAAATGATTATAAAATGGCAAATGGTGGCAAAGAAGGTCTTGTTATGGTTTCATTTGACACAGAACTTTACGGTCACTGGTGGTTTGAAGGTGTTGAATTTATTAAACAAGTTATTAAGAAATTCAACCAATATCTTCCAGAAGTTCAAATGATGACAGCTGGCGAATACCTAAGCGCTCACCCACCTGTTGAAGCAATTCAAATTCCTGAATCTTCATGGGGTCAAGGCGGACATTTCTGGGTATGGCAAAACCACTTAACAGAATGGATGTGGCCAATTATTCACTCTTGTGAAAAAAGAATTATCGAAATTGTTTCAAGATATGAAAAACAACCAAAAGATAATCCATTGCTTATGAGAGCATTGAATCAATTAGCTCGTGAAAACTTGCTACTTCAAAGCTCAGACTGGCCATTCTTGATTACAACATGGCAAGCTAAAGACTATGCAACAGATAGATTCAGAGAACACGTTGCACGTTTTGAGCAAATTGCTGATATGATTGACGCTGGTTGCATTAACGAAGCTGAATTGCAAGAAATTGAATCAATTGATAACTGCTTTGCAGAAATTGATTACAGAGTTTACTTGCCAGTTGAAGAAGGAATGCTTCCTCAACAATCTGCAAAACTTGCTCCTTTGTATGAAGGTAGAGTTGAACAATTTGCAGCAATTAACAAATAATTGATAAGCAATTAGGCAAATTAATAATTTAAAACTCCCTCAAGATTGGGGGAGTTTTTTGTATCTTTGTTTCAATTTTTTGTGTTGATTATTTGTCAAAATCAAATAAAGTAGGTAATTTTATACCAAGTGCTCTTGAAATTTTGAATAACATTTTTGTTGAAGGATTACTTTTCCCACCTTCTAGTTTGCCTACATAAGTTGGGTGTATTCCAACTTTTTCAGCTAAAAGTTCTTGAGTTAAATCTGCTTCAAGTCTATATTTCTTTATATTTGAACCTAATTTTTCTAAAATCTTGGTGTTCATATTTGACAATATAGACTGACACGCTTATTATTAGTATAGACTGATGCGCTAGTTTATAGGTTTAAATGCCAGCAAATAGGGGTTTTATGCAAGAATTTAAAAAAACACTTTTAATTGATTTAGACGGTGTTTTGAATGAATATAAAGGTGGTTTTGATGAAAATTTTATTCCAAAACCAAAGCAAGGTGCAAAAGAATTTTTAGAAAAATTATGTGAAAATTTCGAATTAAGATTATACACAACAAGAAATAAAATTCTTGCTTCGAAGTGGCTTATAGAAAATAAAATTGATAATTATTTTACAGATATTACAAACATAAAAGAGCTATCTTGGCTTGTGCTTGATGACAGGTGTTTGACATTTGATGGTAATTTTGAAAACGCACTTCATCAAATTCGAAATTTCAAGCCTTGGTATAAAAAATAAAACCCTCTAAAACAGAGGGTTTTATAGTTATAAACTGTCCTCGAGAGGATTCGAACCTCCGACATTCACCTTAGGAGGGTGACGTTCTATCCTGCTGAACTACGAGGACAAACTTTGGAATAATTATACCAAAAAATGAAATGTTAATAAATTGTTTATTTTTTCATTAAATTAAAAATTGAGTGGTAAATTTATGTTATTAGCAGAAAAAGTATATTAAGGAGAAATAAAATGGCTAAAACAATAGGTATCGACTTAGGTACAACAAACTCCGTTATGGCAGTTATGGAAGGTGGTAAACCAACCGTAATTACAAACGCAGAAGGCTCAAGAACAACCCCTTCAATCGTTGCGTTTTCTAAAAACGGCGAAAGACTTGTAGGTCAGCTTGCAAAACGTCAAGCAATTTTGAACCCAGATAAAACAATCATTTCAATTAAAAGAAAAATGGGTGAAGATTTTAAAACAAATATCGATGGAAAAGACTATACTCCACAAGAAATTTCAGCAATGATTTTAAGAAAATTCGCAGATGACGCAAGCGCATATCTAGGCGAAAAAGTAACATCTGCGGTTATCACTGTTCCAGCGTACTTTAATGACGCACAAAGACAAGCAACAAAAGACGCTGGTAAAATTGCAGGACTTGATGTTCTTCGTATCGTAAACGAACCAACAGCAGCAGCTCTTGCGTATGGTCTTGAAAAAGATAAACCAGAAAAAGTTTTAGTATTCGACCTTGGTGGCGGTACATTTGACGTATCAATTCTTGAAATTGGTGATGGTGTTCACGAAGTATTATCAACTTCAGGTGATACACACCTTGGTGGTGACGATTTTGACCAAAAAATCATTGATTGGTTATGCGATGAATTTAAAAAACAAGAAGCAATTGATTTAAGAAACGATAAACAAGCTATGCAAAGACTTAAAGAAGCTGCAGAAAAAGCAAAATGCGAACTTTCTTCAGTTTTCGAAACTTCAATCAATTTGCCATTCATTACAGCTGATGCTAATGGTCCAAAACACTTAGACTTAACACTTTCAAGAGCTAAATTTGAAGAATTATCTGCAGATTTACTTGAACGTTGCAAAAGCCCTGTTGAACAAGCAATTCGTGATGCTGGCATTTCAAAATCTGAAATCAACGAAGTAGTTCTTGTTGGTGGTTCAACTCGTATTCCTGCGGTTCAAGCGTTAGTTAAAGAATATACAGGCAAAGAACCAAACCAAACAGTTAACCCAGACGAAGTTGTTGCGGTTGGTGCTGCAATTCAAGCAGGTATCTTAGCAGGCGAAGTTAAAGACATCGTATTACTTGATGTTACACCACTTACTCTTGGTATTGAAACACTTGGTGGTGTTATGACTCAACTTGTTCCAAGAAACACAACCATTCCTGTTTCAAAATCTCAAACATTCTCAACAGCTGACGATAACCAAACAGCCGTTGATATTCATATTCTTCAAGGCGAAAGACCAATGGCAAGAGACAATAAATCTCTTGGCATGTTCCGTCTAGATGGTATTCCACCTGCAATGAAAGGTATGCCACAAATTGAAGTTACATTTGATATTGACGCAAACGGCATTGTAAATGTTACAGCGAAAGATAAAGCAACAAATAAAGAACAAAAAATCACAATCACAAATTCTTCAAATCTTTCTGAATCTGACATCGATAAAATGGTTAAAGAAGCAGAAGCAAACGCAGCAGAAGATAAGAAGAAAAAAGAAGAAGCTGAAACAAGAAACACTGCTCAAAGCCTAATTAGTGCAGCAGATAAAATTGTGAAAGATTTTGAAGGTAAAATTTCAGAAGCTGACACAACAAAATTAAATGAACAAAAGAGTGCTCTTAAAACCGCGCTTGATGAAAACAAACCTTTTGAAGAAATTAAAAAACTTTCAGAAGACCTTCAACAAACAATGTATGCAATATCTCAAGCAGCTTATGCTCAAGTTCAACAAGAATCTGAAGCACAAAATGCAGGTGGAGATAGCGCTGGTGCTCAAGAAGAAAAACCAGCTGATGATGATGTAATTGATGCTGAATTCTCAAGCGAATCATAGTTTCGTAAATACAATAAGCATTAAACGAGGGCATTCGCCCTCGTTTTTTATGTAATTTTATTTCGCCTGAAAATTTTTGCAAAAAACAAATTTTGCTAAAAATTTTCCTCGCTCGTACGTAATCTAGTGTCGAAATGTCGAAAATTCATCATTTCCGCCATTTCTCACCTTTTATAGACTCGCTCGCTTAAATCTAGTGCATCGCACTACGATTTTAACTTTCGCCTATAAGGTACGGTTTCGCACAAGCATGCCAAACTCCTCATTTGCCATGCTTGTGCTCACACACCAAAGACTCGCTCGAAAATTTTTGCAAAAAACAAATTTTGCTAAAAATTTTCCTCGCTCGTGTTAATTTATGTGTATTTCTTGCCTTTCCTCGTTTACATATAATATAATTTTATTAAATTAGA
This sequence comes from bacterium, assembly GCA_017396695.1. GTDB lineage: Bacteria > Cyanobacteriota > Vampirovibrionia > Gastranaerophilales > Gastranaerophilaceae > RGIG1918. Next base: position 100,012 of record JAFQLC010000018.1, read on the forward strand.
GTTATAGTAGGGATATTTGTGCCTAAACTTTTGGAAAAGGTAAATAAAAAGAATAAAAGTTGCTCATATTTTTATTGGTTTGAGCAAAAATTTACTTCGCTTGTTCAAGAATTTTTCCAAGATTTTTGGGAACAAACATTCGAAATTAAACTTCTTTCAATAACAAACAATCAAAACATAAAACAAGATAAAATTTCATCTGGTGAAACATATTTTGCAAAGCCTGTTGCACATTTAACTAAAAATATAATATACAGACTTAATTCAGGTTTAATTAAAATAATTCTTGAAGGTTCTTTGGGGGTTAAAAACAAATTTTCAATCTCTAATTTAACTGATTTTGAGATTTATCTTATAGAGCATTTTGTAAATTCATTGAATGGTGAAATAACAAAAATTTTGCGTTCACCTCAAACTATTCAAAAAAGAGAGCTAAAAAGCGAAGAAATTTACAATATTACTTTTGCTTTGATGAATGAAAAACAAATATTAACCAAATTTGCAATTTCAATTCCTGCAGTTTTTGTTGAACCAGAGCCCGTTGCCGTTATTTGGAATGAGGCTATTGCTTCTAATTCGATTAGCACATATATGAGAGTTAGGGCTGGTAGCACAAGGCTAATGTTGAATGAAATTAAGGCTTTAGATGTTGATGATATTATACTTTTGGAAAAAAGTCAGATTAATAAAATGTATGTCGTAAATGGCAATTTTTCATACGAATTCAAAGTAAATCCTGATCCTTCGATTATGTTGGATTTAGACGAAGATGAACACGACACAGGGGGCGATATAATGAGCGATAAAAATATGTGGGATGATATTCAAATTGAAGTGTCTGCCGAGTTTGACAAAGTGAAAATGTCTCTTGGTGAATTAAAACAAATGACAACAGGCATGGTGGTTGACCTCGCAGATGCGTTTAATGATAAAATTTCTTTGCTTGTTGAAGATAAAATTGTTGCCAAAGGTGATTTGGTTATTATAAATGATAGATATGGCGTAAGACTTACAGAAATTATCTCAGAACCTGCTCAAGGTGGTTCACCAAAGGCTATGCCTGCCTCTGCACCTGCACCTCATGCAGAGCCAACTCAAAATGCTGAAGAAGATTTTGATTACTCAGATTTTGAAGATGAAGGGCACTAAGAATGCTTAAATATCTTATTACATTTTCCGTTTATACTCTTGCGATGATTGGTGTTATCTTCATTGCTTTTGTAGTGTGGAAAAATTCTTTAAATTTTGGACCTAAAAATAAGCAAAGTTCTATCATAATTGAAGAATCTTTGAGTTTAAACCCAAGAAAAACTCTTTATGTAATAAGAATTAAAAATGAAAGATTTTTGATTGCTTCAGACATTGATAAAACAACATTTCTAGCGAAACTTGAAGGTGATGAAACCATTGCAGATTTTAAAGATGTGAAACAACCTAAAATACAAAATTCTGAAAATATTGCAGAATATACAACAGGTGAAAGTTTTTCAATGCATAAGCTTTTGAATAAATTGTCTAAAGATACTGAGGGTGAGGAATAAAATGGAAACAGTTTTAAAAGATTTAAATCCCGTTCTTCAGTTATTAATTGTGATGGCGACATTCAGCCTCATACCTTTTATTTTTGTGTGTCTAACACCATTTTTAAGGTATGTGATTGTGTTTAGTATGTTCAAAACTGCAATTGGTACTCAAACTGTGCCTCCTGCAATGGTTTTGATTGGGCTTTCTATCATTCTTACTTTTTATTCTATGGCGCCTGTGTTTGACCAAATGTATAAGGCAGGTTCTGTGCCTTATCAAAAAAATGGAGATATGGTGCTTGCAATTCAAGAGGGTTCAAAGCCTCTGAAAGAATTTATGCTTAAAAATACACGGGAAGCTGACCTTGCGTTTTTTGTTGAAAAAGCGCGTGGCAAAGCACCGAACACGCCTGAAGAGTTAACTTTATGGGAAGTGGCTCCTGCGTTTATTATAAGCGAACTTAAAACTGCGTTTGAAATTGGGTTTATAATATACATACCATTTATTGTGTTAGACCTTGTTGTTGCGAACATTTTGCTGGCACTCGGTATGTTTATGCTTTCTCCAACGATTATTTCTCTGCCTTTTAAACTGTTGATATTTATTGCGGTAGATGGTTGGAGCTTGATTGTTAAAGGTCTTGTGGAGAGTTTTAACTGATGGAAGTTTTAATGGAATATTTGGCAAAAGGCTTTGTTGTCATGTTAATGGTTTCTCTCCCTTGTGTGCTTGTTGCTGCAAGCATTGGTCTTGTTGTTGGTATTTTGCAAGCTGTAACCCAAGTTCAAGAACAAACAATTGCTGCTGCACCTAAGATTTTGTGCGTGTTTTTAACAATCATTATTCTTGGTGGGTGGTACACAAAAACTTTAACAGACTTTTTAATTGAAGGAACAGGAATTGCGTTTAATGTTGTTCCGAAATCTGAAAATTATGTTCTTCCTCCTGATTATTTTAAACATACAAAACCTTTCATAAAAGAATTTTATGCAGGCCCTGGGGCATTAGAAGGTAAAATTAAAAGTTCTCCTCCGCATCCATCTGAAGTTTCTAAAACTGGCGAATTTCACTCTGGCGGGCCAGCTTATGAGCCAGGGGGAGCTAATTTGCTTGAGAGAATGCAGATGAACAAAAACAGGCAAGGGAAATAATTTTATATTTAAAAAATAAAAACCCTCAAAATTTTGAGGGTTTTAACCGTTTCTTCGGCTATATATGTTAGGTGTTGTTATGTTGTTTGTTGTTATGCTGTAAAATCAAGAGAGGTTTGTTCCATACCTTCTTTTATTGATTGTGTTCTTTGTTGAGCTTTTGCGTCAAACAATGAACTTGAAGTTTTTAAAATTCCTAAAAATCCTTCGAAGAAACCGTTTTCTACGATATTTTTCTTTGGTATGTAAGAAATACCGTAAGATGTTTGAACACCAGCTTTAAAGCTTGGCTTGTTGAATTTTATTAAATTGTTATTTAGTTTTTGTACTTTCATTGGATTGCTCCTTTTTCTTTTTTAAAGTGTTGTTTGAACACTTGTTCATCACACTTATATTATTACTCCATTAATTTTATTTGTCAACCCCCTTTTTTAATTTCTTAAAAACCTTTATTTATAAGGCTTTTTCCGTATGCGACATTATAAAATTAAATAAATGTCTGATGTACACTTATTAATTTTTTAATAAAAAAATAGCAAAAATTTGCTAAAATTTATAAAAAAAATTAAAAAAATTATTATTTTATTTCTAACATGCGACGAATTGGAAGCAAAGATTTCTCAATAAGTGTATCTTCGACAATAATTTCATTCTCTTCTGTTTCCAAAACATGTAAAATATCTTCTAAATTATTCTTTTTCATATTAGGGCAAACTGCCTTAGGAGTTGCTAAATAGAAATTTTTATCAGGATAATCACGAACAAGTCTTTGCATTACGCCAAGCTCTGTCGCAATAATAAATTCTTTTTCTTTTGAATTTTTCACATAATTCATAATTTCAGTTGTAGAACCAATAAAATCTGCCACTTCAAGGGATTCTTCGCTACATTCTGGATGCATAAGAATAAGACCATTTGGGCATGTTTTTTTAATTTTTTCAAGTTCAGATACTGTTATATCTAAGTGAGTTGGGCAACAACCTGCATATTTAATTACTTTTGTGCCCTTACAATTTTTTTCAATCCATCTTCCAAGGTTGGCATCAGGTAAAAATAAAATTTTATCTTTGTTTAGCGCACGTACAACTCGAATTGCATTTGAGCTTGTAACGCAAACATCACATTCGGCTTTTACTTCTGCGGTTGTATTTATATAGCACACAGTTGTAATCCCTGGGTGTTTTTTCTTAAATTCTATGATTTGTTCTCTGTTTACCATATCTGCCATTTGGCAACCTGAGTGAATGTTTGGGAGAAGAACTTTTTTCTCTGGAGACAATGTTTTCGCAGTTTGTGCCATAAAATAAACGCCGGCAAATACAATAATATCAGCATTTGTTTTAGCTGCTTCTTGGCTTAATTTTAAAGAATCGCCAACAAAATCTGCCACGAAATCAATTTCTGGCTTTTGATAGCAATGCGCAAGAATTATCGCATTTTTTTCTTTTTTTAGTTTGTTAATCTTCTCTATTAGCGTTTTCAATTTTTTTAAGCTCTTCTTTTGCCTTAATTATTTTATCATAAGAAAAAGCAATTCTCTCTTTTGGTATTACTCCATTTTTAACCAAATTGAAAATTATTTCAACAGCATTTTTTGTAACTTCTTTATCATTAAATAAATTGTTTCCAATTACAATTACATCACATCCTGCCATAATTGCCTTTTCAAGCGCTTCTGAGAAGTTGTAATTATCTCTTATAGCATCCATTTGAATATCATCAGTAAAAATTAATCCATCAAAGTTTAATTCTTTAATTAATTTTTTGGTCACAAAATTATATGACATGCTAGCTGGATAATTTTCATCAATATTTTTATTATATAGGTGTGAAATCATAACACCTTTTGCAATCTTTTCATTTATTAGTGTTTTGTATGGCAAAATTTCTTCTTTAGTATGTGTGTTTGTTATATCAACAAAGCCTTGGTGCGTGTCACCTTGAGCGCTTCCGTGCCCTGGGAAGTGTTTTAGAGTTGTTATAATCCCATATTTGTTGTGAGCTAAAATAACTTCTTTTGCGTGCGCTGAAACAATTTTTGGGTTACTTGAATAACTTCTTTTAAGCCCTGATATAATTTTTGAATTTTTGTTTAAATCAAGATCAACAACAGGCGCAAAATTTATGTTTATTCCAAGTTGAGACAAAGTTTTTGCCGTTTTTTCAGCTTCAGCTCGTGTGAATTTTAAATCATTTTTTTGCCCTAAAAACCCTGCACTATATGTCGAAACAACAAAATAACTAGGACTTAGCCTTGAAACAAAACCACCTTCTTGGTCAATTGATATAAACAAAGGAATTTCAGAGATATTTTGTAAGTCTTCATTTAATTTTTTAAGTTGGTTGAAATTCTGGATATTTTTTTGGAGTTTTGTTTGAGTTTTATCTGCATTTCTTGAGAATAAAATAACCCCACCTATGCCTAAATCTTTAATATCTGTGTATATTGGGTTATCTTTTGTGAGCGTACTTCCGTTAAAGCCCACAATTAACATTTGAGCAATTTGTTTTTTTAAAATCGCATCTTCTGAGGTCTCACTTGCATTCGCTATATTAAAAATCATGCAAAATGAAAGTATTACAAGAAGAATTTTTTTCATAGTTTTCCTTCTTTATTTCTTTTAGAAAATACAAAAACTTGGATTTCGCCTGCTTCAAGTTTTGTTATTATCCTTCTTCTTTTAATTTTTGGTGCGTCAGATGCTTTTATTTTCAAGAAATAACTTTTTTTGTTTAATTTTGGAACAACAATTTTTGCTTTTATATCATTTTCTTTGTCAAGGTTTATAATTGCTATAACTCTATCTTCCTTATATTTCATCATGTGGGCAAAAACTTTGTCAGAGTTGGTTTTGAGTTTTTTGAATTTGCCTTTTGAGACGATTTCACCTGCGAATTTATTAAACCTTGCTCCTTCCATAAATGATTGTGAATATTCGTTATCTTCTTTTAGAGGTTGTCTTGAGAAGTTGAATATATCCATTTTCCCCGAATGCAAGAAATAAAAATCATCATCCGTGCTTGTTGTTGTTGCTTTTTTGTTTTCAAATTTATAATCGAAGTTGTCGCCAGATGGGAAACCATCTAAAAAGTAACTATTTATTGGAAGGGTTAAATTAAGCCATAGCACTTGCTCCCAATAATTTTTGGAATTTTTATGAGTTGGGCTAATTTGGTCGTGCGTTGCGAATGTTCCAAGAACTGCTCTTCTTCCTTCGTATTTTTTCAATATTTTTTCATCAACAGAGAATTTTTTTGCGAATTCTTTTTTTGTTTCGATGTTTGATATTTCGCCTAAGTTAGAGTAAAAACCGTCAAAACCTGCATCGAGCAATTCTTCAATGCTTGCAAATTTCCCCCAAGGCTTAATTGGATTTTTCCAACTTGCAGAAATTTCAGCAATAAACATAAAATTGCTATCTTTTTTTCTCGCATAAGAAATTACATCTTCCCAAAATTCATAAGGTTTAATTCCTGCAACATCTGCCCTAATGCCGTCTGCGCCCATGTTTTGAACCATATCAACAAAGCTTTTATATGCATTAACAAGCTCAGAATTTACTTGGTTTCTTTCTTCATATATTTTGAAAAGTCTAACATCTGTCCAATCTGAAGGAATTACAGTATCTTCCTTCTTATTTCTTAAAAATAATGTTGGGCGAGCAAGCGTCAAGTCATAACTTCCGCAAGCAGGGATATCAATAACTACTCTTAAATTTCTTTTGTGCGCTTCGTCGATAAATAATTTTGCCTCTTCTTCAACGGTTCTTGGGTCGTCTTTATCATCTAAATATGGGCTTATTTCATCGAAGCTATCAAGCGCATAAAGCGAGCCTGCGGTTCCAAGAGCTTTTAGTTTTCCAGTTTTGGTTATTGGAAGCAGGTAGATAGTGTTCACTCCTAGGCTTTTAATATAGTCGAGTTTTTCAATGGCGTTTATAAAAGTGCCTCGTTTTTCTCCGTATTCTTCCTCAATAATATCGTTTCCATTCAAGTCTTGAGCATTGAATGTTCGCATATTTATTGTGTAAAAAACCGCTTCTTTTGCGAGGAATTTTTCACGTAAATCATTTGTCCAATGGGTTGAGGCAAAAGACGACTGTTGTATAATTACTGTGAATAATAATGCTGATAAAATTTTCTTCATAGAATTATTATAACTTATTGTTCAACTTAATGTATAATATTAATAAATTTAAATTAACATAGAGGAAATATTATGTTTAAAATCAATGATTTCCAAACAAGAATAGAAAACAATGCACTTTTAAAAAGTTTAATAATTCTTGTTTCTATTTCGCTTTTAATAACGGTTGTTCTTGCTTTTAAATATTATTCGAGCCAAAAATTTTATGAAAACGGCATAAGCAAAAGAGATGTTATTGCAAAGTTTGATTTTGATGTAACAGATTCAAGAAAAACAGAGTTTCAAAGAAGAGAAAGAGCGAATAAAGTTCGTCCAATTATTACCCCAATTGATGATAATTATGTTAAAAGCAGTTTGAGAAATTTTGAAAAAGAAGTTAAAGCAATAAAAGAAGATGATATTTCGCCAGATGAAAAATATGCAAAATTTATTCAAATGCTCGAAATTAATAACCCTGATAAAGAAAGAGCAGTAACAAGATTTCTTTTAGGTGCTTCTGCAAATGAAATTGAAGATATTTTCACAAATTCAAATTATGTGCTTGCACATGTTTTATCAGAAGGTATTACAGATGTTGAATTTCCTGAATTAAAAGTTGAAAATATAGCAAGAAAAACACTTGGCACAAATTCTAAAAAACAAGATATACAAGTTATTTCAGGAATTTTAGAACATGTTATAACTCCTAATTTAGTTGAAGATGAATATGCCACTGAAATTGCAAGAAGAAATGCAAGAAATCTTGTAAGACCGCATGTTGTGAAATTTAAAAAAGGTGATTATATCTTAAGAGAAGGCGAACCTGTTACAGAGCTTAAAAAGGCTGCAATTGAAAAATCAGGTTATAATGTTCTCGAGCTTGATAAATGGGGGCTCGTAGGAATGTTTTTCCTTTCTCTTGTCACCCTTCTTGCTGCAATGTTGTACATAAAAAGATATGAAGCAAAATTTTATAAATCTAATTACATTGCAATTTTATCAACTGCTTCGATAGTTTTGACAGTAATTTGTGCCGTTATGCTGAACACAGGCGCAACTTGGGGCTATTTAATGCCAATTCCAGCCTTTGTTATTATTCTTTCTGTCTTTACATCGCCAAACATTGCATTTTTATTCTCGATTTTATTTTTAGTGTTATTTTCGATGACACTTCAATTTGATATGCAACTTATAACAATCTTTTTATTTGGTTCAATTATGGGAGTTTTCTCATCATCCAAAATCAATTATTCAAAAAGATTCGATATAATAAAATGTGGGTTTGAAGTTGGGGTTGTGATGTTTTTAACAACTTGTCTCATTGCGTTGTTTAAAGGCCAACTTGTTACTTTTGCAAATTTAGACACAATAATTCATGCCTCACTTTGCCTTTTAAATGGTGTGATTTCAGGAATTATTGCTCTTGGTCTTATTCCTTTAATTGAAGATATTTTCAAAGTTTTTACACCATATTCTCTAATAGAACTTACTGACCATAAGCAAGATTTGTTGCGCAACCTAGAACATAAAGCACCTGGCACATATCACCACTCTATGACAGTTGCAAATTTATGCGAAGCAGCAGCGGAGGCAATTGGTGCAGACCCAATTCTTGCTCGTGTTGGTGCAATTTACCACGATATTGGTAAATTAAAAAGACCACAATTCTTTATTGAAAACCAATCATATTTTGATATTGAAAATCCACATGACAAATTAAAACTTAACCCAAGGTTAAGTAAAATGGTTATTACATCTCACACAAGCGATGGCGCAAAACTTGCTCGTGAGCATCACCTGCCACAAACTATTATTGATTTTATCCAACAACATCATGGCGATAGCCTTGCGGGACACTTCTATAACAGGGCGGTTAGCGAAGAAGGATTAGATGCCGTTGATATGGAGCAATTTAGATACCCTGGGCCTAAACCTGCAACAAAAGAAATTGCAATTTTGATGATTGCAGATGCAGTAGAAAGTGCTGTTCGTTCGCTTAAGGGTGCAACCCAAGAAGAAATTGAAGAAATGATAAATAAAATCATTACTGAAAGATTAAACGATGGTCAATTATCAGATAGCCCGCTTACGCTAAAAGACATTAAAGCAATTGCAACAACTTTCAACAGGATTATGAAGGGTATGATGCATGATAGGGTTAAATATGAAAAACCTGACTTAAGTGACTTAGACGAAACAAAAATTCGCCTTTTACTTAGCAAAGAAGAAGCGCTAGAAAAGAAAATTGCAAAAAAAGTCGAAGAAAATAAAGAAAAACAAAATGAAGACAAAAATAATAATTGAAAATACTAACGATAATTTTGTTTTCGATGAGTCTTTTTGGCATACTCGTGCCGAAGTTATCTTTTCCAATACTTTTGAGTTGGTGCAAAATGCCTCTCATTTGACTGAATATCAAAATTTAGAATTTAATTTTGGTCTCACATTCTGTACTGATTCTGAAATTCATGAAATAAATAAAGAATACAGAAAAATTGATAAACCAACAGATGTTATAACTTTTGCTCTCTTTTTTGATGACGATATAAAAACAATAATTGAAAACGAAGCAGAGCTTGGAGATATTATAATTTCCACAGAAACTGCAGAAAAACAAGCAGGTGGAAATAATTTAACACTTGAGCAAGAGCTAACTGTTCTTTTAACTCATGGTGTGCTTCATCTTTTAGGTTTTGATCATATGACAGAAGATGACTACAATTTTGTAATTGATATTCAAAAGCAAGTTTTTGATAGAATTTTTTGCTAAGGGAGCGAGGCACGAGCGACCGTTAACGAAACATACCCTTCAAAAAGCCTATTTTGGTGCATTTTCCTTATTATTTTCACAAAATATTTTATAATTAACTTGGTTAGTTAATAGGTATGAGATATGGAAAATAATTTAAGACCAAAATGGAGCACAAAGCTAGTGTTTATTTTATCTGCGATAGGCTCAGCTGTTGGGCTAGGAAACATTTGGCGTTTCCCTTATATTATGGGCAAAGGTGGCGGAGCAGTTTTTCTTATCACATATTTATTTTTAATTTTTCTTGTTTGTATAATTCCTTTAATTGCAGAAATTGTAATAGGCAAAACAATGCAAAAAGATAACGTTGGCTCTTATCAAGCAATAAATAAGAATTTTAGAGTGTTTGGTTGGTCAAATGTTATAACAACAATACTTATAATGGGTTTTTATTTTGTTGTTTGCGGGTGGATTATTGATTATTTCTTCAAGGCGCTGGTGAATTACAACATGGCAGATTGCGCCCAATATTTCACAAGTTTAACTTCTAATTTGTTTTATGCGCCAGCTCTAGGCATAATTTTTACTATTGCTTGTGCATTTTTTATTTTTCAAGGTTTGAATAAAGGTGTTGAAACAGTTAATAAATTTATGGTGCCAGCGCTTGGAATTATTATGATTTTGCTTGCAGGTTATGCACTAACTTTGCCTAATGCTGGTGCTGGGCTAGAATTTATGTTCAAGCCTGATTTTTCAAAATTCAATGGTCATATGGTGTTAACTGCTCTGGGGCAAGCACTTTTCACATTAAGTATTGGTATGGGTGCAATGCTCATTTATGGTAGCTACCTTCCAAAAGAAGAAAAAATTGGCAAAAATTTATTCTCAATTGTTATTTTTGATACACTTTTTGCTCTTATGGCAGGTATTTTAATATTTTGTTCTGTATTTTCATTTGGAATGCAACCTGAAGTTGGGCCAAGCTTAGTGTTTATCACTTTGCCTAAGATTTTTGCGCAAATGCCATGTGGGTATTTTGTTTCGGTTTTATTTTTCTTGCTTCTGTTCTTTGCGGCATTTACTTCTGCAATCAGTATGTTTGAAGTGGTTGTTGCAACATTTGAAGAAAGATTTAATATTACAAGAAAACATGCCACGATTATAACTTCAGCAATTGTTATTGTTCTTGTAACGCTTGCTTCATTATCGCTTGGTGCAATCCCTGAATTAAAATTATTTGGTAAAAATTTATTTGACTTATTTGATTATGCAACATCAAATATTATGTTGCCACTAAACAGTGCAATAGCTTGTCTTGTGGCAGGGTGGTTTGTTGTTCCTAAATTAGATAACTTATTCCAATATAAATTCTTGCATAAGATAGTTTTATTTATGATGAGATTTATTTTACCTATAATTTTAATTTCGCTTATATTTGTTGGAAATTAATAATCTCAAAATCTAATTGTGTGATATAATTTCCGTATGATTTAGCTAGAGGTATTAACATGCTTACTTTAGACACAGTTTATCAAGCTGCACATAAATTAAAAGAAGTTGCTCGTGAAACAGATTTAATTCTTACAAAAAATATTGTTGATAATGCAAACATTTATCTAAAAACCGAAAACTTGCAAGTTACAGGTTCTTTTAAGTTACGTGGTGCGTATTATAAAATAGCCACTCTTTCTGAAGAAGAAAAAGCAAAAGGTGTTATAGCATGTTCTGCTGGTAACCACGCACAAGGCGTTGCACTTGCTGCTCAAAAAAGTGGCATCAAAGCAACAATTTTTATTCCAAGCACTGCTCCAATTTCAAAAATTGAAGCAACAAGAAGCTATAACGCTGAAATTATGCTTATAGATGGCGTTTATGATGATGCATACGAAGCTGCTGTTGAATATCAAAAACAAACAGGCGGCACTTTTATCCACCCATTTAATGATGAAAAAGTTATAGCAGGTCAAGGCACAATTGCGCTTGAAATCCTAAATCAATTACCAGAAGTTGATGCAATCATTGTTCCGATTGGCGGCGGAGGTCTTATCTCTGGTCTTGCATACGCAATCAAAATGCTAAAACCTGAATGCAAAGTTTACGGAGTTGAAGCTCGTGGCGCAGATAGTATGCTTATGTCGCTTGAAAAAGCTGAGATGTGTAAACTCAAAAAAGTTTCAACATTTGCAGATGGTATTGCAGTTAAAACCCCAGGGGATTTAACATATAGCTTGTGTAAAGACTATGTTGATAAAATTGTAACTGTTACAGATGATGAGATTGCAACTGCAATTTTAACTTTAATTGAAAAACAAAAACTTATTGCAGAAGGCGCAGGCGCAGTTTCTGTTGCAGCGGCGCTTTTCAATAAATTAGACTTAGAAGGCAAAAACGTAGTTTGTCTAGTATCTGGTGGCAACATTGATGTAAATATTTTATCTCGTGTAATAAACAGAGGTCTGCTTACTGCTGGAAGACTTTCAGATATCACAATTTATATGTTAGATAAACCAGGGCAATTAAAAGAAGTGTCAGCAATTGTTGCTGATTCAGGTGCGAATGTTATTAAGGTAAGCCATATTCAAGGTGGTGAAAACACAGACATCAACCAATGCTACTTAAAAATTTCTATGGAAACAAGAAATAAAGCTCACCTTGAACAAATCAAAAAAGCTCTCAAAAAAGCAGGCTATACTTTATCTGAAAACAAATAGGAGAAATTATGAAAAAAGTTGTATATACAAAACAAGCACCAGAGCCAATTGGTCCTTATTCTCAAGGCTATATTGCAGGCAATACTTTATATCTTTCAGGGCAAATTGCAATTAACCCTGAAACATCTGAATTTATGGCAGGCACAATTGAAGAGCAAACAGAACGTGTTATGCAAAATATTTCTGCTCTTTTAAATGAAGCAGGCTACACTTTTGACGATGTAGTCAAAACTACATGCTTTATTGATAATATGCAAGATTTTGCAAAATTTAATGAAATATACGCAAAATACTTCACGTCAAAGCCTGCAAGAAGCTGCGTTCAAGCGCATCTTCCAAAAGGTGCTCTTTGTGAAGTAGAAATTATTGCTGTTAAATAAATTAAGCTACGAATGCTTTTGCAACGAAATTGAAAAGGTCAAGGAAAGTTTCTTGAATTGTTTCTGATGCAATTTTATTTAATGGACGAGATTCCATATAGTTGAATGCTAAATAGATAGGGTCAGAAGCTTGTTTGAATTGAGTTCTGATATTTGATTTGTCAAGTTTGTCCATTGCTTCTTTTAATTCGCCTTCAACTTTAAAGAAATTTTCTTGTAATGTAGCCATCTTATCCTCTTAGTTATCTCTCGTATATATATTAAGTATATATTGATAAAAAAATTGCTATTTTATTTCATATTTTCTTAACAAACTTTTACAATTAAATATTTTAGTGGTAAAATTTTATTGTATTTAAAGGGAAAAGGCTGAATTTATGCAAGAGAACAACATTGATTTACAAACACTACGTCACTCAACTTCACATATTATGGCACAAGCTGTGCAAAGCATATATCCAAACGCAAAATTAGCGATTGGTCCATCTATTGAAAATGGTTTCTATTATGACTTTGATATAGAAGGCGTTACTTTAAAAGAAGAAGACTTAAAAGTCATTGAAGATAAAATGAAAGAAATTGTTGCGCAAGATTTGACATTTGAAAAATATGAAATTCCAGATGTCGAAGCGCAAATCAAAGAATATAAAGAAAAAGGCGAAATCTATAAAGCAGAACTTTTGGAAGAACACAAAAATGATAATCCAACCCTTTATTTAACTAAAGATAAAGACGGCAATGTATTATTTGACGACCTTTGCCGTGGTCCGCACATTGAAAACACTCGTCCAATCAAGGCCTTCAAACTTTTATCAGCTGCAGGCGCTTATTGGAGAGGAAATACCGCAAATAAAATGCTTCAAAGAATTTATGCAACTGCATTTTTAAACAAAGATGACCTAAAAGAATATATCAATATGGTTGAAGAAGCTAAAAAACGTGACCACAGAAAGCTTGGAACACAATTAGATTTATTCTCTGTAAGAGATGAAATTGGTGGTGGTCTTGTTCTTTGGCACCCAAATTTATACACAGTTCGAGAAGAAATTGAAAATTATTGGAGAACTGAACACAGAAAACGTGGTTACGTAATTGTTCAAACTCCACAACTTGCGAAATCAAAACTTTGGGAATTATCAGGTCATATTGACCACTACAAGGAAAATATGTTCTTCATTCAAAAAGAAAATGAAGAAGATGAGCAATACATTGTTAAACCAATGAATTGCCCATTCCACATCCTTATTTATCAATCTCAAAGACATTCATACAGAGATTTACCTTTAAGAATGGCAGAACTTGGAACAGTGTATAGACGTGAAAAATCAGGTGCACTTGCAGGACTCACTCGTGTTCAAGGTTTTACTCAAGATGATGCCCATATTTTCTGTACTCCTGAACAATTGGTTGAAGAAATAAACAACATTATTGATTTTGTTGCAGATACAATGGCAATTTTCAATATGAGTTTTGAAGTTGAACTTTCTACTCGTCCTGAAAGCTTTGTTGGCGACATTAAAAATTGGGATATAGCAGAAGCTGGTTTAAAAGAAGCAATGGATAGACGCCAAATGAAATATGAAATCAACGAAGGCGATGGTGCATTCTATGGTCCTAAAATTGACTTCAAAATCAAAGATGCAATTGGCAGAACTTGGCAATGCGCAACAATTCAGCTAGATTTTAACCTTCCTGAAAGATTTGAAATCAAATATCAAGACAAAGATGGGGCTTTAAAAACTCCTGTAATGCTTCATAGAGTTGTATTTGGTTCAATGGAAAGATTCCACGGAATTTTAATTGAACATTATGCAGGTGCTTTCCCAACTTGGCTTGCACCAACTCAAGTGGCTCTTGTTCCAATTGCAGATAGACATGTTGATGCAACTTATGACTTTGCAGACAAATTAAAAGAAAAAGGCATAAGAGTGCTCGTTGATGATAGGTCAGAGAGCATGAACCGCAAAATCAAAGATGCAATCAAAGATAAGAAAATACCTTATGTTCTTGTTCTTGGTGATAAAGAAATTGAATCAGGCAAAGTTGCAATTCGTGCAAGGGGCAGAGGTCAAATTGGCGAAATGGATATTGAAGAATTTGCAAACAAAGTAGAAAATGAAATTAAAACAAAAGGCAAAGAAATTGTAGAATAAGAGGTCAAAATGAAAAAAATATATTCTTTAATTTTAACTTTCATAATTGCTTCAGCTCTTGGTGGCATTGCTTTTGCGCAAATTCAAGCAAATCCTAAAGCAGTTGAAGATAATATTCGTGCAATTGCAACAAATGCCCCCGTTTTAAAAACATACAACGAACCGCTTGCAATCGTGAATGATGTGGATAAATTTTTGAATAGACCTGTTCGCATTCAAGCAAAATTTGATAAATTCACAACTCTTGGGCTTGATTATCCACCCGCAATGCGCAAAAGCGAAGATTTCATAAGCTTTATGGTTCAAAGAAATGATGTTTTAGACCACAACGTTCCTCTTTCAGAATTAAAACTTTTTATGAAAAGAAAATATGCCGAAAAGTTTATTGAGCTTGACACAGGTGATAAAATAAATATTACAGGTAAAGTGTTCTCAAATGCCCTAGGCGATGCTTGGGTTGATGTGGATACTATAGAGATAGTTGAAAAAGCCAATAAAGGTGAAGTTAAATAAATATGAAAGATGATAAATATTTGGTAATCCATGGGCATTTCTACCAACCACCAAGAGAAAACCCATGGCTTGAAGAAATTGAGCTTCAAGAAAGTGCCCACCCTTTCCATAATTGGAATGAAAGAATAACCGCTGAATGTTATATGCCAAACTGCGTTTCAAGAATAGCAGATGATAAAGGCAGAATATTGCAAGTAGTGAATAACTACGAATATTTGAGCTTCAATTTTGGGCCAACACTACTTTCTTGGCTTGAAAAATACAAGCCCGAAAATTATAAAAAGATTTTAGAGGCAGATAAGGCTTCAATTGAAAAATATTCAGGGCACGGAAATGCTATTGCTCAAGTATATAACCACATGATTATGCCTCTATCAAACGAAAAAGATAGAATAACTCAAACTATTTGGGGCATTCGAGATTTTGAATATCGTTTCGGAAGAAAACCTGAAGGTATTTGGCTTGCAGAAACTGCAGTTGACGATATGACACTTGAAATCATCCGCAGACAAGGCATAAAATTCACCATTTTGTCTCCTTATCAAGCACAATCTGTAAGAAAGCTTGAAACAAAAGATTTCCAAGATGTTAGCTGGGGCTCAATTGACCCTTCAATGCCTTATCGTTATTTCTTAAAAGACGGTTCAGGCGATTATATCGACATTTTCTTCTATGACGGCGCAATTTCAAAATCGGTTGCGTTCGATGAACTTTTAAAAGACGGGCAAAAATTTGTTAATCGCTTGAATGATGGTTATGTAGCTGAACGTGGGCATGTTCAACTTGTAAACATTGCAACAGATGGTGAAAGTTATGGGCACCACACAAAATTTGGCGATATGGCACTATCTTATATTTTTGCGATAAGAGCAGAAGACGCAGGTTTCAAACTTACAAACTACGGCGAATTTTTAGAAAAATTCCCACCAACGCACGAAGTTATAGTGAAAAATAATTCAGCATGGAGTTGTTCTCATGGAGTTGGACGTTGGGAATGTGATTGCGGTTGTTCAACAGGTGGAGGACTCGGTTGGAACCAAAAATGGAGAACTCCGCTCAGAAAAGCCCTAAATTACTTGCGTGATGAATTTATTATTTTGTGTGAAATTGAAGGAAAAAAATATTTCCATAATTTCTGGGATGCAAGAAATGGTTATATAGATGTTGTTTTGAACAGATGTCCTGAAACTTTGGATGCTTTCTTTGCTAAATATGAAAAGAAAAAATTAAATTCAAAAGATAGAATTTTGGCGATAAAACTTCTCGAACTTCAAAGACAAGCAATGCTTATGTACACAAGTTGCGGGTGGTTCTTCTCTGAAATTTCAGGCATTGAAACAGTGCAAATTATGAAATATGCGCTTATGGCAATGGATTTGGCAAAAGATTTTTCAACAACAAACTATCAAAAACAATTCCTCGCAATTCTTGAACAAGCACAAAGTAATATCCCAAATTTTGGAACAGGAAAAGATATTTTTGAAAAATTTGTAATTCCTTCAAGAATTGATTTGCAAAAAATTATAAATCACTGGGCAAATTTGAGTGTTTATGAAGGTTATGAAGAAATTTCTTCTCTATATTTCTATGATTTTCAAGTTTTGAAGTCAAAAATTTTGAAAAACAAAGATTCATCAAAACTTTTTGTTAGCAAATTGAAACTCACATCTCAAATCACAACAGAAAAAGAAGAAGTAATTTTTGCGCATTTGAGAACAAAAGACTATGAATCTTATTGTGTAAGTTCGCCACTTGGTGAAAAAGATTACAACAAAATAAAAGATAAAATTGTTGATGCTTTCAAAGACAAGGAATATGTTAAAGTTTTGGATATCTTTAAAACAGATATTGATGAAACACTTTATACTCTAAAAGATGTTTTAATTGACAAAAGAAAAACTATTCTTAAAAAATCAATAGGCAAGAAATTAGCCGATATGGCAATAGCTTATGAAACTTTCTATGAAAGCTCTAAAGCAAGCATAAATTACCTTATGACTTTTGGTATGGATGTGCCTGAAGCATTCAAGGTTAGTGCGCAATATACTTTAGTTAGAAAATTAGTGAATGCGCTTGAGAGCACAACTGATTTTACAAACGAAGAGAAAGTTAAAGAAATACAAGCAATTAAAACTGAAGCAGATAATTTCAATATGCGCTTAAAAAGTCCAAAAATTAGCGAATTAATTTCTAAAAAATTAATAAAATCACTTGAAAATTTAACTGAAAATCTAAATCAAATGACCGCTGATGAAACATTTGCACTCTTTAAAACAATTGATTTTCTTGGTGTAAATTTTGAAATTGGTAGAGCACAAGATTTATACTATGAAAATATTTACAAAAAAATGGGAATAATTCTTGAACACTTAAAAAATTCAACATATAAAACTCAAGATAGGTTGCTTGTTCATCGCCTTCTTGATATTGGTGAGTTTTTGAAAATAAACACAGAATTTTATCGCCCTCTTGTAGATAGAGCAAGTTTACCGAACAGGTAGCTAAATGCAGAAGTTTTTTAAATATTTTTTAATAATTTTTCTTTTGACTGCTTGTCTTGTTCCTTGTTATGCAAAGAAAAAGAAAGAAGAATTTAAAGATATGGTGGAAACAAAAGAAGAATGGTTAAAAGAAGCAACTGCCACACCTTTGGAATCCAGAAAGCCTGATGAGAAAAAATATGAGTTTGATGAAAAAACATCAAAAGTAGAACCACCAAATGCATATATAAAAAGATATAATATTCCAGCCGGCGCTTGGGATATGAACCTTTCGACAATTACAAAAAATCACACGCAATATAGTATAAAAGTAGCTTCGCCTGATTTTAAAAAATTCGCAATTACCTATTATTACTACATTCCAAGTCAAAATCAATTAGCTTCAGAGCTTTTTATAGAACCATTAACAGGTTTTAAATCTCGAACTCAAAAGCTTATTGATGCATCTGTTATGGATAAAGACAAGGGTACAAACCTTGTAACAGGTGTTTATGAGTTTAGAGAAAATTCATTCAAAACACTTACAATTGTTGATTGGAACGCAACTTCAGATCTTGTTTTGTTGAAGGAAAAAGTTGGCAGTTTTACATCTGGAATTTTTACAACAAATCCGATTATTGCGCATCGCCAAGAATATACAACTGTGTATAAAAGATATCCAAAAGTGCAAGAAGAAATCTTAAAATATAGCAGAGAAATTTATGGAATTGCTTATAATAATTACCGTTGGAATGTTGAAGTGCTTGGTTTTGATGCAAATGATGAGAGCAAGTTTATAGTTAAAGCTGTTACTTGGGATAACGAAAAAAAGAAAAAAACTATAGGCTATTGGTCTGTTGATGTAATGTCTGGTGAAGTTCACAGAATGCGTTATGGAAAGCCTTTTGATATTAGCGCAAATGGGTATTGTCTGTTTTTTGAATTTGATTAATTTTGCCCGAACCTTCGATTTATGTATAATATTTCTATGAATTGTTATTTTTTTGGAACTTTTGACCCAGTGCATCTTGGGCATATAGAAATTGCAAAATATGTTGAAGAAAAATTCAGCACTAAAGTTTTTTTTGTGCCAACTCCATCTTCTCCTGAAAAATTTGGGCAAACAGATGTGCAAGATAGAATAAATATGCTTGAGCTTGTGCTTAATAAAGAAAAAATTTCAAAAATAGAGCTTGAAATTGAGCCTCCAAACTATACATATAAAACAATTGAAAAACTTGGGAAGTCTTATTTTATTTTAGGTTATGACCAATTTTTAAATATTGAAAATTGGAAAAAAACTGAATATTTGAAGGAAATGTTGCATTTTTTGGTAATTCCAAGAAGATCTGTTTCAAAGGTAGATTTTACAAGACAAAAAGAATTAGGTTATAATTTTAATATTCTTGATTTTCCTATGATGAATGTTTCATCAACTGAAATTAGAGAGAAAGCAAAAGCAGGCAAAAGCCTTGCAGGGCTTGTTGATAAGAAAGTGGAAAAATATATTTATGAAAAAAGATTATATTCTTAATTGGTTGAAAAATAATTTAACGGAAGAAAGATATGAGCACACATTAGGAACTGCAGAATGCGCTAAACTTCTTGCTCAAATGTTTGGTGAAGACCCTGAAAAAGCTGAATTTGCAGGGCTTTTGCATGATGCAGCAAAATGCCATCCAGCGGAAAAACTTCTCGAAATTATAAAAGAAAAACTTTCTGAAATTCCCGAGTGCGAACTTTTGAATTATAAAACATATCATGCGCCAGTTGGTGCTTACATTGCACAGAATGAATTCCAAGTGCAAGATGAGGAAATAATTAACGCAATTAAATACCATACACTTGGAAGAGTGGATATGACAAAATTTGAAATGATAATTTTCATTGCAGATAAAATTGAAGCAAGAACAAGAGATAAGGCAAATAACGATAGAATTTGGGCGATAATTAAAGAAAAAGGTTTAAAACCTGCGATGTTTGTTCTTTTTTCAGATACAATTAAGTCTCTTGTCCAAAGGAGACTTCCAATTTGCCCAACCACAATTGATGTTTACAATAGTTTGATTGATTTTGCCTCTTAAATTGTGAATAAAACCATGTTTATGCTACACTTTTAATTGTCGGCAATTTTGGAGCTTAATGAATAGTTCAAGATTAACATTATTTATATTCCTTGCGTTTGTTGCAGGTATTTTATTTGGTTGGCTTTGCCCAACTTATGCCGTTAAAATGCAGTTTTTTGCAGACATTTTCTTAAGAATGGTGAAAATGATTATTGCACCTCTTATTTTTGCAACATTAGTTGTGGGAATTGCAGGTCACGGCGATTTGAAAAGTCTTGGAAAAATTGGGCTTAAAACTTTAATTTATTTTGAAATAGTAACCACAATAGCACTTGTTATAGGACTTGCTGCAGCAAACATATTTAAACCTGGTGTTGGTTTTAACATTGATTTATCTTCTGTTTCGCTTCAAGCGGTTGAAGGAATGAAAAGCGTTCATATTGACCATTCTATAAGCAATATGCTTTTAAATGCAGTTCCTGTTAGCATTTTTGAATCCATGGCAAATGGCAGTTTGTTGCAAATTGTTGTTTTTGCAATATTCTTTGCTTTCGCAATTTGCGCAGTTGGTAAAAAAGCTCGCCCTGTGCTTGATTTCTTGCAAAGTGTTTGCGATATTATGTTCAAATTTACAGAATTTGTTATGATGTTTGCACCAATTGGTGTTTTTGGTGCGATTGCAGCAACAATTGGCAGAAATGGTGTTTCAGTTCTTGCAAGTTATGGCAAATTGATTTTTGTAACATATATGGCGCTTTTTGTATTCGTTGCGCTTGTTTTATTTGTTGTGTGCAAAATTATAAGAGTTCCGTTTTTTGGAATGGTTAAAGCACTTAAAGAACCAGCGCTTCTTGCATTTACCACTGCAAGCTCGGAAGCTGCGCTTCCTCGAGCTATGGAAGTTATGGAAAAATTTGGTGTTCCAAAAAATATTGTGAGTTTTGTTATGCCAACAGGTTATACATTCAACCTTGATGGTTCAACTTTATATTTAACCCTTGCGACATTATTCTGCGCTCAAATTGCAGGAATAAACCTTCCCCTTGAAACACAATTGATGATTATGATGACATTGATGCTAACTTCAAAAGGCATTGCCGCAATTCCGAGGGTTTCGCTTGTAGTGCTTACTGGAACTCTGACAAGTTTTGGTTTGCCTGTGGTCGGCGTTGCAATTTTGCTTGGAATTGACCAAATTTTAGATATGGGAAGAACAACCATAAATCTTATCGGCAACTGCGTTGCAACAACTGTTGTTGCTCGTTGGGAACATGAATTTGACGATGAGAAAATGAGAAAATATATCGCAAAAGCGCCTAAAAAAATTGAAGAAAAAAATAATTTTGACAGAATTAAACTTCAAGCTGATATGCAAAGGGATTATCAAACAACTGAGAAAAATTCCTCTATCGTCTAATTTAAAATACTTTTCTTTGAATTAAAAACTTTTTATGAAAGTTGTGTTTTTTAATTTAACAAAAGAGGAAAAGAATTATTTTGAAACAAATTTATCTAAAGATATTGTTGGGTATTTTTATTCTGAGTCTTTTGATTCAACTTATATTCCAAATAATGAAATCAAAGATGCAGAGGCAATATCTATCTTTGTAAGTGGCAGAATTGATGCTCAATCCTTAAAAAAATTTCCTAATTTAAAATATATTTTTACTCGTTCAGTTGGTTTTGATCATATTGGTATTGATTACTGTAATTCAAAAAATATTAAAATTTATAATGCAAAACACTACGGAGATAACACAATTGCAGAATACACTTTTGCAATTTTGCTTTCTGTAATAAGAAATATTCCTTCTGCAATGTCTGATGTTAAAGCAGGCAAAGTCAAACAAACAAAATATCGTGGACTTGAATTGCATGGCAAAACTTTAGGCATAATTGGACTAGGTTCAGTCGGCCGCCAAGTTGCAAAAATTGCGCAAGGGTTTTCCATGAATGTTATTTGTTATGACATTGAGGTTAATCCTAGTTATAAATTTGTAAGTTTAGATGAATTATTTGAAAAGTCTGATATTATAACACTACATACGCCATATTCAGCCGAGACTGAGAATATAATTAATGCTTCAGCTTTTTCTAAAATGAAAAAAGGAGTGGTGCTAGTTAACACTGCAAGAGGCGAGCTTGTGGATGTTGATTCTCTGATTGAGAATTTGAATAATGAAAAAGTGTTATATGTGGCATCAGATGTGCTAGAGTGCGAAAATATTTTGCATGGCAATTACAAGAAAGATTTTTGTCTTTCCTGTGTTGACAAGCATTGTTTGCAAAAGTTTTTCCTTAATAACAAATTGATGAATAAATCTAATGTTCTTGTAACTCCGCATATTGCCTATAATACGCACGAAGCTGTTAAAAGAATTTTGGAAATTACTCTAAAAAATATTGAAAATGCCAAACGTGGGATTTTAGATAATGTTGTTAATTAAAATTAGGCGAGCTTTAATTTAAAGCGAGCCATTTGTAAGTTTTTGGCACATCTTCAGGGAAATCTGTAACATAAATTCCACCAAATCTTCCTCTTTGAATGTGCAAGAAACCTTGGTTTACAAGTTCATTGATTGCTCTTCGAACTGTGTTTGTGCTCACATTTAATTTTTCTGCAAATTCTTGAACAGTAAGAGTTTTATCTCCTATTTCGCAATTTTTGAAGATATATTTTTTGATTTCTCCTGCAGCAGATTCCCATCTATATTGAAATTTTGGTGTTTGAGATTTATTTCTAACACCTGACATAAAAAGTGATTTTTCGGATTTGATTTCTCCAATGTGACGCCCCTCGTATATTGTTCCGTATTTTCCTCTGCGAGATGATATTACGCCTTTTTTGGCGAGTGATTGCATAATATCGCTTAGAGTTTTAATGCTGAGAGAAAACATTTTAGAGAGTTCTTTTGTTGTTGGAATTTTTGCCCCGATTTCAAAATTGTTTACAATATAATTTTTAATTGTTTTTTCGTGAATTTCAGCTAATGTTTTGTTTTTTACGGCTCTTGAAAGTGAATATTTTTTCTCATTTTGGGTGAGTTCAATTTCTTGCACTAAAAACCAAGATTTTTCATTTTTTTTGTAAAATCTTTGCTCTAAAAACCCTTCTTTGACTAATGTTTCAAGTGCCAAGCAAACTGTGTTATGAGAAGTTGCAATTTCTCTTGCAATTGCCCTTGAACTTGGAAGTTTTGAACCTTCAGTGAGCCCAAGCTCTAGAATTAAATTTTTAATTTCAGATTTTGCGCTATCTTTTTTTGAGTATGATTTTTTAAATTTTGTTTTTTTATTTTTAGGGTTAGAAACAAATGTGCCAAGCCTTTGTTTTGAATAAAAATATCCCAAATCTTCTGCGTGCCTTATTGCATTTTGAAGTGTTGCAGAAGAAATTTTTAAAAGTTCTGCAAGTTCTTGTTTTGATGGCATTAAGTCATCTTCTTCTATTTCGCCTGATTTTAGAGAATTCTCAACCCAATTGCACAACCAATTTAAAACAATTTTGTCTTTTGTTTGTGTACGGTTTTCAAAATTCGGCAAATTTTTATTAAATTTTGAAAGGGGGATTTTTTTCATAGTCCACTTTGTATTCTTTTTACTATTTTTTCATCTTTTTGCCAATTCTTTTGAACTGAAACAAAAAGTTCTAAGAATATTTTTTTCTCAAAATTCTTTTCAAGTTCAAGCCTTGCGCTTGTTCCAATTTTTTTGAGCATTGCGCCATTTTTACCAATGATTATTCCTTTTTGCCCTGTTGTTGAAACAATAATTTTAGCGCTTATTACATCAATGTTTTCTTTTTCTTCATATTTTTCAATAAGAACTGCGCATTGGTGCGGGATTTCATCGTTTGTGTTGAAGATAATTTTTTCTCTAATAGTTTCGGCGGCAATTGTTCTTAGTGTTTGGTCTGTCACTTCGTCTTCATCATAATATTTTTCGCCAAGTGGTAGATAATCTTCAATTTTTGCAATCAAATCGTCAAGATTTCTTTTAGTTTTAGCGCTTACATAAATTGAAGGTATATTTTTTGGTTCAAATAATTTTTTATATGAGAAGGTGTTTACCTCTCTTTTTTCAAGGTTTTTAATTAAATCTACTTTGTTTAAAACAAGAATAATTGGAACATCCGTTTTTTTAAGATAATTTTCGACAATCCATTTGTCGCCTGCACCTGCCATTTCTGTTGCATCAACCAAAAACAAAATTAAATTTGCGCCTTCAAGTGCGTTATATGTTTCAGCGGATAAATTTTTTCCAAGTTCATTTAATGGTTTATGAACTCCTGGGGTATCCACAAAGACAATTTGCATGTTGTCATCTGTATATATACCTTTAATTTGCTTTCTTGTTGTTTGGGCGACAGGGCTTGTGATTGCAACCTTTTGCCCTAAGATAGAATTGAGCAGAGTAGATTTCCCTACGTTTGGTCTTGAAATAATTGTTACGAAACCTGATTTAAACGAATTTTCCATTTTGCACTTAATCATTTTTGTTGTAAACTTAATTATAGCATGACTTTTGGTAAGGGTAAGGTTTTTTGAAAAAATTTTTTATTTCAATATTTATTTTTTCAATTATTGTGCAACAAGTGTTAGCATATGGCAAAGAATTTAAAAATATGCTTGTTGACCTTGAAATTGGCCGTGCAGGCGAAGATACCTATAAAGTCAATTTAAAAACAGAAGTTCCTTATCCAGATGAAATAAAAATTGTTAAAAAGTCAGATTATAATTACTATATTCTGCTTGCAGAAACTTATAGTTTAGTTAAAACCACAAAATCGCAAGGCACAATTAAATCAATCAAAGTTGATACTTATCCTTATGCAGAGCAAAATTTTGAAAATGGTTTCACAAAAGTAACTTTTAACACTACTCGCCCTGTCGAATTTATTGTGAGTTTAAGTGCAAACAGAGCCTCTAAATTCCCTGTTATGGATTTAGTTCGCCTTGCTCGTCTTGATAATCTATACAAAGAAAATAATTTTGATTACCTAAATCCAAAATATAAAGTGGCAGAAGTGGCGCTTCCAGAAAAAACTGCCCAAAAAGAAGCGGCAGTAGTGAAAAAAGAAACTCAAGCGCCTCAAAAAGTTGCTCAAGCAACTGCAAAACAACCTGTTGTAAAACAAGCGCAAAAATCTGCAATTGTGGCGCAAAAGGCAACACAAAGCGAAAAAGTAGCGCAAGTGCCTCAAAAAGCTGTGCAAAAAGAAGTTATAAAACCTGTTCAGAAAGAAGCTCCAAAGGTTGCGCCTCCAGCAAAACCACAAACTGTTGCGAAAGCTCCTCAACTGCCTAAAGTGGAAACAAAAAAACAAGAGCAACCACAAAAAACAGTAACTGCCCAAAAAATAGCTTCTGCGCCAAAAGCAACTGCAAAACCTGCTGAAGCACAAAAGGTAACAACACCTCAAAAACAAGCACAACCTCAATCTAAAAAAGTTGAAACTAAACAAACAACAGAGAAAAAACAAGTTGAAAAAGCTCTGCCACAAGCACCTGCAAAAGTTGCTCAAGCACCAGCGAAGTTTGCATTTTCGGATGTCCAAAGCCCAAAAGAAATGCCAAAAGTGCCTGAAATTACAGAAGATAAAGCGCCTGATAACATAGAGCTTGAACCAATTGAAAAAATCGAAGAAGAACCAGTTCCAAATGATTTCAAAAACACAATTTTATCTTTCTTAATTGGTAACAAAATCAGTATTTTGGCGGGTTTGATTTTGCTTATTGCAATTTCTGCTCTTTCTAAAATGAAGAAAAAATCTTCTAATGGTTTAGTTCCTGTCGTTGCTCCTGTGGTAGAGGAAACTCAAACAACAGAAAACTTTGAAAATGTTTTAGAAGAAGAAGCAAAAGAAGAAACTCTTGTAACAAATATGGCGCAAGAAACATTGCAAAATACGGAAGAACAACAAGAAAAAACAGAAGAAATCGTTTTTTCTGTGCAAGAGACAGAAATTCCTAAAGAAATTGCGCCTTCTGCGCAAGAAGAGCTTATAGCTTCAGAAGAAATTGCGCAAGAAGAAACAATATCTGAAGAAATAGCAGAAAATAATGAAATTTCAGAAAGAGAAACATTGGAAGAAATAAAAGAAGAAGAGCCTGAAATAGTTGCTTCTGTTCCAATTGAAGAACCATCCGCAGAAGAATTACCTATTGAAGAAACTGCTGAAATAGCTCAAACTGAAATTGTTGAAACATTAGAAGAAACCAAATCTCCAGAAGAAATTGAAGAAGAAATTCAGCAAGAAATTAGGCAAGAAATTGAAAATGAAAATGTAGAAATTCTTGATGAAATTGACGAAACCGAAGAAGACATTTTAGAAGTTGCTGACATTAAAGAAGAGATAGAATCTGCAATCGGCGGAACTTATAATTCTCAAGAAGATGAAGAAGATGTTATCGAAATTCAAAAAGAAGAAAACATCTCTGTGCATAATTTAGATGTGATAAATAGACAAGCACCTTCAGGCAATTATGATGAAGAAGACTTAATTGAGCTTGATGAAATCAAAAATGAAATAGCTGAAATTAAAAATAATTTATCGGCAAAAGAAACAGAGTCGCAAGTTGAAATTATTGAGATAGAACAAACAGAAAAAGTTGAAACAATAGAAACTGTGTCGCAAGTTGAAATTTCAAAACCACAACCAAAAGAAATATCAAAAGTATCTATAACAAAACCTGTGCCAGAACTAAAACAAGCGCCTCTAAGACAAGTAAAACAAGTGCCAGAAAAATTGGCGCCAAAGAGTGCGCCTGCTCTTCAACCTGTGCCACCTAAAAAAGCTCCAATTAAAAAAGCGCCTGTTGCAAGAATTTTGTGCAAAACTCAAATCGAAAACGACAGAGGACTTTATTTGGCTGATTATGCTGGAAATAAGGCGCTTGTGGGTTATGTAAATAACAATGTTTTTGTTCTTTATAACTTTAAAAAGACAAAAATTAGAAATAATGAAATTATCTTCAGACTCTCAGAAGCAAAACCAAAAGAAGATTTATATTATGTTATGGTAGATAATAAGAAATTTTTAATTAAATCTGAACAATACAGATTATCTCTAATGCAAAAAATTTCTTAATTTATTAATCCATGGATTTATTTTTAAACCCTTTTAAAATCAACCTTTGGGTCGATGTAGCTATATAGCCTTTTAGGTTAAATTATTAGTGTGCAAAAAGTATAACTTGCACAAATGAGGTAGGTATAATGCAAATAGCAGGGGAGATGATTTCGTCTCTAGACTTTACGTTAAGACGTATTAGCTCTATTGAACAAGGTTTCAATAGCTTGTTTCCTGCTGGCAAAACAGAAAACATTGCCACATCAAAAGAAGCTCAAGAATTTAAGGAAATTTTAGACAAAACAACTACACAAACCACCTCAAAACCAACTAATGTGGCAAATTCTCAACCTATCTCGCGTGCTGGCATAGAAGATTTAATCGCAAAATATGCCGAAAAAAACGACCTTGATGTTAATTTTGTAAGGGCTGTAATTAAGCAAGAAAGCGGCTTTAACCCTAAAGCAACATCTAGGGCAGGGGCAATGGGTTTAATGCAACTTATGCCGAACACTGCTCGAGGGCTTGGTGTCAGAGATGCCTATAACCCTGAAGAGAACATCATGGGCGGAACAAAGTATTTGAAATCTTTGATGACAAAATTTGACGGAAATCCTGAACTTGCGCTTGCTGCGTATAACGCAGGACCTTATACAGTGCAAAAATATAATGGCATTCCGCCATATTCTGAAACACAAAGATATGTGAAAAATGTTATGGCAAATTGGGAGAACTTGAAAAATGATAACTAGAGGACTTGAATCTGCCACAAACGGTATGAAAGCGTTAATTGATTATCAAGATGTTGTTGCAAATAACATCGCTAACGTAAACACAACAAGTTTCAAAAGAACAAATATAGCATTCAAAAATGTTATGGATATGGTGATAGCTGATAAATCAGATATGAAGGCACCAACTGCGCCTGCTCGAGAAATGGGCATTTTATCTGCAGGGCCTATGACAGATAGAACATATCTTGATTTTTCTCAAGGAACACTTATTCAAACAGGTAAATCACTCGATATTGCAATTGAAGGTGGTGGGTTCTTCAAAATTAAAGAACAAAACAAAATCAATGAACCTACAAATGAAACAAACACATATTATTCAAGAAATGGCAGTTTCCACCTAACAGATGAATATTATCTTGTGAACAATTTAGGTGATTATGTTCTTGATGATCAAAATAGAAGAATAAGAATTGTTCGTGACCCTGAAGACCCTGAAAATAACATCGATAACAGAGTTGATGTAAACAAAGATATTACAATTTCAGAAAACGGAACAATAAATGTAACTAACCCTGATTATCAAAGAGTTTTACAAACAATTCAAATTGTTGATTTTGATAATTTGGAAAATGTGGGTCCAATTGGTGATAGCAGATACAGAGTTTTAGAAGGCAGAGATGCTGGAATGTATCGCAAAACAAGAGGTTTCACACTTAACCAAGGTTCTCTTGAAGGGGCGAATGTGAACACAGTGCATGAGATGATACACACAATCAGCATTTCAAGAGCCTACGAAACACTTGCCACAATGGTAAGAACACAAGGAGAAAGCTTATCGACAGCGATTGAGCTTGGAAAGATAAAAGGATAATAGAAAAAGGATAACAATATGCTAAGATCTCTTTCAGTTGGTGCGACAGGTATGATTGCACAACAAAACAATTTAGACATTATAGCCAACAACGTAGCGAACATCAACACAAATGGCTACAAAAAAGTTCGTGCTGAATTTCAAGATTTAATTTATCAACAACACAGAACTCCTGGTGCTCAAGTTGGGCAAGGTACATTCGTTCCTGTCGGCGTTGAATATGGTCTTGGTGTTAGAACTGCTGCAACAACAAGAATTTTTGAATCAGGTGTAATGAATTCAACTGGCAGAGAACTTGATATCGCAATTGAAGGCGATGGTTTCTTACAAATTACACTTGATGATGGTACAGTTGCTTACACAAGAGACGGCGCACTCAAAATGGATGCCAACGGTTTGCTTGTAACAAGCGAAGGCTACCAAACTCAACCACCAATTCAAATTCCAACTAACACATCTAAAATTAATATTTCAACAGATGGAAACGTGTATGTAACAATTGGTGCTCAAACAGAACAAACACCTGCAGGGCAACTTCAATTAGTTAAATTCCAAAATAACTCAGGTCTTCTTGCAATAGGTCATAACCTATATAAAGAAACACCAGGGTCTGGAACTCCTGTTCCTGGTATCCCAGGGCAAGATGGCTACGGAACAATTCAACAAGGCTTCCTCGAAGGCTCTAACGTTCAAACTGTTGAAGAATTAGTTAACTTGATTAAAGCTGAACGTGCTTTTGAAAGTAACTCAAAAGTAATTACTTCAGCTTCAAGCATATTGGAGCAAACAAATAGGATACAATAATGCATAAATTGATGAGAATATTTTTAATAATGCTTGTTTTGGGTATTGCATCTAATGCCCAAGCTCGTGTTGTTCAAAAATCTGAACTCATCAATATTGTTGAAAAAATTGTGTATGACCAAACTGCAGAATATATGGCGCAATATAACGTCGGCAAAATCGATGTTAAAGTTGTGAATATGCCAATTGAATCAATTACCACATCAGGAGATGCTCCAATAAAAGTTAGAGTCATTTCCAATTTTGACAGATTTCTAACTTATGACATCAAAAAAGTAATGGTGATTGATGCTGATACAGAAAAAGTTATTAAAACAATCCCAACAAATGTCAGAACATTGGTTTATAAAGATGTTTTAGTTTCAACTGCAAGAATTGGGCTTTTATCTCCAATTAATCTTTCAAACACAAAAGTTGAAAACTTGGAAGTTGGAAGTGTTATAGAGCAGGTTATGGATAAAATTGATTCCAATTCTCCACTAATTGCGCTTCGCCCTATAATGCTTGGCAAAATGGTGCTTAAAACATCAGTTAGAAAAAAACCAGATGTTGCGAAATTGGAAGCGGTGAAAATAAGCTTTGTTCAAAACGATATGATAAATATTGAAGTTGATGGCATAGCAGAAGCTGAAGGAAACATTGGCGACACAATTCTTGTTAAAAACACAAGATTTAATAAAATTCACACTGCCTTAATCACAGGGAAAAACAGAGTAGAGGTTAAATTATGAAAAAATATCTATTGATTCTAAGTTTGATATTATGTGCTAGCTTGCCAGCAAGCGCTGAAAGCCTTTTTACATTGAATGCAACTCATGCAAACTATGTTGAATCAAGACCATTATATGGCACAGTTCGCGCGAGAAACGTTGGAGATTTAGTGACAATTATTTTAGAAGAAACACCAACTTTCCAAGATTCAGGCACATATAAAACAGAAAAAGAATCAAGCATAGTTGATAACATTACTCAAGCAATAAATTCTATATTCAAAACAAGCTGGTCGGCTCATCTAGATGGCGCTAATGGCAGCATTTCAGTTGATTCTGGCACTTCAACAAAAAGACAAATGACATTTAAAGATTCTGTTGCAGTCCAAGTTGTACAAGTTATGCCAAACGGCAATCTTTTAGTTCAAGGTAAAAAATCGCTCTTAAACCAAAACGAAAGAGTTGACCTATTAATTAGTGGAATAGTTGACCCAAGGTGGGTGAACCAAGCAGGTGAAATTGAATCAACAAGGGTTGCTAATCTGCAATTTGCACTAAACGGCGCAGGAACAGTAACAAGAGGACAAAACGAAGGTATTATAAACAGATTTATCAGAATGATATTCTAACAAAGGCTAACTTAACAAGGATGACAATTATGAAAAAAATATGGACGGCAATTTTATTAATAGCAATGGTAATCTCGCAAACAAGCGCAGTAAATGCAATTGTTGATGTGGCGCACAAAGCAAGAATTAAAGATTTAGTTCATGTTAAAGGTGTTCGAGATAACCAAGTGGTGGGCTATGGTATTGTAGTTGGTCTGCAAAACACAGGTGACAACTCTCGTCACACTCAAATGACAGCGCAACAAATGCTTATGAACTTAGGCACTGTAATTGACCAAGCAAACTACATTCAAAAAGGTGCAGCAGCAGCAGTTATCGTAACTGCTACAATCCCGCCTTTTGCAAAAAATGGTGATAGAGTGGACGTTACAGTTTCCGCTATGGCAGATGCTAAAAGTTTAAGAGGCGGTGTTCTTGTTCAAACACAACTTCGTGCACCAAATGGTGAAATTGTTGCAGTTGCGCAAGGCCCTCTGTCTTTAGGTGGTGGCGCAGGCGGTGCTGCAGGTGGTTCAAGCACAAGAAGTGGTGTTTCAACAACTGCAAGAGTTCCAGGTGGTGCAATCATTGAAAGAGATATTATGACAGAAATTGGTGATGAAACATCTCTTACTCTTCTTTTAGATAAAGCAGATTACACTGAAGCATCAAAAATCGCAAAAGCAATTTCAGGTGCCCTAACTCCTGCTCGAGCACTTGATGGTAGTGCAATTGAAGTTACAATTCCAGCTAAATTTTTAAACAATAGAATTGAATTTTTATCAATTTTAGAAAATATGGAAGTAACTATTCCTGAAGATAAAGCAAAAATTGTAATTAATGAAAGAACAGGGACAGTTGTAATTGGTGCAAATGTAAAACTAGCGCCAGCAGCAATAGCGCATGGCGGCATCACAGTTACAATTAGAGCCCGCAATGAAGTTTCGCAACCAAATGCTTTTGCAAGAGGAGAAACCGCAGGGGTAACAAATGCGGAGATTGAAGTAAAAGAAGAAAAAGCAAGCCTTGTTGAAATGAAAGCAAATTCAACACTTGGGGACCTTGTTGGTGCGCTAAACACAATTGGCGTTAAACCAACTGATTTAATCGCAATTTTGCAAGCTCTTAAATCATCAGGCAGTCTAAATGCTGATTTGGAGGTTATTTAATGACTGAATTTATTTCAAATTACCAAACACAATCTGCAAATAGAGACCCTCTAAATAACATTAGAGGTGCAAATATCAAAGGAAAAGCACAACTTAAAAAAGTTTGCGAAGAATTTGAAGGTATATTTGTTGCAAAAATGATGTCAACTTTAGACAAAACAGTTGATAGAGAAAACTCTCTATTCCAAGAATCGAAATATTTAACAAACTTAAAATCCGTAATGTATGCGGATTTAGGCCGCCAAGTGGCAACTAGTCCAACTTCGAATATTGGGCTCGCTGCTCAAATGTATAAACAACTTGAAAGAACAGTAACCGACTAAGAGGAAATATGACAACATCAATTAATTCCAATCTAACTTCAACAATCGCAAGCAATATTAGTAATTTAAGGCTATCTGGTGCATCTCGAGCGCTTGCTCGAGCTAATCGTCCAGTTCAAGAAATTGAAGCTGAAATTACAAATAATATTCAAAAACAACAAGAAGAAGTAAGAGAAGAAAATATATTCAAAAATAAATTTTCTACAAGCCAAATTGAAGAAATGAAAGAACTTTCTCTTTGTTTTGGCGAAACTTTAACTGATGAAGATATCAGATATGGAATTAAATATGGCAGAAGCGTTATCGCTGATTATTCTGTGTAAGGAGCAATTATGCAAGCAACTGAAAATTTAGCACAAAATCTTATAGAAACATACGAGAGTTTAATCAAACTTCAAGAAGAAAAAAAACAAATCTTAATTAACCATAAAATTGAAGAGCTTGGCAGTTTAGACGAGAAAATTCTAACACTTTATGGTCGCACAAAAGACATTTCAGATAAACGTGAATACTTAAAGCCAACAGACGAGCAAAGGCTTAAAATTCGAGAATTATTTGAGCAAATTAAAGAAAGAGAAAAAGTGAACAAAGCTCTTGTTTGTTATTCTTTGAATGCAATCAACAAGGTTTTTAACGGAATGATGAAAATGATTAACGTAAGGTCTGATGAATATAATAAAAATGGTTTAAATTCGTCTAGCGAAACTTATGATGTTTCATCAATTGTGGAGGAAGCATAGATGACATTAATACAAGCAATGGGGATATCAAGAGAATCTCTAGTAAACAATCAATATGCGTTAACTGTTGTTTCTCATAACGTTGCCAACATGAATACAGAAGGCTATTCAAGGCAAAAAGCAGTGTTCAATGAATTGAGATATTTGAACTCAGGCTCAAGTGTGACTTCTGCAATTTATTCACTTGGTGGTGCTGAGATTGCGAGCATTCAAAGTTATGCTGATATGGCGCTTAATACAATGGTGCGTGATACAAACTCT
The DNA here is from genome assembly GCA_017396695.1 of bacterium. GTDB lineage: Bacteria > Cyanobacteriota > Vampirovibrionia > Gastranaerophilales > Gastranaerophilaceae > RGIG1918. The sequence goes on from JAFQLC010000018.1 coordinate 133,157, forward strand.
GAAGCTGCATACTATAATGAGCTTGCAAAACTTATGGGAGATATTGAATCTTATGTTGACCAATTAGGCGATGACGGGCTTATTGCAAAAATTTCAGAATTTTATACTGCAGTGAATAATCTTACAAATTCTCCTGCGGATACTTCAACAAGAAATAGTTTTGTTCAAGCGGCAGATAATCTTGCAGATTCTTTTAATTTAATTTATTCTCAATTAGAAAAATATAAAGTTGGAATGGGTGGAGATTATAACACACCTTCAACTATATATGATAGCGCAATTGGTTTATCAGTTAATGTGATTAACCAAAAATTAGAAGAACTTGCTGCGGTGAACAATAAAATTTCTCGTTTAGCATCTTCTGTAGATGGCGCAACAAACTCTTTAATAGATACTCGTGAAAAACTTTTGGAAGAATTATCAAACTATATTCCGCTCAATGTTAAAGAAGAAACATCAGGTTCTGTAACTGTTAAAGTGGGCGATGTTACCCTTGTTTCAGGTGGCACGGTTGATAATAGTTTGCAGATTGTTGCAGGCGACTTTAATAATCCTGCGATTATCCAAACAGTAAGTAGTTTAACAAACACTGTTTCTTGTGATTCGTTGAACGATTTTATAGGTGAAGGCGGTATTTTAGGCGCTCAGCTTGATTTAGTGTCAAACGAAGAAGGCTTTATTTCAATTAACACAATGCTTGACCAATTGGATAATCTTGCAACAAGCTTTATGTCTACAATAAACGAAGTTCAACAATATGTGCAAGGCGATATTAAAGCCTGCTATATTACAGTTGACCCTGTAACAGGAAATATGGTTTTGTCTGATGAAACACCACCAGCATTATTTGTCGGAACTGGTGCTAAAGATATGAAGGTAAATGCTGAAATATCTGCAAATCCAAACAAAATTGCAGCAGCAAGAGTAGATACGTCTAAAGATGATTGGAATCTTGCTGTTGGTAATTCATCAAATGCGCTTGATATGGTTCAAACAAGAGGCGCATATAATGTGTCTTCTGTTAGAGGTCCAATCGGAGACTATACTTTTGAAGGCTATTTGACTTCAATTACAACAAACTTTGCGGCTCAGCTTGCAGATATAAAATCAAATGGCGAAATATGTGATTCTTTGCATGAAGCTGCACTTACAAGAAGAGATAGTAATGTGGCAGTTAATTTAGATGAAGAATTATCAGATTTGATTAAATTTCAAAGAGCGTATGAGGCAAGTGCAAGAGTGTTTTCAACAGTAGATAGCTTGCTTGAAACACTAACATCATTAGGGAGATAATTAGATGGGAATAAGAGTTTCTAATAATATGGTGAGCAAACTGATGGTTCAAAGAACATCAGAAGCATCTGGAAAAATATATAAAATTCAACAACAAATAGCTTCAGGGAACAGATTCCAACATGTGAGCGAAGACCCATATGCTGGTATGCAAGTTTTAAAGATTAAATCTCAACTTAGTGGGCTTTCAGATTGGGATTCAAGTGTTGCAAATGCAAAAAATCAAATTGAAATGACATATGATACATTATCTGTTTATGAAGATAATTTGCAGAGAATTTATGAGCTTTCTGTTACTCTTGCAAGCGATATTCATTCAGCTTCAACAAGAGATGCTATTATGACAGAGATAAACGAAAGAACAAAAACAATAGAAAGCCTTGCAAATACTCAATATCAAGGCGATTACATCTTTGGTGGTTCGAACACTAAAAACCAACCTTATACTCTTGCTGCAGACGGAAATGTTACATATGCAGGAAGTTCTGCTGATAAAAATTGGAAAAAACAACTTGAAGTGTCAGATGGCGACATTGTGCAAACAAATGTCTTGGGGCTTGATGTTTTTGGAGATAACACAAGTGGGATTTTTGTTGCAATGCGTGAATTAAATGAAGTTGTGAACACTGAACCATACGATGTTAAGGCTGTTCTTGCGGTTCAAGAGCAAATTCAAAATTCAATCACTTCTGTTGTTGACACACTTGGTGAAATTTCAGGCTATGCAAATAAATTAGACGCAGTGCAAAGTATAAATGAAAAAATTACAACAAGGCTTACAGAACAAAAATCTGAATTATATGAAACAGACATCGTGCAAGCTGCTTCAGATTTATCTATGGCACAAACTTCGCTTCAAGCAACACTTCAAATTAGTGCGCTAATGTTAGGCGGAGCAACACTGCTTGACTACATCTAGAAAAAAATACTTACCATACCTGCTCGCCTTTTGGCGAGCTTTTATTTTACAATATTGCATTTAAAAGTTTTGTTTGATAATATTAAAAAGAATTAGTTAATTAGTATTATAAAGGATTATTTTATGACACTTCCAAAAGTTGCGTATTTCTCAATGGAAATTGCGATTGACCAAGCTCTTTCAACATATTCTGGTGGTCTTGGCTTTTTAGCAGGTTCACACATGCAATCAGCTGGTTATTTGCAAATGCCAATGGTGGGTGTTACTATGCTTTGGTCTTTCGGTTACTATGACCAAAGAATTGGTTCAGATAATCAGGTTGAAGTAGCTTACATCAGAAAAACATACGACTTCTTAACAGATTTGAATGTGTCAACTAAAGTTAATGTTTTCGGTGAAGATGTTATTATTAAAGCATACAGAGTTGAGCCTGAATTATTTGGCACTTGCCCTATATATCTTCTTACAACAGATGTTGAAGGCAACTCTGAATTTGCTAGAAGAATTTCGCACAAATTATATGATGGCGATGAAAGAATTCGCATTGCTCAAGAAACAGTTCTTGGTGTGGGTGGTGTAAGAATACTTCAAGAAGTTGGATACAAATTTGATGTTATCCACATGAACGAAGGTCACGCATTGCCTGCTGCGTTTGAATTATTAAGACAATTCAAAGGCAACCTTAATGAAGTTAGAAAACGCACAGTATTCACAACTCACACTCCTGTTGCTGCTGGTAACGAAGTTCATTGGGTTGATACGCTTATTGAAGGTGGTTTCTTTGCTGGTTGCCCAAGAGATAAAGCAGTTGAACTTGGTGGGGAAAACTTCTCACTTACAGTTGCAGCGCTTCGCATGAGCCGTCTTGCAAACGCAGTTTCACAACTTCATGGTCTTGTTGCAAAGAAAATGTGGGATTGGGTTAGCGGTAAATGCCCAATTAAAGCAATTACAAATGCTGTAAACATTCACTATTGGCAAGATAGCAGAATTAATGGTCTTCAAAAAGATGAAGAGTTGTTAAATGCAAAACTTGAAATGAAAAAAGATTTATGCCAATACATTTCAGATACACAAGGCAAACGTTTTGACCCTAATGTTCTTACAATTACTTGGGCAAGAAGATTTGCAGACTACAAACGTGCTTGGCTTATTTTAATGGATAAACCACGTATTGAAAAACTTTTAAATGAAAACAAAGTTCAATTGATTTTTGCTGGTAAATTCCACCCAGATGATAAAGATGGTAAAGAAATTTTCAACAATATCTTAAGAGAATCACAACAAATGAAAAACGTTGTAGTTCTTCCTGGTTACGAACTTGCTTTGAGCGCAAAACTTAAAAAAGGTTCTGATATTTGGTTGAATACTCCAATCCGTCCATTAGAAGCTTCTGGTACTTCAGGGATGAGTGCAAATATGAACGGTGCTCTCCACCTTTCAAGCTTTGATGGTTGGGCTGTTGAAGGTACTTGGAATGGTATTAATGGTTACACAGTTCAATACCCAGGTCTTGATGATGAAATGCCTTGGGACCAAAGACACTGGAAAGACCACGATTGTGTTATGGATATCATTGAAAACCAAGTTATTCCAACTTATTATGAAAATAAACAAGAGTGGGCAAGACTTATGCGTCAAGCTATCAGAACTTCTGAAGCATTCTTCAATTCTGACAGAATGGTTGTAGAATACTATAACAGACTTTACAAACCAATTGCACACGGCGGACAACAAGCTGGTGAAGATGAAGAAGATGTAAAAGTTGCTGATAATGAAAATCCAAATATGGACGCTTGGACTTTCTCAAATATCAAATAAAACTTTTGTTAAGTATTTTTGAAAAAACAAATTCTTAAGCTACTATATAAAATATAGTAGCTTTTGAGTTTATATGAGTAAATTTCTGAAAAAAATTTTTATATTGTGCTTATTTTTATTTTTTGTGGTTTCTTCACAAGCTTATGCTCGTGGGATAAGCAAAAATGGCGTAATTTCTGAATCTTGTTATAAAATAAACGAAATTTATCCAAGTAAATTTGAGATTAATACTACAAATTCTTTCCCAGGATATCGTGGGCCTAATCAACTTATTGTTTATAAACCTGCTTGGGGGCTTCGCACAGGAACAAACGAATTTGGAAAAGAAGCTGTTGTTGTGAATGGAATTGTTGTTCAACTAACTGGCGCAGATAGCATAATCCCAAAAAATGGTTATGTAATCTCAGGGCATGGAAATGCTAAAGTTTGGTTGAATAAAAACATAAAAATTGGCACTCGTGTTGAAATTAATGAAAAAAACAACACTATCAAAGCAACAACAACTGTTGATAGCTATGAATTTAATGCCGAGGCAAAAATTAAAGAAGTTGAAGCGATAATTAAAAAATCAAATGAACAAAATTTAGTTTTCAACGAAAAAAAGGTTCGTGAATACTTAAGAGAAGCTAAAAAATATTTAAGAAAAGGTCGTTTTGGAAATGATAAATCTGCACTAAGCAATTTAAATCATTCAATTAAAGCCTCAAGTAATGCTCTAAAATATACTCTTCCTTATGTTTCAGGGGAATTGCATGGTGTCTGGATTAGACCAACTGAAAAAACAAGAGATGAAATTGTTGCCACTTTAGATAACTTAAGTGCAGTTGGGATAAACACAATATTTCTTGAAACATATTTTCATGGGAAAACAATCTTTCCTTCAAAAACAATGGAAAAATATGGTTTCAATAAACTAAATCCAATTTTTGGGGATACTGATATTTTAGCTATATACATAAAAGAAGCTCACAAAAGAAATATTAAAGTAAATATTTGGTTTGAAAGTTTTTATATTGGAAATGTTGCCCCTTCAAGCGATTTAAAAAATATTTTATCAGTTAAGCCTCATTGGGGAAATAAAAATAAAATAAATGCCGATTCTAAAGAGCCTACGTGGCACCCTACGGAGCACAGAGGATATTTTCTTGATCCTGCCAACCCAGAAGTTATTTCGTTCCTTCAAGAGCTTATAGAAGAGATTTCAGCTCGTTATGCCATAGATGGTTTTAATATTGACTACATAAGATATCCTCAAGCACAAAGACCAAACGAACAAGGCTATGAAATGTCAAATTGGGGCTATACTCAAGTCGCTCGTGATGAATTTAAAGAAATTTATGGAGTTGACCCGATTGAAGTTTCTTATAAAACTCCTCTTTGGCGTATGTGGGATGAATACAGGCAAAATAAAATTACTGACTATATAAAATCAGTTAGCGAAATTTTAGAAAATAGAGAAGTTCTTTTATCTGCGGTTATTTTCCCAGATGAAGATATGTCAAAATCCGCAAAACAACAAAATTGGTCTAAATGGTCTGAACTTGGTTATGTTAACGCGCTTACACCGCTTATTCTTACATCAGATGATGAGCTTGCAAAAAAAATGATGAGAGAAGTTAAAAGAAAATCAAATGGCATTGCGGTTTATCCTGGGGCTTTTGTTGGTTTTATGGAAGGTGAGCCAGAAGATTTGCTTCGTCAAATTAGGAGTATGAGAGAACTTGACCTTGGTGGAATAATTTTATTTGATTATGCTCATCTTGATAAAAAATATATGGATTATCTGCAGTCTTGCGTTTTTTCTGCAGTTTGTGAATAAGTCCATGTATTACAAGTGTTTTCTAGCAACATAATTTATTTTCATGTTTTGATTGTGTATGATACGTGCGGTTAATAATTCCTCATTATCTTTTAAATCTTCGCAGGTGAATATATTATCCACAGCAGATAATCACGGTGACATTCTCGCTATGCCACAGATTATAAAGGCAGTTGAGCAAAATAAAAGAGATATGTTTGAACGTGCTGATGAACGTGGCACATTGAACATGTTTGCAATTGCGGGCGATTTTTTCTTGAATCCTAAAAAAAGTGGGTTTTTAACTAACCCAAAAAACTTAAACGGTGATATTCAGCATAATTTTTTAAAAAAGATAATTGAAACAGCAGAAAAAACCGCAGGCTCTGTGAATGAATTTCACACTGTTTATACCCCAGGGAACCATTGTTTTGATGGTGGAGACAAGTGGCTTTTTGATAAACTTGATAAAACTCCTATGACAACCATTATGACAAACATAAATCTTGAAAAATCTCCACTTGCGCAAGGTTTAATGGCAAGAAATAAAAATATAACAACTGAGAAAATATACGAAGTTCAAGATAATAAAAATCCGAATTTAAAAAATAAAATTCTAGTTTTAGGGGTGACAATTCCTGCGATGGATTATTATAGTCCAAATTTGCTTGTTGGTTCTGAATTTTTTGATAACACAAACAAAAACGACGTTTTGCTTGAGGAAGAGGATTTGCAAAACACATTCAAAGTAGTTGAAGATAGAGTGAATAAATTCAAAAAAGAAAATCCAAAAGGCGCTGTTGTTGTAATGTCGCACACTGGGAATAAAATTTCTTCTCTTATGGCAGAGAAAGTGCCCGATATTGACCTTATTTTAAATGGGCATGACCATAAAGAATTTGAAATTTTAAAAGGAAAAACTTTAATTTTATCGCACGGGCAAAATAGCAAGTTTTTAAGAACTTCACAACTCCAATTTGATGATGATGGTAAATTATCTGAAATTAGAGCAAGGAAATTTGACATTACAAAATATGAACCAATTGCAAGAAAAGATGCCAAAATTCAAGAATTTGTGAACGAAAATTTGAGAGAAGATTTAGTTCCGCTTGTTTATTTCAAAAATGAGAACCTAAAAAATTCAGAACTAGTTTTAGATGATTCTATAAGATATGCAAATAATGTGATTGCAAACTATACAACAAGTGCAATAAAAGGTGCTTTGAAAGAAAAAGGTTACGGTGATATTGATGCCGTTGGTATCCCAGGGAGCATATTTAGAAACGGACTTAAAAGCCATGAAAGAAGAAGCACGTTGAATAACATTGATTTGCTTAAAATGTTTGATGGCGTGAATGAAGATTTGTCTGGTGTTCAAATAGGTAAAATTACAGGGCAAGAATTAATAGACTTGATTGTTGAGAATGTTTTGAATAATCTAATATCAAGAACAAGAAATTCGCTAATCCAGTGGTCGGATATTCAAGTAAATAGGTCGTTGTTTAAAAAGATTAAAAATAATCAATCTGATTTAGCGTATTACGACGCAATTAAAATCAGAAATAAAGAAACTGGGGAATTTGAGCCGATTAAACCCGATAAAGAATATTCAATTTTGTTACCAGATAAATATCTTGTAAAAGATAGTCCACACATTGAAACACCTGCAAAAATTCGAGAAAAATTTGAAAAAATTCCTGAAACCTATGATTCTCTATTTAGAAAACATTTAGAAATGGCAGATTACGAAATAAAAATCACAGATAAACAAAAAGAAGAAAGAATTTTATAAACAAGGAGAAATATAATGAGAATTAATTTTACACCGCAAAATTTAGTTCGCAAAAACATAAATTTTAAGAGTAATATCACTTTTGATATTGGAGGCTCTCAAAGAGAAGGGTCTTGCAAAATTTATTATGCCTCAACTCCTAAAGACGAAGTTTTCTACACAGAAAACACAACCGTAAATGACCTTGGCAAAAGTCAATTCCAAAGCAGTGATGAATTTATTGACCATATTGTAGAAAAAATTGGAAGAATACAAAGAGATAGCAAGAAAACAGTCGAAGAAAAAGGTTATGGCGAAGACGAAAATGCGCTTAAAAATGTGGCAATTTTCCTCCCAAGCTACACTTCAAAACAACAAGCATTTTATCTTCCAAACCACAGAAACAACGAAAATAGACCTTTAAAAGACTTAGATTTTAGCAAATTTAAAGAAAGATTAGAAGCAGAAGGTATTAAAGTTGTGCCTGATATGAAATTTAAAATATTGCAAGATGCACTTGGCGCTGGGCTTGCGATGACAAAAAAACTTCATGAACAAGGAATGCTCACAGAAGGAAAATATTATACAACTTGTATTACAGGTGGTGGTTGCGGAATTTCAAACATTGAAGTAATTGATAAAGACAAAGTTCTTGTAAAATCTTCTGGAAGTAGCTATTTGAGCCAAAGTTTAAGTTTGCAAAAAGTATCGAGAGCAGGTGCTTCAGCGCCTGCGATTATAGAAAACTTCTGCCGTGCAATGGGCTTTAACGATGAAATAATCGAAGATATTAAAAGTTGCCACAAGGCAGAATTTACTATGGCAGAAGAAACAACTTATCCAAAAAATATTAAAACTAAAAAATTGGCGCAATACCTTGCAGACACTCAAAAATTTGATGTAATTGATAACCATACATCTGAAACAATTACAATTAAAATTAAAGATGAATATAAAAAAGATTATGAAGCTGCAAGAAGAAACGCAATTGATAAATATTGCTTAGCACTTGCTCGCCTTGCAATTATCAAAAAAGCTGAAGGTAGCAATGGCATGATAATTACAGGTACTCTTGCAAAAGCAGTGAACAAGGCTTCTGAGGAACATTATGGCAGAGGCGTTGGCGAATGGGTAATGCGCCATTTAACTCAATCGTTTAACTCTTATGAGCTTGATAAACTCCAAAAAACATACAATTTCGATGTTATTTGCGATGATAGATTTTATATTGACAATAACACAGAATGCCAAGAGCTTGTGCACTTGGCAGAGTTTGTGAGCCCAGAACGTGGCAATTGGTTAAAGTTAAATATAAGTGACCTAACTCGTCAAGAAAAACAATCAGAAGAAAAATCTGAATAGGTGGCAATAAAAATATTCACAAGTTTTTAAATCCATATGATTACATTTGGTGCAAATTTTCGTGTGAATAATAATGTTTACGACAGGCTGACTTCGCCCGAAGAGCGTGATGCTGTCGCAAAAACTGTTTCAGAATATGAAAAATTTGTGAATCACCCGAAAATTGAAGCGCTAACTGAAGGCGACACAATCGAGCTCAAACGAGCAAAGCACAGAGGTGGTTACGCACTTGAGCTTGAAATAACAAGTCCAAAGCTTGATGAACCTTATGTTACAGGTGTTTACACGAACAAAAAAGAACCAACAATTTCGCACAGGGATTTAATGCACCAAACCTATCTATACATTTGCCACAGATTAGGCGAAACACCAAGGTTTTTTGAGTCTTCCTTTGGGTTTATTGATAGAGTTTTATTTGACGGCAAATTAAGGCAAGCAAGAAAAGAAAAATAATTTTTTTTGTTTGTCCTATTTGGTGATTGCAAAATTTTCTAAAAAATTGTATAAAAGAGGAAGATAGATATTAAGGAGTAAAAATTATGCAAAAATATGTATGCACAGTTTGCCAATATGTTTATGACCCAGCAAAAGGCGATGAAGAAAATGGAGTTGCAGCAGGCACTGCTTTTGAAGATATTCCTGAAGATTGGCTCTGCCCACTTTGCGCTGTTGGAAAAGACATGTTCGAAGTTGTTGAATAAGCAGGTTTAAGCATTTTAAATTTTAAAAAGCCCTTTCTTTTGTCGGGAAGGGCTTTTTGTTTGGTTTTGCGCAATGCGCTTTTTATATATTAAAATCAAGTTCTTTTTCTTTATCGTTTTCAGGGTGTTTGAAATCAAAAATTTTCATTTTAGTTTGATTTGCCCCTGTTGTTGGGTCTTCTTTTAAAACAATGCAATGATATTTTCCTGTGTCGTCCATGTAATAATCCCTATCACAAACAACAACATCGCAATCGTGCTTCATAGTGTATTCTCTAATTGCATTTACTTCGCTATCAAGTGACAAATTTCTTACATTATTTGCCCAAATTACTCTTCCTGTAAAATTTATTTTGTTAATCATCGGCCTCTCCTTATAATGCTTTAAAACTTCTAAAAATAATTTTTGCTAGATATACGAACAAAAATAAATCAGCACCAGTTTGAATAAATCTGCCGATGGTGAGATTTGAACTCACGACCTATCGATTACGAATCGATTGCTCTACCTCTAAGCTACATCGGCAAAATTTTATGGTTTCAAAGATGTTCTTACTTTTTCAATGTAAATAGTTTTGTTCAAATCCCATTCACGTTTGATAAATCTTAGCACTTTGAAACCTGAACGCTCCATAATTTTTTGTTTTTTCATTGGTGGTGTGGTTTTTTTAGTGTTATCTTTAACGCCATCGCACTCAATTACAACATTTCCCACCATAATATCAGCGTTTACACCGCCAATGTTCACGGAAGAATAAACATCAAAATCAAGATTTTCTTCTTGAATCATATTTTTGATTTCAAAGAAAACTTCTTTTTCAAATTCATTTTTGAAAACTGCTTTATCTGGCGTAAATTCAAAATCGTTTTTGATGCTTTGTCTTACATATTCAAAATAGTTTCTGAGTAAGCCTTCAGGCAAATCTTGAACATTTTTCGAGGTGAAATTATAAATTTTCTTTCTTGCACGAGTTATTGCCACGTTAAACAAGTTTGGTTTTTGTAAGAACATTAAGCTTTGCGAGTGTGAATTTGGTGCAATTGTCCAAGAAATGAGCATAATATCTCTTTCATCGCCTTGGAATGTGTGTGCCGTGCCCACTTCAATTTTATGCCTTTGAATTGTTTCTTGGGAGAAAATTTGCATTATTGCTTTTTTAATAAGTTCAACTTGCCCTCTAAATGGGCTGATAACGCCGATTGAGGTTGGCGTATCGCCAAGGTCTTCAGAGATTATATCACCTAATTTTTTAACTAAAGCTTCGCATTCTGCGTGGTTTCTTGTGATGTCATAATCTACTTTGCCGTCTGGAACATTGATAAGCTCGATAGTTGGTTCTTTTGGGAAATATGGCTTCATAACTTTAATTCTTCCGCCATAAAATTCATCTGAAGAAAACTCGATGATTGGTTTTTGAGAGCGGAAATGTTCATCCAAAAGAACGGGTGATGTTGAATAATAATTCGCAAGGTCAAACATTGAATTTGTTCTAAAGCGCCACATGAGCTGATATTTATCTTCAATTTCATATTGGTTTAAGAATGATTGCTCTTTTGCTTTTTCAAGGAAAGATAAGTGCGGAAGTTGCTTATCATCGCCCACAATTACAACCTTTTTCGCCCTGTATAAAATAGGGAAGCAAGACGCAATATCACATTGCGAAGCTTCATCTATAATTGCAACATCAAACATACCAGATTTTAGTGGAATTGAATTTGAAATGGCATAAGTTGTTGAACACCAGCAAGGAAATGCTGTGAGAAGTGGTTTAAAGTCTTCTTTTTCAAGAAGGCGGTTTTGTAATTGTTGTTTTCTTGAAACAAGCGAACGAGCATGCACCATAAGCCTTTGCCTTTTTGTTTGGTCTGCAAGAAGGTCTTTAAGTGCTGTGCGTCTTTTGTTTCTTAGAATGTTTATAACAAGATTTTTTTGTTTGTTTTTTAGTGAATTTATTCTTTTTAGAGTTTGTTGAAGGTTCCCAAGTTTGAAAATGTGATTTTCTATTTTTGAAAGTTTTGAGTTGTATTCTTCTAAATCAAGCTCATATGGAAGCCTTGCAAGAATTTCTTCTTTGTCAAATTTTCTAATATTTAAAACTTTTTTAATTTTGCCATAATCAAGTGTGCGCAAAATGTTGAAAATTATATTTTTCTTTTCAATGTTTTTATTAATATTTTCGATAGTTTGCCTTAAAAGCTCGATATCTTCTTGTTTTAAGCGCTTTTTGATATAGCAAACTTCTCCAATTGCTTCTGCAATTTCATCTCTTTCAACTTGAAGTTCAGAGTATAATTCTTCAGATTTTATGATTTTTTCAACACTATCTTCAAGCCTTCTCATCTCGCCTGTGAGTTTTTCCATATCACTTACGTTGGCAAGAACTGCATCCTCATATCCTTCATCAAGCTCAATTTTGCCTGAAAGTAAGTCTTCAAGGTCATACATCAATTGTTTTTGATAGTTTGCTCTGCCTGCTCGAAGTGCTAAAAAAGGCGCATCAAGCTCGTTTAATCTTTCTGCAACAACATCAATTGCTTTGTCCATTCTGCTTGCAACAAGCACAGTTTTGCCTTTTGCAATCAAATGCGCCACAAGGTTAACGATAGTTTGGCTTTTGCCTGTCCCTGGTGGGCCATAAACAGCGAGAAAGTCGTTATCTTCAATTTTTCTTATAACATTTTCTTGAGAATCACTAAGTTGAAGCGGTGTAATTGCAAAAAAATCTTTAAATTCTTTAGGTTCTTTAATTTTTTGCTCGCCACGACCTTTAGATTTCATATATTCTTGGTTAATTACGTTGAGAGCATTTTCTCGAATTGTGCCAGATGATTTTTCGCCAATTTGGGTAAGTTCGTGCAAAACCCCAGCGGTTACAGTTGGTCTTTTAGTCAAAATTACCGCTTGAGTGTTTTCAAGTACAAGTTTATCAAGTTTTACTTTTTTAACTTTTGATATTTCATCTAATGAGTCAAAATCAAAGTTTTCAATTTCTTCCAAAGTTTTTTCTTGGTAGAAATCGTCCATGTTTTTGATATCTTTTGTATCTTTATGGTCAACATTATATTGTATTTCAAGGTCTGGAATAATTGATTTTAGGGTTGTGAGGAATATTTCAAGCCCGTCTTTTGTGAGTGGCAATTCAGGAACTGCATCTAATAAACCTGATAAAAGTTGGTCTATTTCTTCTTCATCATCTTTTTTTATAAGTTGCGCAATAGCGCCAGTGTTCAGAGATAACACAGATTCATTCAACGAACAACATATCTGCTTTCCTTCGCGTTGAAGTGTGCATGGCACATATAAAAGCGGGGTTAAAAATTCATTATTCTTTTTAACTTTTGTATTTTTGCCCACTAAAAACAAATAACCATAAAGAAGATAGCGTTCTTTTTGGCTCATATCTCCTTGAATCATAAGTTCAGTGAGAAGCGGGTCTGAGCCGTCTAAAAGAAGCGGTGTTTCATAGTTTGTGAAGAGTTCTTCTTCACCGTCAATAAAGCGCCATTTGTTGTCTTTGTCCCCTTTTAGGTTTCTAAAAGTTGAACTTTTAACTTCTTCTCTAACACAATCATGGAGATATTGACTTAACTTCTTTATAAAACTTCCGCTAAATGCTTGGGTTATAGCTTTAGTAGCATTTTGTAACATAAGATAATTATAGTCTTTTGCGCCTAATTTGTCTATATTTTCGTTATTTGTCACCCATGAAATGTAATTTATTTGTTAAAAATTGTAAATAAATTCTTATCTTCTGCAATAAAATTTCCTAAAAAAACTTTATTTAATTGTATAAGGATAAAAATATGGCAGATATTTCATCAATTTCAGCATTAAACATGTATCAAAAGTTGCCTATAGGTGACAAAAAAGGCGGTTCTAGCGGACTCGGTGGTTTAAACCAAAAAGTTGGCGGGTTCACCACACCTCCACAAGAGAATTTTCAAGCACAAGGCACAAGCAATAATCCATTTGGCGTTGCGCGTTATGGCGATGGCTCACTAAATAGCGGCGGTTATGGGCTTGCTTTTGGTCCTGAATCAACAGGTGTTCATGGAGCATCTGATGCTGTTGGCAAAAAACTCCAACTTGTAGGTTAAGTTTAAATTTATATAAAAAAGTCGTGCAGTGAAAATTGCACGATTTTTTGTGTTTAATTTAGTTTTTAAATTTTATATTCGCTTTTTGCAAGTGCAACTGTAATTGAATTTGAGTTGAAATAGTGTGCCGCATGTTGCACATCTTCAATTGTTACATCATTTATCATTTTTCTGTATTTTTCTTCCCAATCAAGCCCAAGTCCAAGAAGATAATCGCCTGAAATCATAAGTGCTTGTTGCATATTTGTTTGAGAGAAATATTCCAATCTTCCAATAACATTCTCTTTTGCGCCTTGAAGTTCAGCTTCTGTGATTGGTGTTGTTTGCAATTTTTTCACTTCAATATCAAATTCATCAAGCGATTTTTGAATGTTTGATGGGTCGCATGCAATGTAAAAATAAAGAATTGCGCCTCTTATCATAGGTTCATAACTCGAGCGCACAGTGTATGCTAGACCTTTTTTATCACGAAGTTCAACAAAAAGCCTTGAGCTTAAACCAGCTGAGCCTAAAATGTTATTCATAACAATAATTTTTGGGTAATCTTCGTGCGTGAATGTTGGAACAATAACCCCTTTTAAAACTTGTGCTTGGGCAAGGTCGTCTTTTGCAATGAAATCAACTGTTGGTGCTTGAATTTTGTTAACCACGGGAATTTCATCTTCCGACTCATAATTTTCCATAAAAGCAAGTTTTTCAGCAATTATATTGAGCAATTTTTCTTCGTCTTGAATATCACCAACAACAGTTATAACCTTTTTAGAATTCATAAATTGTTGAGATATTTCAAACATATCTTCTTTTGAAATTTTATCTAATTCTTCAAGAATTTTTGAATAAGAATTTGAATAATAATGATTTTCAAATATTTTTCTCACAAACTTATCAGTTGCGAGGAGCCTTGGTTCATCAAGTTCTGAGGTGATTTCACCTTTTAATTTATGAACTTCTTTTTCAAATTCATCGAATGTTGAATTTTGAAGTACATCACCTAAAATATCTACTGCAAGTTCAAAATCTTCGTTTAAACATAAGGTGCAAGCAGTTAGATTATCTTGTTTGCATTTTATGTTTAATTCAATTCCGTTGTCTTCGATAAGTTTTGAGAGTTCAACCGCAGAATATTTTTTTGTTCCTTGCATAAGGAGTTTTGTGTAAAGCGAGCGGATGCCTGCATATTTTTCTTCTTTGTTAATTAAAAAGTTGCAAACAAGTGCCACTCGAGGTGTTTTTGCGTTGTTTTTTAAAATTATTTCAATACCATTTATTACATGTTTTTTCATTTTTACTTCTCCTCATTCGGCAAAAGTACATTTATTGCACATTTCTCAGGGTCTAAATATTTTTTTGCAACATCTTGAATATACTGAATATCAATTTCTTCAAGTAGTTTTTCATAGTTTTGTGCAACATTTAAATCTTCGCAAACAGTTAAATAATGACCTATGCTGTCCCCTAATTTTGCGACTGTTTCAGTGCTTGAAGCAAAGCCCACTTTTGTTTGTTTTTTTGCTTTTTTAAGCTCATCTTCTGTGATGTTTTGGATATTTTTTAACTCATTTTTGATTTCAGGAATAACTTTATCAAATTTTGTGTGGTCAAAATTTGCTTCAATAAAGAAGTTGTTTCCTTCTTTGAATTGGTAGTGGCAAGTATCAAGAGAGTAGTAATATGGTTCTGCCATTTTTTCAATTAAATTCACATACAATCTTGAGCTTTTGCCTTCGCCTAGAACTGTTGAAATAATATCTAACGCAATGCTTTCTTTGAGGTTTTTAGCGCTATCTGCAAGGAAACCAAACATTATATAACCACAATTCACATCCCCTCTTTGAACTTCTGTTCTTGGGTTTTTAATTTCAAGTTCCATTTCGCCATGTGGCATAATTTTTGTTTTAGTGTTTCTAAATTTAAAGCCTTTGATAATTTCTTGGAGCACATGTTCTTCGTCAAAATCACCTGCAACAATAGTTGAGATGTTTTCAGGTGTGTAGAAAGAATTATAGTAATCCATAATTGCGCTTCTTGGAATTTGAGAAATAATTTCAGATGTGCCTATAACATCTCTTTTGTATGGATGTTTTTCATACATCATATCATTTAGTGCATGATAAACCTTGCTCCAGTTTTGGTCTTTGCGCATTTTAATTTCTTCTAAAACAACATATCTTTCCCTTTTTTCTTCAGGTGCAACGCCTGCTATATCAAAAGCAGGGCCAATTTCTTCTTCTGGAAGTGTAATGTTTGTCATCATATCTGAGTGCATATCAAGCGCTAAATCTAGATGATTTTTTGAAATGGTGATGTAATAAAAAGTGTAATCTTTCCAAGTCGCAGCGTTAATTATCCCGCCTTTTTGTTCCATAATGCGGTCAAAATCGCCAGCTTTAAATCTTTCTGTTCCTTTAAACATCAAGTGTTCAAGGAAATGAGAAACGCCATTATTTACATCATCTTCATTAATTGAGCCAGTTTTCACCCAGCTTGAAATGTTCACAAGAGCACCTTCTTTGTGAGCAAGTGCTACTTTATGCCCATTATCAAGGGTGTACAGACTAATTGGTTTTGTAAGATATGGGAAATTAATCAATTCTTTTTTCATGTTGATTACCTTTCTTTTAAGTCCGGTCTTAATTTTTCAGCGCCCTTTAAATATACATGGTGCACATTATTGCTTTTTACATCAGCAAAAAGCATTACTCTTATGCATTTTTCAAGCGAATTTTCAACATGCATTTCTTGATAGCACATCATAGGCACATCAGAAAATCCACAATCAAGCCTTGCATATTTTGCAGGATAGCAGGCGGTTAAATCTTTTGTTGCTGAAAAGTTTGCAAAATGAATATCGGTTGTTTTAAGTTTGTTTTTTTCCAAAATTGTGTTTAATAATTCAACAGTTGCTTCGCGCATTGAATTTTCGTCATTCGAGCAAGTAATTGCCCCTCTTATTGCTTTATTCAAATTTTTCACCTTTCTCTATTCTTGCACCAAGGCTCCAAGCATAAGCTGCCATTTCGCCTTTGCCTTCAGGTTTCACCATTTCAATTAAAACTGAATTTTTCCCGCACCCAACAAGTATGCCTTTTTTATCAATATTTAAAATTTTGCCACTTTCTCCGCAATCGGCGCAAGTTGAACATTTAATTAATTTCACGATTTTGCCTTTATATGTTGTTTGGCAAGTGAAGTTATCAATAAGTGCTCGAACTTTGTTTTTGATGTATTCGGCGTCATCTTCCCAATTAATAATTTTGTCTTCTTTTTTTGTTTTTTTGGTATACGTTGCAAATGCGCTATCTTGCTTAATTGGTGTGATTGATTTATTGTATAAGCCTTCTAAAGTTTTCTTTAAAAGTCCGTATGCGCAATCTGAAATTTTATTTGTGAGCTCAATTGATGTTGTGTCACTTGTGAGAGGGATTTCTTCTTGCAAGCAAATGTCGCCTTCGTCCATCTCAAGACAAGTCATCATTGTTGTAACACCCGTTTTTTCTTCACCGTCTAAAAGTGCTTGGCGAATTGGGTTTGCGCCTCTATATTTTGGAAGAAGTGAAGCGTGGACATTGATTGTTCCAAAATGCGGAATATCAATAATTTCTTGCGAGATAATTTGTCCGAATGCAAAAGTTACAAAAAAATCTGCCCCAAAATTTTTTAATTTTTCAACATTTTCTGTGTCTTTTGATATTTTTTCGGATTTTATAACCTCGATATTGTTCTCAAGCGCAAAAACCTCAAGTTTTGAAGGCAAAATTTTGTTGCCTCTGCCTGATGGTCTTGAAGGCTGAGTTACAAATGCTAAAATTTCAATGTCTTTATCTTGGTGTAATTTTTCGAAACAACTAAGAGCAATGTCTGGAGTTGCGAAAAACACTAATTTAATTGCCATTTTCGCCTTCTTTTAATTTTTTTTCCGCAATTTCTTTGTCGCTTGGTGTACGAGCAAGAATTTCTTTTTCAAGCTCGTCTTCTTCAATTAATTTGTCTTCTTCAAGTTTTGGAAGGTCATATTTATCAAGCAACATTGAAGTTTCTATTACATTTCTTGAGTGGTCAACAAATAAAATACCATCTAGGTGGTCAAATTCATGCTGAATAGCACGAGCAAGAAGTGAACCGTCTTTCGCTTCAATCACAAAAGGTTTTCCGTTGAAATTTAAAGCTTTTACTTTAACAGTTTCATATCTTCTAACATTTGTGTACATTTGGGGGAAACTCAAACAACCTTCATAACTATTAATTGCGCCTTCTTTTTTAATTATTTTTGGGTTGATGAAAATAATAGGGTCTGGTGCTTGGTTTGGTTCTGTAACATCAATTACAAAAATTCTAACATTTTCGCCAACTTGCGGTGCTGCAAGCCCAACGCCGTTGTTGTGATACATTGTATCTACAAGGTTTTCAATTAAAACTTGTATTTTTTTAGAAATTTTTGTAACTTCTTTAGATTTTTGACGGAGTACATTTTCCCCGTATTTTTTGATTTTTAAGATTGCCATAGCTGGATTTTATCATATTTTTTGGTGCCAATCAAGAAAACAGGATTTTCTCATTTATTGAGCCCATTTGAAGGATTTTACGCTTTTTGCGGAAGTTACAAGCCCTTGAATTAAAACTTGGAATTCCTTTTTGCCTTCAGCGTTTCCTGATGTTAATTCGGGAATTTTTGCTATGTCTTCTTCTGAAATTGTTGCAAGAAGTGGGTTTTTAGGCGCAACAGTTCTAACCGCTTCAAGCACTGCAAGCGCCTTAGTTGGCATTTTTTCTAAAACTTTATTCAATGTGAAATCGCCAACAGGACCTAGTTTGTTTGCAACGTGAGGTGAAATTCTTCCTAAAATTTTCATATCTGCATAGTTTGTGAGCAAATTATATTTTCCTGTTGCATATAAGCTCATGTTTGCTCCTCGAGATGCGAATTTGTTGATTGTTGCCCAGCCGTTTCCAAAAGTTAGAGTTCCTTCAAGAGTGCTAAATTCGCCGGTATTTACTTTTGAAACAGCAGATATTGCATTATTTAAGTTAAAACCCAATATGTTTTCTGAAAGCAAGTTGCCTGCATATAAGAAGTTTTCAAACTTGATAAAATCTTTCATAACACCGTTTTTCACTGTGAATTTTGCATTTCCTGTAAGCGTTTTCATTTGTTGAGTAAATGTTGCGCCACGGAATTCGCCTTTAACTATGCCTTCAAGAGTTCCCGATGTTGGCAAAGTTACGCCCACAAATGCTTTTGAGGCTTTTGCAACATTTATATTTTTCCCTGTTATATTGAAACCTGTTTTAAGTTGAGAAAGGTGATAACTTGCACTGCCTGTTGCATATCCGTCATAAGCGCTTGCTTTCAGGTCAGATATTGTTACAAGGTCGTTTGCCATTTTGAAATTAAAGCCAATGTTTTGGAGAAGGATTGTCCCTGTTTTTAAATTTGAAATCGTGCCTTTCCCTGTTTTTACAATTATATTACTTGTAGGCCCAGCAGTTGTTTGTGTATTAGGAGCAGAAGCTATAATTTGCATAATTTCATCAGCATCAAGCGTACCAGATGAGAAATTCAAATTATTTATAGTGATATATTTTGTCATATCACTATTTAAATTCAGCTCTCCTCTAAAATCAGATTTTCCAACTTTGATGCCCGTTGCAGTTGCTGCAATAATAGATTTTTTAAAGTTTATAAGGGCATTTTCAACAGTTAATTTAAATGTTGGATAATTGAGATTTGAAATTGCAAATTGCCCAGTAATTTCAGGTTTTGCAACACTACCTGCTATATTTAAATTTCCCTTTGCACTAAGTTTTGTGCCGTCTAAAATTTCTAAAATAATGTTTAATTTTTGAGGTAAATTTACTGCAATGTTTGATAATATTGGATTTTGAGAATAAATATTTGCAACTTTGCCTTTAACATTAAACACATTTGGAGCTGAGATATCATTAATAATTAAATCATTTCCTTTTATGTTGATGTTGCAAGTGGTTTTTACGGTTTGACCTTTGATGTTTTCAATATCAATTATATTTATGTAATTATTTGCGCTTGTTACAATATTTCCCTTTATTTCAATATCGTCAATATCACCTGTAATCGTTGCATTTAGTGGAATCGCACCTCTGTATGTGATATTTTTTCTCATTTCTTGTGGGATAAAGCTCAAAATAAATTCAGGCGAAATATTACCTTTTGAGGTGAGGTTAATTTCAGGTTTTTTCATATAATCTTCAATATAACCTGAGGCTACAATAGCATTTGCGCCCATTAAAATTTTAAATGGTTCAATTGTTATTTTTTCAGAATTTCCTGTAATTTTAGCGCTAGGTAAATTTAGCCCTTGAGGTGCACCTTGCACTTTGAAATTAAGAGCGCTCACATTTGCGTTCAAATTAAAATCATCACCAGATGGTGTAACAGTTGCGCTTGCTTTTGAGATTGTAAGTGGCGCTTTTAGGCTTTTAATTAAAATATTAATATTGTCAGCATTTGCACTACCTACAAATTCTGGTTTTTCAAATGAACCTTTAATATCTGCTTTTGCTTGGATTGTTCCGCCATTGAATGCCAAGTCTTTTAAATCAGATTCTTTCACAAGTTTTAGGCTACTTAAAAGTTTGACAATTTCTGAGATTTTAAGCGGGTCTGAACTTATTTTTAAATTCATTCTAGAGTTTGTGTCAATCACGCCATCTGCTTGGAATTTTGCGTTGTTGAGTGATGCGTGAGTATCTTTAATTGTCATTTTGTTGCCTGTAAAGTCAATGGTTGAGGCAATATTTGTTAAATTAACATTTGCTTTAGGGTATGCAATATTTCCTTCAACAAGCTTTATAAAGCCGTCTGATTTAATTTTTTTGAAATCGCTGTCTATGTTGAAATCGCAGTTGAGATAACCTTTTGCAAGAATGTTTTTGAAATCATTTTGGATATTGAATAAATTTAAAATAGCGCCTATATGATTTTTGATTTGGTTAAGTGAAGCTTTATCGCATTTTGTTTGAAGGTTGATTTTTGCTTTTTTTCCAAGTTCTAAAAAGCCGTTTGAGGTTAAAAATTCGTTTTGTGCTATGTATAATTTTGTGTCAATTTTAATTTTGTTTTTGTCGAAATTCAAATCAAGATTGCTATTTGGGAGTTTTTTACCATCTAGCACAATTGTTGCTTCATCGACTTTTAAATATCCTTTTGCGCTAAAGTTTTCAAGGTCATTAATTTTTAAATTAGCAAGTATATTTGCATGGGCTCCTAATGTGTCAATCATTGCAAATGGGTTGAAAAGCTCCATTTGAGAAGTTTGCGCCGTGCTTTCGCTCGCTTCAAATTCAGGAAGTTTTGTGCTTAAATTTACATCAAAATTCAAATATTTTTTTGCTACATCAACCCTTGAAATATTTCCTTTGGTTGCAATTTGAAGTGGACCTTCAAGAGAATTTAACTTAAATGTTGAGTTTTTTGCGGTTAAATTAAAAGATTTTTTAATATCTTCATCTTTTAAATTAAGTGCTAAATTATCAACAATAACCTTAATTTTTCCAAGTTCAAGCGGAAAATTTATACTTGTTTCTTCTTTATTTTCGCTTTGAGTTTGAGTTTGCGGTGCACTTTGTGTGAAATAATCAAGAATAGTATATTTTTTATTTTTATACACAAGATTTAAGGTAATATCTTTTGCATAAATTTTTTCAAGATTTATTTTCCCAAAAATAATTGATGGAATATTAATTTCAATACTTGGGCTCGAAATGCTTATGAGTTTTGTTTTATCTGGTGCAATAAGAGTTATATTTTCTGCAATTAGACCAACATCAAGTTTTGGAGTGGTTTTGAGTTTTAATCCTTTAGTATCGAGGGTTATTGGAGTTATTTTTGCAAGTTCCGTGTTAATTAAGGGAAGGTAGTTTTCAAATTTAATTACATTCGGCAAAATAAAAAGAAAACTAAGATAAATAAACCCAAAAATACCTGCAAGTGTTCCAAATAAAATTTTTACAAACCTAGGAACCGCAAATTTTGGTTTGCTATTATTTTTAAAAATCATACTTCGTCCTCAAATTGTGTCATTTATATTTCTGTAATTGAAATGCTTTCTATGCCTGAATTGCGAGCTTCATCCATAAGCTTTACAACTGTGCTATGGTCTGAATTTCCTTCAACTTGAATCATCAAACCATCAGCTGCTTCTTCTTTTTTGGCAGTAAGCGCTGAGTTTAAATTGTTTGCTTCAACTTCTTCTTCGCCTATAAAATATTTGTTTTCTTCTGTGATTGTAACAGTTAAAATTTTTGAATCTTTTTTGTTTTCTTGTTCTTCAACAAATTGTGGCACAGAAAGTTTTAAGCCTTGTTGGTCAAACATTGGTGCTATAACCATCATGATGATAAGCAGAACAAGAAAAATGTCTGTTAAAGGAGTGATGTTTATTTCATTAAATGTTTGTCTTCTCATTAATTTTTTGCTCCTTTTTCAGCGTTTTCTTTAAGATTTCTTTGTTCTTTTTTGCTCAATGGTTCGCCTGCAACAGTTAGTTTTTCATATCCTGCGCTTTGAGCAAGGCGCATTATTTTTAATATTTCGGAACTTTTTGTTTTTTCATCTGCTCGAACAACAACTTGTTTTTCTTGAGATTCATTCACAAGTGCAACAAGTTTTTCTTCTAAATCGCCCTCGTTTGTTTTTTCGCCGTTTATATACATTTCGCCATCTTTTGTAATTGAAACAATGGCTTTTTTATCTTCAATGGCAACACCTGAGTTAATTTCAGGCATTGTGATGTTGTTGTCCATAGATTGAAACCCTGGGGCTATAACCATCATAATGATAAGCAGAACAAGAAAAATATCAGTAAGCGGTGTGATATTTATTTCGTTAAATGTTGCTTTTTTGCCATTTTCAGATTGTGTTAATTTGATTGCCATTTTTTATCCTTAAAGAGCGATGTTGCCTGCTTCGCCTGTAACTTTTACTTCTTCGTCTGAATCAATAAAGCTTAAGAAAACTAATTTGATAAGTTTGAAATCTGATTCAAATTGAGTAACAACTGTTTGGAAATAGTTGTATAAAACAACTGCAACAATTGCAACGCCAAGACCGAATGCTGTTGCGATAAGCGCTGATGCAATACCCATTGCAACTGCTGTTGATTGGTTGCCTTGAGAAGCTAAATCTTGGAAAGTGTATAGAATACGAACAACTGTTCCGAATAACCCTAAAAATGGCGCAACACCACCAATTGTTCCAAGAATTGTTAAACCTTTTTCAAGTTTTCTTGTGGCAAGGCTTGATGAAATATCAAATGCTCTTGAAAAGCCTGATTTTTGCTCAGTATAAATTCTAAGACCTTCATCTGTCATTTCAGAGATGATACCACCGATTTGTCTTGATATTTTTTCTGCCGTTCCAATGCTATTTTTAGCAAGTGCTCTTTGTAGGTCTTGAATGAATGCGCTGATGTTTCTTTTGTTGCGGTTATAGTAGCTGAAACGGTTGATTGCAACTGCTACAACAAGAATTGAGCAAACAAAGATTGGTAAAAGCACTGGCCAGTCAATTGCGATAGAATGTAATAAAAGTTCCATAATTTTATATCCTCATTTTATTGTGTTTATCTATATCTTGCACCTAGTACGTTATAATCGAAGGTGAAATCAATGTCTATGTTTGAGCCTTTGTATTCAGGCGGAAGTGGTGGGAATGGTGCTGATTGTTGAATTGCAGCACGTGCAGCCTGATCTGCAAGAGCTAGTCCTGATGATTTTACGACATTCATTGAAAGCAGTTTCCCATCTCTTGAAATTTTGAAATATATAACAACTCTTTTTGAAGTGTCGCCTTTTGGTGGGTTCCAATTTCTTCTAATTCTAGCCTCTAAGTTGCGCATATAAGGACCCCAATCGGCTTGCCTGATTGCATCTATACCAGGGGCGCCTGCTGGGTTCCCTGGGCTTGGGTTGCCATAGTTTCCATATCCGCCACCAGATGAGCCACGAGAGCCAGTTGTTCCAGTGCCAGATGTTCCTCTTGAAGTTCCTGTACCTGTTCCTTTGCTAAATTGTGGGCTGAGTCCATGTGAGCCTGAGCCTGTGCCAACCCCTGTTCCTTGTGGTTTATAGCCACCAGATGTTGCTGTGCCACCGCCTTTTGAAATTGTTGTGCCTGTTGGTTGTGTGCCTCTTGGAACAGTTGTTGTAAACGGACTGCTTGGAGTTTGCACAATTTTAGGCATTTGAGCTTTTGGCATATCTGGGCCAGCTTGTTTTACAAGCGGTGCTGCTGGTTTTGGTGCTTGCATTGGTTTAGGTTTAGCTGGTGCTTTAGGAGCTGGTGCTTGCTGTTCGATTTTTTTCATTAAATTGGCGCTTGGTGCCGCCTTTGCCACTTTCTTTGCAGGCTGTGGGCTAGGTTTTATGCTTTTTGCTTGTTTTGCAGGTGCTGGGCTTGGTTCAGATATTTTTCTTTTTGGGTCGTGAATACCGCCCGCACGAGAATTTCTATCTGAGCGAAGATTTGTGTTTTTGTTTATCGGTGGTGCTTCTTTTTTATTTACAAGCACAAATTCAATATCTTTTTTAGGGAGTAAGTTTGGTTTTTCAAACATGAAAAGATTAATTCCAAGAAGTGCAAGAGCAATTGAAATTAACCACACGCAAGCTGCTGCCGCTGGATGTAAAGCTGTTGAGATTGCAAGAGCTTTTTTGAAGGATATTTCATCTGATGTGTTTGCAGAAAAATCATGTGGCAGAGTTTTTTCAATTGCCGTATTATCCTCGTTTAACATATATCTGCTTGGAATTTGTCCCATTTTCCCCTTATCTTTTGTTCTTTTTATTTATTTTAAATAAAAAAGTTTTAAAAAAATCGCCCGATTTTCTAATAATTGTAACCACTTGGTGCACTTATTGTGATTGGTTGATCAAAATAAATGTCAAGAATTGCACCTGTTGGAATTTCAATTGGCGAGCCTTTTTCAACGAGCCCTTTAACAACTCCGCCGCCTGCACCAATTGCTGTTCCATATACTGCGCCTTTGCCAACGCTTCCGCCTGACACTGCACCCATAACAGTACCAAGTATTGCACCGCCACCAGCGCCAATTGCGGTTTCTTTGGCGTAATCAATTGCTGCATCTTTTTTTGTGCCACCTTTGAGGCGTCCTGTGTTATCAGATGTTTTAATAATTGCGCTAACAGGAATTCTGTATCCGTGTGGTGTTGTAATGCAGTTAAATCTTACATAAATTTCGCCATTGTGTTTTGCTCTGCCTGCTTTTCTAACATCAATTGCGGTTCCATAAATTGTGCTTCCTGCAGGCGCTATAACTTCGCCTTTATATGTGAGTGTTTCGTGAAGCGTTGCGTTTACTGTTGCGCCTTGATATGTTGTTTCTGAACTCAATGGTTGAGCTAAAACCGCTTTTGTCATCATTCCTGCAGGCGTGTATATAACTGAACCTTGAAGTGGTACATTATTATTTTGTGGTTGTTGAACAACTTCATATGAAAAATTTCCGGCTGCTTGAGCTGGATTTGTTGAAAAAGCTAAACCACTTAAAAGTGAAATCGTGAAAACTGTTAATGCTATTCTTTTCATAACCTTTTACTCCTCAATAAAATTATAAAACATATTTGACAAATGGCAAAAAACTTAACATTTTTAGTCTTTTAAAATGAGATTTTCTTTAAAAATGATATATAAGTCGTTTTTTTGCGTGATTGTTGTATGCTTGCCAAATTCATAGTGTCCTGCGGGCACCCATTGTTGAAGCGCTCTAAATTGACCAATGTAGTGGATTGCTTTTGTGTAATCTGCAGGTGGTGCAAGCTCCCCGCCTATTTGTTCCTTGCCTTCGTAAGTTATTATTGCGTTAATATCGTAAACATCGCCATTTGGCATAAGCATTTTGTCAATTTTCATACTAAATGCCCCATTCACCCCCTGAATTGGCATTTTAAGGAAATTTATGTGCCCTGCAAAAATTGTGCTTTTTGGAATTAAAATTTCTGTCCCTTGCCACATATCTGTGTAATTTACAAAATATACAAAATCTCCTTCGGTGTAATTTTGCGTTGAAATTGGTTTTCTTGGGTTCACTCTCACAAGCGTATCTTTAATTATCTCAAGTGCTTGAGCGGTTTGAGAGATAATAAAAAATGCGAATAGGGAGAGAAGAAATTTTTTCATAATCTTATTTTACTTTTTTTTCTGATAAAATCAATAATTCTGCTTTTATGCCCTTGGGTGTGCGCTTTGGTAAACTTCTTGAAGTCTTTGAGTTGAAATGTGAGTGTATATTTGGGTGTTTGCTATGCTTGCGTGCCCGAGAAGTTCTTGCACAATTCTTAAATCTGCACCGTGTTCGAGTAGTTTTGTTGCAAAACTATGACGGAACATATGCGGAGTTACTCTTTTTGGGAGTTCAATTTTTTGGACAGTTTCTTTAAGTGCTTTTCTGATGCTTTGATTTTGAAGTCTAAAACCGTTGTAGTTTGTGAATAATGGGCTATTTTTGTCTTTAGGATTTGAGTTAATCAAAGGTGCAATGTTTTGGATATAGTTTTCGAGTTGCTTTTTGGTTGAATCTGGAATAAGCACTATTCTTTCTTTTGCGCCTTTCCCAAAAACAGTAATTTCCCCTTCTTTTAAATTTAAATTTCCTAAATTTAGGTTCGAAAGTTCGCTGATTCGCATTCCTGTAACCCAAAGAAGTTCAAAAATAATTCTATTACGGTAACCTGCTGGAGTTTCTATTTTTATGTTTTGAATTATTTTTTGAATTTCATCTTCTGTTAAAAAGTTTGGCAACTTCTTTTCTTTTTTAGGCAAAACAACATTGTTTACTGGGTTAAAATCGATAATTTCTTCGTTATACAAGAATTTATAAAAACTTTTTATTCCTGCAATTTTTCTTGTAACAGTTGTTCTTTTGTATTTCATTGTTTGAATAAAATGTAAAAAAGAACTGATTGTTTTTGAATCAACTTCAAGTGGAGATTTACTATCAAGCCAAATAATAAAGTTTTTTATGTCTGTTAAATAAGCACGAGCAGTGTGCGAAGAAAAATTCCTTTCTTTCATAAGGTAAATTTCAAAATCATAAATTAATTTTTTTGTAATTTCATTATTTGCCATATCTTTATTTTAAAGCATTTTTAATAATAATTCCAAAAAATAATACAAAGCGAGTATTCAAATAAGTTAATAAAACTTATAACATGGTTTTAATTATTTTCCCTTTGTTGTAAATTAAAGTAGTACCCATTTTGAGGCAAAATTGCGCAATAATTTTGAAAGTTTCGATAATATGGAAACCTCAATGAGAAAAACTTCTGTTGTTCAAGAAAGAAGTGCTCTTGTTGCGGTTCATATGTACAAACAATTTTTAGATTTCCAACAAACTGGGTTGATGTGTGCTGAAATTTTTTCAAGAATGATTGAAGATATAGGCACAGTTGTTGAATATCTTCGCCAATCTTTCGGCGTTAGAAATGTGCCTGTTCAAAATGTTACATACGAAGTGGATAGCAACAAAACTCTTGTTATGATAAACATATTGTGGCACACAATTAGTTTTGTAAATAGATACAATATTTCCCCAAAAGCTTTGCCTCGTGCAACAAGAAGCCCACTTTTTTGCGGGAGGATTTTTGCACTAAATGGCAATTACTACAATATTGTGAAAGATTTGAATGACTATGAGAGCCAAATGAAAGCTATGCTTGATAATGAAATAGCTTCTTTGTATGTTCCATCTGAAAAAGGCGAAAATACAATCATTACAATAAGACACAAAGATAACCAAGAATTTCCGGTAAACAGAATTGATGCTAGCCGTGAATTTGTGCTAAAAGTTATTGAACTTGTTTGTGCCGGCGGTCAGTTCCACGAACAAATTAAAACAAAATTTGACTTTTAACATATTTTCTTTAAAAAATCATTATGTTTGATTTTTTATTCAATTTGTTTAGTGCTAAAAATAAATGTTCTCATAGGAATGCACTCCTAAATTCCGAGGAAGGGTATTGCCCTGATTGCGGGAAATATTTAAAAAAATATTATTACATAATTCGTTGTAAACACTGCGATATCAAGCGAAGAGGCGAGGTTTTATATCAAGGAATTTATCCTGTTGATAGTTTTTGCGAAAATTGCGGAGGAGATGATTTTTATGTTGAAAAGCTGGAGAAAATAAACTTTTTCGACATTAAATATGCAATAATTTCAAAAGAAGTGGTGGAAGAAGAAAAACCTGCGCAGGAAGTTTTCCAAATTTGGACTGAGTGTGATTTCAAGGAAAAAATTGCAGGTTATTTGATGCAAAAAGCTTATGCAAAATAATGTTTATTGTATAATTTCCTTATACTAAGTGAGGAATTAATAATGCTTGTTGTAATGAATCAAGGAATAGCTGATAATACAATTGATAAGGTTATTAAATATATTCAAGATAGAGGTTTTGAAACGCACGTTTCAAAAGGCGAAGTACACACAGTTATTGGTGTTGTAGGCGGTGGCGCACAGCACATTGATAGACGTGACTTAGAGCTTTTATCTGGCGTTAAAGAAGTTATAAAAATTACATCAAGCTATAAACTTGTGAGCAGAGTTTTCAAACCAAAAGATACAGTTGTTAAAATTGGTGATGAAAAATTTGGCGGGAATAATTTTGGAGTAATTGCAGGCCCTTGTAGTGTTGAAAGTTATGAGCAAATGGACGAAACTGCAAAAAAACTCTCTAAACTTGGTGTGAAAGTGCTCCGTGGGGGTGCGTTCAAACCAAGAACCTCGCCTTATGCTTTTCAAGGTCTTGGAGAAGAAGGTTTGCAAATTTTAAGAAAAGTGGCAGATAAATACAATATGGCAGTTGTTTCTGAAATTATGGAAATTGGGCAAATTCCTTTGTTTGAAAAATATGTGGATTGTCTGCAAGTTGGTGCAAGAAATATGCAAAACTTCAACTTGTTGAAAGAACTAAGTCATTTGAAAAAACCAGTTCTTTTAAAACGTGGGCTTTCTGCGACATTTGAAGAATGGTTGATGAGTGCCGAATATATTATGTCAGGTGGGAATAGACAAATAATTCTCTGCGAAAGAGGGATAAGAACATTTGAAACAGCAACAAGAAATACGCTAGATTTATGTGCAATTCCTGTAATTCAAAAACTTTCACACTTGCCAATCATTACTGACCCATCTCATGGTACAGGGCTTCGAGATAAAGTTGCGCCAATGGCAAAGGCTTCTCTTGCTGCGGGGGCTGATGGGCTTATGCTTGAAGTTCATCATAAACCTGAATGCGCGCTTTGCGATGGTGCGCAGTCTTTAACTCCAGAGCAACTCAAAGGTCTTTTAAAAGAAGTTGGCGCAATTGCAAGTGTTTGCGGGAAGAAAATTATTTTTTAAATAAAACTTAAGATATAAAAAGCGCACTTTGCAAATTGCATTGTGCGCTTTATTTTATTTATTTTGGATTATTTGTGCTTTTTAGATATTCATCAAGTTCACTTGTTCTTTGCTTTACAAAATTTAGATAATCATCTTGAGGTTCTTTGGCTCTCGACCCTACATATTGCGTGTAATATTTGATTGCTTCATTGTAATTTTCAAGGGTGTCATAAATTGTACCAAGTCCATAATATGCAAGCGAGAAAGTGCTATCTTTAGCAAGCACCTTTTTATAGCTTTCTATTGCTTCATTATATTTCTTTTCTTCTTCAAAAATTGTTCCTTGATAATAATTTGCATAGATATTTTGAGGGTCTTTGGCTAAAATTTCGTTTAGTGCGCTATGTGCTTCAAGGTATTTTTTGTTTTGGAATAATTCTTGTGCTAAATCTAATTTTTTGTTTAAATTAGCGCTTTCAATTCCATCTATTGCCTGTTTTGCACTGTTGTCTTGAGGGTTAACGGCAAGAATTTTTTTGTAATATTCATATGCGTTATCAGTATCTTTCATTTCTAAATAGCAAGAGGCAATAGCATTTAAAATATTTGTGTCATTTGGGTTTTCAGCTAGCGTTTCTTCCCAAATTTTAATTGCTTTTGGGTAATTTTTAAGCTCAAAATAGCAAGATGCTATATTTGATTTAATTTCAGGGGTTTGAGTTGGAATTTTTGAATATGTTGCAATTGCATCTTGGTATTTTTTTTCACTCCAATATTTGCCTGCGAGTGTGTATAGTGCGTTTGATTCTTCGTTTATTATTTCTTTTTCAAGATTTAGAAGTTCTTGGTTGGTTGGGAGCATTGAAAGCCCTAATTTTACAGTTGTTTTAGCGTTTTGCGTGTCTTTATTATTTAAATAAATTTGTGCCATATTTACATAAATATCTTTGTGTTTTGGGTTAAGTGCCATTGCCCGTTTGTAGTAAGCAAGAGCATCTGTGTATTTCCCTGCTTTATGTAATTCGTATGCAAGATTATATTGCGCAACAAAATTTGTTGGCATAGAGTTTGCTTCAAGTGTTAGATAATCAATAAGTTCTTGTCCTTTGAAATTATTTCTCACAAGATTTTCAATTTCTGCTTCTGCAAGTTTTGCATCATCTGTGTTTGGTGAAATTTGAATGATTGTTTTATAAGTTAAAATAGCGCCCTTGATGTCTTTGAGTTGCGCTTGCGCTTGCGCTTTATATTTTAATAAATCTTTGTTGTTTGGTTCTTTTGATAAAATTTCGTCATAAATTAAAATTGCTTCTTTTGGCGTGTTCATTTCAGAATATAGTGAAGCCAAGTTATAAAGCACAATTTTATCATTTGGGCTTAGTGCTTTTGCTTTTAAATATTGCGCTTTAGCGCCCAATAAATCACCTTTTTTTTGAAGCACAGTTCCAAGATTTATGTAGCCTTGAGGGTCATTTGGGTTTTGCATTATTCTTGATGCCCATAAAAATTCAAGATTTTCAATTAGTTCAGGGTTTTTTTCTCCGTGTTGAAGCGCTAAACTATAAAATTCTAAAGCTGCGTCTTGATTATTTACTTCGTCCATAATGAGAGCATATTTAAAGTAAACATGTGGGTTTTTGGTGTTTAAGATTTTTCTGTAATTTTCAATTGCCATGTTTTGGTTGTTGAAAGATTTATAAATATCCCCAAGCGCTTCGTAAGCTTTGTTTGAATAAGTTGTGTTTCCTGTAAGTTGAGCAAAATCATATCCAGCTTCAGCAAATGAGCCTATTCTTCTTGCATTCACGGCGTTTTTATAAATGTTTGCAGGGTCTGTGCTTTCTCGGTTTATTCTTTTTAGATTAACTTCCGCTGTGCTTAAAAGTTCTGGTGCTTGAATATCAACACCCCAATATTTTAGATAAAAAAGAGCGCTTTTGAGGTCTGAAACTGCGCTTTTATATGAATTTTGTTCATTTGCGAGAACTTCTGCTCTTGCAAGGTAAGAAGAAATTAAAGCTTTTGCAACTGTTGCATCATAAGGCACTCTTCTTAGAACATTTCTGAATTGCTTGATTGCAAGAGTATAATTTTTTGCTTTATAGAAAGTCACTCCGTTTCTATAATATTCATTGTATTTCTCATCAATTTGTGAGTTATCGTGTGCTATAGCAGCACTTGTAAGAGTTAATAAACAAAGGATTGAAACAATATATTTTTTCATAAAAAATTCCTCGAAATCTTTAAGAATTATACTATAAAATCGCTTTTTTTAATATTGAGTAAAACTACCCCAAAAAGATAATTTGAATTTTTTAAGAATTGTAAACTTTTCAAAAAAAATCATTAAGTTATACATAAAAATTGCCGAGATATTATTTATCAGACAAGGATTATTGAACGTGCTTAAAAAAACAAAAAAACCAGAAATAAACTTGACTTCGTGCACTAATATGGTGCTAGAAGGTGCAAAAAGAAGAAGAATGACAGCTTATTCTGCGGTTAAGGCGCTTAATTCAAGTACAGGAATTAAAACAAATATTTATGCTGTGAAATAATTTGCATTTGGCAGTTGTTTTGCGGTTTATTTTTATATGTTTCCTGCCATGTAGAATAGAAAACCAATCAATAAGTCTGCAATTAAAAGAAAAAGTGTGCATAAAATTGCAGATTTTGTAGTGCTTTCGCCAACCCCTTTAGCGCCACCTGTTGTATTGTAGCCAACAGTTGCGCAAACAATTGCTATAATTCCCCCGAAAATAAACCCTTTGAAGATGCTAACGAAAAGGTCTTTCATGGTAAGCATAAGCCAAACGCTTGCAATGTAGCGGTTTGGGTGAAGTCCAATTGTGCCGTATGAAATTGCCATACCTGCAAGAATGCCAAGAAACTCTGCAAGAATAACAATAAGTGCAACTGTAATGCTTGCGCCGATTAATCTTGGTGCAAAATAATATCCAACAGGGTTTACGCCGAGCACTTTCATAGCATCAACTTGCTCTGTTACTTGCATGTTGGCGATTTCTGCTGTAATTGCTGTGCCTGCGCGCGCTCCAATAGCGAGTGCTGCAAAGCCTGGAGCAATTTCTCTAATAAGCGCAACAGACAAAAAGCCGCCGATGTAGCTTTCGCCACCTGTTAGTAAAAATTGATTTGAAACCTGAAGAGCAATAACGGACGATGCGATGATTACAATCATTAAAGATATGCCAAGCGAATCAAACCCAATTGTTGCGCTTTGCATGATGATATCTTTCCATTTTGCTTGCCCTGAAAATATATATTTTAGGGTAGTGGAAAGATTTATGACGCATTGTCCGATAAAGCTAATCAAATCTAATCCTTAGTAAATTTCTGTGAGCCATTCACGGTGAATATCAAGTTCGCCACGAACTAAATCAAAGTATAATTTTTGGATTTTTTCAGTGTTTTTGCCTGTAGCACCTGTGCCCACTGGTCTGTTATCAATTTTTGTAACAGGCATAACTTGTGCGCCAGTGCCACAATAGAATGCTTCATCTGCGATGTATAATTCGGTTCTATCTATATCTCTTTCTACAACTTTTAAACCAAGTTCTTGAGCAAGTTCAATAACTGTGTTTCTTGTAACGCCAACTAAAATGTTGCTTGTTTCTTTTGATGTGATTAAAGTGTCGCCTTTAACAAGGAAGAAATTCATTGCAGAACCTTCTGCCACATGCCCATCATTTGATAAAACAATAGCATCATCAAAGCCTGCAAGTTTAGCTTCTGTTACAATAAGTGCAGTGTTGGCATAAGCGCCAGAAATTTTTGCTCTTGGTGGAATTGTATTATCTTCAAGTCTATCCCAGCTTGAAACGCAAACGCTCAAACCTTCATCTTTTGTGAAGTATGAACCAAGCGCAGTTGTGAAAATTAAAACGCCATCTGGGTTGTCTAATAAACTTGGGCCAACTTTTTGTGCTGCTTTGAACACAGTTGGTCTAATGTAAGCATCTGTTCTATAATTATTTTTGATAAGTAAGTCTTTTGTGATATTGCAGTATTCTTCAACAGAATATTTTGGGTCCATAAACATGATTTTGCAGCTATTGTGCATTCTTTCAAAGTGTTCTTTCATGCGGAAAGCATACATTTTATCTTGCTTTTGGTTATAGTATGCTCTAATTCCTTCAAAAACGCTTGTTCCATATAAAAATGCGTGTGTTCTAACAGGTAGAACCGCTTCTGCAGCTGGTACATATTCGCCATTTAAAAAATAGAATTCTGTCATTTTTCGCCTTTCTTAAATTTCCTATATGTTTATTATTGCAAAATTAAATTAAAAAAGCTAGATTTTTTATTATATTTTTTTTAAAATAAGCATATGTTTATAACTAACTTCATAGCATATTTAATACTTATTTATCTTGCAGTTTATGCCCTCTATTTTTTAACTTTTATTGTTAAATCTTTTAATTCAAAAAAATTTTTAAAAGAGCAAGAAACAAAATTGTTACTAAATACGGCACAAAACAACTTGTGCATTATTATTTGGGCTAGTGATAAAAATAAAAATTTATATGAACTTCTTAAGATTTTGAATAATCAAAGCTATCCAAAAGCAAATTATGAAGTTCATGTTATGTATAAAAACAGTGCGAAAAATAAAACAGTTGTTCCTGATTTTGCCCATGGTGCAAGAATACATAGCATTGAAAACCCTGAGTATTATCAAAAAGACAGAGCACTTTCAATGTTTGTTGAAAAAATTATTCTTGAAGATAAATTCGATGCATTTGTTTTCCTTGGTGCAGACAGGCTTGTTGGTGAAAATTATTTAGATATTGCAAACAGACTTGTTGAGCCTTCAACTGTAATTGTTGGTGCAACCGAGGTTATAAAAGAAAATGATAGTCTCTTCAAAAGATTGTTCACAGGCTCTCTTAAAGTTAAAACAACACTCACAAACAACACAATTCGCCTTCCTCGTGCAATATTTGATTTATGCCAAACAATTGATTCTGAAAACTGCATAATATCAGCCGATATATTAGAGCAAACTGGCCGTGTTTGTTTTGAAACAAGAAATGATGAACTAAAATATTCGCTCTTTCTTGCAAGTAACGACATAAAACCAATCTATTCGCCATTTTTAAAGGCATATACTTATGTGAAACACTTGAATTTAGATTCACCTTCTCTAAAGCAAGCATGGTCTTTGTTTAAATATTACTTGCCTTATTTGTTTAAAAAACAAAGATATTTCATTGAATATTTAGCATTTATATTTAGACCAACAACACTCTTTATTCTTGCGCTGTATTTCACATTGTTTGTTTTATCTTTCACATTTAAAACAACAATTCAGCTAAAATATATTCTTCACTTTGGATTTTTCCTTGTAATAATTATGCTATTAAGCGTTGTTGCTTCTAGGTTTAACCCCAAAGAACTTTTAGAATTATTATTAAGCCCTGTTGCAATTTTTATCAAAAAATTCAGAAATTCAATGAGGCTTTTAGATAAAAAATTAATCAAAAGACAAAACGAAGAAGAAAAAAATACAAATTCTGCAACTGTTACTTCTTTAATTTCAAATGGCAAAAGAGATAATGAATGCAAACTTGATTTAATTAAAGAAGAAGGCATGAAAAAAGTTGTGTTTAGATATAATAAAAAACAATTTGAATCAGATGCGCATTTAAGAATGTGCGATGCCTTAAACGAAGTTACATCAGTGCTTGGCGAACGTGGTTTTATATTAAAAGTTTGCCAAAATTGCAGATTCTTTGAAGCAAATAATGACGGCAATGTTGATATGCTTAAAGGTTTCTGTAAGTTAAACCCAGATGAAGCTAATCCAACAGAAATACTTATTTGGAACGGTTGTTCAGGTTTTTCCAAAAGATAAATTTATATAAAAAATAACCGCTCAAATTATGAGCGGTTATTTTATTTGTTGTTTTAAAATTATATTTGTTTGCAAAGGTTTGCCATTTCAATTGCTGCTTCAGCAGAAGATGAACCTTTGTTGCCTGCTTTTGTGCCTGCTCTTTCAATTGCTTGTTCAATGTTATCAACTGTAAGCACGCCAAATGCAATAGGAACATTATTTTCAAGTGAAACTTGAGCAATGCCTTTAGACATTTCAGCGCTTACATAATCAAAGTGTGGAGTTGCGCCTTTAATAACTGCGCCTAAAGTAATTATTGCAACGTATTTTTTAGATGCTGCCGCACGTTTGCAGATTAGTGGAATTTCAAAAGCGCCTGGCGCCCAAATAATATCTATATTTTCTTCTTTTACGCCGTGGCGAGTAAGTGTATCAAGCGCACCAGATAAAAGTTTTGAACCAATAAATTCATTAAAACGAGCAACAACGATACAATATTTATCGCTCTCACCTGCAATTAATTTACCTTCAATAGTGTTTGTCATTTTATCTCCTTGTTTTTTTAAAACAATTTTATCATGCATGAGAAATTTTAACAATTTTAATATTTGTTGATGATATTAACTACATTTTTAATTTCTTCATCTGTCATTACAGGTGAAATTGGCAAACTTAAAATTGTTCTGTGTATTTCTTCTGTAATAGGATATGTTAAATTGTTCCATTCTTTATATGCTTCTTGCTTGTGTGGAGCTTTTGGATAATGAATAAGAGTTTGGATATCATTTTTTGCCAAGTATTCTTGGAGTTCGTTTCTATCTTCTGTGCGGATAGGGAAAACATGCCAAACGTGTGCGTTTTCATCATACGTTTGAGGCAGAATTATTTTATTGTTTTTGATGTTTTCTCTATAATATTTTGAAATTTCTCTTCTTCTTGCGTTGTCCTTATCCAAATGCTTGAGTTTGATATCTAACACTGCCGCTTGAATTTCATCAAGGCGAGAATTTACGCCTTTGTACAAATTTTCATATTTTACATGGCTTCCATAGTTTCCAAGAGCTTTAATTTTTTGGTAGAGTTTTTCATCGTTGCAAACAACTGCTCCACCATCTCCCATACAACCCAAGTTTTTCCCTGGGTAAAATGAAAATGCTGCAGCATCAGATAAATTTCCAACCCTTTTTCCTTGATAATAAGCTCCATGAGCTTGTGCGCAGTCTTCGAAAACTTTTAAATTATATTTTTTAGCGAGTTCCCAAATTTTTTCCATTTGAACCGCTTGACCATACAGGTGGACAAGCATAATTGCTTTTGTTTTTGGGGTTATTTTTTCTTCTATTAAATCTGGATTTATGTTGTAGGTGTTAATATCCGGTTCAACAAGCACTGGCGTGCAATCGTTTTCTGAAATAGCAAGAATTGTTGCAATGTAGGTGTTCGCTGGAACTATTATTTCATCGCCTTCGCCAAATTCGTGCGCTCTTATAATAAGGTTTAGCGCATCTAGTCCATTAGCCACACCAACTGCGTATTTTGTGCCACAATATTCAGCAAAATTTTTGGCAAAAATTTCGTTATATTTTCCTTGAAGATACCAACCTTTATCTAAAATATCTTTGATTGATGTGTCGATTTCTTCTCTAAATCTGTTATTGATTTTTTCTAAATCTAAAAATTTAATCATTTTAACCCTCTTTTATATGCAAATTTTATCATAAAGATTATATTTTTTCTTTTAATTTAAAAGCAAAGAAAATCTCAAAAATTGTAAGAAACGCAAAGAGTGAAAATAATGCAAGATATGAATTTGCACCATAAATTGTGTGCCCTTGGGCATTTGTTGTGGTTTGGAATAAGTCTAAAATTCGACCAGATATTGCGCCTAGTGTTCCGATTGCAAAGAAGAAAATGCTGTTCATTATGCTCATAGCACAACTTCTGATTTCAGGCTTGTTTGTGGAATATATAAAATTTGCAAGAATAGGCGAAATTCCTGCCGTAATTGCAAGTAAAAATATAAAGATTGAAACAAAAGACGAGCGAAGATTAAACAAAATAAAAATTGTAATTCCAAAAAATACAACGGCGCTGATGATAGAGATTATTTTGAGGAAGATTACATACGCACCCGTGTTTTTATTTATAATGCTCATAATAACGCCTGATATGCCAATAACCACAATCATACAAGAAAGTACTAGTGAAGCATCGTTATGTGTCATTTGAGCAAAATCTTGCAAAAATTTAACTCCGATTACGGTTTGAATTACATAGCAAAGCCCATAGTTTATTGCAGTGAAGGCAAAAAGATTTAAGTTATTTTTATTAGTTAAAACTTCTTTAAATGGTTCAAGGTTAAAATGCACATTTTTGCGCTTTGGAGGTGAAGGAAGAAAGATTTTCATAAACCCGAATAAAAGCGCTATAAATAATGTGAAATATCCTAAAATTCCAAAAATTGTGCGCCAATAATGGTGCTCTATAATGTGTGCCAAAGGTGCGTTTGCGCAAACTCCACCGAAATACCCAATAAATAGCACAATTGAAACTAAAACACTTAAATATCTATCTGGAAAGCATTTTTTAATTTCTTGCACAAGCCCGAGATAAAATGTTGCAGAGCCTGCGCCAAGGCATATTCTTGCAAAATATAAAACCCATAAATTTGAGCTCATTGGGAATATTAGTGCGCCTAATGCAAAAATTAATCCGCCAAATAGAATAATTTTAATTCCGCCAAATTTATCTATTAAAATGCCAGAAATAAGAAGAGAAACCGCATAAGCATACATAAAATATGCGCCAAAAGCTGTTGTTTCAGAAGCTGTTAAAGAAAGATTATTCTGCAGAGTTTCAAAAATTGTCCCTGGAATTGATATGCGCAAAAAATTTGCCATAAAGTACATAACAGTACCAAGGATAATTAATAAAATATGTAGATAATACTTTCTCATAAAGCCTTTGTTGTTAATTTGATAAGCGCTTATGTGCCACTTTTCCAGCTATTTAGATATAATTCTTGCTCTTCTGTTAGTGTATCAATTTCAATGCCCATTGATTCAAGCTTTATTCTTGCTATTGTTTCATCAACTGATTCAGGAAGTGTATATAATTTATTCTCTAATTTACCATGGTTTTTAAGAACAAATTCAATGCCTAGTGCTTGGTTTGCAAAACTCATATCCATAACGCTTGCAGGGTGCCCTTCAGCACTTACAAGGTTAACCAATCTGCCTTGAGCAAGAACATAAATTACATTGCCATTATCAAGTGTCCACTCGTCAAGGCTTGGGCGAATATTTCTTTCAGATACAACATGTTTTCTGAGCCCATTTACATCAACTTCAACATCGAAATGTCCTGCGTTTGCAACAAATGCGCCTGATTTCATAGTTAGCATATTATCAACGCTAATTACATTTTTGTCACCTGTAACAGTTAAGAAAATGTCGCCTTCAAGAGATGCTTTTGCAATTGGCATAACTCTAAAACCATCCATAACAGCTTCAAGTGCTTTAAGTGGGTCAACTTCAGTTACGATAACATTTGCGCCCATGCCACGAGCTCTCATAGCAGCACCTTTTCCACACCAGCCGTAACCGCAAACAACAAAAGTTTTGCCTGAAATTAAAATATTTGTGGCACGAATAATGCCATCCATTGCGCTTTGCCCTGTGCCATATCTGTTGTCGTATAAGTGTTTTGTAAGGCTTGAATTAACGCCAAGCGCTGGGAATTTGAGACTTCCTTCTTTCACCATTGCTTCAAGTCTGATGATTCCTGTTGTGGTTTCTTCAGTCGAACCAATAATGTTTGGAATAAGTTCAGGATAATCTTTATGAATTGTTGCAACCAAATCACAACCGTCATCAATAATAAGGTGAGGTTTGTGTTCTAACACTCTTTTGATGTGTCTTTTGTATGTTTCAGAGTCTTCACCAGCTATAGCGTAAACTGGAATGCCGTAATATTTAACGAGTGCCGCTGCAACATCATCTTGAGTTGAAAGTGGGTTAGAAGCTGCAAGAACTGCGTCTGCTCCGCCTGCTTTCATTGCAATACAAAGTGCTGCAGTTTCTTTTGTCACATGCACACTTGCGCTTAATCTCAAGCCTTTGAATGGTTGTTCTTCTTGAAATCTCGCTTTTATTTTAGTGAGAACAGGCATATCTTTAAATGCCCATTCAATATTTTTCTTTCCTTGTTCAGCTAGTGCTAAATCTTTTACTTCGTAGTCTATTGTTGTTAATGTCATTATTTACCTCGCTATTTTATGGCTTCAGCGCAATCTTCGCAGATGCCGTCTTCGTTTAATTCACGATATTTCCAGCATCTTTGGCATTTTTCACCTTTTGCTTTGAAAATTGCGATTTTGTAGTTTTCAACATCTAATGTATTTAAAGCGCTATCTGTTAATTCGCTGACGCATTCTGCTTGAGACACGATGAAGAAATCTGCAAGAATGTCTGAATATTTGTTTAATAATTCAGGATTTTTTGCAACAATTTCAACACGAGCTTCAAGCGAGCTGCCGATGATTTTTTCTTCGCCAGACCTTAAAGGCTCGATTGCTTTTGAAACAGATTCACGAACTTGGAGAAGTTCAGTAAATTCTTCTTCTAGTTCTTTATTTTCATATTTTGGATTTGCAGTAGGCCAAGAGCTTAATAGAACACTCTTTAAGCCTTTTCTTTGGTTTTCTGGCATATTCAAGAAGATGTCTTCTGCTTGGTGCGGCATAACAGGAGCCAAAATTTCAAGAATTGTCCATAAAATGTCATACATAACAGTTTGAACTGCTCTTCTTGAGAGTGATTTTTTGCCTTTTGTATAAAGTCTATCTTTCACAATATCCAAATAGAATGAGCTTAAATCAACCGCTGCAAAGTTTTGAAGATATTGGAAGTATTTATAGAACTCATAATTTTCAAAAGCTTTGTCAACATTTTCAATTAAGATGTTGAGTTTATGAAGAGCAAATTTGTCAATTGCTTCAAGTTCTTCATATTCAACTCTGTCTGTTTCTGGTTCAAAATCAAACAAGTTGCCAAGTAAAAATCTTGCAGTGTTTCTTGTTTTTTTGAATATTTCCACAAGTTGTTTGATGATATTATCGCCAATTTTGATGTCGTTTCTATAATCAACACTTGCAGCCCATAATCTTAAAATATCTGCGCCATAGTTTTTGATGATGTCATCTGGACGGATGTAGTTGCCTAAAGATTTTGACATTTTTCTGCCATCTTCGCCAAAAACAAAACCGTGAGTTAAAACTTCTTTGTATGGAGCAATTCCTTTTGTTGCAATTGCAGTAAGAAGTGAAGATTGGAACCAGCCTCTGTGTTGGTCAGAGCCTTCAAGATACATATCGCAAGGAGCACCTAAAAGCTCATCTTTTCTTGCTTCCACAACTGCTCGCCATGAAACACCAGAATCGAACCATACGTCCATAATATCGTTTTCTTTTTTGAAATGGTCTTTTCCGCATTTTGGACATTTAAAGCCTTCTGGTAGTAAATCTTTTGCTTCATATTTTACCCAAGCATCTGAACTTTCTTTTTCAAACACTTTTGCAACATGCTCAATTGTTTCATCATTTACGATTACTTCACCACAATCTTCGCAGTAGAAAATTGGAATTGGAACACCCCAAGCACGTTGTCTTGAAATGCACCAATCAGAACGATTTGCAACCATGTTAGAAATTCTAACTTCGCCTGATGCTGGAATCCATTTAATATTTTTGATTGCATCAAGCGTTTCTTTTTTGAATTTTTCAACTTTTACAAACCATTGTGGCGTAGCTCTATAAATTACAGGTTTTTTGCATCTCCAGCAATGTGGGTAAGAGTGGCTAATTTCTTGAGATTTAACAAGTGCGCCAACTTCGTTTAGTTTTGCAATAATTGTTTCTTCACCCTTGTAGTAAGGCACACCTTCAAGTTCTGGAACTTGGTTTGTCCAAACACCTTTAGAGTCAAGTGGTGAGAACACTTCAATACCATATTTAACGCCAACTTCGTAGTCTTCAAGCCCGTGCCCTGGAGCTGTGTGAACTGCACCAGTACCTGCCTCTAATGTTACGTGTTCGCCTAAGATAATTGGTGATTTTCTGTTGCAGATTGGGTGGTCTGTTGTAAGGTTTTCGAGTTCTGCACCTTGAAGTTTGCCAAGAACTTCGATGTCTCCTTCTTCCCATTCAGCATCTTTTAAGAATGCGCCAAGTAATTCATCTGCAATAAAGTAAATATCGTTTTTATATTCAAAGAATGAATATTCAAATTTTTCATGTAAACAAATTGCCATGTTAGATGGAATTGTCCAAGGAGTTGTTGTCCAAATAACGGCATAAAAATCTTTTTCGGTTTCTAGATTTAATTTTGATTTAATTTCTTTTGCGGAATTTTCATCAAATTTAAATCTTACATAAATTGAAGTTGATGTGATATCTGCATATTCAACTTCTGCTTCAGCAAGTGCTGTTTCACATGAAGCACACCAATAAACAGGTTTTAAGCCTTTTTCAACATAACCTTTTTTGTACATTTCGCCAAAAACACGAACTTGTTCAGCTTCAAAATCAGGCGCAATTGAAAGATATGGATTTTCCCAATTTCCAAGAACACCAAGTCTTTTAAATTCAGATTCTTGACCTTTCAAACTTTTAAGTGCATATTCTCTGCATTTTGCTCTAAGTTCAACTGGTGTAAGTGCACTTCTTCCGCCTTTAATGTTTTTTACAACAGCATTTTCAATTGGAAGACCATGTCCATCGTAACCTGGAACAAATGGAGCATAGTAACCTTTTTGAGATTTATATTTGATTAAAATGTCTTTTAAAATTTTATTGAGGGCAGT
The DNA here is from genome assembly GCA_017396695.1 of bacterium. Lineage (GTDB taxonomy): Bacteria > Cyanobacteriota > Vampirovibrionia > Gastranaerophilales > Gastranaerophilaceae > RGIG1918. The sequence goes on from JAFQLC010000018.1 coordinate 175,014, forward strand.
GCCTACGTGGATTTTTTCTGAGCTTAGGTATGGTGGACCATCGTGTAAAACGAAAGATTTTTCTTTTGATTTTGAGTTGATAATTTCTCTGTAAATATCAATTTCTTCCCAAATTTTTTGAATTTCAAGTTCTCTAACAGTTGCATTTGCGCGCATTGCCAAACTTGTTGAAGGCAAATTTAACGTGTCTTTTAATGTTTTGTTATCTTCCATTTTTTGTTTAATTCCCTCTTAATTTCTCTAGTGTTTAAATTCAAACTTATTGAGCATTTTGTTCGTTTGAATATTCATCGTTTGCTTTCATATCGGCAATATATTGTTGACCATTCATAACAATTTGATAAAGTTGGTTTAGGTCATTTTGAAGTTTGCCAAGAACATTTTGAGCATATTGTTGAGCGCCGTCTTTAATTTTTGCAGCAGCTTCAGATGCTTCAAGTCTTTTATCTTCAGCTTCGTGGAATGCGTTCATTTTAATATCAGCGCATTCGTCAAGCACTTCTTGTCTATATTTTTGAGCTTTTTCTTCGATTTCTCTTAAAATGTTTGATTCAGAAAGGATTCTGTTTCTATCATTTTCAGCATCTTGAATAATTCTTTCAGCTTTGTTTTTAGCATCTTGAAGAATTTCTCTTTCTCTTTTTACGATAGTATCAGCGTTATTGAACGCAGCTTTTGTCATATCAAACATAGCTTCAATAACTTCTTCAAGGTCTTTAGATTTTACAACAATCCAACCTGGGAAGTTAATACCATCATCTTTAACTTTTTGTAATTCATCGATTAAATCATAGAATTTTTCATACGGATAAGACATTTTATCACCTTTCTATTTTACTTTTTTGCTCAAATATTCCATTACGCACTTAGGCACGAATTTAGAAGTATCTTGCCCATGTTCAGTTAGTTCTTTAATTATACTTGAAGATATAAAATTGTATTTTGGTCTTGTAGTCAAAAATACAGTCCCAATTTCAGGCGCTATTGCTGAATTTGTTTGAGAAAGTTGCATTTCATATTCAAAATCAGAAACGGCACGAAGTCCTCTGATTAAGAATTTTGCTCCTTTTTCTTTAGCAAAATTAACTGTAAGACCTTCAAAACTATCAGCAAAAGCGTTTTCTATGCCCTCTTCTTTGATAGTTTGTTTGATGAGCTCAACTCTATCTGCAACGCTTATAAATGGTTTTTTATTGGGGTTGTTCAACACGGCGATGATAACCTTATCGAACATTTTTGTTGCACGAGATAGAACATCTAAATGTCCTTTTGTGATAGGGTCAAAACTCCCAGGATAAATAGCTATTTTTAAATCATCTTTGCGCATAAAAATATTATATTACTAAAATATTAGGAAAACAGTTAAAATTTTGTAACATTATGTTAATTTTTTTTATGTTTGGTTTTTCTATGTTTAGTATAAATGTGTAGTGTTTAAGGATAAGTCATGAAGGTTAATGGAATTAATTCTTTAAATGTAATCAACAATCAAATTAAAACAAAGCAAAAAAGTGGCACAAGTTTCACTTCGCAATATACGCAAGAACCTAAATTTGCAAATGTTCCACTGAATGCACATAAAAATATTCTTTTTGGAAGAAGTTTAGCAGAGCATAAAAGTTGGGGCGCAACATTTGATAAAAATAAAAATGTGAATTTTAAAGTGTTCACATTTTCTGATGCAAAAGATGTTTATATTGAAGTTTTAGATAAAAATGCAAATATAAACACAGATAACGTTGATGCTCGTGACATTATTGTTGACAGAAATCCTGACGACACGGTTGCAAATATTTCCGTAATTGATGATAAATCTAAAATGATTAAATTAAATAAAAGAGGTGGCGGTGTTTTTGAAATTTCTGGGCAAGAAGGCATCAAAAATGGCGACAAATATAGGCTAATTATTGTTAAAGGCGATAATGTAATTGAAAAAGTTAAAGACCCTTATTCAAAAAAACAACCACACATTATGGGTTGGAGCGAAATTTATGACCATAGCGAATACAAATGGAATGATAAAGATTGGCAAGAAGGCAAAAACCCAGCAAGAATTACAAGAAATAATGGCAAATTTAATTCTTTGAGAATTTATGAATTGAACATTCCGACAATTACTAAAAAAGGTGATTTTGAAGCTGCAAAAGCAGTTTTCAAAGAAATTAAAGACAAAAATTTAGCAAACGCAATCGAGATTATGCCTGTTGAGAATACATATTCAAAACAATGGGGATATGATGGTGTTGATAAATTTGCGGTAAATGAAAAATTAGGCGGTGCAGAAGAATTAAAAGAACTTATCGATTACGCTCACCAAATTGGTTTAAACGTGATTATTGATATGGTTCCAAATCATATGGGCCCAGATGGTGATATGATGAAAAGAATCGGGCCATACGAAAGAGGCGACGGTTCTTTTGGTTCAATGTTCAATTTTGAAGGACAAGATAATAGATTTGTTCGTGATTGGATGGCAAATGCTGCGCTTATGTGGGCTCAAGAATTTCACGCAGACGGCATTCGTTTTGATATGACAAAACCTGATTATATGGGCTCAGATTTTACATTAAAACAAATAACCACAGAACTTAACGAACATAACCCAGATGTTTTCACAATTGCGGAAGATGGAATGGGAAATCGTCATAAAGTTACAACTCCTCTTAAAGGAACTGGAAATCATAAAACAGATTTAGACAAACTCGACCACCAAGTGGATAAAGTTGCAAGAGGTCAAGGTATTGAACAGCTTGATGAACTTGGTTTTGATAGCGAATGGGATTTTGTTCTTCTTCATGAATTAGAAAAAGGTCTCAGAGGCGATGTAGATTTCAATATGGATTCTTTTAACGCAGCATTTATTAATTCAGGCAAAAGAGTTAAATATAATGTAAGTCATGATGAAATTGGCAACATGGATGGAACAAGCTCTCTTGTGAAATTTGCAACTGCGAAAATGAATTTATACAACAATATCAAAGGTTCAACTCCTGCAGAAGTTGGGCAAAGAGCAGCGCACGCAACACATGCACTTATGAAACTTTATGCAACAGGTGAACTTGATAAAATGTCTGACAAAGAATTTGCTCACGCAGTTAAATCTTATGGAATCACAAGACATGTAAGCAAACAAGAAGTTAAAGATACTTATGATTTAGCATTAAATAAAACAAAACTTGCGCTCGGCACAATTTTTTCTGCTCCAGGGCCTAAAATGTTCTTCCAGGGTGCTGAAAACGGTGGGCTTGATTATTTCAAATTCTTTAGAAAATTCAGTTCACAAGACGGAGTTCAAACAGAGCAAGATATAGCAAACAAAAAAAGAATGGATGCTGAAAAAGGTTACGATACATCTTATGAAGCAGCATATCAAGATAGCATTATTGGAAACATTAAATGCACAGATGAAGTTAAAGAAAAAATGCAAAAAGCAGAACAATATACAATTGATTTAAGCAATTTCCACGATTCAAGCAATGCTATGAAATATGGCGATATTGTGTATGCTGGCGGTATGCTCGGGCACAGAATACACACTACTCACTTGAAAAAAGATAATGAAGAAATTTTCTGTGTTAAAAATTTATCAGAAACAAAACATCAAGGTCTTCCTGTTTATTTCCCACAAGGTAAATGGGTTGAAGTAATTAACACAGATGACACAAAATATGCAGGCGAAGGAAAATATCTAAACCCAGGAATTTATGAAGGTAAAGGCTGGGGAACGCCAGCAATACCTATGAATATAGGTTCAAATGATGTCACTTATTTCAAAAGAATAGACTAATATATTCAAATTTAAAGCTCCTAAATTTAGGAGCTTTAAAGTAATTATAAATATTTTTTAATTTCCCAGCCTGAAACATCTGTTCTATATTCATTCCACTCTTGCGTTTTTGACGACATAAATTCGTTGAAGATGTGTTCGCCAAGTGCAAGTTTAACCACTTCAGATTTTTTCATTATATAAAGTGCTTCGTTTAAGCTGCCTGGGAGTGATTTAATTCCTTTTTCGGCTTTTTCTTTTTTGCTCATTTCGTAGATGTTGTCTTCAATAGGTGCTCTAAGTGGAGTTTGATTTTTAATTCCTTCAAGCATAATTGTAAGCATTGTTGCAAAAACAAGATATGGGTTGCAAGAAGGGTCTGGTGATCTTAATTCAACCCTTGTTGCATTACCTCTTTTAGCAGGAACTCTAATAAGAGCTGAGCGGTTTGCAAGGCTCCAAGCAATGTAAACAGGTGCTTCGTAGCCTGGAACAAGTCTTTTGTAGCTGTTTACAAGAGGGTTTGTGATTGCAGTGAAGCTTTCAACATTGTCTAAAAGTGCGCCAATTGTCCATTTTGCTTCATCTGAAAGACCATATTCAGCGCTAGGTGCGTCGAACACGTTTTTGCCATCTTTGAACAAAGACACATTGCAGTGCATTCCAGAACCATTTATGCCATAAATTGGTTTTGGCATAAAGCTTGCGTGTAAACCATATTCCATTGCAATTTCAGAGATTACGTGTTTTAGGGTTACAACATTATCTGCAGCAACCAGTGCTTCGTCGTATTTAAAATCAATTTCGTGTTGACCAGCAGCGCCTTCGTGGTGACTTGCTTCAATGTTAAAGCCCATAGATTGCAATGTTTCAACCATATCAGCACGAACATCTTCGCCTTCATCTTTTGGTGCAGCATCGTAATAGTATGCGTTATCTGAAGGTTCAAGTGTTGTGTTTCCTTTTTCATCTTTTTTGAAGAGGAAAAATTCAACTTCAGGGCCAACATTTAAAGTGTAGCCAAGTTCTTTAGCCTCTGCTATAACTCTTTTTAAGTTGCATCTTGGGCAACCTTCAAAAGGCGTGCCGTCTGCATTATGAATGTCGCATATAATTCTTGCTTCGTTTTTATCCCCTCTTTCACGCCAAGGCAAAATGGCAAAAGTTGATAAATCAGGGTAAAAATACATATCAGATGTTTCAATACTTCTAAAGCCTTGAATTGAGCTACCATCAAGCATACATTCGTTATTCAATGCTTTGTCTAACTGAGAAATTGGAACGCATAAATTTTTTACATTTCCGTTGATATCTACAAATTGCAGTCTTAAAGAAACAACATTTTGTTCTTTTATGATTTGTTTAATTTCTTCTTTTGTTAAAACTTTGCCTTGTTTTGGAATGTATGTCATATAATTCTCCAGCTTTTATAATATGCTTTATTATCGTATATTGAGCGAAATTAGTCAATTAAAATCAGATTATTTCTTGATGTAATCATAAAAATTTTATATAATAACTTTATGGAATTATACGAAACTTATGTAGAAGAAAATAACAGTTTTGAATTTGTTCGTGCAGGTTCAAAAAATAGAAAAAAACACTTTGTTAGCACATTTGTTAAAATTTTAGATGGTGCCTATATTATCACATTCCCCGCAGATGGCGATGAACGTTGCAAAGTAAAATTAGGTGAAAAAGCATCTTTAAATATTTACACAACAGAAGGTATTTTTAATTTGCCTTGTCAAGTTGTTCAGATGGCAGAGGATTGTTTAAAAGTTCGTTTGATAGATACTGTTGTGCTATCTCAAAGAAGACAGTATGCTCGTGTAGATATTATGGTTCCAATGCGTATAAAAGTTGACCTAGATAGAAAAACAAATGTTTATGACGTTGTAACAAAAAATATGTGCGCGCAAGGTGTTAGTTTTGAGCTAAATTCGCCACTCGATGGTTTTGGAAAAACTCAAGTTAAATTTATGGTGAAAAATCGCCTTATTCAAACTTTTTGCTCTCTTGCATATTGTAATAAAATTTATTCTGCACAAAATGAAGATGAGCAAGATATTTATAGTTGCGGTTTACATTTCACCTCAATTAACCAATTGAATGCGAATTTCCTTGCAAAAGAATGCTTCTCTTATGAAATGAATAAGAAAAAAGAAAAATATGATGCAGAATTTCATCCTGAAAAAGAAAAAGAACCTCAAGTTACGATAGATATTGACGGGAAAATGGTGCTTTAATGCAAAAAGAAAGAGTTCTTGTGGGGATTTCTGGCGGGGTTGATTCCGCACTTTGCGCTAATTTGCTAAAAGATGAAGGCTATGATGTAGTTTGCGCTATGATGAAAATATATGATGGTGCTCAAATTTCAAATGCGCAAAATTCTTGCTATGGAACAGATAAATCAAAAGATATTGAAGATGCAAAAAAAATCTGTGAAAAATTAGGAGTTGAATTTCATTTAATTGACTGCACTCAAGATTTTCAAGAACTTGTTTTCGATGAATTTAAAAATGAATATTTATCAGGAAGAACACCAAATCCTTGCGTTATGTGTAATTCCAAAGTTAAATTTGGCGCTTTTTTAGAAAGAGCTGAAGCTCAAGGGATAAAATTTGATAAGTTTGCGACAGGGCATTATGCAAGAATTGAGTTTGATGAATCATCAGGCAGATATTTGCTAATGCGTGGAAAAAATGAAAAAAAAGACCAGTCTTATTTTCTTTATCGTCTAACTCAAGAAAAATTAAGTAAAATTTTGTTCCCCTTGGGCGGTTATGAAAAACAAGAAACAAGAGATATGGCGCAAGAAAAAGAAATTGTTGTTGCAAAAAAACCAGATAGTCAAGATTTCTTTGATGGCAATATGGCAGAGCTTTTTGATGTTGAGCCTGTAATTGGAAACATTGTTGATAGTAATGGTAAAATTCTAGGGCAACACGAAGGAATTTTTAATTACACAATAGGACAGAGAAAAGGCTTGAAAGTGGCATATAGTGAGCCTCTTTATGTTCTTGAACTAAATAAAGAAAAAAACGAAGTGATAGCAGGCATAAAATCTGAAACTTATTTCAGGGGTTTAAATGCAGATGATATGAACTGGATTGCATTTGATGATTTAGAGGGCGAAATTAAAGCGCAGTGTAAAATTCGCTCAGCAGGCTCAATGCTTGACTGCACAGTAAAAAAAGCAGACTGCGGTGTGGAAGTTTTTTTTGATGAGTCTCAAGCATCAATTGCGCCTTCGCAAGCAGTTGTGTTTTATGATAATGATATTGTGCTTGGCGGTGGCACAATAATAGCTGGTATTAAGTAACGTAACTTTTTTTACAGATAAACTTTTTTGGTCTATTATGTTTAATAAGTTTTGGGAGAAGTTTTGAAGAATTACAAAATATATAACGATGACTGCCAAGTTGCAATTAAAAAGCTTCCTGATAACAGCGTTGATTGCATTATTACAGACCCACCTTATTTTATTGACAGAATGGGTGATGATTGGAATGATGAAAAATTAAACAAATCAGCATCTAAAAGCGGTGTTATAGGCGGGCTTCCAGTTGGAATGAAGTTCGATAGAAAACAAGGCGAAAATTTGCAAAAATTTCTTGAGCCTTTGGCAAAAGAATTTATGCGAGTTTTAAAACCAGGCGGATTTTGCGTTGTATTTTCTCAAGGAAGATTATACCATAGAACAGCAATAGCGCTTGATTTGGCAGGTTTTGAAGTTAGAGATTTGCTCGCTTGGCGCTATGAAGGGCAAGCGAAAGCTTTTTCTCAAAACCATTTTATTTTGAAAAACAAAGACATGCACGATGACGAAAAACAAGCATTAATTGCTGAGCTTGAGGGCTGGAAAACTCCTCAACTAAAACCACAAATTGAACCTATGACGCTTGCACAAAAGCCTCGTGAGGGAACTTTTGTTGAAAATTATCAAAAGTGGGGTGTTGGGCTTATAAATACTAACGAATCTCTTGATGGAATGTTCCCTGGGACTGTTATGGAAGTCTCCAAAAAATCTCGTGCAGGTGATTTTGATGAGAAAATCGAGCATATGACAGTGAAGCCTGTAGAGCTTATTTCGCACCTTGTTAGGCTTCTTACTCGTGAAGGTCAAACTGTTTTAGACCCTTTCATGGGAAGCGGAAGCCATGGTGTTGCTTCGCTTATAAACGGCAGGAAATTTATCGGAATTGAAATAGAGAAAAAATATTATAATATTTCAAAGAAAAGACTTGAAGGCGCACAAAACTAAATTATAATAATTTATCTATGTATGCACGTAAAGCTTCCAATGTTTTTTTGTCTGATTTTTCTAAAAAATCTTCAACAACTCTTCTGCCGTCTTCCGTTGGTGCAACTTTTGTAACTCTTCCGTTTTTGTCGTATATCCAGCGGTTTCTATCAGGTCTGTTGCATATTTGGCATTGTGGGATAATGTTGCCCGAAATCAAATCTTTTGTAGGGTCAATGTGCCCTTCTTGCAATTTCACAATGCAATTTTTTCTTATTCTGTGCGCTTCGCCTTCTTTTGAACCGCAAACAGCGCATCTGTATCCGTATTCTTTTTTTAATTCTTCAAAATCTGAAGTTTTTATTCCTGTTCTTCTCTCTCCTGAATATGAAGGGTGCGCTTGCTTCAAAGATATAAGTTTATATGAACCGCTTGGTATTTTTTCTTCAGTAATTTCGCCACGAGTGCCTGTTGAGACAAACCAACCGTATTGCATCCCAAGGTGTCTTCCTTCTTGTGCATCGTTTGTTTTTGGGTGGTAATATCTTATAAAAGCAGTTAATTCGTCCTTACTTATAATGTTGGTGTTTGGGTAATTATGTGCTAGGCAAATTAAAGCTAAAATTGCATGTGTATATTCATTATTTTTGTTTTTTAATTTTGGCATTTTAACGCCACTATTTTTGAGATATTTCTCCCAGTATTCTTTTAGTTCATTATATGCTTCAAGAATTTCTTTATCGCTCAACTTTTTCATATTCATATTAAACCATTTTTCAACTAGCCAAGGCAAGTGTTTTAGTGAATTTAGATACCATTTTGGAGCAAGTTTGAAGCAAAAATTAGTTGACTATCTATGCCTTGTTCTAAATCTTCTTTAGTTAAATAAACTTCAAAATCTGGCTTTATTCCTTTTTTATTAATAGATTTGCCTAAAGGCGTTATATATCTTCCAACAGTTAGGTTTATGCCTGTTTCATTGGGCAATGGATAAACTTTCTGAACAAGCCCTTTACCAAATGTTTTTGTCCCAACAATTTTTGCTCTTTTGTTGTCTTTAAGTGCTCCAAGTAAAATTTCAGCTGCACTTGCAGATTCATTATCTGCAAGAATTACAAGCGGTTCAAAATAAACGCAAGCATCTTTATCTGCACTATATGAATTTAAATTTCCTTTGTTGTCTAAAACATGAACTATGAAACCGTTTGTTAAAAATAAATTTGCACTAAATATTGCATTCTGGAATAATCCGCCTTTGTTCCCTCTGATGTCTAAAATTAAACCTTCTGTGTCTTTAAGTTCATCAAGTGCGCTAATTAAATGTTTTGGGGTGTCTTTTGAAATAAAGCTTGAAAGCCTTATGTAGCCAATGTTTTTATCTAATTTTTTATATTCTACATTGTTGATGTTAATTTCTTCTCTTTTAATTTTTTTAGTAAGTTCTTTTTCGCCTCGAAGCACAGTAATTTCAATGCTTGTGCCCACTGGCCCTTTAAGGTGTTGAATTGCTTGGAACAGAGATTTTCCTTTAATATTGAAATCATCAATTTTTAGAATTAAATCACCCCTCTTGAGTCCAGCAAAATCTGCGGGTGTTCCTTTTAGCACATTTGCGATGTAGATTTTTCCGCTATATGAAGCGATATTTATTCCAATTCCTTTTGCTTTAGAATCAATATTTTCTGTTTGAACTCTAAATTCATTTTTAGACAAAAATCTTGAATATGGGTCGTCAAGGCTTGCAAGCATTGTATTTAGTGCAATGTGGGCATCGTCTTCAGTTTTAATTTTAGCTCTATATCGGTTTTTCCATTCGGATATACTTTGCCCGTTTAGGGTTTTGTCAAAATAATTTTTTTTGATTAAATCAAGAGTTTTGATGTATAAAACATCTGGTGCAACAACTTCTGTGTTTATAATGCTTTTTGCGCTAAGGCTTTCAATATATTCTTTTTCGCTTATTGTGAAATTTCTGTACCCGATGAGGAACAAGGTAAGAAATGCGGCAAAATATATGACCCCGTGTTTTAATATTTGAATATGTCGTTTATTAATTTTCGCCATTGGGGTTTAATTTGTATCCTCCGCCATAAATTGTTTTGATGTAGTCTTTTTCTGTGACTTTTGCTATTTTGCACCTGATGTGTCTTATGTGCACTCTTATTGTATCAATGCTTTCGTCTTCACTGTAGCCCCAGATGTCTTTCAACAAGTCTTTAGAAGATACCATTTGAGAATTATTTTGAACGAGTGTATTAATTATTTCGTATTCAATTGGTGTGAATTTAACTTTTTTGCCCGCAAATTCAACAGAGTATGTATCGGGCAAAAGCACAATTTCGCCTATTGTGAGCAATTCTTTTGTGCGCATTGAAGCAGGAGTTTTCCCTGCCCTATTTAAAAGCGCCAAAACTCTTGCTTTTAATTCTTCAATCTCAAATGGTTTAGTAAGATAATCATCAACCCCTGTGCTAAAACCCTTGATTTTATCTTGAAGCTCGCCAAGTGCTGTGAGCATAATGATTGGAAGATTTTTGAGTTCGCTCGTTTGTTGCCTTATTTTAAGTGCGACGCTATAACCGTCAACTTCTCCCATCATAACGTCTAAAATAAGCAAGTCGAAATCTTCTTGCGCAAGAATTGCAAAGCCTTTAATTGGGTTTGTTTCATAGTGGCAAGTGTATCCTGCGAGTTCTAAATTTATTTTAATGAGTTCGCAAATTGCAATATCATCATCTATCACAAGAATTTTGTTCATAGGTTTATTTTACAATAAAAAATGGTTGCGAAAGAGCAAAATTATGCGAATATTACAAAATGTTAAATAAACCATAAACCATGATATTACTTATGTTTGACAATAATTCATGTTTGATGTGAAATATAGTAACGAAGTAATTATATATAAGGGGACATTATGCCAACCATAAGTCAATTAGTAAGAAAAGAAAGAAAGAAAGTTATTGTAAAAACTAAATCACCAGCACTTACAAGCTGCCCACAACGTCGTGGTGTTTGTACTAGGGTTTATACAACAACTCCTAAAAAACCAAACTCAGCTATGAGAAAAGTTGCTCGTGTAAGATTAACAAATGGTTTTGAAGTAACTACTTATATTCCTGGTATTGGTCACAACCTTCAAGAGCACTCTGTTGTACTTATCAGAGGCGGAAGGGTTAAGGACCTACCTGGTGTTAGATATCACATCATCCGTGGTACTTTAGATACTGCAGGTGTTGCAAACAGAAATCAAAGTCGTTCTAAATACGGCGCAAAAAGAGCTAAAAAATAGTCTGATTTTGGTCGGGAGCTTTGCTCCTTAGTACATTTAGTAAAAAGAAAGGTCAAAGAAAATGTCAAGACGTTCAAAACCGGCGAAAAGAGTTCCACTTCCAGATCCAATTTACAACAGTGTGGACATCGCAAAATTTATCAATAGATTGATGACTAGAGGTAAAAAATCTATTGCACAAAATATTTTCTATTCAACAATGGAAAATATCAAAGAAAAAACAAACCAAGAACCAACAGAAGTTTTCAAAAAAGCGCTTACAAACGCTACTCCATTAATTGAAGTTAAAGCTCGTCGTATTGGTGGTTCTACATACCAAGTTCCAATCGAAGTAAAACCTGAAAGAGGTTTAGCTTTAAGTTCTTGCTGGATTATTGAATTTGCAAGAAAAAGAAGTGGCAAATCAATGGTTGATAAATTAACTGCTGAAATTATGGACGCAGCAAACGGCGTTGGTGCTTCTTGCAAAAAGAGAGAAGATACTCACAGAATGGCAGAAGCTAACAAAGCATTTGCTCACTACAGATACTAATTAAAAATAATAATTTAAAAGACCACTTTCAATTCGAGAGTGGTCTTTTTAGTTTTGTTTTGCAGCATGGACAAACCCAATTATTTTGAGCAAAATATTCTTCTGTATTTTTTGCTTGGCATATAGGACAAAGTATGCATTTGTGCTCGACAACATCTCCATTGTCAAAAATTTTATTCGCTAAATAATCTGCCAGTTTGCTAATGAGCCACATTTTTGTCTCCGCAATTATCTATATTTACTCCACAACCACCATAATATAAGGTTTTGAGAAATATTTGTTTGCAACATTTATAACATCATTTTGTGTTACAGATTTCAAAATTTCCTCAAATTCTTTAGTGTAATTTAATCCTCTTCCGTTTGCTTCGTCATTCACAAGTTTTGAGGCATTTGCAGAGTTTGTCTCAAGCGCCAAAACTCTTTGACCGATAATTTTTTCTTTTGCTTCGTTTAGCTCGTTTTGCGTTACAAAACTTGTTTTAAAATTCGCAAATTCTTTTAAGATTTCAGTTTTTGCTTTGCTTAAATTGCTTTTATCTGTTCCAATGTAAGCTATAAATGCGCCATCAAGGGTGTTTTGAATTCTTGCAGAGCCTGTTTGATAGGCAATTCCGTGGGTTTCTCGAATGTTTCTAAAAAGTCTTGAGCTCATGCCGTCGCCTAAAATCGAATTTATAACCTCAAGCGTTGCAATTTCTTTTTTGTTTTCAAGGCCGTCTGTTTTATATCCTAAAACAAGCCATGCGGTTTCTTTTTCTTCTTTTTTAATAGTTTTTTCTATGTTTTTAGCAGGCACATAATTTTGTTTTTTAAAATCTGTAATTTTTATTTTGTTTTCTTTTCCATTTTCAAAAATATCTGTGAAATTATCTATAATTTCTTTTTCGTCAACATTACCAACAACAGATATAACAAGGTTTTTGGCATCTAAACTTTTTTTGAAGTCACCTTTAATTGTTTTTTTGTTAACATTTGGAATATCTTGCTTTAAAATTTCAGAATTATTTGCATAAATGCTTCCCTCAAATGCTAATTTTTTGAAGTTATCAAGTGCAAGCGATAATGAGTTATCTTCGAGGTTTTTAATTGCATCTAAGTTTGCTGATTTCACTTTTCTAATGTTTTCTGTTAAGAAATTTGCATTTTGTGTTATTTCTTTTAACATAAATAAGGCGTCAGAAAGCCTGTTTTTAGTTGCTTTCACTTTAATTTCCATATTATCGCTTGATTTTGTGAAATACATGGAAATTCCTCTTTCGTCTAGGTATGTTGCAATTTCATCACTTGTATAATTTTTTGTTCCCTCACGAGCAATTTCGCTTGCAAGCATAAGCGATGCTGGTGTCGTGGATGTGTGACTTGCGCCTCTGCTCAAAACATTAATTGCAACAATTGCATTTGAATTATTTTTTTGAATTATAAGAACTGCGCCATTTGCAAGAAGATATTTTTTTATGTTTCCAACTTCTTCAATTAACTTATATTCGCCTGTTTTTTTAACTTTTTTATCTGAAATTTCTTTTGTGTTTGTGTTTTTTGAAATAACTTTAGATAAATAATAATTATCTTCTTTTAAATATTTTTGAGCTGCTTTTATGACATCTTTTTTAGTTACTTTTTTGATATTTTCAACATATGTATCTAAATTATCTAAATTGCCCCAATAAAGCATTGAGTAACCAATTTCGCCTGAAATATTTTCAATTGACTCACGAGAATAGTAAGTTTCTGTTTCAACAATGTTTTTTGCTTTTTCAATTTCAGCTTCTGTGATATTTCCAAGTTTTACATTATCTATAATCCCAAAAATTTCTTTTACGATTGTTGTTTCATATTCTGGTTTATAGTTTGTTGAAATTGTAAAAATTCCGTCTTGCAAATAAGAGCTTGAATTGCTTGAAATTGAGTTTGCAATTTGTTTATTTTCAACGAGCGCTTGGTTTAATTTTGAGCTTTTTCCGCTTCCTAAAACAATGCTTAAAACATCAAGCGCAAGCGCTTCTTTAGAGTTGTCAAATTTTGGAATTTTAAACGCTAAAATTGCGTAATTACTTGCAATGTCTTTTTCTTCAATTATTTCAGTTTTTTTTGTGGGGAAATTAATTTTTGGATATTTTATTTTTTCTTTTTTGTAATCAGCATTCGCTGTTTTAAATGCCTCTTCTGTTTTTTGAATTGCATAATTTGGGTCAACGTTGCCTACAATTACGGTGTAAATTTTGTCTGGTGTATAGAATTTATTGAAATAATCTAAAATTTCTTCTCTAGTGATTGTTTCAATTACTTTGCTTGTGCCTAAAACCTCACGTTTGTATGGGTGGTTTGAATCTGAATAAATTAATTCAAACAAATTATTATATAAAATTCTACTTGGAATATCTGCGCTTCTTGCAATTTCAGCAAGCACAACACCTCTTTCTTTCTCTAGTTCTTTTCTTGGAATAAGTGGGTGGGTTAACATATCTGCATGTAAATTAAGCGCAAGTTCGAAATCTTTGGATGGAATTGTAATATAGTAGTGCGTATAATCTTTGCTTGTTGCAGCATTTGTTGTTGCCCCTTTTGCCTCAAGCAACTTTTCAAATTCGCCTGTCGGATGCTTTTGTGTGCCTTTGAAAAACAAGTGTTCAAGAAAATGCGAAACGCCTGTGTTTGAGTCATTTTCATTCACTGAGCCTGTTTTTATCCAAGTGTCAATTGTGACAATCGGGTTGCTTGTTACTTGTTTCACAATTACAGTTTGCCCCGAAGAAAGTTTTTTCATTACAGGTTTTTCGCCTGCAAATGCCCCTTGAAGTGAAAAAACAAGTGCGATTATAAAAATAAATATATTTTTTTTCATTTTTCCCCAAATGCTCAAGTGATGTAGAATATCTTAATGATTTAAAATCATTTTACTATATTTTTCCTTTGTAGTAAAATGTCCATATGGTTCAAGGAATGGTCAATAGGCGTAAACTTTCACCGCTTGAAGAGGAAAGTTGGAACAAGATTATGGGTATTTTGGAGACTAAAGTTTCTCCAACTACATTTAACCCATGGATGCTTTCGCTTTCTCCTTTGGATATTTTGGGCGAAGATGTTGAAGGAAATAAATTCCGTTTAACATCTGACCAAGCATTTGGTATTCAAGTGCTTCAAAAAAGATATTTGAGTGATATTTCAGATGCAATTTTTGAAGTTACAGGGAAAAGATATGCAATTGAGCTTTTGCAAGTTCAACCAAATGTTAAAAAAACAAAACCAACAAAAGAAAAGCCTGATGGAAATGTTGTTCAAATGCGAAAACAAATTGAACAAATGAAGCAAATGCACTCTTTCTGCGGTTTGAATTTGAACTATACTTTTGAAAATTTTGTAGTTGGTGAAAATTCAAAGTTTGCATATAATGCAGCAGTGCAAATTTCAGAAGCTCCTGGGCAAAAATATAATCCTCTTTTCATAAATGGTTCAATCGGAATTGGCAAAACGCACATTATGCAAGCAATTGGGCATAATATCTTAAAGCATTTTCCTGAGATGAAAGTGAAATATGTCAAAGCTGAAAACATTATGAATCAGCTTGTGGAAAGTCTTTCAAGCGTTAAAGACACAACATATATGATGAAAAAATTTAGGGATACGTACAGAAATGTTGATGTCCTTTTAATCGACGACATTCAATTTGTTGAAGGAAAAAAGCGCACAGAAGAAGAAATTTTCAACATTTTTGATACATTGTTCCACGCAGGAAAACAAATAGTTTTTGCATCAGACCGCCCAATTCAAGAGTTTACAAAAACTTCGGATAGGCTGAAAAGCCGTTATGAATGGGGCTTAAATGTTCAAATTACTGTTCCAGATTATGAAACAAGAGTTGAAATATTAAAAAAATATGGCGCAAGAACAAATTATCTTCTAGAGGAAGATGTAATAAAATTCCTTGCTTCAACTTTTGATAATAACGTGCGAGAGCTTGAAGGAGCTTATAATAAATTGAGCGCTTATGCGAGCATTTGTGGTGAAAATATTGATGTTCAGAAAGCAAGAGAAATTTTAAAATGCGATATGAACCTAAAAACTGTAACCGCAAAAGATATTATTGCAGTGTGTGCTAAATATTTTAAAGTTTCAATTAAAGATATTGAAGGTACGCAAAGAACAAAAAACATTTCTCTTGCAAGGCAAGTGGCAATTTACCTTTCAAGGGAAATAACAGAAAATTCTTTTCCTGAGCTTGCGAAAGACTTTAAGAAAAATCATACAACAATTCTTTATTGTTATGAAAAAATTGCTAAAGCTATGAAATCTGATAAAGAACTTTCGCTTTTAATTAATGATGTTAAAAATATTATTGCTAAGGAAAAATAGGGCTAAATCCAATTTGCACTGAATGCTTTTGCGCCAAATTCAATACATTGCGTGCACATTTTTGTGTCTGCTGTGCATTTGCGAGAAAAATCTGACATATCAGCTCCCATTCTTGCTCTAAAATCACCAGATAATATTGGACAAGCAAAAACTCCTTTGTTCGTGAAAATTCTAGATGTTGCGCAGTCTAGTTTTTCAGGGTCTGCTTTTGGTGGGTCGAATTTATATTCGCCAATTGTGTGTTCTTTTGAAAAATAAGGTGTAATCTTGAGATTTATATCTTCAAATTCTGCACCAAGTTTTTTGTAGATTTCGCTAAATCCTTCCAAAAGCACATCTTTGCTTTCTTTGTAATAGTCTGTCACTTGAACAATTGGGTTAAAACCATATTTTATAAGGCAAGAAAGTGCATTAACTGCTTTTCTGAAGCTTCCTCTGCCTCTTAGCATATCGTTTTTTGCTTCTTCAAAATGCTCAAAGCTAATTACATAAATGCTTTCATAGGAGCTTTCGTTATCAATTTTTTTTAAAAAACGAGCTTTTTTCTCGTTAATTGTTTGTCCGTTTGTGATAATACACACGGAAGAAATTTTCAAGCAGAGCCTTATTATTTGGTTAAAATCAGGATGAATTGTTGGTTCTCCGCCTGTTAGATATATCATTTTGACATTTAAGTCTTTAATTTGCTTCAGGGCAGTTTTGATTTTTTTAATTTCCAAAAAATCTTTTTCCATTGTGAAACTATTTTTTGGAATGTAGCAGTGCTTGCATTTCATATTGCAGGCTTTTTTTGAAAGTTCTATGAAAAAATTATCTAATCTTTCCATTTTAATTACAGGTGCTTGTATAAAATTTTTGATAATACTGTTCATTTATTCCACTCCTTGACTTGTTTAAGTTTAGGATATTACTTGAACTAAAAAAATAAATTAGCCACTAAAGCTAGTTATGTGGGCGGTTTTTAGCTAGCCTTGTGGATATGAAGTTTATTTATATTGATTTTTTGAATTTTATGGTATGATTTATTTTGTTGAATTTGAAAATTTAATATTTGATTTGTCATAGTGGCACGAAAATTGAGTGCTATAAGACAGTGGAGAAAGCAACAGTGTTGCTTTCGGAATAAAGAGGCACAAGATGCGCAACGCGCTCCGCCTCATAAAATTGAAAATTTAATATTTTTTCGTGTCGTAGTGGCGGAATGGTAGACGCGCACGTTTGAGGGGCGTGTGGGGTGACCTGTGGGGGTTCAAGTCCCCCCTACGACACCATATAAAATATCAAGGTTTTACCTTATTTATTACTGTTGTATTGAGGTTTTTGATTATGCCATATGGTAGCAATCATCCAGAACAAATTCCATATTGGGTTACATTGGTGTTGGTTACATATATTTACAACCGTTTGCTTGATTATAACTATAAAAAGAATTTAAAACTTTTGCGGTATATTACGGCTGTTTATCTTGTATTGGTTTTGATTATTACCATCATTTTTTTCCGTTTTTTGTTAAATGCTTAATAATTATTATTGAGCTCACAAACTGCCCTCAATCCTTTTGATATCATCTTTAATTTATAATAATTGCACCATGTAACTTCTTATATGCATATTGACACATGTTGTATCATGAGATTGTTAATACAATGGAGAATGACGATGGAAAAGAAAAAGAACACATTTTGGTCTTGGCGTATAGAAACCATTGAAGATTGTGAAAAATTTATTAACGATGCCCATTGGTTTTTGATTATATTAGCTGGTTTTATGTGTGTTGGTAGTTTTTTTCTTAAGCAATTTTGGGCGCTTTTGCCTGATGTTGCAACAATGCTTATTCTTGCTTTTTTGTTGAAAAAATATCAATCACGCACAGTCTCTGTTTTTATTTTTCTATATTCTTTAGGAATTACAATATCAACTTTTGGGAATAAATTAAATTTGGCTTATGCTCAAGGTTCAGGTGGCGGAAGAAATATTTTTCTTGCTTTGATATTTGTGTATGTTTCAGTTAATGCAATGAGGGCTACTTTTAAGTTATTTAAATTAAAAAATCTTGTGGTTTCTTGGAAAAACTTTTTTATAAAAACACTTATTTTTATTCCACTTCTTATAGTTTTAGGTTTTATTGCGCTTGTGTGTTGCGCTATTTTTCAAAATAGTTTGCTATGCGGTTCAATTATATTTCTTGCAATGTTTTTGTCTGCATTTATTGCCTATGCTGGATTTTTCCCAATGTCAGATAAATTAAAAATTAAATCTCCAGCTCCAGTTTTTTCAGAAGAAAATGTGTAAAATTTGTTTGTAATCCAGTTTAATAAAATCCAAAACGGAATTTATAGGAGCTATAATCCCTTATAATTTCAACTATTAGCATTATAAAAAAAACTTGAAGCTATGCTATAATCACACTATCGGCGAAATGTAGGATAGTGATGAAAGAAATTTTTTTGTTTGATTCTGTAATTTTAATCAGGCTTTGTGCTGCCTTGTTATTCGGTTTTTTCCTTGGTTTTGAAAGGGAAATTACGGGCAAATTCGCAGGGCTTCGCACACACATTTTAGTTTGTGCTGGTGCCGCAATTTTCACCATATTGTCAATTTATGGTTTCCAATATCACCTTGCAGATGGCACAGTTGGCACAAATGACCCAGCCAGAATTGCAGCGCAAGTAATCACAGGTATCGGTTTTATTGGTGCTGGTACTGTAATGCGCCATGGCACAAACATTTCAGGTATCACAACTGCTGCAACATTATGGGTGGCAGCTGCAGTTGGTATGGCATGTGGTTGCGGAATGATTTTCCTTGGTTTTATCTCAACATTTTTAACCCTTATGGTGCTTGTTTCGATTAGGCACTTTGAAAAAAAATTCATTTTACACAGAATTGCAAACCCAAAACTTTTTGATATTTCTTTCACTTGCTTAATTGGCGATTTTGATTTTTTAAATAATTTAATTCAAGAAAATTTCAAATTTGTCGAAAAATTTAAGAAAAAACTAAAAGCAGACGGACAATTACTCATAAAATTCACCGTTTCAAGTAAAAAACCATTATCAAGAATTAACGAGATATTTAAAAATATTCCAAATATTGATTCCCTTGAAATTTCAGAAATACACGAATGATTTTTTCACTTAAAAATTTAATAAATTTATTGCGAACTATCGGAATTACTTTACTTTTGGTTGTGATAGGCGTGTTTTTTGCCGTGTGGCATGCAGCATATGAAGAATATAACATTGCAACAGGTAAAATAAGCAAAGAAATTAAAGTTTCTGAAGTTACAATTGACCAACTTTTGCTTCAAGAAGCAGAGCACCCTGAAGACTACATTATCAATATAAAACTAGCAATTGCATATCAAGAAGAGAAAATGTTCTCTGAAGCAGAAAAACAATATCAAAAAGCTTTATCTAAAGCACCAAAGAGTGAACTTGCGCTTTATCGCTATGCACTGTTCTGTGTTGAGATGAAAAAATTTGCAGAAGCAATTAACTTAATTGAAAACATTTCTGATTCTCCTTCAAAAAGAGTTATAGGCAGAAAGCTTGCAATTTATCAAAAAATTTCTGAAAAATTAATTGAAATTGAAGATTATCAAAACGCAGCAAAAATTTTCACTCTTGCTTATCGTTATGCAAGAGTTTTAGGCGGCGAACCTAAAGAAAAAGTTACAAAAGGTATGGAAGTTGCATTTATCAAACTTGCTGATTTAAATATTCACATCAACAACTATGAAGATGCGAAGCTTAACCTTGAAGCGCTTTTGAAATACACAGATTCTACTCTTGCTGAATATAAGCTTGGGTTGATATACAAAACAATTGATTTAGAAAAATCTGCAAAATTGTTAGAAAAAGTTTTCTTAAAAGATTATAAACTTGTTAATTTAGAGCTTTATTATGATATTTTAGAAGAGTTAAAAAATAAGCACAAAGCTAGTGGCAACAAAGCAAAAGAAACATATTACCAACACAAGCAAGATAAACTCATAAAATTTGTTAGCGATAATATGATATTTACAGATGATTTCGCGGTGGATAATGTGCATGTTATATGCAAAAAAGGTTTCAAACCAAAATGCGATTTGGCATTTAGCATAAAAAACACCACAAAAGGCTACACACATACTCTTTATTTAAAAATTGCACTTCTTTATCCAAACGGCAAAGAAGAAATAATTGATACTGCTGTTATTTTCCCCGACAAGAAAGAAAAACAAGAAATATTCACAAGCCTTGCAATAAACCCTAAAAACGGAAACAAAGGTTTAGGAGAGGCAAATTATCTGCAAGTCACATATTCTGCAAGAAAAAATAAAAATTCAGAATGGGTGTTTGTAAGATCAATCAATGTAAAATATCAATAAAAAGCGCTCCAGTAAGGAGCGCTTTTAAAATTATTTTTGTAATTGTTATTTGCTTAAATTTAGTTTTTTGATAACTTTGTCTGTGATATCAACACCGCCATAGTAAATTGTTCTGTAGTCTGCAACTGTGTCAATTTTATTTTCGATTGCAACTGCTTTGATTGCTTTTTCGATATCTTTATCGATAGCTTCTTCTTTTTGGAGTTTGAAATTAGCATATGCTTGTTGTTTTTTTGCGAATTCTTTTGCAGTTGCTTCTTCAAAAGCTCTTTGTTTGATTGGATTTTCAATTTTTTTGAATTCTTTTTCTTTGTCTAATAAATATCTTTGAAGTTCAACCGCTCTATCATCAATTTGAGAGATTGCAGTTTTTGCTTTTGAATAATTGTCAACGATTTCTTTATAGTCAACAGTTCCTACAACATTTGCGAGTGCTGGTTTTGCAAAAAATAATAAAAGCGCAAGAACAATAATTTTTCTTCCCATATTTTAATTTCTCCTTTGATTATGTTAGAATTGTAGCATAATTTATTTTTTGTGGCAAAAAGAGGGGTAGTAGTGGGAATTATCGGCGAAAATATACATATAATATCTAAATCAGTAAAAGAAGCACTTATTGCTCGTGATGAAGAGTTTATTTTAAATCTTGCACAGAAACAAATTGATTCTGGAATTAAAATTATTGATTTAAATATAGGACCTGCCAAAGGTGCTATTGCAGGCTCAATGGCTTGGCTTGTAGAGTTGCTTTCAAGTAAATTTGATGTTAATTTTTCGCTTGATACAACAAATTCACTCGAGCTTGAAAGTGGTTTCAAAATATTGAAAAATCCTGAAAATTGTTTTTTAAATTCAGCTTCAGCAGAACCTGAAAGACTTGAAAAAACTGTGGAAATTGCCGCTAAATATGGTTCTAATTTGGTGGCGCTAACTCTAAATAATGCTCTTGGCATTCCAAAAACATCCGAAGAGCGTCTTGAACTTGCTTTTGAAATGGTGTCTTGTGCAAATGAAGCAGGAATTGAAAACGGAAAAATTTATATTGACCCGCTTGTGCTTCCTGTATCTGTTGACCAAACTCAAGCAGGCGTTGCACTTGAATCAATTAGAATGTTTAAAGAAAGTTTTGACCCTGAAGTGAAAACTGTAATTGGGCTCTCGAATATCTCAAATGGTTCATATAAAGAGCTAAGACCTGTTTTGAATAGAGCATTTTTAGCACTTGCTCTTGGCGCTGGGCTCGATTATGTAATTGCAGACGGTATGGACACAGAGCTTATAAATGTTTACAGAGCGCTTCGTGGTGAAGATATCAAAATAAATAAAATTTATAAAGATTTGTTTGATATGAGCCAAAATTTTGGTGAAATTGACGATTTAGCTTATGATAAAGAAGATAAAGAAGCTCATGCGCTATACTCTGCCGCAAGAGTTCTTTTGAATAAGGAAATTTATACGCATAGTTTTATTAAGGGGGAAAATTAATGAGAAAATACTCGCAACGTGACCCAAAGGAATATAACATTTTTCGTGCACTATTTCAAAGGTTTGTAACTCGCTTTGGTTATGCAAACTTATATAGATTTACTTGCGGGTATAAGGTTTATGGCAGAGAAAATTTGCCTGAAAAAGATGAATTTTATATTGTTGCATCTAACCATGTGAGTGCTGTTGACCCGTTTTTGATGTGCGATGCTATTGAAAAACCGCTTGCATTTATGGCAAAAAAAGAGCTTTTCGATGGTTTTTGGAAAAGAGTTTTCATGGATTTTATGGGTGCATTTGAAGTCGATAGAGGCAAAATTCAAGTTTCGACAATGAAAACAGCACTTGGAATAAAAGACGCAAAATGTAAGTTACCTTGGAAACTTGCACTTTTCCCACAAGGCACACGAGAACGTGAAGGCTCAATGGAAAATGTGAACAAAGGTTTT
The DNA here is from genome assembly GCA_017396695.1 of bacterium. Taxonomy (GTDB): domain Bacteria; phylum Cyanobacteriota; class Vampirovibrionia; order Gastranaerophilales; family Gastranaerophilaceae; genus RGIG1918. Next base: position 197,509 of record JAFQLC010000018.1, read on the forward strand.
GCGGTTTTTGCAAAAAAATTAAAATGTTCAATTGTTCCAGTTGGAATTATTGGTGCTAATTATGAAGATAGACACACTCGTGGTGCAAATATGTCTTTTGTTATAGGAAAACCTATTCCATATAATGAAAATGTTGATGAAATGATTGAAATTTGGAAAAAAGAAGTTACTCGTCTTTCAAGCAAGGAAGAGTTTGATAAAAAATATAAACCAAATTATGCAAGAAGGACTGCAAAAGAATATAATTGGCGAACAAAATTATGGCAACTTTGGGCATATATGGTTGTATTTTGGGTTTGCACAGTTCCATTTTACAAGTTTGTAATTAAAGGAAGAGAAAACGTTAAAACAAAAGAAAAATTAACCCTTGCGCCAAACCATGTTTCTTATCTTGACCCACTTCTTATTGCAAAAGCAACACATCGTTTTGCAGGGTATATGGCAAAAAAAGAGCTTTTTGAAGGCAAAGGGTTTGGTGGTGCGTGGCTTAGAAAAAATATTTTAAGACTTGGCGCATTTGCAGTCGACAGGGAAAAACCTGAAACAGCAACAATTAAAACTGCTCTTGAAGTCTATAAAGCTGGTTGGGATTTATGCATTTTCCCACAAGGTGGTATAAGAAAAAATAAAAGAATTGAAGCTATAAACAAAGGTTTTATAGCATTAGCTAGAAAAGGCAAAGCAGACATTGTGCCAATTTCGATTTCTGGGCTTGAAACATATAATTGGAACATCTTCAAAAGAAGAAGAGTTGAAGTTAATATTGGCGAGCCTATCTCAAGAGATTTACCAGATGATGAAATAATTAGAATCTGGAGAGAACGAGTTGCCGATATGGCAGGCTATGAGTTGGCACCCGAGCGAAGCGAAGCTTAGTGCGATGCACTTGCTAAGCAACGCGAGGGCAATGGTGTGTGACGTGCAAAGACGGCTGCGAGGAGCAGGCGGCGAGCACGAAACCGTACCCCACCCGAAGGGTAAGGAGCGGACGGCAGTCCAGCGAACACCCTGAGGGCAAAGGTGTGCGTGCATATGCACGGCAAACAAGGAGTTTGGCAGGCTTATGCAAAATCGTTCCTCATCCGAACTCTCGTTTGCTTCTTGTCCTTCGGGTGGACTTTAAAAATTCCTAAAACATTGCTATAATTAAAAAGCAGTTATTAGGATTTGATTAGTATGAAAAAAGTAGCTTTTTCGCTCTCGGAATTATTACTTGCAGTTGGCATTGTGGCGGTTATTTCAACTCTTATGATTACAACCGTTATACCAAAAGGAGACGAAAAAAAATATTCAACGCTTGCAAATAAAGCATATTTAACATTGGAAGAAGCTTACGATGTGCAAATTATGAATGATGGTGGGCTAGATGCATCAAATTATGGCGCAGAGGAGGTTTTATTCCGTATGGTTCAAGGTGAAACTCCTGCGTTGCCTACTTATGCAAGAAATGGAAATGTTGCACAACTTCCAAATGGAATGATAATTAATAACACTGGCGCTAATCTTTTTGTTGATATAGACGGCATTGAAGGAAAAACTCGCTCAACTCTTAACAGCCCTCCCCGCAGATGTGGCGAATCTGATATTTTATTGTTTGTTATTGATGGTTCTGATATTTCTCCTGATTATGACTGCGGATTCGCAAGAGAATACTTTGAATATAATGACCGTATAAATTAAGTTCTTAATATTTTTTAATATTGTGTTACGAAATAATTTTTTGTGGCATAAGACAACCAGATACTATAAAGAAAATAATTTTTTATATATTAAAATTAAATACATTTGAAAACGCAATTTTTCCAAACGCAATTATAGATGTTTTGGTGAATTGAGTTTCAAATAATTGTTCGCGCTTAATTTGGACGAGGCGTTAATCTTGCTATTGGCGGTTTTGCGGTACTTTAGACAAATTTTGCGAGAATAAATTTTTTATATACAAAATCATTTAAATATAGTATAATAAATGCAAGTTCTAAGGCTATAATGAACTTGTGGGTATTAGATTATAGAATGAAAGGTATTTACGAAATGAAAAAAGGTGCATTTACTCTTGCTGAAGTCCTTTTAACTTTGGCTATTATCGGTGTAGTTGCTGCTATGACAGTTCCTTCTTTGATGACATCAACAGAAGATAAAAAACTCGGTGCAGGCGCTAAAAAAGCATATAACACACTTCAAAACGCTGTTACATTAAAACAAGCTCAAACAGATTTAACTCCTGCCGATGCGACAGATGGTCTTATGAAATTTTTAACAGGTGATGGTGCAATTGGCGATAACGTTCAAGTATTAAAAGTTACTGAAGGAAAAGGTACCAACTTAGTACAAACACCAGACGGTTTAGTATTTGTTTCCGGTAATGGTGCTTGCGGTACTGGCGAAATTGATAGTACAGCATTTTGCACAGTTGTTGTTGACGTAAATGGTGTTGAAGGCCCTAACTATTCAGGTGCAAAAGCTGGTACAACTCCTGCAGGTGCAACAATTAAGGCATTAGGTTTGACTGGTACTCATGTAAGTGATACTTACGCTAGAACAAACAGAGACATTGTTGTGTTTGAAGTAAACAATATGAACGTTTACCCAAGACCACAACACCAAGGCACAATGCGCTATATTAAAGGTAGCAAAGCTGCTGCTGGTGCTGGTGGTGCGTAATAATTACCTAGCATAATTTTAAAACCCGTGCCCTTAAAAGCACGGGTTTTTGTTTGCTTGTTTTTTGTCACCCAGAACTCGCTTATCCTCCATTCCCCTTCATAAACTCCTTCCAATTCTCATCTAAATTTTTTATGTAATTATGTGCATCGAGGACATCATCAATTGTGATTGGTTTTGTATTTTTCTTCCTTACCTCCTGATATGACCTCTCGAGTTCTTCTTCTGTTAGTCCAAGATATGCTATTCCAAAAGATTTTCCGCAATCCTCACATTTAACTCTTATTACATGTAAACCGTCATCAAAGCGCATAATTCTAATTGAATTTTCATCAAAATCACAAGAACATTGGCTGCACTTCATACCCGCTAAAAGCTTGCTAAATATAGTTTTTGTTTCCATCTCAACTCCTTTATGTTAATTTTTGTAAAACTTCGCTTTAAAATCATAAAGTTTTAGTCTCGCCTATCCGTCTTATAAAATATACAAAACGAAATGAGGTGCGATATGATTGAAGTTTTAAGTTTATTATTGTTTGCAGGTTTAGTTGCAACATTTTTAGTTCTTTTACCTGCTGCGTTTGAAAAATTATCTTCTCCAGATTTTTGTACTAGATATTTTTCACATTTATCATCAAAAACATTACATTCTTATGGAAAATAATCCTTCTTCCTTTCTTCATACTACAAATTAAGACAAATAGAGGAGCATTTTGTTCCTCTATTTGATTAAAAATTATACTTTTGTATAATTTAGAGTATGAAGCATATTTTGGTTTTACTATTATCAACATTTTTATTTTGCCCTGTCTTTGCAAGCGATTTGTCGTTTCAAGATAAAACAGACGGGCAATTTTTTAATACTTTAAAAGGAGATGCCACTTACACTGAAATTGTGCTGCCGCAATATGAAATAATTTCATCTGATGAAGATAAAATTATTGAATATATGGATATAATCAATTTAGAAGATTCTCGTGCGCCAAAATTTAATTCTGAAATTAAATCTCCAATAACATCATTTGGTGAAAAATATTCAAATCCTAATGAAGCAAGAGTGAAGCAAGGAGATTTTGTTTTTGCTTCTTCAATTATTCAAAATAAAAATGATTATTTCCAAGACAGGCTAAAACAAAGAACTGAGGTTAAATATCAAAAAGAATATTTTGAATTTTCAAGTGGTTATGAAACAAGCTATGCTTCAATTGATGCCTCAAAAAGAGGGCAGTCAGTGTTTATCGAACCAAAACTCAAGTTTGGCAAAAGATTTTCATTAAAATTGAATAATTCTGTAAATCCTGTTACCCAAAGATTCACTCAAGAGCTTGGGGTGAACTATACACCAAAACATATAAAAAATTCCAATTTTGGCATTTCGAATGAAACAATTTTTGGTGATAATTCAATAATTAAACAAAGAATGAATTTTACAAGCAACTTTTTTCTTTGGTAAATGTTAAATTGCCTTAAATTTGCACCCCTCAAAAACCATGGAAACATGCACTACGTCTCATGTTACGAATTGTTAACTAAAAAGTATATAAAAAAGCAATATTTTTTGAATAATAAACTTTATTAATTCAAGAGAGATTTTTTGCAAGGAGAGCAAACTATGGTATATGGAGTACAAGACCCAAATGCAATGTATAACAAATATGGCATAAATGGTTTTTATAACCAATACGGGCTATATAATAACAACCAATCACCAAGCATTTTTGGAAATGGTTACAATCAAGGAAATGGTGATGATGGTAAAATTTCTTTTGGCGAAAAAGTTGGTAGCTTCTTCAAAGGTATCGGCAAGTCAATTGTAAATGGCGTTAAATCAATTTTCACACCTAAAGGATTATTGAAAACAGCGCTTACTGTTGGTGCTTGTATGATTCCAGGTATCGGACCTGTGATTGGTATGGGGCTTGCAGTAGCTGGCGTTGCAAAAGGTGCTTCAACTGTTCTTAAAGGTGCAGCTCAAGCTTCAGCTGCAACAACAGATGCGGAAGCAAAAGCAGCTTGGGAAAACATTGGTGGCGGCGCATTCACAACAGCAGCTTCAGTAGCCGGTGTTAAAGGTGCAGCAAAAGCTATTGGCAATATGAATAAAGCAGCAGCAGCTTCTGGTGGTGTTGATGTTTCAAAAGCAACTGGCCTTGCAAAAGCAAAAGGTACATTGCAAAATGCTAAAACGACATTTGACAAATCAAGCCTTGGTAAAAGCGTAACAAAAGTTACAACTGCATACAAAAATGGCGATAAATTAACAGGCAAACTTAAAGATGCAGGCACAGCTGCAAAAGAAGAACTCAAAACTGGTTATACATCAGTAAAAGATAAATACACTGCAAGCAAAACAGCAACAAAAGCAGCTAAAGATGCAGCAGATGATATCAAAAATGTGGATTCTAAAACTGCAGCTAAAAAAGACTTTGTAGATGAATATCAATATGACACTGCAACAGGCAAATATACTTCTAAAAAAGGCGGCGAAGCATTAGAAGTAGATGCATACAAAGCAAAAGTTAAAGAATACGATGCAAGTATCGCAGATGCAAAACATTCAACGGCTTCATCAGTTAAAAAAGCAAGCAAAAACACACAAAATGCTAAAAACGCACAAAATGAATTCAGCAATAAATATGACACTTCAAAAGAAATCACGCAAGATGGTGTTGTTGGTTTCAAGTCAAAAGATGGCGAAATGTTCATAAGTAAAGAAAATTACACAAAACAATCGCAAACACTTGCTAAAAATGTAAAAAATGCAGAAAAAGCTTACGACGCATCAAAAACAGGTTATGAACAAGCTAGAAAAGCAACGCAAACAAGAGAACAAGCACTAAAAGTAAAAGAAACTGAAATCTCAAGCGCTAAAAAATTAACAGACGCTCAAGCGAGAAAAGAAGCAACCCAAGCAGCTAATGATAAGTTCAATAAAACAATTGAAAGCGAAGTTGCAAAAGTTAAAAACCAAGCAGCAAAAGATGCACTCAGAGGCGAAACCTCAATGACAAAAAATATCTTCGGTGGTTTCAAAAGAGGAACAGTTGCAAACAATTGGGATACGAAAGGCGCAAGCTCTATGGCTCTTGCAAATCACCTAGAAGAAGCAAACAGTGAATACGAAATGTATAATCAATATCTTCAAAGCGTAGCAAATTCAAACACAGGCTATAGTGCATAATAAATAAACTATCATATCGTGTCAATGGGTGAGTAATCACCCATTTTGTTTTGTTTGCGCTTTTTTGAATTAAGAATACAAGTGGCACATAACATTATTTTTAAATTCAGGGTGCTCTGTGGTGCATTTTTCCATGCAAAAATCACATCTTGGGTGGTAAGCGCAACCAGAAATTATTTCTGTGATTGGGCTTGGTTGCCCTTTTATATTTTTTAATTTTTCATTGATATTTTTAGGCAATGTTTGGATTAGAGCTTTTGTGTATGGATGTTGAGGGTTTTTAAACAGTCTTTGAGCGCTATTTCTCTCAACAATTTCGCCTAAATACATAATTGTTGCAGTGTCAACATATTGCCAAACAAGAGCTAGATTGTGCGTAATTAAAATAATGGTCTTGCCTGAATTTTTAATTTGCACTAAAATTTCCATAATTTGTGCCTGAATAGTAACATCAAGCGCTGTTGTAGGCTCATCCGCAATAATTAATTCGGCGCCAGTTAGAAGTGCCATTGCAATAATTATTCTTTGACGCATACCACCAGATAGTTCATGTGGATATGATTTAAGCCTTTCTTCAGCATTTTGGATGCCTACTTCTTTAAGTTTTTCTATAATGATTTGGCGAGCTTCATCTGGGTCTTTTTTCTTGTCTAAATTAACAATTTCCAAAAGCTGGTTTTCAATTGTGTATAAAGGGTTTAAGCTTGTCATAGGGTCTTGCGGGATATAGGCAATTTTTCGCCCTCTTATTTTCATTAAATCTGTGGCACTATCAAGAAGATTTTGCCCTTCAAAGAAAATTTTCCCTGTATTAATATTTGCGTTATTTGGCAAAATTCCAAGAACAGATGACATTAGCATTGTTTTCCCACACCCTGATTCACCTACAATGCCGTGCATTTTACCTTTCTCAAAGGCTAAATTTAAATTTTTTATGCAATTAAATTTTTTGTCGTCAATCAAAAAAGATAAATTTAAATTCTCTATTTCTAAAATGTTTTGCATAATGAAAGATTATATCAATATATTTTCCTTATTTCAATCAGACCATATGCCAATTTTGCCATATATTAAAATAAAATTTTTATAATATAATATTTTTATGAAAAAAATTGAGTCAGTTAGAAATTTTAGCATCATAGCGCATATTGACCACGGGAAATCTACCCTTGCAGATAGGCTTTTAGAGGCAACGGGCACAATATCTGAACGTGACATGCAAAACCAACTTATGGATACTATGGATATTGAACGTGAACGTGGTATCACAATCAAATTAAACACTGCAAGAATGCACTATAGTGCCAAAGACGGCAAGGAATATATGCTAAATCTAATTGACACCCCAGGACACGTGGATTTTTCTTATGAAGTTTCAAGGTCGCTTGCAGCGTGTGAAGGGACATTGCTCATAGTTGATGCAACTCAAGGTGTTGAAGCACAGACCCTTGCAAATGTTTATCTTGCAATGGAGCAAAACCTAGAAATTATACCCGTAATTAATAAAATAGACTTGCCTTCAGCTGATGTTGAGCGAGTTAAGGGCGAAATTGAAGAAATTTTAGGGATTGACGGTTCTTTGGCAATTCCTGTGAGTGCTAAAGAAGGAATAGGAATTCCAGAAGTTTTAGAAGCTATCGTAAAACATGTTCCGCCTCCAGATGATACATCAGATAAACCGCTTCGTGCGCTTGTGTTTGATAGTGCTTATGACCAATACTTAGGCACAGTTTGCTATTTCAAAGTTATGGATGGCGAAATGAATCTTGGTGATAAAATTCGCTTTATGGCATCTGGCAGAGAGTTTGAAGTTGTTGAGCTTGGGTATTTAACACCAAACAGAAATCCTGTTAAAACATTAAAAACGGGGGAAGTTGGTTATTTTGCAGGCTCTATAAAAGAAATTACAAGGTTTGTAGGTGATACCATTACAAATGCTGAAAATCCTGCGCCAGAACCGCTTGAAGGATATAAAGAAGCAAAACCAATGGTGTTTTCAGGGCTTTACCCTGTGGATAATGACCAGTATCATGATTTAAAGGAAGCGCTTGAAAAATTAAAATTAAACGACAGTTCAATCACTTTTGAGCCTGAAACATCTTCTGCGCTTGGTTTTGGTTTCCGTTGTGGTTTCCTTGGCATGTTGCATATGGAAATTGCTCAAGAACGTCTGGAACGTGAATATGACTTATCTCTTATCACAACAGCGCCAAGTGTTATTTACAAGGTTTATAAAACAGATGGCACGATGATTGAAATTGATAACCCTTCAAACCTCCCTGCGCCACAATATAGAGATTACATTGAAGAACCTTATGTAAAAGTAAATATATTCACTCCAAAAGATTATGTTGGCTCTTTGATGGAATTATGCCAAACAAAACGTGGCGATTTTATCAATATGCACTATATTGATAAAATTCGAGTAAATCTTGAATATGAAATTCCATTGAGTGAAGTAATTACTGATTTTTATGACCAGTTGAAATCTCGCTCTAAAGGTTATGCCAGTCTTGATTATGAATTTGCTTCATACAAGCGCTCAGACCTTGTTAAAATGGATATTATGCTCTCTGGTGAAGTGGTCGATGCGCTCTCTGTTATTTGCCACAAAGATAGTGCGTATGGAATTGGGCAAAAACTCGCTGCAAAATTAAAAGAAATTATTCCTCGTCAAATGTTTGAAGTTGCGATTCAAGCGGCAGTTGGGGGCAGAGTTATTGCAAGAACAAACATTAAAGCACTTCGCAAAAACGTGCTTGATAAGTGCTATGGCGGTGATATTTCAAGAAAACGCAAACTGCTTGAAAAGCAAAAACGTGGTAAAAAGAGAATGAAATCTGTGGGAAGAGTTGAAATTCCACAAGAAGCATTCATGGCGGTTTTGAGCATTAACGAAGATTAATCTAATTTGCGTTTTAAATAATTCAAAATTCCCCATTTGGCTTGCCCAAGTGGAGTTTTTTCATTTTATTTCTTCTAGTATCATAAAATCACAAAGAAGAAAGGGATAAAAAATGATTAGAATTTTGTTTGCCGCAGTGGCGATGATTTTTATTGGTGCAGGTGAAGTTTTGGCGGATTGCCACCTGAATGATTGTGCAAAACCAAAATGTGTGACCCAAAATGAATGTGTGAAACCTCAAAATGATTGTGCAAAACCAAAGTGCGCACCACAAAATAATTGTGCAAAATCGCCTTGTGATACAGCAAAATGTGAACAAAAAGCGCCTTGCAATATGCCAAAAACTGATTGTAATCCTTGCAAAAATCGAGACGATGGGAAAATTTGTGATGAATTAGAAAAAGAAAATACGTGTTTTTTCGATAATCAATATGTAAAACTAAAAAAAGCTCTTTGCCTTGATTCAAGTCAAATAAGAAGAATTGATTGTTATTACGGTGATTTTAAAGATAAAATGCTTGATTTGAAACATGAGATGAATATTGAGCAAAAACAACTTTGCGCAATGATAGAAAGATGTGCATCAAGCGATGCAATTAGAGATAAAAAACGAGCAATTAAAGAGATTAAAAAGTGCATGAAAACAGAATATAAAGCATTTAAAGATAATGTAAATTCAGAGCTTACATCTGAGCAAAGAAGAGAATTTAGAAAATTTAATAGAGCAGAAACAAGAAAAATGAGAAAACTTGCTAAAAATTGCTCAGTGTTTAGATTTCCATGTGCTGGCGAAGAATGCTTCTGGGCACCATGTAAAAAGTGTGATTAATCCCCATTAAAATAGCCTCTAGCTAAAACATTAAGCGAAATTTGCAGGTGAAACTAAAGTTTCATCTGCAAATTGAGCATTTAAAAAATTTTTTAATTACTTGTTACAACTATTCAAAAAAAGGGCAAAATATAATATAATATGAAACTAAATAAACACAATTAGGATTAGTTATGAAAAAAGCATTCACGCTTGCCGAAGTCCTTGCCGCTCTTGCAATTGTAGGTGTTATTGCATCGGTCACGGTCCCAACTCTTCAAGCAGGCTATCAGGATAGAAAATATAAATCTTTGGTAAAAAAAGCACATTTAACTTTGCAACAAGCATACGATGCTACAATTCTTGAAGATAAGATAAGGAAAGCTCGTGCTGGTTTAGGTTTTATTTATTGGCTCGCTGTTGACAGTTACGTAATTGATGGCATTACATACGATAAAGAAGAACCGTCTTTAAGAATTATGGACGAAGATAATGGCGGGAATTTGGGTTCAATTAAAACAACGGACGGCATGATTATTCAAGACTCTAAAACTTTAAATCCTAATAGGTGCAATTCGTGTTCTACAAGCACGGCTTGTGCGATTTATGTTGATGTTGATGGCGCAAGTGGTCCAACGGCAAGTGATGTCACCGATGATTTGCAAGATTTAGATAACGACAGAGCAGCAGATATTATGGTATTCCAGTGTAGGGATAATATGATTATGCCACCTCCGCTTGGCGAGAACACGCCTGCTGCAATTAGAACAAGAGTTCATCTGGGCATAGAAGAAGATTAACTTTAGGATATTATTTATGGAAATTAAGATAAAAAAAATATACAAAAAAGCATTCACGCTTGCAGAGATTCTTGTAACACTTTCAATTTTAGGTGTTGTTTTTGCTGCTCTTGCCCCAACTGTTAATACATTTAACAACGAAAGGGCAGATAAAACATATAAAGCGAAAACAGGTAAAGCATATTCTGTTCTTTCTGAGTCACTTCGTGCAAAATTTGTGACAACGCAAAGAAGAATGGTTGGAAATGAAGATGCTAGAAATTTAGTAAACTACATTACGGATAGATCTTCTGGTAGTGTAAAAACAGTTAGAGTTAGTGGCAATGCTTTTAAAACTCAAGACGGCATGGTGTTTTTAGTTCGTGGGGATAATTGTCACCAGAATGCTTGTTTTGTTATTGTTGATATGGACGGGCAACAAAAAGGTTCAGCAAGAAACATTGCGACAATGGAAGCTAATTACAATAATTACGTGAATGCTAGTGTGGATAGGGCAAAAGAAAACTACAGTGACATTGCAGTCTTTATGGTAAAAGACGGGCAAGTTTATCCATACACAGACTATACGGCAGATAATATGCAAATGGAAAAAAACACAGATACAGACTTGCAAACTAAAGAGATTAATCTCCAATTTAGTGAGTTAAATCTTAGTCCAGATTAATCTTGAAATGAACTGAAAAATAAATTATACTTTAAAAATAAATACGGTGATTAGTTAGGAAAAAAGGAAAATAAACTATGAAAAAAGCGTTTACTTTAGCGGAAGTTTTATTGGTTCTTGCAATAATAGGTGTTATTGCAGCACTCACTGTTCCAAACCTTGTGACATCAAATATGGACAAAAAATATGTAGCGCTTGCAAAAAAAGCTCAAACGACACTTCAACAAGCAATTGATACCAAAATGGGCGATGCAGCTCTTGGAACAAATAAAATGGGCATGGGGCTTTTAGCATGGCTTGCGACAGCTCAAGGCAATGTTCCTGCAGTTTTGAGAGTTTCAAATAGCAGCGGTACTAGATATTTAACAACAGATGGTATTTTGTATAATGATCTTTCTAATAGAGAATGCGACAATGCCAATGTTTGCTATATCAGAGTTGACCTAGATGGCGCAGCTGGTATCACAAATAGTGTTGTTGGCGGAAACATTGCTGGCGACACTACAACTGCTCGTGACGTAATTGAGCTTGAATGCAGAAAGAATTTTATTGCGCCATCAGACAGAAACAACCAACCAGCACAAAGAGCTAGAGAATATCTTGGCTTTGAAGAAAACGATTAATCAAAATTTCGAAATAATAAAAAGCGCTTCTTTAAGGGGCGCTTTTTTGTTCGCTCCACCTTTGGTTTTGCATACAGGCTCACACGTTTCGCCTTGGCTCATCGGTTCGCTTTGCAGCTCTGGCTATCGCACGTTCAACAGTTGCACAAACTTCTTGCTCAGCGCAAGTCGTTTGTTCGCTTCGCATACAGGCTCCACACGTTTCGCCTTAGCTCAACGGTTCGCTTTGCAACTCTGGCTATCGCATTGTCAATTTTTGTTAAATAATTTTTGTGCTTGTTTAAAAATTTGTATAATAATTTTATGGATAAAAAGAGTGAAAAAATTGTTGTTTTAAACGAGAAAAAGAAAGTAAGAAGCGCCAAGTCTGTGGCTGAAAACCCTTTGTATGAAGGTTTTGAATACACAAAATTAACTCGTGATGTGAATGGTTTTTCACTTAATTTTGAACATTTAAAAAATTATGGCGAAAAAAATAGGTACGCAATAAGTGTTTTGAGAAAAATTAAAAATAAAACATATATTTACAACTATTTTGTAAAAAACGAAGAATTGTCAAAATTTTTCAAATGCTATTTTGATGGTAAAATAGAAGGTGAAATCATTGAAGTAGAAAAATTAGACCCAGAAAACTTGGCATAAACCATTGAATAAGCAAACTTTTTTTGAAAAATATGATTACATTTTAAAAAATTGCACAAAACCATCAAGATACATTGGTGGTGAATTTTTAAGTGCGAATAAGGATTTTGCCTCTGCTGAAGTCACTATGGCGCTCGCTTTCCCTGATAAATATGAAATTGGGATAAGCAATTTCGGTCATAAAATTTTGTATAAAATTATAAATGACAGGGCGAATTTTATGGCGGATAGAATTTATGCGCCAGAAATTGATTATTTAGAAAACTTTGAAAAATCGGGGTTGCCATTTTGCACACTTGAGGCAAAAGTTCCGCTTGTTGAGTTTGATTTTGTTGGGTTCGCACTTCAATATGAATTATCATACACAACGCTCCTTAAAATGCTTGAGCTTGCAGGAATTCCTTTGCTATCTGCTGATAGAGAAGAAAATCATCCTATAATTTTATCGGGTGGCCCATGTGCATATAATCCGCTTCCAATTTCAGATTTTATTGATGCATTTTTAATTGGCGATGGCGAAGATTCAACTTTAGAGATTATGGATTTATATAAAGAAATGAAATCTCAAGGGGCAACAAGGGCGGAAATTATTAAAGCAATTTCAGATATTGAAGGTGTTTATGTGCCAGCGCACCACAGAGAAGTAACAAAAAGAATAGCAAGGCTTGAGTATCATACTGCGCCAACAAAATCTCCAATTCCACATTTTGAATCGGTGCATGATAGGGCAACAGTTGAAATTAGGAGAGGTTGCTCAAGACTATGCAGATTTTGCCAAAGTGCACACACAAATCTTCCAATTAGAGAAAGAAAAAAAGAAGATGTGATTTCTCTTGTAAAAGATTATGTTAAAAACACAGGATATTCTGAATATTCTCTGCTTTCTTTGTCGTCTAATGACCATACGCAAATTGAAGATATTATTTTTGAGCTAAATGATTATTTTAAAAATACAGATGTTAGTGTTTCGCTTCCAAGTCAAAGGGCAGATAAATTCTCTTTACGCCTTGCAAACCTTATGCAAGAGGTTAGAAAATCTGCGGTTACAATCGCTCCTGAAGCTGGAACACAAAGGCTCCGAGATATAATTAAAAAGAATTTGACAACAGAGCAAATTTTAAATGCGACAGTGGCATCTGTTGAGGCTGGTTGGAAGAAAATCAAATATTATCTTATGATTGGACTTCCATATGAAACATACGATGATATTGCAGGAATTGCTGGGCTTTTTGCTGATGTTCGCAGGACCTGCATGGAGCGCGGACTAAAAGTTCCTCAAATTACTTGTTCTATTTCAATTTTTGTTCCAAAACCTTTCACACCTTTTGCTTATGCACCTCAAAATTCGCTTGAGCAAATTGCTGAGAAAATCAAATTTTTGAAAGAAAAATGTGCTTCTATGCGGAATGTGAAACTTAATTTTCATCATTCTAAATTAAGTCAAGTTGAGGCATTTTTAACTCGTGGAGATAAAAGACTAAACAATTTTATTTATGATTTGTATAAATCTGGCTCATATCTTGATTCTTGGGATGAAAATTTTGATTATGAAAAATATGTGGAAATTGCACGGAATAATAATCTTGATATAGAACTTGAAGCAACAAAGGAATTTTCGCCAGAAAACGAACTCCCTTGGGAATTTATTAATTTAAATTATGATAAAAATTACTTCAAAAATGAATATCAAAAAGCTAAAGATTTAGCAGACGCTACATAAGAAAAATATTTATGGTAAGATTTTAATTATGGAACAAATAGAAAAAGAAATTGAAATTGTAATCGATGTTGAAACAACTGGGCTTGATTACACAAAAGAAAGAATTATTGAATTTGCTGGTGTAAAGCTTGAGAATGGGGTTATTGTTGATAAATTTGAAACACTCATTAACCCGCATCAACACATCAGAAAATCATCTCAAGCGGTTCATGGAATATCCGAAGAAATGCTTGAAGGTGCACCTGAAGAAGAAGAAATTTATCCTAAAATCTTTGAATTTATTGGCGACCACACCCTTGTTGCTCACAATGCAATTTTTGATTTTAGCTTTTTAAATAGAGCCTCTAAAAGACTTTATCAAAAACCATTAACAAATAAATATGTTGATACTCAGTTTATGTTCAAAGAAGTTTATCCACATATTGAAAGTTGTGGTTTGGGTTCTTTAATTGAGTGCTATGGTGTTGAATGTGAAGCTCGTCACAGGGCTATGGGCGATGCATATTGCCTCGCAAAAGCTTATCCAATGCTTAGAAACCAATATTTCCAAAAATATGATTGGCAACTTTCGCAAATTCATAATGTTGATTATTTGTTTGAAAGATACCTAAGAATTCAACAAGCAATTTCTGTTATGCAAGGCGAAATTCAAGACTTAAGGTCAATTTTCAAAATCTATTTTGAAAGAGGCGGAGAAGACGTGGTTCTTCCAACAGGCGAAACTCTTGCTTACCATTCTAAAAAAACATTTTCTTATGACTTTAATCAAATCAAAGATGTTTTAGAAGAAGCAGGCGTTCTCCCAAAAGCTGTTAGATTGAATAATGCTTTCATTGACAGGCTTGTTGCGGGTAATGCGCTTGATGAAGAAACAAAAGATAAAATAAAATCTGCAAGAATTGAAATTTCTGAAAGTAAATCTTTCCAAGTAACAAAAGCAGACAAAAAATAAGTTATTAAAAAAGGAGGTTTTAAACCTCCTTTTTTAAGTTATGTCTAACCTCTTCCTAGGTAAACTAATGTTTGAAGAATGCTATTTGCTGTGTCGAATACTCTTGAGTTTGCCTCAATTCCTCTTTGAGCAAGAAGCATTGTTGAGAACTGACGGCTCATATCTACGTTTGAGCTTTCTAAGCCCCCTGTTGCAACTGAACCAATACCGTGGTTGCCTGCTGCCGCATAGCTTATATCCCCTGAGTTAGGACCAGATGCGTACATATTTGAACCAACTGCTACAAGACCTTGATTGTTTGTAACGTTTGCAAATTGCATTTGCATGTTGCCAGGGATAAGGGCATTTGGGTCAGCTTTTACGTCATCATCTATAATTTCAACGCCGTTTGTCATCGTATATTTGAATTTATAGCTATCATCGTCTTCGTCTTTATAAACTGTGATTTTGTCACCATTTGAATATGTTGCTTCGATGATACCTGTTTCACTCACTGACCAAGATTCAAGGGTAATAGCTCTGTCAACTGCTGATACAGGGTCAATTGTTACATTGTAGTCTAGAATTTTTGTTGAATAATATGCATTTGTGGTTGCAGTTGCAGGAACTTTGCTCGCCCATGAAATATCTGTTGTTTGAACGAAGTTTGATGTTCCTGATTTAAATGACATTGTTTGAACTAAATCAGCTCCTGTGTCTGGGTTTTTATTGATTTGGAATTGCAAAACACCATCTTTTATAACGCAACTTACTGGCATATTTTGGTTGGTTAGTTGCGTATTGAAATCAGCAACCATTTTTTGGACAGTAGTTTCAGTTGGGTTGCCAATAGTAAGTGTTGCACTTCCTGTTGTACCATCAGGTTTAATTATGTTGATTGTGAAATCACCAGCAATGATTTGAGCATTGTTTGTTTCATCTAATGTTTTTGTTTGGAAAGTTGCTGTAGGTTGCGCTACTGGCGCAAGTTCCAAAGATTGTGGGATTTTAACAGGAGTTGTTGATGCACTATAAGACAAAACTTGTTCAGTACCAAGAACATTGTAACCGCTTGATGTTACAAGGTAACCATTTGAGTCAAGTGTGAAGTTACCATCACGAGTGTAACGAAGAGCGCCGTTTGCATCACGAACAGTGAAGAAACCATCACCTTCGATTGCCATATCTGATGTTTTACCAGTTGTGTTGATTGATGAAGTATCAAAGTTTTTAGTGATTGAAGAACTTAAAGTACCAACACCTACTTGCTTACTGTTAGTACCACCTGCTGTGTAAGTTGGAGCGGTACCACTTGTGTATGTTTTATACCATACATCTTGAAAGTTAATCGCTGATTCTTTGAACGCTGTTGTGTTCAAGTTTGCGATGTTGTCTGAAACAACGGTAATTGTTTCTTGACCTGCGTTAATCCCAGTCATTGCGGTGTACATTGCTTGTGACATCTATATCTCCTTGTTATTTGTTTGTTTTTTTATTGTCTTATTTATGGCAATTAGCCAGAGTATTTTTCATTTGAGAGAAAACCTTTAACTGCTTCAGAAAGCCCTGAGAAGTTAATATTTAAATCTCCTAAAGTTTTTTCAATTGATTGAATTGATTTTGTATTTTGTTCAACTTGTGCTGAATTATTATTTGATGGTGCAACATTTTGCACAAGGTCTAGTGGATAATCTTTTCCAGCGATTGTGATTGTTGGTTCGTCTGTTGAAAAGTTTGCAGATTCAACAACGCCTGTGATTGTTTTGTTTTTGTTGTCAGGGTCTGTAATTGTGACTTCTTTTCCAACAAGAGAAAGTGTTTGTTGGATTGCATTGTTGCTTGCAATTTCACTATCAATGTCCATAATTTTTTCTAATTGAGTAAACATTGCTTGTTGTGAAAGAAATTCAGTGTTGCTTACAGGGTCCAATGGATCTTGATATTGAAGTTGTTCAAGCATCAATTTCAAGAACATATCAGATGTTACTTCTGAATTATTTGTTTTTGCATCTGCTTTTGCCATTTCTGCTTTCGCAGTGGCATTTTGCATACTAACGAGTTCTGATGAAGCCATTATTACCTACCTTTATACCTTCATAACTTTCATAGTTTTCAACCAAACTTTCTTGATAGTAACTTCTTTGATGATGGTGTTCAGAATTTTCTGAAGAATTTTGGTTGTTTGAGTTTTTATTTTGTTGATTTGAATTATTTTCTTTTGCGTTTTCTTCTTTTCGGTTATTTTCTTTGAAATCTTGCGCAAGGTCTGAATTATTATTTGCGCCTTCAGGTGTTTTAATTACAATATTGTCAACTTGCACACCTGCTTGTGCTAGTTTTGACCTTAGTCCTTCAATATCTTGCTCAAGAAGTTTTTTAACATCTTCATTTTGAGCTAAAATTGTTGCAGAAACGCCGTTTTTATCTTGACTCATTTCAATTACAACTCTTCCCAAATCATTTGGGCGAAGAGTTAAAGTAATTTTTGCGTTTCCATTTGTTTTTAATTGGTCAAATTTTGCAGTAATTTGGTCTAAAATATCTTGTTTTTGGACTTCGCTAAATTTTGCGCTAGCGCTTGTTGTTGCTTGTTTGAAGTCTTGAACTTTATTTTGTGTGCCCTGATTTGATAAATTCAAACTTTGGTTTTCATTATGTCCTGCGTTATTTGATGCTTGAGCATTATTTTGGAGTGCTTGAATGTTTCCTGCTTCAGTTTTTGCACCGAATGTTTTTTCAAGGGACATTTTAAACATTTGTTCACTTGCGTTGCTTGTAAGTTTTGAGCTTGCATCTGTGCTTGCTTTTGTGCCAAGCATAATTTCATCAACATTTAAATTTAAATCTTTTAAGATTTTTTCTTCAACAATGCCTTCGATATTTGGTTCATTTGATGACATAATTTCATCAAGTGACATACCAGTTTCATTTTGAATATTTTCGCTATCAACAAAAATTTTGCCTTTTAAAGCTTTCGTTTCTTCAGATGCTACATCTAATTCATCAACTTCAGCTAAATCAATTTCATTTGCTCCTTTTGTTTGAGCTGTTTTATCGGTTGCTTTGGTGTTGATTGTTGTGATATCTTCTGCGGTTTCTGTTGTTGATTCATCTGTTTTATCAACTTCAGCTAAATCAATTTCAATTTTTTGAAGGTTATCAAGCGCTTTTGTTTCTTGGGTTGCGTTTGTTTTATTTTCAGTTTTTAGCGTTGTATTTTCGTTTGTTGTTTCTTTTGTGTCTTCAGTTGTTGTTTTTTCAACTGTGTCGATGTTTGAAATATCTATCGTTTCAATTATAGCTGTTTCTTTTGAAATATTTACCGCTTCTTCAAGTTGTGCAGTCACTTTTTCAAGTTCTTCATTATTTGTATTTTCAACATTTTTTTCATCTTTTGAAGCAGTATTTTCTGTTTTATTTTCGCCCTCAACTTTATCTTGTTTATTTAATTTTTTGTCTTCATTTTGTGTGTTTTGAATTTTTGAATTGTCATTTATATTATTTTCATTCTTAATTTTTTTTGTTGAAACTGTTGTTTGGTTTGTTTTATTTTTTGTACTAGAGGAAGCAAAATCTGCGAGTTCTTTTTGTTTTTTTGTTGCATTTGCAAAAATCTCGCTAAAATCCACACCTTGAGTGGTTGTTGTTGTCATAGACATTTTTTGCGAAAGCATTGCTTTTAGGCTTTCTTCAACACTCCCTGCTATACCATTTGATTGTAATAATTCTTGCATTTTTTCCCCGTTAGTTTTTGTTTTTGTAGCGACTAATTGCTATATCGTCAATCTCTTTCATCTCTAGTTTTTCGAAGTGTTTCAGATGTTCTGTTTCTTGTTTTTCTTTTAAATTTTCAAGAGTTTTGAGTTCCTGATAGACAATTGTCATTACTTTTTTTTGTTCTTCAATTTTGATTTGTGTTTTTTTAATTAAACCTAGCTGAGTTTGGATGTCTGAATTAATTCGCTCAAGAAACATTCTGCAATTGCATATTTCGTTAATTGCCATTGTTTCTCCGTTTTGGAGTACATCTATTCTTTCAATCAATTTCCTTTTTTTGTACTCCATTTCATTTAGAATATCAATTTGCGAATTTAGAATGTTCTGTAACTCTGCAAGTTTTAATCTTTCGTCCTCAAGTTTTTTCTCCCTAATTTCAAGAATTGGTTGCATTCTGAACTTAAATTTTTTCATTAAAAAACTTGATTACCTTATTAAATCCCCATAGTCATACTTCAGGATAGAACATGAAGGCAATTGTTTCATCATCTGCATGGTGTATTCATTAAGAAATATTAATTTTTGGGCAATATTTTTTTTGGTTTTGTTTTCATATTTTTGGTTAGTGAAAAATTGGTTAATTTGTGCAAAAAATTGGTTTTAAAAATTTTCAGAATTTTTCTGTGAAAAATAATCAAGCAAATCAAAACCTAGAACAGAAAAATAAAGAAAAAATACGCAAAATGTGCATAACAATTTCTTCTTATGCGCCTGCTGTGCCAGTGTTTTTTGCGCATAATTTTTCCACTAATTCATTTTTTAAGAAAATGTTTAATACTGCAAAAAGCTTGAGTGAAGACGAGATTAAGATTTTAAACAATAATGCAGATAAAATCCTTAAAAGAGAAAAACTTGAAAAATTAATTGATATAAAAAACATTACATCGAAAACTAATCTTTCTAAATTTTTACAAACACCACTAACCATTCAAGATTTGCAGCAGGTTCAACAAGGTTCAAATGCTTTTTTCCACGGAGATGGTTCGATTTATATAAATCGAGAAGTTGCTCCAAATTTGCTATTTCATGAAATTGGGCATGCGCACAATAATAAATTTTCTTCGTTTTTCAAAAAAATATTTCCCCTTTACCTGCCTTCACAAAAAATTCCTTTCGTGCTTGCGTTTGCGAGTTTGCTTTTGAATGAAGAAAAACCAAAAGAAGGCGAAGAATTAACTAAATTCCAGAAAGCAAAAAATGTGTTTAGAAAAACACTTCCGTTCCTTGCTGCAGCATCATCTTTGCCTATGCTTATGGAAGAAGGCATGGCGACACATAAAGCAAACATATGGGCACGAGAGCTTCTTGAACCTAACCTTGCAAAAAAATTGGCAAAAAGTTACAAATTTGGCTTTTTGACCTATCTTGCAATTCCAATTTCTGCTTTTTTGATAAGCTTTTTGGGTATGAAATATAAAGATTTTTTATCGAGCGGGAAAAGCAATAAAATGGCGGACACCAAAAACACATCTCAATAATATTTGAGAACATTGAATGCTTAAATGATTGCAGTTGAGGAGGGGAATTAAAGTATGCAGTAAAGAGATAACACTGCAAGACCTGATGTTACGATGCAAGCAAGTGTAAGCGGATGAACATTGTTTAAAATTTCAATAAACGTAAACTTTCTTTCCATAGCTTTTATTATCTTACGTTTTTGATTTTTTTTATCCTTTAGAAAGATGAAAAAACATAAACTTATAAGCTAATGCCCATTTTTGAATTTTAAGATAAAATAAAGTTTATGCAGATTTTGAAATATATATTTAAAAGAATTTTGCAAACGATACCAATATTATTTATTGTTTCGTTGATTAGTTTCTTTTTGATAAGAATGTCTCCTGTTGACCCTTTGGCGGAGCTAAAGCTAAATCCTGCAATATCTCCAGCTACAATTGAGCATGAAACAAAGCGCCTTGGGCTTGATAAACCAATTTATGTCCAATATATTTACTGGGCAAAAAATTTTGTGAAAGGGGATATGGGAACAACTACATCTGGCGAGCTTGTTTCCACTAAACTTAAAGAGAGGGCGGGAAACACTTTGCTTCTTTCATTTTGTGTGATTGTTGCAACTTGGCTTGTTGGGATTCCTTTAGGAGTTGTTGCTGCCTTGAATTTTAAAAAAACGGCAGATAGGCTCATTTTATTTTTCGCAACGATAGGTATGGCGATACCTTCTTTTTTTCTTGCGGTTTTGTGCCTAATTTTTGCACAAAAAACAGGAGCATTTCCAATAGGCAACCTTACAAGTAGTAATTTTTATTCGCTTTCATTTTTCGGAAAATTTATAGATATTGCGCATCATCTTGTGCTTCCTGTTTTTGTTTTAACTGTAATTTCAGCAGGTTCTCTGATAAGGCAAATGAGGGCAAATTTGCTTGATACTTTAGATAGTGATTATGTAAAATTTGCTCGTGCAAAGGGGCTCCCAGAGCATGTGGTTATTGTAAAACATGCGCTAAAAAATGCAATTAACCCAATGATAACACTTCTTGGTTTTGAATTTGCAGGGTTGCTCTCGGGTGCTGCACTAACCGAATATATTTTTCAATACCCAGGGCTTGGAAGGCTTATTTTAGAAGCTGTTATGAAATCTGATATAAATCTTGTTATGGCAAGCCTTATGATAGGCTCTTTTATGCTTGTTCTTGGCAATTTGATTGCAGATATTTTACTTAAAGTTACCGACCCGAGGATAAAGAGCTAATGAAGGAACTTTTAAAAAGAATTTATAGGGATAAAATTACATTATGCGCGACAATTGTCCTCGTTGCTCTTTATATTGCGATTTTATTTGCGGATTTTTTGGCTATTTATCCTGAGAATTTTTCAGATAGAAAATTGTCTTATGCACCACCATCAAACATTTATGTAATTGATATGGAAGGAAAATTGTCAAAACCATATACATACAATTATGTGAAAAGTTTTGATTCTAAAACATTAAATATCACATTTAAAGAAGATAAATCTCAAAAACATTATATAAATTTCTTCAAAGATGGGAAATTAATAAGCACAGATTCTGATGGTAGATTATTTTTGCTCGGCACAGATATAAATGGGAGAGATAACTATTCAAGACTTCTTTATGGCGGGCAAATAAGTCTCACAATTGGTTTCCTTGCCCTATTCGTATCTTTTCCTTTGGGGCTTATGTATGGAGGGATTTCGGGGTATTTTGGCGGTAAAACAGATTTAGTTATGATGAGAGTTGCGGAGGCTATTATGAGTATTCCAAGCTTTTATCTTCTTATTATTCTTGCTTCCATTCTTCCTTCTTCAATGACTTCTGCTCAAAGGTTTGCGCTTATTGTTGTGATTTTAGCGTTTATTGGCTGGGCTGGGTTTGCTCGTGTTGTGCGCGGTATGGTGTTATCTATTAAAAATGAAGATTATGTAAAATCTGCAAAAATTCTTGGCGCAAGCGATTTTAGAATAATTTGGAAACATATTTTACCTCAAACTTCAAGTTATGTGATTGTTGCAATAACTTTATCTGTTCCAAGTTATATTCTTGCTGAATCTGGTTTAAGTTTTTTGGGGCTTGGCATTCAACAACCTGACGCAAGCTGGGGAAATATGCTAAAAGAAGCGCAAGAATTTACAAACATAATTTCTCGCCCTTGGCTTTTAGCGCCTGGTGGTTTGATATTTATTGCAGTTTTAAGTTTTAATTTGTTGGGGGATACTATAAGAGATTACCTTGACCCTAAAGGAAAATTAAGTTAGATATTAAAAAACCTGCCCAAAAGGCAGGTTTTTTAATTATTTGCTTTATTTGTTATTTTGCAACTGCAGCAGCTTTTTGTTCAAGCGCTAAAGTTTGAGTTGTGATGTCACAAACTTCTGATGGTCCAAAGTATTGGATTGCGCCTGGGAATACATAATTGTCTTCGTAAGCCCATTTTTCTCTTCTTGCTTCAAGTGCTTTAAATACAGGGCCATCAAGCTCAACAAGTGCTTTTTGAATAACTGGTTTGAATTTGCCGTGACGTTTTTCCATATTCATCATCATAGTAAGTGGAACACCGCCAGCAATCCAGTTTTTAGTAGGTTCTGTAAGATTTTTGATGCTTGATAAGTAACCAGTAACTCCTGCAGCAATAAGCGCAAATGCGTTATAGCCTAATGAGTAGCAATAGTCAGCATCAAAGTTTGAAGGCATTGCGCAACGTCCTTCATAACCAAAGAAGTGAGCTTGGTCTGAGAATTTGCCTGTGTATTTACCTTCTTTTTTGAGTTCGTCTAGTCTTTCTCTAATCATAGCGATTAAAAGTTTTTCAGTTTCAATTTTTGAAACTTGGACGTTGCCGTGTGGGTCTCTATCCATTAATAATTGGTCTTTGATAAGAACAGGAAGTGAGTGGAACACGCTTGCGTTTACCATTTCCATTTTAGATTCGATAATGTCATATTTTTCAGCTTGAGTTTTCGCATTCATATAATTTGCATCATCTTCAACAACTGCAAGAATATCATTCAAGCTTGCAATCATTGTTTTCATTTCGGGAATGAATTCAATCAAACCTTCAGGAATGAGCGCCACACCAAAGTTTTTGCCGTCATTACCACGTTTTGCAATAATTTCTGTCATATAGTTAACAATTGCGTCAAGTGACAATGCTTTTTGTTCAACTTCTTCTGAAATTAAAGTGATATTTGGTTGAGTTTGAAGTGCAACTTCAAGGCCAACGTGAGATGCGCTTCTTCCCATTAATTTGATGAAGTGCCAATATTTTTTAGCTGAATTTGCGTCTCTCATAATGTTTCCGATAAGCTCGGCATAAGTTTTTGTTGCTGTATCAAAACCGAATGAAATTTCAATTTGGTCATTTTTAAGGTCGCCATCGATTGTTTTAGGACAACCAATAACTTGGATACCTGTGCCTTTTTCTGCCATCCATTGAGCAAGCATACATGCGTTTGTGTTTGAATCATCACCGCCAATGATAACAATTGCAGAAATATTTAAGTTTTGGCAAGTATTCAAAGTTGCTTTGAATTGTTCTTCTGTTTCAAGCTTTGTTCTGCCTGAACCAATAATATCGAAACCACCTGTGTTTCTATATTTATCAATGTAGCTATCTGTAAATTTGATATAATCGCCATCAACAATACCTTGTGGCCCGCCTAAGAAACCATATAATTCGTTTTCTGGATTAGCGGTTTTAAGAGCATCATATAAACCAGCGATAACATTGTGACCACCTGGGGCTTGTCCGCCTGATAAAATAACGCCAACATTTTTCTTTTCTAATTCTATTTTTTCACCAGTTGAGCCGAATTGAACAATTGGTTGAGCAAAAATTCTTGGAAATAATTCTTGGATTTGTTCAACATCTTTAACTGCGCTTGTTTTTTCAAGATAATTTACAGAAAGATTTTTAATTCCTTTTGAAAGTTCTCCAGCTAGTTTTGGATTGTATTTTAATCTTTCTTGATGTAGAGGTGAAACTTCTCTCATTTTAACTCCTTTAACTTAATAATGAATGTATTGATAATGCTATAACTATTCCGAATAATGCGCCACAGAACACTTCGAATGGGGTGTGCCCCAAAAGTTCTTTAAGTGTTTCGTATGGCTTTACATCATTTGAATGTTCAAAAATATCTTTAACAAGCCTGTTGAGGGTTGCTGCAGTTTTACCAGCTGCGCGTCTTAAACCTGCTGCATCGTACATGATTACAATTGAAAAGCCTAGTGCAATTGCAAATGCAGTAGAGCTGAAGCCGTCAATAAGCCCGACTGATGTTGAAAGAGCAATAACGCCTGCAGAGTGTGAACTTGGCATTCCGCCTGTTGTTGTAAGTAATTTAAAATTTAATTTTCTGTGTACAACAAGGTGTACAAAAACTTTAACAACTTGCGCAAGAAATGCCGCTAAAACCCCTGAAAATATTGCTTCATAGCCTGTGTTTAAAATGTTTGTTGTCACTTTTTAATTTCCATTTTTTCTAAAATACTTTTATAAACTTCGGATTTTATACCCATAAAATCCATTATATCATAACATTCTTTTAAGAGATTGAGCAACTTTTCTTTTGCTACATCTAATCCCCAAAAAGTTACATATGTTGATTTGTTTGCTTTTGCATCTTTGCCTATGGTTTTTCCTAGTTCTTCTTCATTTGAGATGACATCTAAAATATCGTCTCTAATTTGAAAAGCAAGCCCAAAAGCCTTTGCGAATTTTTTGATGTCGTTGATTTCTTGATTGTTCGCACCACCAAGTTTTGCACCACATACTATTGCAAGCTCAAACAAAGCACTTGTTTTGTATTTGTGTATGAAGTCTAATTCTTCCTCTGTAATTTTTTTGCCTTCGGCATTCATATCAGCAATTTGCCCACCAACAATTCCAAATGCACCAGCGACAGTTAAATATTCGTTCAAAACTTCACATAATATATTTTTATCTATATTTTCAGGTGTTTTTTCTAAAATTGTTTGTGCGCCGAATGAAATCAAAGCGTCTCCCGCAAGAATTGCTGTTGCCTCGCCAAACACTTTGTGGTTTGCAGGTTTTCCTCGTCTTAAATCATCGTTATCCATTGAAGGTAGGTCATCATGAATTAAGCTTTGGGAATGTAGCATTTCAATTCCAAGCGCAAGCCCTAGTGCATTTTTATATGAACCTGAGAAAATTTTACATGTTTCAAGAGCAAAAATTGCACGAAGTTTTTTTGAAGGCAGAAGGGTTGTGTATGCCATTGCTTCTTTTATTTCTTGATGTATAAAAAATCTGCTGTCACAAAAACAGTCTTCGAGTTCTTTTTCAATAATTCCAATGTATTTGCTAAGCATTTTTTATATTTTTCCTAAATTCCCCAAGAAAAATTGTCATTAATTTTGTCATTTTTTCAAAATCTAATTCAAGAATATTTAACGTTGTTTTTTTGACTTTTTTCTTTTTGCCATTGTCGATTTCAATGTTTATTGCAATATTCATATTTTCGCTTTTGGCAATTGTTATTTTGTGTTCGTAATCGTCAAGAGCTGCCATAAACGAGCATTTTTCTTCCGAAATTGCAATGTCTGCGACACTTTTTTTGATGTTTGCAAGAATTATGTCTCTGTATTTTACAAATTGCGGAACGATTATAATTTCGATTTTCTTTTTAAAAGTTTGCTCATATAGACCGTCGTTATTTTTTTGTTTTGCGACAGTTTTAAGCTTTTTAAGTTTTGATGTTCTTTTTTGGTTTAATTGTTCAGGGGTTAAAATTTCCTCAATTGGTTTATCGTAAATTACTTCCTGAACAGTTTTTTCTTGTTTTTTTGCTTTATTTTCTTGAACCATTTCTTCAAGAACTATGTTTTCAGGCGCTTTTTGTGCCTCTTCACTTTTAGCTTCCTTTTTTAGTTTTTTCTTGAGAGGTTTTTCTTCTGCTTGTTTTTTAATTTTTTCTTTTTGAGGCTTTTCTTCGGTTTTTATTTCTGGTTTTTTTTCTGTTTCGAGTGTTTTTTCCTCAGGCTTTGTTTGCGTTTGTTCCTCTGTTTTTGGGGTTTTTTCTTCAACCTTTTCTTTTGCTTTTATTTTTTCTGCTTTTTCTTCTGCCTCAAGTTTTTCTGCTTCTTCAAGTTCAGATTTTAGTGCTTTGATTTTTCTTTTATATTTTAATTTTTGCAATTTGTTTTCAGGCAAAATATCCTCAAATTCATCTTCTACTTTAACTTCTAAAGTTTTTGCAGAAAGCGATATCAAAATATTTTCTTTTAGTGAATTTAAATTTTTATTTAGAGCAGATTTAATTTCATCAAAATTACTTGAACCAACTTCAACGATTACACCTTTTAGTCCGCCATTTAATCTGAATGTCGAACTTAATCTTTCGAAGAGTTTTTTCCCGCCTTTTGTTGTTGTATCAGGCATAAAAATGTAGAAATTATCATCGTTTGGCACAACGATATCAATATTTCTTACTACTTTTCTTAATTCTTGAGTAAAATGAGCAGTTTTTTTGTTTGGCGAAATAAGCATAAGTGAAGATTTTACATCATATGCAATAGAGTAATTTATTTCACTTTGTAGGAATTTTTCGCCATATTCTTCACAGATGAAACTTGAATCATCTAAAATTCCAACGTGTCTCAAGAAGTTATCGAAGTTTTTGTCTTTGTTGTTTTTAATGCCTCTTTTAATTGCCCAAATAACACGGATTAAGAGTTCATATTCTGCCGTGTCTTCAAATAAAATTTCATCTGCACCAGCATCATACGCTTCTGTAAAAAAATCTCTGTTTTTTGTGCTTCCAAGAACTATAACTGGAATTTGATTTATAAATTTTTCTCTTTTGATGTTTCTAATTAACTTAAAAGTTGCTTGTTCGTCTTCGTGCGGAAAAATTACAACATTTGGAACAGTTGTTTTTAAAAATTCAATACAGTTAACTTTGCTTGTGCTAAGCACTTTATCATGACCACGAAGCAAGGAAAATTTACTTTTAATATTTTCAAAAGTCTCCTCGTTATCAGATACTATGACGATTGTGTTACTGTATGCCATTAAACCCGCTTTTTCTAATTTATTTATATCAAATATTATATCACAATTAAATATATTGAATGACAAATAAAAACTCGTTTGGTAGAATAGTTTTATGGATAAGAAGAATTATTTAAATTTATTTGTTTTAGTGTGCTTCGGTTTAATATTAAGAGCACTTGGAAGCTACACAGGAAATGGTGTTTCGGGTTCTATAGATTTTGCAAGTGGAATTAGTGCAAATTCTTTTTTTGGTGCAAGGTCATCTTTTATTTTTCCTTGGTGTGCTGAAAATTTGCATTTCAATTTGGGTAATTTTTTTGGTGCCGATATTTTTAGTTTAATCTTTGGTGTTGCATCAATTATTGTCCTTTATTTTATTGGTTATATTTCTTCAAAAGAAAATTCAAATATGGGATTATTTGCAGGAACAATTTGTGCTGCAAGTGGTATATTGATTGCATTTGGGCATAGTTTGAATTTTGTGAATTTGTTGTTTTTTATATCAAGTTTAGTAGTTTTTCTTTCGCTTAAAGTTTTAAAAAATAAAAAATTTGGAAATCTAACTGCAATCTCACTTTTAAGTTTGTTGCTTGTGCTTTTGCATCCTGTGAGTATATTTTTTGTGATTTTCAATTTTATTGCGATTTTTGCATTTTCTAACCAAAAAGTAAAAATAGATAAAGCATTCACAAACTTTCTTTTCCCATTGGTGCTTGCAATTCCAATTTGCTTGTTTATGATTTTTGGTTTTTTAGATGTCAAGGCAAATCCTTTTTCAATTAATATAAATGACATTTTAGTTAGTTATTCTGCGCTTTTTTCAATTAACCCAGTGGGGCTTAAAATTGCAAGTGTCAACCAAAATATTATAAATAATATAGTCTTTTGGGTGTTTGTTTTTACTCCAAGCATAATTTCGGCTTATTTTATATTTAGAACTTGCGCACATCAAAAACACAATGTTTACTTTGCACTGAGCACATCATGCGCAACATTTTTTACTGTTTATTTAATTTTAAATGTCTTAAAAATTAATTTTGTGGCATGCCATATTATTGAAATTTATCCACTTTTAATATTTCTTTTTGCTAAAGGCATTATTTTGCACAAAGAAAAAGCCACAAGGAGTGTGCTTTTTGGGCTCTTTGTTTTCTTAAATGTGCTTGGGTGCTTGTTTTTAGCCTTGCCTGTATTAAAATAAAAAACGTTCCAAAAAAATAATAAAAAAAGGCAATTTTTTCTGTGTTTTTGTTTTTATTAACATGGGAAGAAAAAGATATATGTTAAATGTTGGGAAAATAACTACGAATATTGGGAGAGGCGCAAAAGCGGTTGCGAATAAAGTTGCAACAGGTGCTCGAAACACATTGACTGCAGCTGGAAAAGCTAGCGCTCCAAATCTTACTGGAGATGTTTATCAAGATGCCCTAAATAGTTCAATGGGCAAATTTGGTAAATTGCTTTCTAAATTAAAAGACGGCGAATATATGAATATTTTGGTAACCGCATTTGGTACTGCAGTTGTTGCTCCAATTTTCATTGCGTTTAACCCATTGAGCAAAAAAGATAAAGAAACAAAAATGTATTCAGCTCTTAGGCAGCCAATTTCTGCTGTTATTGCAGTTGCAGCACAAATGAGCGTTGTAAAAGCTTTAAATAATGCTCTTGATAAATATGCTTCAACAGGCGGTGTTAAAGGAATGGATTTGAGAGATAAGCAAAAAGAATCTTATCTTAAAAAATTAATAAAAATGGAAAATCCTGACATCACAAAAGAAGAATTGAAAGAAGCTATCAAAAAAAGACAAACTGCAACATTTGAAGAAGCAATTAAAAAAGCTACTGAAAGCTTTAAAGATACGCCAGTAGATGAGATTTTAACTAAAGAAAATTCAATTTCTGTAAAAGACTACACAGAAAAAATCAAAGAACTTAAAGCTCAAAATGGTGGCAAATTGTCTAAAGATTTAAAAGGCAAGGTAGAAGATTTGATTTTTGCCGATACTAAAAAAGCAATTCAAGAAAAAGCACAAGCTCTTGTTGATAAAGGAAAATGCGCTAATTTAGATGATGCCGTTAGACAAGAAACAATTAAGAAATTTGTTAACGCAAAAATTGCAAAAGCAGGAGATGTTCTAAGTTCAAATAAAAAATATTTAGGCATTGTGTTGAGTCTTCTAACACTCCCTGTAACTTGCGGTATATTAAACTGGGCATATCCAAGAATTGTTGAAAAATTCTTCCCAGATCTTGCAAATTCTAAAAAGCAATCTGAAGCAAAAAAAGCTGAGGCTCAAGCGCAACCTCAACCTTCGGTACAAAAAACAGAAGAGGAGGATGACTAATGAGTTTAGGTGTTAAAGCTGTAAATTGGCTCTCAAATTCAGGGTTGATGAAAAAATTAAATAAACCATCTGTTGCAGGCGCAGCTTCTGCTATTGCTCTTGCTTCAACCACTTCAAAAGATATTGTTTCAACATATTATTATGTAACTCAATCTATGAATAATAAAAAAATTCCTGAAGAAAAAAGATCTTTTGTTGCGGCACTTGACCTTGGAAATGGAATTATGAATGTTATTACAGCGTTTGCAATTGGTCTTCCAATGAAAGGCTGGATGGAAAAATTATTTGACAAAAAAATTGCAAATAAATGCTTTAATGCTGATAAATTAAGAGCAAGTGCAAAAGAGTTTGTTGAAAAAGCTGGGAAAACTTTTGATGAGAAGAAATTTATGGAAGCACTTGGCGCAAGAAAAGGCCTTGCAAGAACAGGGCTTTGCGTTTTAGGTACTCTAGTTGGTTCTCAAGTTATCGGGAAAAGAATAATTACTCCGCTTTTTGCAACTCCTATGGCAGATACTTTTGAAAAAATATTCAAAAAAGATAAAGGCGATAAAAAGCCTGAAAGAGAATTAACAAGCGAAGAAAAAGTTGCAATTGTGAACTCTGAAATGCCAAATAACACAGATGCCAATATCAACCAAAATTTAGCAGGTGATAAACTTCCTGAAAACTTTAAAAAGTTTGAAGTATAGTCTTAACTTGGTTTTCTAATTCTTCAATTGTTGAATTATTTTCAATTATATAATCTGATTTTTCGATTTTATCATTTTCGGGTGCTTGAGCTAAAATTTTCTTTTTGGCAAAATTTTTGTCGCAATTATCTCGTTTCATTACTCTTTCAAGACGAATGTTCTCATCTGCTGTAACAAAAATGATTTTATCGAATAAATTCTCAAAACCTGCTTCAAAAAGAAGCGGAACGGAAACAAAAACCGCTTTTTCGCTTGAATTATTTAATATAAATTTTTCAATTTCGTTTTTAACATATGGGTGGATAATGCGCTCTAATTCTAATTTTTTTTCTTTGTCATTGAATACAATTTGCGCTATTTCTTTTTTCTCTAATGTTCCAAATGTATTTTTAAGTTGACTAAGAATTTCTTTATTTTTATACAAATCTGCAACAATTTTATCTGCGCAGAGGGTTTTGAAACCTTGAGATTTTATAACATCTTCAACCGCAGATTTTCCAGAGGCAATATTTCCCGTGATTGCAACTTTTATCATAACTTTATTTTAGTTTATTAGTCTGTTATAATCAAGCCAAGGGGAGTTATT
This sequence comes from bacterium, assembly GCA_017396695.1. Taxonomy (GTDB): domain Bacteria; phylum Cyanobacteriota; class Vampirovibrionia; order Gastranaerophilales; family Gastranaerophilaceae; genus RGIG1918. The sequence continues at coordinate 228,339 of JAFQLC010000018.1, forward strand.
TTGAAAAGCAATTGGAAAATCAAAGAAAGCAACAAAAAATTTAATGTTGTTGAAAATATTTTATATTCAAGAGGAATAAAAGAAGAAGATTTTTCCGATTTTTTAACTTCTGAAAACTCTGAAATCAAAGGTTCAAAGTATTTTTTAGATATGGAGCGAGCAGTTGAGCGAATAAAAACTGCAATCGAGAATAAAGAAAAAATATTAATTTGGGGTGATTTTGACTGTGACGGCATAACATCAAGCGTCATTATGTCAAAATGTCTTGATGCTTTGGGCGCCAATTATTTGCATTTTATTCCACATAGAGTAAAAAATGGGCACGGACTTGACCTTGGCATTCTTATTCCATATATTACTCGTGAAAAAATCAAACTCTTGATAACCCTTGATTGCGGTGTGTCTGATTCTAAAATCATTCAAACTTTAAAAAGTATGAAAATTGATACAATTATTACGGACCACCACACGCAAAATGAAAAAGTTGAAGTTGCATATGCTGTGCTTGATGCAAATGCTAAAGATAGCCTGCGCCAAGATTTATCCGTTAAAGACATTGAAGAAATTTCAATGCTATCAGGTGCTGGAGTTGCATATTTGCTCGCGCTTTCGCTTTTAGAGGGCGAGAAACAAGAAAAATTAGAAAAAGAGCTTCTTGTGCTTGCAACAATTGGGACAATAGGGGATATTGTGCCACTTTTGGGGTTAAACAGAAGAATTGTCAAAGCTGGGCTTCAAGAGATTAATAGTGGCCATTATCCGATGATTGAAAAAACATTTGCACTTGCGCACGTTGAAGGGCAAATAACATCTGAGATGATAGCTTTCACGCTTGTTCCAAGAATTAACGCTTCAGGGAGACTCTCTGATGCAGGAGAAGCCTATGAGGCACTCTACACAAACAATGAATTTCAGATGATAGAAAATATTGAGAAGTTGAATAATTTGAATGTAATTAGGCAAGCATTATCAGATGAGATTTATGCTGAGTGTTGCGCTAAAATTCAAAATCAAAATGCGCCTTTGATATTTTTAGAAGATAAATCATGGCATATTGGAATAATTGGGCTTGTTGCATCTCGACTTGTGGAAAAATTCCAAAAACCAGCGTTTGTTGCAACTTATGATGAAAATAATATTGGAAGATGTTCAATTCGGGGGCTTGAGCCGTATAATATTTCAAATATTCTCGAAGAGAACAAAGAGTTATTTTTAGGTGCTGGTGGGCATAAATTTGCGGGTGGTTTTTCATTTGACCCTGTAAATTATAGTTTTTCGCAAATTGCAGAGAAATTAAATTCAGAAGTTAATGAGGCAAATAAAAATTATAAACCAGAAGTGCTTATTGACCTTGAGCTTAAGGCATCTGAAATTAATCTTGAATTAACAGAAAAATTATCTCTTCTTGAACCATATGGAGAAGCTTTTGAAACACCTTGTTTTTTGCTTAAGGGTGCAACCTTGAATAGTTTTAAGCAAATTGGAAAAGACGAAAAACACCTAAGGTTAACATTTGAAAAAGACGGATATTTTATTCCTTGCGTTTGGTGGAATAAGCCTAATTTTAAAGGCTTAGAAGGAGAGGCTGGGGACATAATTTTTGCTTTAAAGGAAAATGAATTTAACGGCGAAAAAAATATTCAAGCAGAAATAATTGATATTGATATGCCAAGTTTAAGTATCTCGGGTGCTCTCAAAACTTTTGATTATAGAGAAAAAGAAAATATTTATGACACGCTTAACGCCTTTTTTGCAAAAAATTCAGATATCAAAATTTATGCTAAAAAATTCTCTACAATTAAAAAAATGGAAAATTTTGAAAATTTAAAAAATGCAATTTTATCTGATGGTGAAAAAGCGGATAAAATAATGTTTTTTGATTATCCTGTTGAGCATAATTTAATTAGCTTGATTGTCGAAAATGCTGGAGCGCATGTTGTTTATTTCATGAAGGAAGAATTTTTAGACAACATTAAAGAATATATTTTTGATATTTCAAAAATGTTGAAATTTGCATTTCGAAAAAAAGAAGGTGTAGTTGAAGTGTCTAAAATGGCGCAAACTCTTGGTGTTACAGAGGATTTTGCACAATTTGCAATTGACATTTTGCAAGAAAAAGGCATTTTTGAAATTGTAGAAAATAAAGTTTTGAGTACAATTCAAGATATTTTTGAACTTTCGGAAGATGACATGGGAGAAAATATTCTCGAAGAATTTGAACTTATAAAACGTTCTAAAAAGTTTGTAAACTCTGCGCCAATTGAAATTTTGCTTGAAGGTTGATTTATAGCTTTATAAGCGCAGTTGCTTTTGTGTTCCCTCTTTCCCAAAAGATTACGTAGCTATCATTTTCTTTATCATATCTAATTTCTGCGCTTTGGTGCACAAATTCTGCGCTGTCTTCTCCTAAGTGGTCTTTTTTGTGCCACTTTTGCCAGCTTTTATCTTTTTTTAAAGTTTTCTTTTCTTTTTTTATTGTTTCAAGTTTTAAAATTGGAGCTTTAGCTCTGATTATTCCGTTCGAGTGGATAATTAAAAAATCAAATTCATCAGAGAGTTTAGTTTTGTAGAAACCTTTTTTGAGCCCAAATCCAGAATCTGAAATTATATCTTGCGGGATAATAAGAGTTGGATTGTTGTCGTCTTTAAGCTCGCTATATGGCGCTTTTTCCTCTTCTAATTCACCACTTCTATACCTCTTAAAAGGTGTCATTTCTTCTTCTGTATAATATGCAATTAAATTACAATCAGCGAGCATTTTTTCTTACCACTAAAATTCCTATAATTCCAATTATAAACATAATGATAGATGCGATTTGTGCAACGGGAAATATTCCGATATTTAAAATGCTATCAACCCTTATGCCCTCAACCATAAATCTTGTAATTGCGTATAAAACAAAATAAGAGAAGAAAACAATGCCTGTTTTGAGTTCTTTTTTTGTTAAATATAAAAGTAGTACAAAAATTATAAGATTTAAAATTGATTCGTATAAAAATGTTGGGTGGAAAAACTCGCTTGTAATGTATCTTTCGGGTCTTAAAGATTCTGGAATATACAAACCCCAAGGAAGATTTGTTGGCATACCAAATGCTTCAGAATTAAAAAAGTTCCCCCATCTTCCAATCATTTGTCCAATAGGCAAACCCAAAATTCCAATATCTGCACAAAGCAAAATATTTTGTTTTTTTATTTTGCAATAAATAATGCCTGCAATAATCCCGCATATTATTGCGCCGTGGATGCTTAAACCCCCGTGCCAAATGGCAAAAATTTCTTTTGGGTGATTTGTGTAAAAAGGTAAATTTAAAAGAACATAATATAGTCTTGCGCCTAAAATTCCTGAAATTGCAACAATGGGGAACAAATCAAGAAAAAAATTAGGGTTAATTTTATCTTTGTATATTTTCTTCGAAATAAAATAAACTGCGCACACTGCAAAAGTAAGCGCAAGCGCCATTGTAATTCCATAAAATTTTATATTAATCCCAAAAACATCAAATGAATTTATTGAAGGCGGATATATCATAAATTATTATTTCGCTTTAGTGTTTTTTGTTGAAGTTTGTTTATCTGTTGTTTCGTATTTTATAACTTCATTCATCAAATCCATCATTTTTTCTTCAACTGCAGCTTTATCGTTTGCTTCAGGATTTTTTTCGATGTATTGATTATAAGATTCAATTGCTAAATTTAAATTTTCTGCAAGTTTTTGCTTGTCTTCAGCGGATAATTTTTTATTTTCGTTTTTATCTTCGTCTGAATCGTCATCGCCTTCCATAATAGAGGTTGCAATTCCTTCTGCTGCAACGCCTGTAATATAATATACATCAGCATTTTCAGGTTTTAATTCTTTTGCAACTTTAATTTGGGCGAGTGCTTTTTCAAATTCTTTTGCTTGAACATATGCAACCGCAAGATTATATCTTGTTTCAAAAATGCCACCGTCTATATCAACATTTGATTCAAGCCTTGAAATTGCTTTTTCAACTTCGCCTTTGTTTAAGTATTCTTGTGCTTTATTATTGAGTTCTTGAACCGCAAAGCTGTTGAAATTATTAAGGCAAGCGGTGCACATAATGCTCATAAATAGAGCGGTTAAAATCATTAAAACTTTTTTCATCTCATTACCCCGTCTAAGATAACTTTTGCATTTTACTATCTTTCGTATAAAAAGACAAGTTTGTTATGGATTAATTTAACCAGTTAAATGCTTTGATGTAATTATTTTTGTTGATATCTCCAAGAATTTTTGCACTGAAAATTCTAAAATCATCGCCCGAAATTTCGATTAACGGAATTTTATTGATGCTTTTTATGATTTCGTTTTTGTCTGTTTCGAACTTTTTGTTTCCGCTTGCAAAATTTATAACACTATTAAGTGAAGCATTGCCAACAGGACCGAGCAAGGTGGATATTTTTTTGCTTAATCTTCCAAGAAGTTCAATGTTTGCAAAATTTTCTAAAATATTATAGCTTCCAGCAAGATATAAGCTCATGTTTTCGCCTTGTGTGAAAATTTCAAGCTTTTCGACTGTTCCTTCTTGTATATGCAAATTGCCATTAATTGCTTGGAATTCACCTGTTTTGTATGGTATTAAAACATCTATAACATTATTCAAAGTAAGCCCAAAAACCCCGCTTTTATATAAGTTTCCAGCTCTAATTAAATATTCTAAAGAACCAAGTTTTGGCATTTTGCCATTTTTTATTTCAAACCACACATCGCTTTTAAGTGTTTTAATTCCAGCTGCAGTGTTTAGCTTGCTTGCGCTTAGCGTTACTTCGCCGTCTAATTTTCCATATATTTGTCCAGACACTCCGAGAAAACTTTTTGTAAGGTCATCTGCCTCGCAAGAATTAATTTTTGCTTTTAGCGCAACGGAGTTTGTGTTGAAATTGTATTCGCCTTCAGATTTTACTTCGCCACCCGCAATATCGAAAATCGCATCCCTATATTTAAGAGGTGAGTTTTCAGCAAGATTAAACTTTGCTTGCATGTTTTTGGCGTTTATATTGTATAGTATGACATTTTCCGCCATAAATTCGCCTTCTTTAATTATCAAATCTTTTGGGTTTAGCCCTAATTGCTCATTTGAGATTAAATATTCATGCGGATTTATTGTGTTAAATGTTGAAAATTCTTTTATAATTTTCCCAATATCTATTGTTTGACTTTCAATATCCATTTTATTTATCACAAGAGGGAGTTTTGTTTTATTTTCTGCAATTGTGTTAATAAGAACATCTGAGTTATAAGCTTGCCCCATAAATGTTGAAATTACAATATCGTTTTGGAAATTAAATTTTGCATTGTTTATTTTTGCGTTATAGAGAGGAATGTTTATTTTATCAAGTGTTGCGTCTCCTGTAATTTTTAGGTTGTCACCATTTCCACTTAACACAATATCGGACGTGAATTGACCCTGCTTTAGAATGGATTTTTTAAATAAAATATTAAAAATTCTTGTGCTTGTTGGGTTTAGGGTTTTAATTCTTAGGTTGTCTAAAGTTATATTTTTGTTTTTTGATAAAATATTTCCTGAAATTCTAAGCATAGGAAGTGCTGTTGGGCGATTATTTTGAGAAACAATATATTTTAGATATTCAATTTTATGAATATTTGCACTATTTCCTTTGAAATTTATAACTGTTTTTAATTCTCTTTTGTTGACCTCATCTCCTAAGTTTGCGCCCATATAGTAAATATCATTATTTGGGTTAAGAGTAGAGGTTGTGTATAACATATAATCGTCTGAGTAACCTTTTAAAATTCCCTGCCCCAAAACTTCACCTTTGATTTTAATTGGATAAACAAGGTTTTTGTTTATGTATTTATCGACATTACTTTCATTTAAACTAATTGCAAAGCGAGAGTCCAGGTAAGGACGGCTTTTTAGGTTTGTGATAATAGCGTTGAAATAAATCGGAATTTCGCCATAGTTAATATTTAACGCATCAAGAGTTAGCTTATCTTTTTTAAGTTTAATTTTTCCTGAATTAACAAGAATTTTGACTTGTTTTATTTTATCTAAACAAGAAATGTTTGATAGTTCGATATCGCCATCAAAATCAGAATTATTAAAGTCTATATTAGCAGATATCGCCCCATCGAAATCTTCAAAGTTAGAAAGGATTTTCAATTTATTTTGTGGGAAAAATTTGTTCAATTCTTCTTTTATTGAATTGAGCACAAAGTTATTCAGCTTTAAATTGCCTTTGAAATTTGGTTTTGTAAATTTTGATTTTTCCGAGTTTAGTTCGATATTAAAAAGATTTTCTATTGTTGAATTTAAAAGAATATCTGCGTTTTTAAATGCAAGGTTTAGATTTTCTGTTTTTATTTTGTTGTTTTTAATTAAAATTTGACCACTTTTTTGTTTAATATCTTGGTCGGCTGAATTTATAAATACAGTTTTGCCAGATAAACCAAGCTCTGATAATTTTATATTTGCGAAATCGATATCAAATTTATGCTTGAATTGGATATTTGTGCTTGTTTTAAATTTAATTTGGTTTAGCGCTTCAAACTTTTTAATTATAGTTTCGTTAACATTCTCTTTTATAATTTCATAAATATCGTTGTTTGTTACATCTTGAGCCAAAATATCCATAAAAATATTTGCTTCTATATCAGCGTTGCCGTTGATTTTAACAGGTGCTGATTTTAATTTTGCACTGATTCCATTGAATGAAATTTTATCTTTTTTAAATAAAATCGTGCCAGAGCCTGAATGAAGCCCAGTGTTTGTGTTTTTAAATTTAACTTTTGCATTTTTGAATTTGAACCAGCCTTCAAGAATCCCTTTTGTTCTTGTCCCTTTGACAAATAAATCAATTGAGCCAAAACCTTCAACATCAAGAAGTGGAACAGGGCCAAGAGGGAAAACCACAACATCTTGCACAGGAAGAAGAATTGTTTCTGCTAGCCCTAAATTTACGTTTTTTGAAGATGTAATCTTAAATTCTCCAGCTTGAGCACCGTATAATTCTGCAATTCCTTTTATATCAACCCATTCTCCACTTCCTGCAAGTGCGTGCACGAAAATATCTGCCCTATCTTTTTTAAATTCAACCGTGCCATATGATGGTGGAAGTTTAAGCTTATTTTTTAGGACGATAATATTTGCAATATCAATAATACCTTCAATATTTGGCGTTATGGGATTTCCAGAAATACTAATTTCGCCATTTAAAGTAGCATCTGCACCATATTTTTTAAGTTTTCTTATTGCATCAAGTTGTTTTTCAACAAAATTTGGCGCAAGCCAAGTAATTTCGTCAAGCGAGGTGTTTTTAAGCCTGCAATTTAGATTTAATTCAGGGTTTTTTGATAAATAATTTTTAATTTCACCGTTTAATAAAACATCAATTTTTTCAGATTTTATAGATGTGCTTGAAATATTTAAGCTATCTTTTTCAAAGCTTAAATTTGGCATAATTTTAATTATTTTGCTTTGTTTAATATTGTAGTTTTCATCAGTTATTTTCAAATTTGAAACTATAATTTCGCCTGTTAAATTTTCTTTATTGGAATAAATATCAATGTTTGCCTTGCCTTTAATATCTTTTGGCGCAAGATTTGATAACGCAAGGTAAGGCGAGAGAATTTCTAAATTAACATTCGGTGCTTTAAGTTTAATTATGTAATCTTTAAGACTCGTGTTTTTTAGTGTGTTTTTGCCTTTTAGATAAAATTCAAATGGCGCAACATTTCCACCTGTTCTAATATTTGCCTGAATATTTGTTTCGATATTTTTTCTATTTGAATTAAATGTGAAATTTTTTCCAGAAAACTCTGTTTTGTTGAGAAAAGCAACATTGTAATTTTTGATGTTAATATTTAATTTTTTCTTTAAATTAATATATTTTTCAAATTCAAGATTTTCTTTTGGAAGTTTTCTTATTATTAAATTTAATGTTTCAATATTTATTTCTTTTAAATTTTTAGAGGCGAAACCTTTGATGTGTGCTAAATTTTCTTTGTTTTGATTATTGATTTTTAGGCTATCAAATGAAATTTCGTATGACAAATTAAATTTTGGTTTAATTGAAAAATTTTCTAAAACTATTTCAAGATTAGTCTTTTTTTCAATGTATGAAACAATTTTTTGAACATTTAAAAACTTTGGAATATTTAAGAAAATAAGATAGCCCAAAAACACGATTGCAAGGGTACTTATAAGAAAAACTTTCATCCAAGATTTCATAGGATAATTATAAAACAACTGGCAAAAATTACAATTTTTTATTACAAAATCTTGAAAGTATTGTATAATGCTTTTATTAGTAAAGGAATGATAAAAATGATTGAAATGAATGTAATGGGCATAGCGCTAGACACAAGAACAGGAACGCCAATTGTTGTGCTCAATGATTTGGATAATAGAAAAGCGCTTCCAATTTGGATTGGTTCAGCTGAAGCGAGCTCTATTATTAGGAAAATTGAAAATATTCCAAGCACTCGCCCTATGACACACGATTTGTTTGTTGATTTTGTTGACCAAATGAATGGCGAGCTTAAATATGTTGAAATTACAGATGTGAACGAGCAAACATATTTTGCAACAATTGTGATTGAAAATATGAATGGTGAAGAAGTTTATGTTGATTCAAGACCATCTGATGCAATTTCAATTGCGCTTCGAGCAAAAGCTCCAATATATGTTTCAACAGAGGTTATGGCAAGAGGTTCAATTTCAATAAATTCTGAAAAAGATAAACAAGAGGAAGAAGAATTTAAAAACTTTATTCAAGAAGTCAAACCTTCTGATTTTGAAAAATTAATCAATAAAAACTTTGAAAGTGATACATAAAAAATGGCAGTAAAAATTAGAATTAAAGAAGACCCAATAGAAATAATTAAAAAATCTGAAGAAGAGGTTAAATCTCGCTTTGAAGAGATAGATGCAATTAAAGAATATAACCAAGAAAAAGTTCTTCAAGCTTTTATGGACAATAAAATTGGTGAAGAACATTTCTATACAGTAACAGGCTACGGGCACGATGATATGGGTCGTGAAGCTTTAGATAAAGTTTTTGCTCAAGCATTCAAAGCTGAAAAAGCAATTGTTCGTCCGCATTTTGTATCTGGAACGCATACAATTGCTTGCGTTTTGTTTGGGCTTCTTCGAATGGGCGATACTTTGATGTCTGCAACAGGTACACCTTATGACACACTAGAAGAACTTATTGGTCATAAAGCAAAAACGCCAGAAAGCCTTTGGGGGCACGGGGTTGATTACCTTGAAATTCCTTTGATTGGGGACAAGCTTGTTGACTATGGCGAAATTATCAGAAAAATGAATGACAACATCAAAGTTGTTGAAATTCAAAGGTCAAGGGGCTACAACCTTCGTCCGTCTATTTCAATTGACGAAATAGGAAGAATAGTGGACGTTGTAAAAAAACAAAATCCTCGTGCGATATGTTTTGTTGATAACTGTTACGGCGAATTTGTTGAAGATAGAGAACCGCTTGAAGTTGGCGCAGATATTATTTGCGGTAGTTTGATTAAAAATGCAGGTGGTGGGATAGTGGAAGCCGGTGGTTATATTGCAGGTCGTGCTGATTTAGTTGACCTGTGCTCTGCTCGCCTTACAGCTCCTGGGATATATGGAGATGGTGGCGCTATGTTTAACCAAACACGCACTATGCTTCAAGGTTTCTTTATGGCGCCATCAGTTGTGGCGGAAGCTCATAAAGGCGCAATTCTTGCTGCGAAAACTTTTGAGAATATAAATATTAAAACTTACCCTCGCTCAAAAGAAAAAAGAACGGATTTAATTCAAGCGATAAAACTTGAAGACCCTGAAATGCAAAAAGCATTTTGCAGAGCACTTCAAAAATATTCGCCAGTTGATTCCCATTTAACCCCAATTCCAGACGATGTTCCAGGGTATGAAAATAAACTCATTATGGCGGGCGGTAGCTTTATTGAGGGCTCTACCATGGAGCTTTCTGCAGATGGGCCAATTCGTGAGCCTTATGCGGTTTATATGCAAGGCGGTTTGAATTATGCGCACGTCAAAATCGCACTTCGAGGCGTTTTGGAAGAGTTGAAGAGTTTGTAGCGCGAAATTAATACATCGGGCACATTAAAGAGGCTTTTTGCCCGTTGAAGGTTGTTAGCCCTAAATATTTTGCAGATGAGCCTAATTGTTGTTCAATTCTCATTAATTGGTTATATTTTGCAACTCTATCAGAGCGAGAAAGTGAACCGGTTTTAATTTGCCCTGCGTTTAGTGCAACTGCAAGGTCTGCAATAAATGTGTCTTCGGTTTCACCAGAACGATGCGAAACAATTGCTTTATAGCCTGCACTTTGTGCCATATTAACTGCATCTAAAGTTTCTGTAAGTGTGCCAATTTGGTTTACTTTAATCAAAATTGAATTTGCATAATTTTCTTCAATTCCTTTTTTAAGTAGTTCAGTGTTAGTCACAAACAAATCATCGCCCACAAGTTGACACTTGCTACCTAGTCTTTGAGTGAGCTTTTTCCAGCCTTCAAAATCGTTTTCTGCAAGCCCGTCTTCAATTGAGATAATTGGATATCTGTTAACTAGATCTACAAGAAAATCGACCATTTCATCGCTTGTTAGAACTCTGTTTTCGCCTTTAAGCGTGTATTTTCCGTCCCAATAAAATTCGCTTGATGCAACGTCTAAAGAGATTTTCACATCGTCTGTCGTGTAGCCAGCTTCTTCTATTGCTTCAAGCAACACTTGAAGTGCTTCTTCATTTGATGAAAGGTTAGGAGCAAAACCGCCTTCATCGCCAACAGATGTCATATGCCCTTTATCTTGGAGCACTTTTTTTAGACTGTGGAACACTTCAGAACCTATGCGAATTGCATCTTGAAAGTTCACGGCATTTGCAGGAACAATCATAAACTCTTGAAAATCTACATTGTTATCTGCATGCACTCCGCCATTTAACACGTTCATCATAGGAGTTGGAAGAACGAGTGCATTGATTCCGCCAATGTACCTGTAAAGAGGCATTTCGTAAGCGAGCGCGCAAGCGCGAGCAATAGCTAAAGAAACGCTCAATATTGCATTTGCGCCAAGGCGAGATTTATTTTCTGTGCCGTCTAAAATAATCATCAAACGGTCAATTTCTTGTTGATTAGAAGCATTTTGCCCAATAAGCTCTGGTGCAATAATAGAGTTTACATTATCAACCGCTTGCAAAACGCCACGACCGAGATACATTGAATCATCGCCATCTCTAAGTTCTTGTGCTTCGTTAATACCTGTTGAAGCGCCAGATGGCACAGAGGCTCTGCCTATAACGCCACATGAGAGCACAACATCCGTTTCAATTGTGGGGTTTCCTCTCGAATCTAAAACTTGTCTTGCCGTAATATCTTCAATTATTGTTGGCATACTATCCTCTTAAAATTAATCTTCGTCAACGTCAATGTCAAAGTCTTCCGAGGAATTTACCGCTTTCTTTTGTTCTTTTTCTAACGCTTTTTCTCTTGCTTTTCTTAGGCGAATATTTGCAGAGTTCATAATGGCTAAAGAATTTAAGGAAGCACGCAACTCATGTGACCTGTCACGGTATCCTTCTTTTTTTTCTTGCTCATTTTCATTTTGCTCGTATAAAAAGTATTCCGTGCCTTGGTCTTGTTTATCATCGCTAGTTTTAGCTGCTGTTCCTGATATATCGCCAGATTTAAAATTGAAGCTGCCGCCTATACCTAAAACACCGGCTGATCTGTTATCAACCATTTTACCTCGTCATTTACCTTCACAAAACGAATTAATTATATCATTTTGTTTTTTGAAATGGAATAGTTGTATGTATAAAACATGGAAAAATATTTTTTTGCTATTTTGTTTTGTTTTCATGTAATAATCTTAGAATGATAAATTTAAAAAAACTGTTTTTTAGAAGAAAGAAAAAATCAGATATTAAAACCCCGATATTGGATGCTTTGTATGCATACAAGAAAAATCCTATGACTGGTTTTCATATTCCAGGCCACAACAGGGGTGCTGCAGTTTTGCCTAAATTTATTGACTTGGTGGGCAAAGACGTTTTTGCACTTGATACAACAGATGAATTTGATAATTTAGGAACACTTCACCCTGCAACAGGCGCTATAAAAAGAGCGCAAAAGTTAGCTCAAGAGGCTTTTAATTCTCAAAGAACTTTCTTTTTGACAGGCGGTTCAACAATTGGAAACTTGGCAATAGCGCTCGGTGCAACAAAACCTAATAGTCAAATTTTAATAGGGAGAAATTGCCACAGGTCTGTTCTTTGCGGAATGGTAATTACAGGCGCTGAACCTAATTGGTTAATTCCAAAAAAACTTGATGATTGGGCGATTTTTGGTTCAGTTAGTGCATCAGCTGTTGAGAAAAAATTAAAAGAAAATAAAAATATTGCTCTCGTTTGGATTACAAACCCAACATATGAAGGGGTAATTTCAGATATTAAAGCAATATCAAAAGTTTGTAAAAAATATAATGTGCCTTTAGTTGTTGATGAAGCGCACGGCTCGCTTTGGAATTTTAGCGATAGGCTTCCTCAAACTGCGCTTGAGCTTGGTGCAGATGCAGTTGTTAATTCTTTGCATAAAACAGGCGGTTCAATGGTGCAAAGTTCAATGCTTCACATTGCGCACAATTCTTTGCTCGACCCAGATGAGGTTGAAAGAGCTTTGATGATGATACATTCAACAAGCCCTTCAATGTTGTTTCTTGCAAGTTTGGATTCTGCTCGTGCTTATTTAAATTCAAAAAAAGGTTTAGAATTAATTGATAATGCGATAGATAACGCTCTATATTTTAGAGATAAAGCAAAAAATATAAAAAATGTCTCGGTCTTATCAAGAAAAGACCAGCTAAATTTTGACCCAACGAAAATATTTATTAAAGTTAAAGGGTTATCTGGAATTGAGCTTGAGAAAATTTTAGAAGATGAATTTAGAGTTGAAGTTGAATCCGCATCAGACGAGGGTATTCTTATTCTTTCTAATATTGGTGGAAGAAAAAGCGAATTTGATTATCTTTTAGATTGTTTCAAAAAAATTGCTTCAAGGGAATATACTAAAACGACCGAAAATGTTGTGAAATATACCCCTCTTGTTGACCCTGAAATTATTATGACACCAAGAATTGCATATTTCTGCGAAAAAGAAGTGGTTAAAAAAGAAGAGGCAATCGGGCGCATTTGTTCTGAAATTATTGCACTTTGCCCACCTGGAATTTCAGTTCTTCTTCCAGGGGAATTAATTCGAGAAGAACACTTGCCATATCTTACAAATTTTGAAAAAATCGAAGTTGTGAAAAACTAGGATTAATATGAAAAATAATTTAGAAAATATAATCGAAATGTACAAAGAAAAAGAAGAAACCCTTTCTCCTTATGCAATGAAATTTGTAAATTCTAAAGGTAGAGAAAATTTTGAGACAGAGTGTGTTTATAGAACTCCTTTTATGCGAGATAGGGATAGAATTTTGCACTCTAAAGCATTTAGAAGGTTGAAAAGAAAAACTCAAGTTTTCTTTAACCCAACAAATGATCACCTTATGACTCGCCTCACGCACACTCTTGAAGTTTCTCAGATTTCAAGAACAATAGCTAGAATTTTGAACCTAAATGAAGATTTAACTGAAGCAATAGCGCTCGGGCACGACCTTGGGCACACTCCTTTTGGGCATTCTGGAGAAGACGCACTAAATCAAGTTGCAACGGGTGGTTTTTCGCACAATGTTCATAGTGTTCGAGTTGTAAAACACATTGAAAAATTGAATTTATGTTATGAAACGCTAGATGGTATTTTAAACCACACAGGGCCAAATAAACCTTGCACTCTCGAGGGGCAAATAGTTAAAATTTCAGATAGAATTGCATATTTGAACCATGATATTGAAGATGCTATAAGAAAAAAAGTTATTAAAATTACAGATATTCCTCGTGAATTTTTAGAATATTTTGGTGTTAGAAAAAATCAAAGAATAACTCGTGTTGTTCAAGATATTTATTTGCATAGCGCTAATCAGCCCGAAATATCAATGAGCGAAGAGTGTGCTGAATATTTAAACAGACTTCGTGCTTGGATGTTTGAAAATGTTTATTTTAACGAAAGAGCAAAGAAAAAAGAGCAAAACGTAAAAGACATCGTTATAGATTTGTTTAATTATTACAAAGAAAAAGATTGCGAACAGCTTGCAATAGACTATGTTGCAGGGATGAGCGACCAATTCGCGCTTAAAACATATAAAGAAATTAAGTGTAAACTGTAAACTTTTTTAAATTTTTTCTCATTTTAGGGTTTAAAAAAGTTTTTAAGGGTGTTAAAAAGTAACAAGAAGAGAAGAAGTTAAGAATTTAAAAGCACGTTTTAAGAATTAATGGCAGAAATTTCATATCAAAGCGCAGTTGAACAAATTAAAAATTCACTTGATATAGTTGAAACTATATCAAAATACGTTGTGCTTAAAAAATCAGGTCATAATTACATGGGGCTTTGCCCGTTCCACAATGAGAAAACACCTTCTTTTGTGGTGACACCTTCAAAACAAATATTCAAATGTTTCGGTTGTGGCGCAGGCGGAGATGTCTTAACTTTTTTGATGAAATATAACAACCAAAATTTTTCTGAAGTTGTGCAAGAGCAGGCGAATATTTTGGGAATTGAACTTCCAAGAGGCTTAAGTGCTGATAAAATTGAGCAAAGCAAAAAAGAAAAAGATGTTCTTTTGTCTGCGGTAAATGCTGCAATGAAGTTTTATCATAATAACCTTTTGAACAACAAAGGTGCGCTTGAATACCTTGAAAAAAGAGGTGTTGGGGAAGTTGCTATAACTAAATTTAGACTTGGTCTTGCTCCAAATTCTAATGACGCCTTGGCTTGTGAATTAAAAAAAGAATTTACAAAAGAGGAACTTTTAGATGCAGGGCTCGTCTCCGAAAAAGAAGGGAGGATTTATGATAGATTTAAAAATAGAATTATTATTCCGATTTTTGACACTTATGATTCGCCCGTTGCGTTTGGCGCCCGTGCGATTATGGAAGGACAAAATCCAAAATATTTAAACTCTCCAGATAGCAAAATTTACAACAAAAGCTCAATTTTATACGGGCTAAATTCTGCAAAAGATGCAATTAAAGAATCAGATTCTGTAATTATTATGGAAGGTTATTTTGACGTGATTTCCGCTCAAGTGAATGGCGTTAAAAACACTGTTGCATCTTGCGGGACAGCGCTTACTCCGCAACACATTAAACTTTTAAGCAGATATACACAATCAAGAAGAATATATCTTGCTTTTGATTCCGATTCTGCTGGAAGAAAAGCGGTCAAAAACGGTGGCGAAGTTATAAAACAAATTTTTGCAAACCTAGGTAACATCAAGCAATATGATTCAAATTATGCAGATGCTTCGGCAAATGTTTGCGAAATTCGTGTCGTGCCTCAAATTGGTGGCAAAGACCCAGATGAAATAATAAGAGAATTTGGCGCAGAAGGTTATATAGAGCAAGTTAAAAATTCGCCTCTATACCTTGATTACACGCTTGAGCAAGTGTTTGGGCAAATGACTTCTGATATGACTCCACAGGAAAAAGGGTCAATTGTACACCAAATAGCTGAAATTTTAGTAGAAATTAAAAATCCTGTTATTCTTGCCGAGTATATTAAAAACAGTGCCTTTAGAATAAAGGTCGATGAACATATATTAAGAAAACAGATAAAATTGTTACAATCCGAAACATTTGCAAAATCAGATAACGAAGTAAATCGAAAAGTGGCGAAAGTTGTTGATAATAGCGCAACTTCAAGACATAAGAGAATGGAAGAAAATCTTGTGAAACTTGGTCTTGTTGCATCAACGCCAGAAAAAAAGGTGTATTTTCAACAATTAATTTCAGGCTACAAAGCCTTAGACAGCTTGAATTTCGACCTTCTTCGTGCCATTGACAAATTACTTTGCGAGGTAAATAATAATAGTGAATTAGCAAAAAAAATTATTTTGGAGTTTTGTAACGACACAGATATTCAAAAACAGGTTGTTAATTTTATATATTCCTCAAATGAGTATGAGAAATTGACATATCAAGAATATACACAAGCTATGTGCGAAACTTTCGAGCGACTTAACAACATAGAGAAAGAAATAGAAAAAGAGAAAATTCGCAATAAGTTTATGTCCCAAGATTTATCCGAAAAGGATAAAATAGAAATTTCGAAAGAAATTTACGAGAAATACACCCTACAAAATTAAGAATGGAGCTATTTTAATGAGCAGAAGAAAAAATGCCGAAGATTCTATGGTTTCAGTAATGGACAAAAATCAAACCCCCGAAGAAGACAATTTTTATGAAAGCACAGGTTTGGAAACTGATAACATTTCAAACATTATTAGAAACCAAGGTATAATGAGCATGGAAGGCACACTTTCAGGCGCATATTTTGATTCAAGATCAGAAGAAGATGATGAAAATGGTTCTGATATAACCATGCCAAAAGGCATTTCAGTTGATGACCCTGTTAGAATGTATTTGCGTGAAATTGGAAGAATTAAACTTCTATCTGCTGATGAAGAAATTGATTTGGCGCGCAAAATTGTTGCTGGTGGAAAACTTGGTGCAATTGCAAAAAGAAAACTTGTTCAAGCAAACTTACGTCTTGTTGTTTCAATTGCGAAAAAATATGTGGGAAGAGGCATGTTGTTCCTTGACCTTATTCAAGAAGGCAATTTGGGCTTAATTCGTGCTGCTGAAAAATTTGACCACGAAAGAGGCTATAAATTCTCAACTTATGCAACTTGGTGGATTAGACAAGCTATTACAAGAGCAATAGCTGACCAAGCAAGAACAATCAGAATTCCAGTTCATATGGTTGAAACAATTAACAAACTTAAAAAAGTTACAAGAAAACTTGCGCAAGAACTTGCTCGCAAACCGACCGAAGAAGAACTTTCAGCCGAAATGGGAATTTCAATCAACAAACTTCGTGAAATTGTTAAAGTTGCACAAGAGCCATTGAGCCTTGAAACTCCTGTTGGTAAAGAAGAAGATTCTCGTCTTGGTGATTTTATTGAAGATAAAGATGCTGATGCTCCAGTGAAAACTGTTGCACATGAACTTTTAAGAGAAGATTTAGCTGAAGTTTTATCTTCACTTTCTCCTCGTGAAAGAGATGTTTTAAGACTTCGTTTCGGTATGGACGATGGCAGACAAAGAACACTTGAGGAAGTTGGTCAATTATTTGGCGTTACTCGTGAAAGAATTCGTCAAATTGAAGCAAAAGCGCTTCGTAAACTTCGTCATCCAAATCGTTCTAAAAAATTAAAAGAATATATCGAAGTTTAAAATAATCAAGCAAATCATATACTAAAAAAAGCCCTGTTCGCAGGGCTTTTTAATTCAATAATATTTGCTATTTTGCTTTATAGGTTAAGATATTTTCTAGCACGATCTCTGCGTTTTGAAATAGAGTAACCACCACTAACGCCTGTGTATCCAGGTTCAACATTGCCATTTGCCTGTATTGTGACAAATATGACATCATACGCTTTTCCGTTATCTGTTCGTTGTAATGCTGATAAATCTGTAACAGTTGTTCTTGTCGGAGGATCTGCACCATTTAAATCTATATATACACAAGGCATAATGCCAAGTTTATCCCCGCGCCCTGTGAATGTTGCATCTTGATATAGAATCATGCCGTCTGCTGTTTGTATTACGTTTGAATCATTGCTTATTTTAGCGGCTTTAAGTGTGTTAGTCCCGTTATCTTCTCCGTCAGCAAGCCAAGCGAATATTCGATTGTTATATTCTGCAGGGCCAATTGGAACCATTGCAATCTTTAAATCGATTGCATTTTGTATTGTTGATTGTGCCTTTTTTGCTAGCGCTGCGAATTTCTTTTCGCTTGATTGTTGCATGATTGCAGGGATTGTAACTGCTGCAATTACACCTATTATTGCAAGCACCAAAAGAACTTCTGCAAGCGTGAATGCTTGTTTTTTATTTTTCATAAAAATCACCTAATTAATATCCTGATTTTAATATACCACATTTTCTGTGGCGTGTAACCATTATTTTAAAAGCGAATTGAATTTTTCTAAAAACTCAGGAAATGAGGTTTTGTGCCATTCAAAGCCATCAATGTTTATTGAATTCTCTGCAATAAGCCCAGCAATAAACCAAGTCATAGCAAGTCTATGGTCGCAATATGCGTTAAGTGTTGCGTTGCCTTTAAGCGGTGTTTTTCCTTGAATTATAAGCCCGTCTTCTTTTTCTTCGATTTTTGCACCGAGTTTTGTAAGTTCATCGTGTACGGTTTTTAATCTATCTGATTCTTTGTTTCTTAAATCGCCCGCATCTTTAATAATGGACACTCCTTCTGCTTGTGTCATAAGAAGAGCAAGTGTTGGAATTTCATCAATAAGTCTTGGAATAATGTTCCCTGAAACAGTTGTTGCTTTGAGGTTTTCCGTATATTTTATTTTAAGACTCGCAACTTCTTCGCCAGAAATTAATTTTTTATCCAAAATTTCAATATTTGCGCCCATATCAAAAAGCACATCCAAAATGCCAGAGCGGGTTTCATTAACACCAACGTTTTTGATAATAATTTCAGAATTTGGAATAACAAGCGCCATAATTATAAAAAACGCTGCAGACGAAATATCCCCTGCAATGTACAAATTGCGAGCTGTAAGCTCCATTTTATCAAATTTTATCTGAACTTTATCTTCAAGTTTTTCAGTTTTAATTTCCCCGCCAAAATATTCAAGCATTCTCTCTGTATGGTCTCGAGATAATGTTGGTTCTGTGTATTCTAAAGGCAAGTTTTGGGCAATACTTGCAAGCATCAAGCAAGATTTAATTTGTGCTGAAGCTAATTTGCTTTCATATTTTATAGGGCTTAATTTTCCGCCTGTAATTTTAAGTGGGGCATGTCCTTCTGTGGTTTCGATGTGTGCTCCCATTTCGCTAAGGGGCACAGTTACTCTTTTCATTGGTCTTTTTGTAAGACTTTCATCTCCGCATAGTGTCGATGTAAAATTTTGAGCAGATAAAATGCCAGACATAAGGCGCATTGTGGTTCCTGAATTTCCACAGTCTAAAACATTTTTAGGCGCACTGTAGCATGAGGTGAAATCAGCATGCAAGGTGTTGCCAGCTTGCTCTATTTTAGCGCCAAGCTCAACCAAAATTTTAAGAGTTGAGGCGCAATCTTCAGCGGAGGAAAAATTCTCAATTTTCATTTTTCCTTTTGTAAGTGAGCCAATGATTAACGACCTGTGCGAAATTGATTTGTCGGCTGGGATTTCAATTTCGCCGATTAAACCGCTATTTAATTTTTTGGTTTCAAAATTAGCCATTAGCAAGTTCTTTCACAAAGTTTGGAACAGCAAAAACTGCTGAGTGTAATTCTTTGTTGTAAATTTTACAAGTTTTTGCAATTTCTTCAGCACGAGCTGTATCTACGCAAGAATTGTTGAATGGTGGTTCAACATCATCTGAGCAAAAACCCCAAGACCAATATCCGCCAGGGTATGTTGGCATTGGACCAGTGTATGGCGCAACATATTTAAACACTTTGCGAAGAAGTGCATAAGTTTTTCTCATGTTTTCAGATTGAGCAAAAGGCCCTTCTGTTTGAGGAACAACAATGCCACCTTTTTTCATAGCTCGTTTTAAGTTGCCATAAAATTCAGTGTTGAATAAGCCTTCTCCTGGACCAATTGGGTCAGTTGAATCAATGAGCGCTATATCATATAAATTTTCTTTCCCTTTGATAAAATCAATTGCATCTTGAACAAGCACTGAAACTTTAGGGTTATCTAATTCACCCGCAACTGTTGGAAAGAATTTTTTGCTTGCGTCAATTACCATACCGTCAATTTCAACCATATCAATATGTTTTACGCATTTATGTTTTAGGAGTTCACGAACTGTGCCACCATCGCCACCGCCAACAATTAAAATGTTTTCAGGATTTTTGTGAGTGAGCATTGGAATATGAGTTATCATTTCATGGTAGAAAAATTCA
The DNA here is from genome assembly GCA_017396695.1 of bacterium. Classification (GTDB taxonomy): domain Bacteria; phylum Cyanobacteriota; class Vampirovibrionia; order Gastranaerophilales; family Gastranaerophilaceae; genus RGIG1918. Next base: position 248,361 of record JAFQLC010000018.1, read on the forward strand.
TCTCTTTCAGTTACCATCATCAAGCCATCAAGTGTTAAAACATTCCCGAATGCTCTTGAATGGAAAACATCAACTGTTTGAAATTCAGATTTACCAGAGAATAAATCTTTATCTTTTTCAATTGCTATGCCAAATCCTTCAGGTGTAATTTCGTGGTACATTTTTTCTCCTTGTTTAAAATCTTTAAATATATTATACTGGAAAAAATTATTTTGGTCGGGTTTTATATAAATATGACAAACATTATTTCAAAATCTTTTGAATTATTTGTGGCGCAACCATTGAGCTTGCTCAGAAATGCCATTGTTCAGATTGTTGGCATTCAAAGTGGTAATCCTCAAAATAAATCTGTGAATGTTTCTATGTTGGGTCAAAATAAAATCCAAATGACCGTTGTAAATTCAGATAAAATGTGCAATTTGCTTATGACGGTTGCATATAAAAAAAGGTTATTGGCGGAGAAAAAATTAAATGAAAATCAAGCAAGCAAAGTTCATAATTAGTTCTCCTAATCTCGCCTTGTGTCCAGAATTAAATCTTCCAGAGTTTGCACTACTTGGGCGCTCTAATGTTGGGAAATCAAGTTTTATAAATGCACTAACTCGAAACGGAAAACTTGCCAAAACCTCGAATAAACCAGGGAAAACAAGGCTTATCAACCTTTTTCAAATAAATGAAGATTTTGTGATTGCAGACCTTCCCGGTTATGGTTACGCAAAAGTTTCACAAAGCACGCAAGCTGAATGGCAAAAAAATTTAGAGCAATATTTGCTAAAACGTGAGGCACTTAAATCTACAATTCAATTTATTGATGCTCGTCATGAAATTCAAAAAAATGATTTTCAAATGAATGATTGGTTGAAAGTGAATTCTGTTCCTGTTTTTGCGATTATGACAAAATGCGATTATATTTCAAGAAATGAAGTTTTTACAAAAACTAAAAAAATCGAAAAATATTTCGGTTGTAAGTGTTTACCATTTTCTGTTAAAAATTCAATGTATAATGATGAAATTTTGAAGCATATTGAATCTTTATTCTGATTTTGAAATTTCGAAGAAGAATATTGAAGCGCAAACCGCAAGGTTTAGAGATTCAACCGTTTTTTTAATTGGAAGAGTTATGTTTTTATCTGAATAGGTAAGAATTTCTTTGCTTACGCCATCTGCCTCAGAGCCAAAAACGATTATAAAATTATCTTTTGTGTCGTCTAAAGATAATTGTTCGCCACCTGATACTACAGTTGTTAAGAATTTGTGTGTTTTTTTGAATTGCGCAAGGTCGGCATTTTCAAGGATTGGCATTTTAAAAATATTACCTGCTGAGGCTCTTATAACTTTTGATGAATACGGGTCAGTAGAATTTCCTTGTAAAATGATGCCTTCTATTCCAAAAGCCTCAGCTGAGCGCAAAATTGTGCCTAGGTTGCCTGTGTCTTTTATGTTTTCAAAAAGTGCTATTTTTTTAAATTTCAAGAAATCCGATGTTTTTGCTTTCGGTCTTTGAATAGTTGCAATAACAGGCGCTGGGCTTTTTGTTGTGCTTAATTTTTCTAAGATTTTTTGATTTACTCTATATTTGTTTTGAGCATCATAATTAAATTTTTCGTCTTCAAAAAATAGGTCAATAATTTTATAACCCGCATCAAGCGCCCCAAGCACAGATTTTTCACCTTCAAGAAGAATTTTTTCATCTCTGTTCTTTTTCATAACAAGCGAATATGTTTTTTTAACAATATCATTATTAATGCTTGTAAGTTCAATAATATTACTCATTCAGCCCCCATTCTTCTAGTGCTTCGAGCTCTTTTTTATCTAGCATATCAAAATCAATCAGATTTTTTTCATAAGGAAATTTTGAAAATGACTGTATTTTTCCATTTTTATCAAGATAGCAAGAATTTTCAAGCCTTATGCCAAATTCCCCTTCTTTATATAACCCAGGTTCAATTGTAAAAGTCATATTGGGTTTTAGTTTGAATTTTTTATCTGCCATAGGAGAAAGTGTTGGTGGTGCTTGGTGCACATTTTGACCTATACCGTGCCCTAGTGAATGTGAAAAATCAAAACCCTCTGGCGCAACACTTTCAAGGTAATCTCTTGCGATTTTATCAAGCTCATAAGGTGATGAACTTCCTGATATGTAGCTTTTAAGATTTGCTTTGAGCACCATAGTGTAGACCTTTTTCGCTTTTTCACTTGCTCCAAACGGCGCAAAAACACGAGTTATATCTGTTGCATAACCCAAATCCCAAAAACCACCACAATCAAGTAACACTACATCATTTTTTTGAAGTTTTTTGTTTTTATCATAGTTTGAATAATGAATACTTGCGCTATTTTCGCCAATTGCAAGCAAAGTTTTAAAAGAAGGTGCGTATGCTCCTGCTTTTTTTAATTCTTCTTCAAAAATATTTTTGAGTTCAAGTTCGTTCATTCCTAATTCTATTTTTGAGCGGAAACTAGCAAGAGCTTTATCGAGCATTGAAAAAGCATATTTATAATGTTTGATTTCGTCTGCATTTTTGGCGCCCATCAAGTTTGCAAGTTTGTCTTTTTTAATTAATTTTGGACTATTTATTGCGCTATAGTCTTTTAATGTGATGCTTCCTTCTTCAATAAGAATAGTATTTTCTTGGTTTTTTATAAAATCATTGTATTTTTCAAGTGGCTGAATTTCAACAAAATCAAAGTTTATTGGCAGTTTGTGGTTTGTGAATAAAATTGATTTTTCACCTAAGTATAATCTTGCTTCAAAGCAAGATTTGAAATCGTAGTCAGTGCCTCTTAAATCAAGAGCGTATGCGATTTTATCCAAGTCTGTAATTAAATAATTTTGTTTGTATAATTTTTGAATTTTTTCAAATCTTTTTCTTGTGTTTTCAAGGTTTCTGCCAATATATTTTAAAATAGAAGTTTTGTATTCGCTTTTTTCTTCACAGTCTGTAATTTCATAGTTTTTAAGGCATTTTGTATATCTTAAAAATCTTGCAAGACCTATGTTTTCATTAATTAAAATTTTTGCTTTTTTAGGAATTATTGCGCTAAATGCATCAGTTAATTTTTCGCCCATTTGAACTTTATAAACGGATAAATTTTCGTTTGCTAAATTTTCCGCAGTAATATGGTATCTTGGGTCAACAAATAATGTAATTTTGCCGCTTTTATCAAGCAAGGCTTCGCCTTCAGTTCCTGAAAAACCTGTGATTTTTGCAAGTTCCGTATGACTCCCGTGCTCTCTTGAAAATTCGTCGCAAGAATTTAAGAGTACATAATCTGCACCAAATTTAGCTATTTTTTCTAATAATTTATCTTTCATAATTAACCTGAAATATGTACTTTGATTATTTTTTGGTTTGGTTTGTTGTCAAAATCAATAAACACAATTTGGCTGTTTCCAAGGTCAATTTCGCCATTTTCAAAAGGAAGCGAAATGGAATTTCCAAGGAAAACACTCCTAAGATGCGCGTATGCGTTTGTGTTATATTTTTCATCGAATTGGTAGATTTTATCAACAGGGATAAATTCACCAATAATTTCATGTAAATCTTGAACAATCGGAACACCCTTTGGCACCGCAACAACGCAAGATGTGAAATCCGGTGCAAAAATTTGCACAACACCTGACATTGTTCCTTGTTTTTTGACGGCTGATATAACAAGCCTTGTGATATCTATTGAATCATTGAATCCGCGAGAGGATATTTGAAATTTCTCAAATCTTCCCATAAATTTATAACCCTTTTATGTAATTTGCCAAAAATTCGGTTGCACCTTGGTTTTCAAGAATTGCTTTTTTAGAATTTTCTTTCATTTCATTTTGGTAATTGAGGTCGGTTAATATCTTTTCAAGCTCGGCTTCAAGTTCAGCCCCGTCGGATACAATTTTTGCACAATTGTATTTCAAAAGTTCGCGGTATATTACTTTAAAGTTTTTGATGTTAGCCCCTGATACTACGGGTTTTGACCATATTGTTGCCTCAAGTGGGTTGTGCCCTCCTGTGTTATTAAAACTTCCGCAGATGATACTAACATCTGAAACGGCATATAATCTTGAAAGTTCTCCCGTTGTGTTGAGCACTATAACATCTGCTTTTTCAAGGTTCGGGCTTGTTGTTCTTAGGTTGTAATTCAGTTTTTCGCTCTCTAAAAGTGCGCAAACTGAATTTACGCGCTCTAGGTGCCTCGGTGCGATTATAAGTTTTAAGTTTTCAATTTTATTTTTCAAATTTTTATAAGCAGAAATTATAATTTCATCTTCACCTGCATGCGTGCTTCCTGCAAGAATTGTCGGCATATTTCCTTTGTTATATTCTTTTTTTAGAACAAGCGCTGTTTCATCAGATGGAAACTCAATGTCGAATTTAATATTTCCCATATTCTGCACAATTTCATGGCTTGCGCCAATTTCAATAAACTTTTTAGCGTCTTCTTCGCTTTGCGCTAAAATGCCTGCGAAGTTTTTAAACACGTATTTGAAGAAAAAATTCAAAGCTTTATAAGTTTTAAAAGTAGAATCCGAGATCCTGCCGTTTGAAATAAAAACCTTAACTCCTGATTTTTTCATATTGTGTACAAAATTAGGCCAAATTTCTGTTTCAAAAATCATAACTTTACTTGGATTTATTGCACGTTTTGCTGAATTAATCGCAAAATCAATGTCGAGCGGGAAATAGCAAATCTTTTCGCAATAATCTGATAATTTTTTCTTTGCAAGTTCAAGCCCTTGCGGAGTGGACACTGTAAGGACTATTTTTTCATCTTTATAATTTTTGATAAATTCTGTTACTGCTTGAACTTCACCAACTGAAACAGCATGAATCCAGAAGGTTTTTTCATCTATTTTGAAATTATAAAATCCTAATTTTTCAAAAAAACCAGCTCGAATTTTTTTTGAAAATATAGATAATACACTCATCGCAAATAGAAATGGTATTGGAAATAAAATTCTATATAAATTAATCATCAATGTTTATCTCAATTTCAAAACTTCTCGACCAAGGAAGTGAGTATTGCGCTTTCTTATAATTATAGTTGAAATATTTTTTTATCCTATCTTCAAAAAGCTCAAATTCTTTTTCGTGCGGGCTAATTTTAAATTCGCCTGATACTTCACCTTCTTGGCGCACGGATTTCCTTATATTTGCTTGATATGCCCAGTCGTCTAAGAGCCTTATGGAATTTAGCTTTTTGAAAGCATTTTCGTTGGTTTTTTCTGCAAAATATTTAACAAGCGCCATACAAATTACAGAGCCTATCGTGTTTGCGCTTGTGTTGTATCCTGAATATCCAAGAAAATCATCTTTCAATTCTTTATTCAAAATATTTTCTATAAAATTATTATCTGCGCCATTTGCGTTGTTTACATCTGCTATAAAATAAGGCTTTTTGAAATTCAATTCGTGCTTTTTGTTTGACTTATTTTCTTCGCCAAGCACGTGGTCGCCTTGTTCATATTCAAAATTATTGATGTAGAAAATTAAATCTGCGTCATCTTTAATTTCAACTCCCGCAAGGGAAAGTTGACCTTTAACACAATCGAAAAGCGGTACATCTTCGTATTTTGAAATTTTGTTTTTTGAATTTTCTTGCGCAAAAATTAGTTGAACAGATGGTTTTTTTCCTTGCATAATTGCTCTTGCAAGCAGTGTTAGAGGAATTTCATCAGCGCCTGTTTTAATTAAAATGTTATTATAGCCTTCGCTTGCTTTTGCTAATTTTTCTGCCTCTTCAACATTTAAACCAAATTCGGCGCAATCGTCTTTTGAAAAAATAAGAGTGTCAATAATTCCTTTTTTTGCAAGCTTAAGATAGTAATTGTTAACAATGAAGTTTCTTTTTCTTGTTGCAATGTAATCTTCTAAAATTTCCTTTGGGATTGTGTTTATAACGCAATTTGCTTCATATAATCTTTTCGATTTGTGCAAATTATAAGAATATTCAAAAATCTTTTTGCCCCAAGGATTCCAATATTCTTTTTCTTCTTCGTTAATGCTATTATTTGAAATACGCATAATACTTGAAAATGCATAAATTTTAGCACTTTGGCGGGCAATAATTTCCTCTAGCCTTTTAACTCTTAATAAAATTTCTTCGCATTTTTCTTCACATCTTCTTGAATTTACAAGCCCGCCATAAGCAAGCGTATCAAGGCTTAAAATTATAAAATCAACATCAGGTAAATTTTCAAGCCATAAAAAGATGTTTTCAATGTTTGCTGGGGTAATTAAACCGCCCAAATACTCTCTTGGTGGGAGATATAGTTTAATATTTTCATCTTGTGCGCAAATATCCGATATGAGGTTATAGCATATCGGGCGATTATCAATCGGAACTATTGCAATCTTTTTCATGAAATCAATTTTACAACATTTTCTGTTTGATTTACAATAATGATACACAAAATTTATGGAGAAATTTTGAAATTCACTTTAGCTGAGATAATTAGTGCAACTGGGGCGAAACTTATTTGGGGAGAGGAGATTTCCGGTAAGTTTGAAATAAGCACTGACACAAGAACAATAAAAGAAAATGATATATATTTGCCACTTCGAGGCGAAAATTTTGACGGGCATACATTTATTCCAAATGCCTTGAATTCTGGCGCTATTGGTTATTTTACCCAAAATGAAAAAGTTGTAGATAAAAATGCAAAATTTGTTTTATATGTTAAAAACTCTCTTGTTGCTTATCTTGAACTTGCAAACTATATAAGAAATAAAATTAATCCTAAAATTATTGCAATTACGGGAAGCTCAGGAAAAACAACTGTTAAAGAAATGATGAGCTCGGTGCTTGCAACAACATTTAAAACCCATAAATCTAAGCTTAACCACAATAATGAAATTGGTTTGTGCCAAACAATGTTTTTGATGCCAGAAGACACGGAAGTTGCAGTTGTTGAATTTGGTATGAGAAATTTAGGCGAAATTGAGCTTCTTGCAAAATACTTAGAACCTAACATTGGAATTATCACAAATATTGGAACAGCACATGTTGAAAGACTTGGTTCTGTTGAAAACATTGCAACAGCTAAATGTGAAATTTTAGATTATATTAAACAAGATGGTGCTTTTGTTTCGATTAAAGATGAAAAAGTGATTTCTAGAGCGAAAAAATTTGATTTTGAAAAAGATTTTCTCTCTATAGAAGATGTTAAAAACATTGAAATTGCGAAAAACTATACTTCGTTTGTTTGGCAAGAAGAAAAATATGAACTTCAAATTGAGGGCGAACACAATATTGAAAATGCGCTTTTAGTGATGCGCACAGCAGAAATTCTTGGCGTTAGCACGGAAAATATTAAAAAAGGTCTTTGGAATTTTCATCAAATTGAAAAAAGGTGGGAAATAACCAACCATAATGGTTTAACTTTTATTAATGATAGCTATAATGCAAATCCAGAATCTATGAAGGCTGTTTTAAAAACATTTTTATCTGTTTACAGAGCGCCTGTTTATTTGGTTCTTGGAGATATGGCAGAGCTTGGGAAAGATGAAATCAAATATCACAAAGAAATTGGTGCTTTTTTGAATAATTATGAGGATGTCAAGCTTTTAACTGTTGGAGATTTGGCAAAATTTATTTGCCAAAATACAAAAATTGAAGCGCATCATTTTAATTCTCACAAAGAATGCGCTCAATATATTGCCGATAATTGCGAAAGCGGTGCTACTTTGCTTTTTAAAGCATCAAGGGTTATGCAGTTTGAAAAAATTATAGAGGAAATCAAAAACTATGATAATGTCTAGTGTTGCAGGCTTAATTGCTCTTGTGTTAACTTTACTTTTGGGTGTTCCATACATTGCTTTTATGAAAAAGAAAATGTATGCACAATATCTTCGTGAAGAAGTGGCACAAATGCATGCTGGCAAGGAAAAAACTCCAACAACTGGCGGTGTTTTTATGGTGCTTGCAATTGTGATTGCCTCTGTCATTGCACTTTTTATGGCAGAAGCCACAACTAAAAGAGCTTGTATTGCAATAATTACATTCCTTTTCTATGCCTTTACTGGTTTTGAGGACGATATTAAAAAAATCAAAGGCAAGCAAAATATGGGGCTTAGTGCAAAAGGCAAATTGATGTTGCAAATTGCAGTTAGCTTGCTTCCTGCGGTTTATCTTATTTATTCGTCAAGAACTGAAGTTTCGTTTTTTAATTTCAGCATAGAGCTTGGCTGGTTCTTTTACCCAGTTTTTGCAGTGTTTATGATTGTTGGTGCTTCAAATGCAGTAAATCTTACAGACGGGCTTGATGGGCTTGCATCATCCAGCTCTTTCTGGGCATTTCTTGCTTGTTCAATTCTTTCTTTTATGAATGGATATGTTGATCTTGCAATAATTTCAGCTGCTGCTGCCGCAACTTCTCTTGGTTTTTTATACTACAACAAAAAACCAGCAAAAATCTTTATGGGCGACACTGGAAGTTTAGCCCTTGGTGGACTTCTTGCAACAATTGCAATTATGGGAAAATTTGAACTTTGGTTAATCCCAATCGGAATTTTGTTTATATGTGAAACATTATCTGTAATGTTGCAGGTTGCAAGTTTTAAACTAACAGGAAAAAGAATATTCAAAATGAGTCCAATACATCACCATTTTGAACTTTTGGGCTGGAGTGAAAAGAAAATTGTTTTTGTGTTTTCTTTAGTTTCTTTTATCGGCTCAGCGCTCGCAGTTATCGGATTCTATTTTGCAAAAACTATGGGTTAATATGGAATTAAAAAATAAGAAAATTTTAATTTTGGGGTTGTCTGTCACAGGACTTGGCGTGGCTAAGTTTTTATGTGGCAAAGGTGCAGATTGTTTTATTTCTGAATTTGACAAGAAAAAAGAAAATTCGCAAGAACACAAGGTTATACAAGATTTAGGCGCAAAAATTGAATTTGGTGGGCATTCTCTTGATTTTATTCAAGGAAGTGAATTTGCAATAATTAGCCCTTCTATTCCTCAAAATGCCCCTGTGCTAAAGCTTATGGCAGAAAACAATGTTGAATATATGTCAGATATCGAGTTTATTTCAAGATATTTGAATGATAATAAAAAGTTTGCGGTAATAACAGGCACAAATGGTAAAACCACAACCACAATGCTTGTTTCTCACATTTTAAGCGCTAAATTAAAAGCGCCAGTTTGCGGGAACATTGGTATTTCTCCGCTTGAGGTTTTGTATAACGACCCTCAAACTGACTGTTTTGTATGCGAAATGAGTTCTTATCAAGCACATTATTCAAACACTTTTGCTCCGCATATTGCAATTTTTTGCAATTTAACGCCAGACCACATATCTTTCCATGGTTCAGTTAATGAATATTTTGAAGCAAAAGCTAAAATTTTTAGAGCGCAAACAAAAAATGACTATGCGATTTTGAATGCAGATGATTCGTATTGCGCTAAACTCGGCGAAGAATTAAATTCAAATGTAATTTATTTTTCAACAAGAAAATCTGCCGATGTTGAACTTAAAGACAATAAAATTTATTTTAAGGGTGAATATATAATTGATGTTTCTGAGCTTCCAATTGTTGGCGAGCATAATGTCCAAAATGTGATGTCAGCAGTTGCTGCAGCTAAAATTCTAGGCATTGAAAATGAAGTCATAAAAGCACAAATTAAAACATTTAAAGCAGCTCCGCACAGGTGCGAATTTATTGCAGAAAAAGAAAATGTTAAATTCTATAATGATTCAAAAGCAACAAACCCTGAAGCAACAATCGTTGCACTTCGTGCTTTTCCAAACCAAAAAGTTGTGCTTATTGCAGGCGGAAGAGATAAAAACACTTCCCTTGATGAATTTTGTGAGGTTGTGAAAGAAAATATAGCGCAAGTTGTTTTAATCGGCGAGGCAACTGAAAGATTTGAGTCAGAACTTAAAAAATTTGGTTATAATAAAATAGTGTATGCTAAAACATTGAATGAAGCGATTAATATTTCCGCGGATATGAAACCAGATGTTGTCTTGTTATCGCCTGCGTGTGCTAGTTTCGATATGTTCAAAAGTTTTGAAGACAGAGGAGAAAAGTTCAGAGAATATGTATTATCAAGGTAACTATCCTAATAATCCAAATAATCTCGATGGTTCGAATTTGTCGAGCGCAAAACCACTTATGAGCCCACCTGACAAATGGCTTTTAATAACAGTTGTTTTGCTTCTTGTGCTTGGAATTATGGCAGTATTTTCCGCTTCTGCCCCTAAAGCTATTGCAGCAGGTGTTAGCCCGTTGCATTTTGTTGCAAGGCAATTTATATATTTAGCTATGGGCGTTGCGGGTTGCTGGTTTTTCTCGAAAATTGATTGCAGAAAATTAAAACCTGCTTCCTTATATTTAGCTTGGCTCGTTTTCTTTTTGCTTGTTTTGGTTGAAGTCAAAGGGCAAACAGTAAATGGTGCAAAAAGGTGGTTAGATTTAGGTTTTATACAATTTCAACCTTCGGAATTTGCAAAACCTGCGCTTGTTTTATGCTTTGCAACTGCATTCCAGAAAGATAATGTTTTATTCACCGCAAAAAAACTGCCATATTTAATTGTTTTTGTAGCAATTATGCTTTTAATTTTTATGCAACCCAACTTGTCTATGTTAATTATTTTATCTATGACAATGATTGCCATGTATTTCTGTGTTGCAGGGCATCTTAAACAAATCCTTTTATTATTTGCAGCAATGTTGCCTGCGGGTTGGTTATTTTTTATGCAAGAATATCAAAAGCAAAGAATTTTAACTTGGCTTGACCCTTTCCGTGACCCCCAAGGAGATGGTTATAACATTATTCAATCTTTAATTGCTTTTGCAAGCGGGAAGTTTTTTGGAGCTGGGTTTGGAAATTCAAGACAAAAATTGAGCTGGCTGCCTGAAGGACACACGGACTTCATTTTTGCAATTATTGCAGAAGAATTTGGCTTTTTGGGTTGCATTTTTGTTATAGGGTTGTTTGCGACATTTGTGTTTCGTGGTCTTATTATCTCGGCTCGCTCAGATGACACTTATTCAAAATTGCTTGCGCTCGGCATAACTTTTTCAATTGGTTTTCAAGCGCTTATAAATATGGGTGTTTCAAGCTCTATGATACCTGCAACAGGCGTGCCTTTGCCGTTCATAAGCTATGGCGGAAGTTCGCTTTTTGTAACTATGTGCATGGTTGGCGTGTTGTTAAATATTTCAAAAAGAAGAATAGAAAGAATCCCGACAAGGAATTTAATGTATGAAAGAAGATAAAACATTTTTTGTTACAGGTGGTGGCACGGGAGGGCATATATACCCAGCGCTTACACTTGCAAAAAAATTAATGTCAGAAGGCTTCAAGGTTTATTTTGTTGGCAATAAAAAAAATCTTGAATATAAAATTGCTCTTGAAAATGGATTTAATTTTCTTGATGTGAATGTGAGCTCTATGCCAAGAAAAATTAGCTTTGGTTTTTTATTTTGGGGGCTTCAAACGTTTTTTGCTTCGATTAAAGCCTTGTTTTATGTTCTAAAATATAGGCCGAGTGCGTCCTTTGCAACAGGTGGATATGTTTGTGCGCCAGTGCTTATAGCTTCAAAACTCCTTAAAATCCCTTATATGACACATGACTCTGATACATACCCAGGGATTGTCTCAAGAGTTTTTTCAAAATATGCGACTTGCGCTACAATTGCTTTTCCTGAGGCAAAAAAATATCTAAAATGTAAAAACATTTTACTTACTGGAAACCCAATAAGAGATAATTTTGCAAACGCAAAAAGAGAGGAAGCGCTTGGTGCACTTGGGTTAGAGAATAAAAAAACAATATATATTACAGGTGGTTCTCAAGGCGCTAAAACATTGAATGATAGTGCTTTGGTGTTGATTGAAAAGTTAAAAGAAAACCAAGAAATTCAGTTAATTTTGCAAACTGGCATAAAAAACTATGATGAAATTGCAGAAAAAATTGGTGATTTGCCAAAGAACATTTTAGTTAAACCATATTTTGAAGACACATCGCTTCCTTTAGCTTGTGCCGATTTAGTTGTGTCTCGTGGTGGTTCACTTTCAATTTCTGAAATTTTAGCAAGTGCAACACCTTCAATCATTGTCCCATACCCGCACGCTGCCAAAAACCACCAAGAATTAAATGCAAAAAGTGTTGAAAATATTGGTTGCACAATTGTTTTGGATGATTCAAAATGCGCTGAAGCCTTGCCAAATATGGCACTTGAGCTTGTGTGCGATTGTGAAAAACTATCTGCGATGAAAGCAAATATTTTAGAAAATTCAAAACCAAATGGCACTCAAGAAATTTTTGAAAAATTGGTGGAGATTGCAGGTGGCAGATAATCTTTTTGCAGAAAATAAGAAGATTATTGACCTTTCGCTTGATAGAATTGAGCAAGTTTTAGAATATTTTGACAACCCTCAAAATTCTTTTAAAACAATTCACATTGCAGGAACAAATGGCAAAGGTTCAACTGCAAACATTATCAACTCAGTTCTTTTAAATGTTCCAGAGTGCAAAAAAGTTGGTTTATACACAAGTCCGCATCTTTTTTCTTATTTTGAGCGCATTAAAATAAATAATAAAAATATAGCTGAGGATGATTTTCTTAAATTAAAAAAAGAGGTTGAAAGTGTATCTGGCGAGCTTAAAATTGAGCTTACAGAATTTGAAATTTTAACTGCGATATGCTTTTTATATTTTGCACGTAAGCAAGTTGATGTTGCAATAATTGAAGTTGGGCTCGGCGGAAGATTTGATGCAACAAATGTGCTTGATAAGCCCCTGTGCTCTGTTATTGCTTCAATTTCTCTTGACCATACAGAAAAATTAGGGAACACAATAGAGTGTGTTGCATACGAAAAAGCAGGAATTATAAAAGCCGATGTGCCAGCTGTCGCTGCTTCTTCAAACAAAGGCTACGCAACAATTTCAAATGTAGCATCAGATGTTGGGGCGAAGATTTATGATGCAAGAGAAGATATTGAAATTACAAAAGAAAACGGTAAAAATTTTGCAATTGTTGGTGGCAAGCCGTATGAATTTGGGCTCGAGGGAAGTTTCCAAGCACAAAATTTAGCACTTGCGCTTGGGGCTCTTGAATTTGTGCCTTTTGAAATTTCGCAGAGTGCTCTTCAAGAAGGTATAAAAAACGTTAAATGGAGATTCAGGGCACAATTTGTGCGTGAGAAAAATTTGCTTATTGATGGTTGTCATAATCCAGATGGCGCAAGGGTTTTAAGAGAATATTTAGACAAAAATTTTCCAGAATATAACGTGAGATTTATTTGGGGTTCTTTGAAGCATAAAGATTATAATTCTGTTTTAGAGAATTTAGTGCGAGCAGAAGACGAAGTTTACTTATATGAATTTGACTACCCGAATGCGCTTAAATACAAAGATTTAGACGAAAATTATCGCACTCGCTTTAAAGTTACAGAAAACCCATTTGATATAATAAATAAACCAGAAAAAGGTAAATTAACTGTTATTTGCGGGTCTTTGTATATGCTCGGGGATTTATTTAAGGAATGCGAGATAGAAGGTTTGTAATTTCTTCTTTAATATCCTCATAAGTAGCTTCTATTCCATTTATGTTTCCAACAAGCACAAGGCTCATGTATTTATTTAATTTATTTTTTGCATCTGCATCGTTTAGGAGGATTAATCTAAAATTTTCTCTCATAAGCCTTTTAAGGCGATTTCTTTTTACGGCACGTTTATGGGTTTTGGTGCTTACCACAAAACCGATTTTAATTTCATTTTCTTCTGTTTGAGCGGGTTTTCCAAGATATGCTCTAAAAAATTTACAGTCAAAAATCTGCCTTTGGTTATATGTTCCTACAAAGGCAGAATGTTGTTTAAGTCTGTTCTCAGTTTTAAGCACGAGCTTTAGCTGTGATTGCAACTTGGTGACGTCCTTTAGCACGACGTCTGTTTATAGTTTCTCTTCCAGCAGCTGTTGCCATTCTTGCTCTGAAACCGCTTACATTTTGTCTTTTTCTTTTAGTACCTTCGAGTGTGCGACGCATAATCTCTCCTTGACTTTCATTTTCTATTTGTTAACAATAATAATAGTTTAGACAAAGTGAGGTGTCAACTGATGGGTAATGAAAATAACAATTTAGGTTTTATCGGAGCAGGTAAAATGGCAAATGCCATTATGAAAGGAATTATCGGAAGTAATTTTTTGCCTGTTGATTCAATCTATATTTACGATAAAAACCAAGACACCTTGAAATTCACCTCAAAAAACCTCAAAGTTCAAGCTGTTGAAACACTGGATGAATTGCTTGAAAAATGCCCAACAATTATGATTGCAACCAAACCTTTTGTTATAAACGAAATTCTAGAAGCTATACATGACAAAATTAGAAATCATTTAATTATTTCAATTCTTGCAGGCGTTTCAACTGAAAAAATTGAGGCAAAATTAGGAAAAACAAGAATAATTAGAGTCATGCCAAACACTCCTGCTCTTGTGCAAGAAGGCATGTCTGCTGTTTGCAAAGGCAAATATGCGTTCGATAACGATGCAGAGTTTGTATTAAATATGTTCTCTAAGCTTGGCCGTGCAATTCAAACAGATGAAAAATATATTGATTTAATTACTGCAATATCAGGCTCTGGCCCTGCATTTTATTATTATATTATTGATAAAATTGCGCGCGCAGGTGCTAAACTTGGGCTTGAATATGAAACTTCTTTAGAGCTTGCAGCACAAACTGCACTCGGAAGCGCTAAAATGATACTTGAAACACCAGAAACAGTTGAAGAATTAATTAGAAATGTGACAACCCCTGGAGGTTGTACAGAAGTTGGAAACAACATTTTATCAAATTCTAAAACAGAAGAAGTGCTGTTTAAAACAATTAAAAGAACTATGGAAAAAGCAAAAAGCTTGGGCTAATTGAGTTTATTTTCAAGTTGCAGAATATCAAGTTCTTTGAACTTGCCAATTTTTTTATAATTGGCACCATTTGATATTTTCTGCGCCATAATTGCCCCTAAAATCCCTTCTAAATTTGAAGCTGGAAGCATATTATCTGGCAAATTGAAACCATATTTTATTTTAAGTGATGTTTGTATATCTTTGCAATCAAGAGAATTCCTTTCAGGATAATTTGGTGTAAGCGTAAGAGATTGTCTTAATTGAAAATTGAAATATCTGAAAATGCAGTTTCCTTCAAGGAACATATTGTGGAAAAATCTTGTGCTGCGAGGAGTTAAGCGGTTTGTCCAATTATTTGCGTTCACCTCGAAATGATTTGATAATTCTTTATAACTTTTTGCAGACATTCTCCATTTGCCGTCAAGCAAGGAATTATCTTGCGCAAGAGAAACTGCAATAACTGAATTTTCAATAGAATTAAAATTTTTGAAGAAGAATTCAATGTCTTCATCAGAGTATAACTTATCAAGTAAAATTATTTCGTAATTGTTGTTAATAACTGCAACTCCAGAATCATAGTTTTGATTTGGCGCAAGAGATAATCCAATAAAAAATTGTTTTTGGGATACGTTTTCCATATTTTTTAAGTATAATTGTTTAGTATTAACTAATCAAGTAAAACGATGGACAAAGAACAAAAAAAATTTATTTCAGGAACTTTCTTTTTTCTTTTGGGTTGTGCATTTGTGAGCATTATTCCAATTGTTTTCAGATGGCTTGATTTGTATTATTTTTTGTCTATTTCCCAATATAAAAATCTTGCGATATTCTTTGCTATGATTGGGCTATACACATTTCTTACAAGCGACGGTGATTATAGAAAGCAAGTTCTTGTTTGCTTGATTGGGATATTTGTTGTATTTTTCTGCAAACTTTTTTATATGTAACACCCCAAACCTTTACATGTATTGATTTTTAGTATTGTGCATGCTATAAAAACAATATAGTTACATTAAAAATTGCCTAAGGAGGTGAAAAACATGCCAGAAGTTAGAGTTCGTGAAAATGAAAGCATTGAAAGCGCCCTTAAACGTTTTAAGAAAAAAATCCAAAAGGCAGGAATTTTATCAGAAATTAAACGTAGAGAAACTTACGAAAAACCTTCAGTAAAAAGAAAACGTAAATCTGAAGCAGCTAGAAAAAGAAAAGTTTAGTTTTAAATAAGAGGGGTTCAAACCCCTCTTTAACTATGGAGGATATATGGCAAAAGATTGTAGTTTTGATGTTGTGTCTGAATTTGATAGACAAGAATTATTGAACGCAGTTGACCAAGTTAAAAGAGAGTTAACTAGCAGATTTGACTTAAAAAACACAAATTCAGAAATTAATCTTGAAGGTGATAAACAAATCACAATCACAACTTCTGATGATATGAAATTAAGAAATATCATTGATATTTTGCAATCTAAAATGGTAAAACGTGGTTTGAGTATTAAAATTCTTGACCCAAAACCAGTTGAAAGTGCTTTAGGTGGCAATGTTCGCCAAGTTTTTGAACTCAAAAAAGGTCTTACTCAAGAGCTCGCAAAAAAAGTTGTTTCAATAATTAAAGACTCAAAAGAAAAAGTTCAATCTTCAATTCAAGGCGATAGCGTTCGTGTTTCAGGGAAAGACAAAGACACTCTTCAAGCTATAATTAAACTTTTAAGAGAAAAAGAAGATGTCTTAAATATTCCTTTGCAATTTACTAATTACAGATAATTATGAGTATTAATCTAGAAAAAACTTTAGTTGTTTATAACTCTGAAATTGAAGGAGCAAGAGACTTCGCTGTTTTGGTTGCTGAAAAGTTGCAAAATTCTTCTCTTGTTTCGATTTCAGATATAGATAAATCTCAAAAACCAACTCTGGTTGTGGTAATTGGAGGAGACGGCAGTTATTTAAGATGTGCTAGAGAATTTTCTGATGATGAAGTTCCAATTTTTGGTTTTAATATGGGGCATTTGGGTTTTCTAGTTCAAGCAAAACCAGATGAGTTAACTTGCGCTACTGAGCAGATTTTGGGTGGCAAATTTAAAATCGAAAACAGAATGATGCTTGAAACCGTGGTGAATGGCAAAAAATATCTTGCGCTGAATGATTTTGTTGTGAAAGGCAAAACATTTTCAAGAACTTCTGTTTATGAACTTTATATCAACGATAATTTTGTTTCTCGCTACCTTGCAGACGGTCTTATAATAAGCACACCAACTGGTTCAACTGCCTACACTTTATCTGCTGGCGGTCCTGTAATTAGCCCAGCCTTGCCTTCAATTGCAATAGTTCCAATTTGCCCACACACTCTAAATGCGCGTCCTATTGTGGTTGGTGCTGATGAGAAAATTAGAATAAAATGTGCTGATTGCAATACTGCTGAATATAAACTTACAGCAGACGGGCAAGAAGAAGTTACGGCAAGCTCTGAAATTGAAATTTCAAGAAGCAAAACAAATGCTAAAATACTTTTGCTTTCAGAGGGCGAAAATAATTTTTATACAATTTTGAGAGAAAAATTTGGCTGGGGAGTTGCGCCAAAAAAATGATAAGTTCAATTTTTATTAAAAATTTTATTTTAATTGATGAGCTAAACATTGAATTTGGTTCAGGTTTTAACGCAATTTGCGGTGAAACAGGGGCAGGGAAAAGCATTATTTTACGTGCGATTGCAACTGTTCTTGGCGAAAAAGCAACAAAAGAAGTTATAAAATTCGGCGCTGATAAAAGTTTGATTGAAATTACATTTTCTGGCATCGGGAAACTTGAAATTGAAGAAGGCGAAGAAAAAGAAGTTTATGAAGATGAGATAGTTATCTCAAGAGAAATTCTTCAAAGCTCAAGTAAATTTAGAGTTAATGGGGTTTTAGTGAATGCTGATTATGTAAAAAATCTTGCTCAGAAATTAATTGATATTCACTCTCAACATCAAACATATGCTTTTTTGCAGAAAAAATATCATATTAATTTTTTAGATGAATATATCGCAGGGAATTCTCAAGAATATAAATCCAAGCTTGAAGATTTTACAACTTCTTTTCTTGAACATAAAAAAATTGCTGAAAAAATTGCTTCAATTGAGTCTGAAAATGAAGAAAATATCAGAAAAATTGAATTTTTAAAATTTGAAATAGATGAAATTGAGCGCCTTGCGCTTGGCGAGAGCGAGGAAGAAGAATTGAATTCCGAGCTCGAGGTGTTGTCTAATGTTCAATCTCTTAAAGAAGCAAGCTACGGAGCTTATTATGCCCTAAATGGTGAAGACAATTCAATTGTTTCAGCATTATATAAAATTGAAGATTTAATATCACAAATTACATCAAAAGATAAATCCGAACTTGAATTTGTTGATAATTTTTATTCAGGCAGAGAATACCTTAAAACTTGTGCTGATGAGCTTTCTTATTATTCCGAAAGTCTTAAAGACGACCCGCAAAGACTTGATGAAATCAACGAAAGATTATCTGAAATTGAAAAATTAAAAAGAAAATATGGAAATGATTTGTTTGAAGCGCTTGATAAATTCAGAAGCGAGCTAGAGGAGCTCGAGAGTGCAACATATGAACTTTCGGAACTTCAAATGAGAGCTGAAGTTTTAAAGGATAAAACGCAAGAATTATCAGCATATTTATCTGAAAAAAGAACGCTTTGGGCTGAGAATTTGTCCGAACAAATTGTTGAAAATTTAAGAAATTTAGAATTGTTGCACGCGCAATTTAAAATTGCAGTGAATCCTTGCACAATGAATAAAAATGGCATAGATGATGTTGAATTTTTGATGAGTGCAAATTCTAATGTTCCATTATCTCCAATTCAAAAAACAGCGTCTGGCGGCGAATTATCAAGAATTATGCTCGCAATTAAAACTGTGTTTTCAAACACAAATAGTTTGCAAACTATGATTTTTGATGAAATTGATACTGGAATTTCAGGTAAAACCTCGCAAGCAGTAGCAAGCACAATTGAAAAACTTTCAGATTTTGTTCAAATTATAGCAATTACACACCAACCAATAATAGCTTCTCGGGCTCGACATATTTATTGGGTTGAAAAAACTCAAAATGAAAGTGGTGCTTATGTTTCGGTTGCTAAAACTCCAAAAGAAAAATCAGAAAATATCCTTGCGCAACTTGCTTCTGGAACGCTAACTCAAACTTCAATTGATTTTGCAAAAGATTTGTTAAATAACTAACAAATAGTTAGGCGAAAATTTTCTCGATAAATTCTTTTGAATTGAAGTCTTTGATATCGTCTATTTTTTCGCCAACGCCGATTAACTTTGTCGGAATATGAAAATCATGAGCGATTGCAAAAATAATTCCGCCACGGGCTGAACCGTCAAGTTTTGTGACAGCGCAACAGGTTACATCAACTGCTTCTGTGAATACTTTTGCTTGGGATAGCCCATTTTGACCAAGGTTAGCATCAAGCACTAAAATATTTTCATTGATACAATCGGGTGCAAGTTTTGTGATTACTGATTTATTTTTCTTTAATTCTTCAATTAAGTTAAATTTATTTTGGAGTCTTCCAGCAGTATCAATTAAAAGCACATTGTAGCCTTCTTTTTGTGCTTTTTCGAGTCCTTCATAAATAACTGCGGAAGAGTCAATTCTATCTTTTCTAACAATATCAACACCCGCTCTTTGTGCCCAAATATCAAGTTGTTCTTCAGCCGCTGCTCTGAATGTATCACCTGCCACTATTAAAACTTTTTTGCCTTCATTTTTTAATTTATTAGCAAGTTTTCCAATAAGTGTTGTTTTCCCTGCGCCATTTATGCCAACTACGAAGTAAACATTGAGCTTATTTTCATCATATTTTAAATTTGTCTCAGTGCTATCTTTTAAAGTGTTTTCAAACTCACTTTTTAAAAAATCCACTAATTTTGAAGAAGTAATTTTATTTTTCCTGATTTTTTCAACAATATCAACAGCGAGTTCAACCCCAATATCTGCTCGGATAAGATTTGATTCGATGTCTTCGAGTTCAAACTCATCAAATGGTTTATCTTGATTTAAAAGATTAGCAAAACCAGACAAAATGGCATTGCCTGTGTTTTGAAATATGTTTGTTTTTTGTGTATTTTCTTCGTTATTTTTTTTGAAAAAATTAAACATTTTGCATTCCGACAATTTTTGCCAAAATTCCATTTATGAATGATGAAGAATCATCTGTTGAATATTTTTTTGCAAGCTCAAGTGCCTCATCAATAACCACTTTATGAGGTGCATCTTTAATAAATAAAAGCTCTGTAATTGCAATTCTTAAAATGTTTTTGTCGATTTTGAAAATTCTGTCAAATTCCCAACCGATTGCATATTTTTTAATTAAATCGTCAACTGCTTCAGAATTTACTTTATATCTGTGTGCAATTTTTAAGATATATTCTTTCACATCTTCTCTTGAGCTTAGTGTTGCAATTTCTGCAATTTCAAGCGCACTTGTTGTTTTTTCGATTGCAGATAGAATTGTGTCAATTCTGCCTTGCATAACATCAGTCATATCAAATTTTACAGGAATGTTTCTTGCATCAATCGGTCTTTCAAGGTTATCTGGGTGATTTTTTTCATAAGTTTCTAGATAATCTTTAATTTCTAGAAATTCACTTGTAACAATTGAAAGTTCCTCAGTTGCGTTATTTGTGAGTGTTCTAACAGATTTAAGAACAACCTCTTCAAAATCCTCGTTAGTGTAATCTTTGATTTGTTTGTCTAATTGTGAAAGTAATATAAGAGCTAATTCTCTTGCTGCACGTCTTGCCTGCATTTTAATTCCTTTTTTCTCTACAAAAATATTATATGCTAAAAAAAATTTTATGGCATAATAAGAATATGAAAAAAGTTGAAAAAAGAATTAAAGTTGCATTTCCTCACATGGGAAATATTTATGTAGCTTGGGCTTCAGCCCTTAGAATGATTGGTGTTGAACCTTTTATTCCGCCATATACGAGTAAAAAAACACTCTCGCTTGGCGCAAAAAATTCACCAGAGGCAATTTGTCTTCCATACAAATTAATTCTTGGTAATTTTATTGAAGCAATTGAAGGTGGGGCCGATTATGTTGCAATGATAACATCTCCTGGTTGTTGCAGGCTTGGTGAATATGGGAAAAGTATAAATAATGCCCTCAAAGATTTGGGTCTTGGTAGCAAATATATTGAACTTGCTTTGTATGACGGTATCAAAGGAATGTATAATTTCCTTAAAATTTTGCACCCATCAAAAAACCCAATTCCAAAAATTAAAGCAATTTATATGGGTATAAGAAAAGTTTTTGCAATGGATGAACTTGCGGATTTTCTTTCATACCATAGAGCTCGTGAAGTGCATTTTGGCGATAGCGAAAGAGCATTTAAAAGAGGAAGAAGGTTAATCGCAGATGCTCGCACGTTGAAAGATTTAAGAAAAGCTTTGAAGCAGGCTCTAAGGTATATAAGCGCAGTTGAAATTGATAAAAACAGAGATGTGCTTCATGTTGATTTAACAGGCGAGATTTATATGGTGCTTGACGAGTTTTCTAACCAAAACATTGAAAGAGAACTTGGTCGTATGGGCGTGCAAACAAGAAGAAGCTTGACTGTTAGCGGGTTTTTGAAAGACGCAATAATTCCTAAAATATTTAAAAAAGGCGAAACCCATTTGCAACGTGCATACAGACTTGCAAAACCTTATCTTATGAGAGATATAGGTGGCGATTCTCTCGAATGCGTGAGCGATGTTTTATATGCCCAAGAAAAAGGTAAGGATGGCATTATTCACATTTCACCATTCACTTGCATGCCAGAGATTATGTCGCAAAACATTTTTCCTAAAATGAGAGAAGATGTCGATATTCCAATTCTTGCACTTATTATGGATGAGCAAACAGGAAAAGCTGGCTATATTACAAGAATCGAAGCTTTTGTTGATTTGATGCGCCGTAAAAAAATGAAAAGAACAATGAAAGAAGTTGAACTTCAAGCAAAATAAGTTCTTGAGTGCAAATAACATTAAAAGAATACTAAAAAAGGGGCTAGTTGCCCCTATTTTTTAGAATTGTTCGAATTAATTTTTACATTAAACCGAGCATTTTTTTGTACCAACTGAAAGTCTCAAGTTCTAAACCGTTAAAAGTAGTTTTTAAACATTGTTTCTTGAGGTAATTTTGAAATTCGTCATTGAATTTAGATTTAACGGGTTTAACTTTGATTTTTTCTGCTAAAGTAGACATTTTTTTGCCTCCAATTCGCTTTTCCTTCACATAAGGAGATTAACCATCGTATGATTATAATATCATAACTCACAATAATATAAAACCCCAGAAGGATAATTTTTTACTCAAAATACCCCTTTTTTGTGTAAATTTTTGTAACAATTTATATTACTACTATTGTATGCGTAGAAAAAATACTAAAACATTCCTTTTTTTGCAAAAACTACTGTAAGGAATACGGCTGAGATTAGCGAAATTAGCATAACAATAATAAAACCAAAAGGTTCAGCAGCAAATGGCACTTTTACATTCATACCCCAAAAGCTTGCAAGCATAGTAGGAATTGCAAGGATAATTGTGATAGATGTTAAGAATTTCATGCGAACGTTTAAGTTGTTTGAGATAATTGAAGCAAATGCGTCCATCATATTCTCTAAGATGTTTCTGTGCATTTCAACCATTTCAAGCGCCTGTTTATTTTCAATGATTACGTCTTCGAGTAAATCAAAATCATCTTCTGTAAATTTCAAAAGCCCGCTTACTTGACCAGCACGAGCAAGGCGCATGATTTTTTGAAGCACCATATAGTTATCTCGAAGAGCAGTTGTGAAATAAACCAAAGATTTTTGCACTTCAAAGAGTTTAAACAACGCTTTATTTTTCATTGTTTTTCTAAGGTCTTCTTCAATAGAATCTGTTTGCTTGTTGATGTAGTCTAAATATCTTAAATACATTCTTGTTGCCCTGAATAGGATTTGCAACATAAAGCAAGTTTTGTTTTCTGTGTTGAAATATTTTGAAGTTTCTTTGTTAAAACTTTGAAT
This sequence comes from bacterium, assembly GCA_017396695.1. Taxonomy (GTDB): domain Bacteria; phylum Cyanobacteriota; class Vampirovibrionia; order Gastranaerophilales; family Gastranaerophilaceae; genus RGIG1918. The sequence continues at coordinate 271,252 of JAFQLC010000018.1, forward strand.
AACAGTGTTTTTACTTGAACAAACTGTAAGAATGCTTGTTGGTGTAAAAATGATACCCAATGGTAATGTATCAAAAACACCTTCGTCTTCCATTGTTGGAACGTTTGTGATGACAAGTAAGTGCCCGTCTTCAAATTCAATACGAGAACGTTCATCTAAGTCGAGAGAATTTCTTAAAAAGCTTTCATCTAAATCAAGAACAAGTGAAACTTGTTGAATTTCATCGTAAGTTGGGTTAATTAAATTAAACCAAGAGCCGCTTAGCGCTTCGTTTATATTTAATTCAACCAATTCTTCATTACTTGCTGTTTTTAAAATCTCTATCATAATTTTAATTAAACTATTATTTTTCTATTTTTACAAGCATGAATTTTTTATAAAAATTTGCTTTTGGGGATTATCTAATAAGACCGTAGCCTAAAAGAAGAGTTGTTAAAATAAAAATACCGCCAACAATATAGGTTACTTTGTTTAAACCGTCTTCAGCACTTTTTTGAGAAGTAAAAATTTGACTAATCGAGCCGATTGATGCAATTCCGTCACCTTTTGGAGAGTGCAATAAAACTAGAATTATTAAAAGTATTCCTGAAATTATTTGTACGCCAAAGATGAAATTTACCACTTTTTACCTCACTTATTTTATGTTTTTAAACTAACACAAAAAAATATTTGAGGCAAATTTCAAGGGTAAAAATAAAATATGAATCTAAAAATTAAAATTAACCGCCAATTTCAAGTGCTCTTTGAGCCATGGTTTTTGCCATACTCATAACGGTAATGCTTGCTTCATATGCTCTTTGCGCCATTTTGGCGTCTGCAATGTCAACAAGTGGGTCAACGTTAGACATTTTTACAAAACCATCTTCATCGGCATCTGGGTGCCCCGGCATATAAACTTTTTCTTGAGGTGTTGGGTCTTGAACTGTTCCTGTAAAGCTTACTCCACCAACAACTGAATTATCCCCCGGAATTGAGGTGTTTGTGTTTAAAAATGTTGAAAAAGGATTATCTTCTTCGGCTTTAATCACGGAGATTTTTCTAACATAGTTTGGGGTGTCAAGGTTTGCTATGTTTTTTGCGGCAATTTCAATTCTTCTGCCGTGAGTATTTAGACCTTGTAGTCCTATTTGCATTGAATTCATTACGCCCATTTATTAATCTCCTTAAGCTTGACCTACGTTAATCACAGTTTTTAGTTTTGTGATTGTACTGTTCATTTCTTTGCTTGCAATTGAATAAAGCACATAGTTGCGTTGCATATCGGCAATTTCTTCTGCAGGGTTTACAGCTTCTCCTGTTTCTGTTGAATATGGAACAGGGCCAAATTTATCATTAATTTTAGCTTCAAGCGGTGAAGCACTTGTTCCTAGGTAATCTGAAAAACTCATGGTTTTTCTGACATACCCTGGGGTATCCATATTTGCAATGTTACTTGCAATTAATTGTTGCTTGTGGGATAGCATATCCATTACTCTTGTTGGGCTATCCAATATTCCAAATGCTTTAACTGCCATTTATCTAGCTCCCAATTTGTATTGATTTTTCATAAAGTGAATCAATTGCTTGTATTAATTTTGTTTGTGCCGTCATTTGTGCGTTAACCCTGAGCACCTCGGTTACTTCTCTGAACATATCAACGTTAGAACGTTCTGTGCTATATTGGGCGATTTTTTTGGTATCTTTTTCAAGCATAGGTTCGCCCGAGTCTTCTGTTGTTATGTATTTATTTCCGCCAACTTCTTTAAGTGATTCTGGGTTGTTAAAAGTTACAAGCGGAATTGTGCCTTTGTATTCTGGTGTTGCAGTTTTTGTTTTATATGTGTAAACATCGCCATTTTTCTTGATTTCAATTCTTGCACTGTTCGGGTCAATTTGAATGCCAGCGCCAACCATATCACCTGTGAGTGTTTTGATATAGCCTTCTTTATCTGTTGTGAAATGACCGTCACGAGTGTAATAAATATTGCCTTCGGCACTTGTGATTGGGATATATCCTGCGCCATCAATTGCAATATCTAGAGGGTTTTGAGTTCTTTGAATGCCGCCTTGAGCAGTGTTTGTTCTAAGGCAACCTTGCATATATCCTTCAGTTGTCATAACTTCTTCGAAACTTACGCCTTTGTATGCTGTTGTGTTCATATTTGCGAAGTTTTGAGAGTGGTAACCCAATTTTTCAAATTGAGTTAAAGCACTTGATGCGGATTTTCTTATAATGCCTTGAAAATTAGCCATATCTCACCTAGCTTCCTAATTGTTGTATTACTCTTGATAAGTTACTGCTTTGCAAATTATACATTTGCAAATTCGCTTCGAAATTTCTTTTATATGGAAGAATTTTCATAATTTCTGTTGGCAGGTCAACGTTAGAAGCTTCTAAATGTTGTTGCACAACGTTTACCTCGGCTGCTCTTTCGCCTGTTTTTGAAGCAATGCCAAATGTTGCAACTGGCACCATTTTGTTTTGCTTTCTGTCTAATACTGTGATATCACCAGCAGAATTAACTTTGATGTCGCTTAGTTTTTCTGGGAAAAACGGGAGTGTGATTTTAAGTCCATTATCAGAGAGCACATCTTCTCCAAGCAAGGTCTGAAGTTCGCCGCCTTTTCCAATTTGAAATCTGCCGTCACGAGTAAGTTTAATTGAGCCGTCTGCGGCTTGAACTTGGAAATAACCTTTTTCTCGAAGTGCAAAGTCTAGTGGATTATCTGTGTTTGCAATACGACCTACTGTGTCATCGGTTGCTTTTGAAAGTGCTTGCGAACCAAGATATTCTGCAAATGACGAGATAACGGCTTCTTTTCTTTGATAGCCGATTTTGTCAAAACCCTGAAGGTTCTCGCCTGCAATTGCGTAAATGTTCGCTGCAAGATGCATTGCACGAATTGAATCTACAAGACCGCCTTTGTTATAACTCACATTACCTTTAATATTCATATTTACCTTTTTAAGATTATAGTAATCCTCAATATCGGTCGGCATATAAGTCAAACTCTTGATGGAGAATTGGAAAATATAGGCTAATTAGTTGAGTTTGCTTTATCCATTTCGAATATTAATCTTATTAATGAATAAATTGCAAAAAGCAAATATGAGTTAATATTATCTTCTGTTGAAATTTGAACGTTTGTTTTGCCTGCTTTTTCAGGGCTTTGTTTTATATCTTCTTTGAGAACTGTGTTTGTCATATTTAATTTTTTAGTCTTTTCGCTGAATAATTTTTCAAATTCATTCAACGGGAATGAATCATTGGCGTAAATTAGAGTTGTAAGTGAAGATGAACTATGCTCAAGAATTGCTTTAATTGCGCCCCAAGTTTTTGTGGTAATGGTTATTGTTGCAGATTGTACTTCAGAATCTTCCCCGCCACCTGCTTCTTTTTTCTTTTCAAAATCAATTTCAAAATTTAGGTTTTCCCCTGTCTTTGTGCTGAGCGGAAGCCAAGGGAGATAGTATATTACAAAAGTTTTTAAAATTTGGTTTGTGTCTGCAGAAATGCTTGCATTGAGTGTTGTGATTATATTTAAAATATCTTTTAATTCCTTCTGGGAAGATAAATTCCCGTCACGAGAAAAAGTTGCCATCAAATCCATTATTTTTTTTGTTGCAAGAGAGGTGTTTTCGTTTAAAAGTTTTAAAATTTCAGCAATTTGAACGGATGTTTGTCCATTCATACCTTTTAGAGCTTTTCCTGCTTCGCCAGTTTTAGAGAGCATTTCCATATTTAAAAATTCTTCTAATTCACTTGGAAGGTATAAAAATTCTCTAAGCATTTTCATTTTGTCCCCTTCTCCCATATAAGGTGCATCAGACAGTACATAAAAAGGCATTGCGCCATATTGTGCAACATTTGGCACAGGGCGAGGAGAAGCAAAATTTGCTCCTTGCGGGTTAACAGGGGTTTCTTTAACGCCTTGAGCATTTGCAGTTTGAGTATTTGTCATCTGTCTTGCTGCAAAATTATTCAGAAAATTAAGTGGGTTAAAATTCATATTAAGATTATAATATTAAATGCCGAGTTTTCAACTAAATTTGAGCTTTTATAACTCTTTTGATTCCTGCAAGGTCTAGTGTTGTTTCAATGTTTTTATAATCATTTTGTTTAAATAATTCTTCCACGTCTTCACTTTGGTTTATTCCAAGCTCAAATAGCATAAAGCCATTTTCTTTTAAATAGTTTTTTCCTTGAGTAATTATTTTTTCATAAAACTCAATTCCTTTGTCATCATCCGTGAAAAGCGCTGTTTCTGGTTCAAAATTTAAAACCTCGCCTTGCATTTCACTTTTCATCTTTTTTGGTATATAGGGTGGGTTTGAAATAATTATATCGAATTTTTCTTTAATATTTGAAAATAAGTCAGATTTTCTAAATATCGCAATATTTGATTCTAAATATTTTTGAGCATTTTCAATTGCAACAGTGAGTGCTTTAGTTGAAATGTCAATTCCTAAAATTTCGACTTTTTTCTGGAATTTATAGGCAAGTGTAATTGGTATAATTCCTGTTCCTGTTCCTATATCTAAAATTTTTATTTTTTCACACTCTTTAAATTTTTCTATAATTTTTTCAGCTTCCACTACAAGTAATTCGGTTTCATCTCTTGGAATGAGCGTATTTTCATTTACATTGAAAACCAAATTCATAAATTCACATTTGCCAAGGATATATTGAATAGGCGCTTTTGAACTCGCTCTTTTTTGGGCAAGTTCAAGAAGTTTTTTGGCGCTATCTTCCTCAATGTCTTTTCCAAGTGCTATATCTTCTGCGCTAATTTTTCCTGCAAGGTGCAAAATAAGTTTTGCTTCCGCTTCAAATTCTTCAATTTGAGCACTAGAGAGTATATTTTTTATTTCTTTAAACAGATTTGTTGTTATCATTTTTTCCTTCAATAATTTCCATAATTATATTTCTTAAATCCCACCTTGATAATCCTTCAAGAGATTTTTCTTCAAGTTTATGCGAGCGCACCAGTCCTTTATAGTATTTAATTTGTTTTTGGGTTGGTTTTGAGTTTTGCATTTTTTTAATCTGAGCTTTTTTTCTTTGTTCTTTTGCAAATTCTTTTTGCTTATCAATGTAGGGTTGTTGTTTTTCCATAAAATCGAGGTGATATTTAACCCCATCAACAAATTTTTCAATATCTTTTAAAAATTTCTCATCATTAATATTCTCAATTACAAAATGAAAATGAGTTTGAGAAATTTTGTCGTAGTATATTTCATCATCTAAAAAATCAGCCAAAATCTTTGCCGTATCTTCTTCTTTTTTCTTTTTGGTGAGTGCTTGAAGATGCGAAAAAAGAGAAGATTTTTGCCTTGGTGTTAAATTTTGAAATAATATTTTTTTTAGATTATACATTTGCCTTCTTTAATTTTTTATCTATTACAAGCATTATAACAGTTATTAAAATAACAAATGGAACAAGAATTTCAAGGTTTATCTTCTCCATTAAAATTCCAATAATGGCAGGAAATGTGCAAACGCCAACCCCTGCAAAACCTATTTGCACACCGCAAAGGGTGTCAAAAATATTTTCATCAAATCTTTTAGCTGTTGCATTCATCATACAAGGAAACAGGCCAGCAATACCTAGGCCATATATAATAAGCGCTATTGCGTTTAAATAAAAATTATGTGGAATAAGAAGAAGCAATGAGCAGAGCGCAACAAATAATCCGCCTGTTATAATTTTTTCTACATGTATTTTCGTGCTTACAAAACCCATTAAAAATCTTCCAACCGTAAAAGAGCTCCAATAAATTGAAACAAGAAGCCCAGAGCTTGTTATATCATAATGTCTTGAATTTACGAAAACACTTGCAATCCAAAGTCCAATTCCAACTTCAAGCGCTGCATATAAAAAGAAAAACAAAATATTTAAAATGGGGCGAAGAGTAAGCAATTCTTTCAGTTTTGGAGCACATTTTGAGTGTGTTTTCATCTCTTCATTTTGTTTTTCCCCAAGCAGTTTTTTTGTAAATATAAAAATTATAAAAAGGCAAAATAATAAGCAAGCAATAGCAATGTAGCCCGTGCGCCAATTGGATGTTAAATTGTTTGTAAAAGTTACAATATACGCACCTGCTGCTGCGCCTAATCCCCAGCTAGCGTGAAGCCAATTAAGGTGCTTTGCACTAAAGTTTTTAGAAGCGAAATTGTTGAGCGATGCGTCAACACAGCCCGCACCAAAGCCCATAGGAAGACAGAAAAATAACAGCATGCTCCAACTTTTTGCAAGTCCAAAACCAAGAAGTGCAATTGTAATTAGAGCAGTTGAAAATATTAAAATAGCATTTGTTGTGAATTTTCTTATGAAAAACGGGCTCAAAAAACTTGAGATGATTGTGCAGATTGTAACAAACATCATAATAACGCCTGCTTGAGCAAGATTTTTGTCAAATGTTTCTCTCATTGAAACCCAAGATATTCCAAGGATTTGATCAGGAAGCCCAATCGATATAAAGCCTAGGTATAAAACAAGCAAAGTTAAAGTTAAAAGTTTGTTTTTCATAAAAAATATAATAACCTTAAACGCAATTATTTCAAAATGTAACAAAATTTGTTAAGTAATTTGTAAAGTTTTTGTCTTTTTCTTAACAATTAACTATTATTATAATTATGAGTGGTGTTAGTGAACTGGAAAAGATTTTTAGTTTTTTGGAATTAGAGTTAAGCTCTGATGGACTTAGTTTCTTTTTCAATATAAAGAAATGCTATGAGCGTGATTTAAGCTTATTCCGTGATTTTATAATTGATTATCTTAATCTGCAAACGGATAATGTGATTTCCCCTGATGACGATTTGTACAAAACTTTTGTAAAACATTACTCGCAAATTTCGCTATATCAAAGTGAAGATGAATTTTTGGAACAATTTGCACGTTACGCAAAATATTATATTATGCTAAGCTATGAATATATCAAAAACGATGATTTCAAACATTGGATTTCGATAATTAATGCTTACCGTGGCAAAGTTGCATATCCTTTCTTGATGGAACTTCTTGATGATTTTGAAAATGGAAGAATAACAAGAGAAGATTTGAACCAAATGGCGCTTATGGTTGTTAATTTACTACGAAATTCAAAGCTTGAAGAATCAGAGCTTAGAAAGGAATTTGCTCATCTTGGTTTAAGGGTGAACAAAATGCTAAGCTCGAAAGATAAGGAAGAGCAAATAGAAAAGGTCAGTTAATTGGTACAATTCATAGATAGCGCGAAGATTAAAGTTCAATCAGGAAGAGGCGGCAACGGAGCAGTTGCTTGGAGAAGGGAAAAATACGTAGATAAAGGCGGTCCAGCAGGCGGAGATGGTGGCCGTGGTGGCGATGTTTATTTTCTTGGAGATGAAGGTCTTTCTACTCTTTTAGACTTTAAATTTCAATCTGTTTTCAAAGCTGAAAACGGGGAAAACGGCAGAAGTAAAAATTGTCATGGTGCACTTGGTGAAGATTTAATTATCAAAGTGCCAGTTGGTGTTATTGTAAAAGATTTAAAAACTGGCAAAATTATTGCTGATATTAAAGAACACGAGCAAAAAGTTCTAATTGCAAAAGGCGGTAGAGGTGGCCGTGGTAATGCTCGTTTTGCAACTCCACAAAAAAGAGCGCCACAGTTTTGCGAACCAGGAGAACCTCCTGTAATTCGTGAATTGTTACTTGAATTAAAACTTATTGCAGATATTGGGCTTCTTGGCATGCCAAATGCTGGAAAATCCACTTTTATAAGTGTTGTATCTCAGGCAAGACCAAAAGTTGCAGACTACCCTTTTACAACTCTTGTTCCAAACCTTGGAACGGTGAAAAAACCGACAGGAGATGCTTTTGTGCTTGCGGATATTCCAGGGCTTATTGAAGGTGCATCTGAAGGTATTGGGCTTGGATTTGAATTTTTAAGACATGTTCAAAGATGTAAGTTTTTATTGCACATTTTAGATATTACAGATGAAAACTATGAAGAAAACTACATTAAAATAAATAATGAACTTAAAAAATATGACGAAGAACTTGCAGGCAGATATCAAATTCTTGTTTTGAATAAAGCTGATGCTATGCTTGATGAGCAAGTTGCAGAGGCAGTTGAGAAAATGAAAAAATACAACTCAGATATTTTTGTCATTTCTGCTATTGCAAAAACTGGCGTGCAAGAACTTCTTAACCATATTTATATAAAAATTGATGAAATTCCATCACCAATAATTGATGTGGAACTCGACGAAGATACGGGCATTGATGATAATGATGATAGCGAATATACAATTATGCAAGTTGCTAAAAATTGCTATGCAATTGATGGTGGTAAAATTAGAAGGCTTGCAGGGGTCACGGATATTCGAAATTCTGCACAAGTAATTAGGCTTAAAAATATTCTAGATGCTATGGGTGTTTTTACAAAACTTAAAAAAATGGGAATTGAAGACGGGGATACAATAATCTGTTCTCATTTGGAATTTGAATACATGAGCGATTACTATTAATGTATTATTTTCAATCTTTTTTATACATTATATGTAGTATTTGTATCTTTTTTGCTAATTGAAATTTCTATTGTATAATAGAATTAAAATATGGGGCTCTTATTACGTAATAAATGGAATTAGTTGATGTTTTTCGAGGAAGAAACTAAAGACACACATGGGAATATGGACGATTACGACTTGGATATAGAACAAGGCGAATCAGTTAGCTGGGACAAGCTTCTTGACGATAAAGATGATCTTGATGAACCTGCTGATTTAGAAACCAAAAATGAATCTGACGATGAAGATATTGCAGATAAACTTTTGAACATGGATGATGATTCATTTGATGCATTTATTGTGAAGCAACAACAAGCGGTTGCTGAAAATTCAGGCAATTCTAATTCGGATAATGAAGTTGATTTTGACGAATTTTTGCTTGATGACATTGATGATGAAACGGAAGACGCTCTTAAAAATGTAGTGAAAAATGACTTAGGTTCTAACAATTATGAACCTGAAGTAGTTCATGAAGAAGAATTTGAAGAAGATGATGTTTTTGATTTTATTCAAGACGAAGAGGAAGAAGCAGTTGAACAAGTGACGCCAACTGTTACTTCGGTATCTCAAAACATCCAACAAGAAATAGCACAAATTAATGATTTAGACGACGAAGAAGAGTCTGTGGCGCAGTTTGTGCAAGAGGGAGAAAATGAAGCTCAAGCCCAAGTTGCTGAAGCATATGCTAAGGAAGAAGACGATAGTTTTGCCCCTGAGCAATTTGCAGAATCAACTCCTGATGTGCCAATTGTTGCAAATAACAACCAAGGGGATGTAGGTTTTGAAAATCAAAAAGCACAAGGTGCTGCTCGTGGAAACTTCTCGCAAAAATCAAATGTAAATGAACCTAAAAAACAAAATTCTTCGGCAACAATTATTCTGTTAGTCGCTCTTTTGCTTGGGGCTGCTGGATATTATGGTTATACAAATTTTGGCGATAAATTAAATTTTGCTGGCACTTCAGATTCTTCTGCAGATATGTCGCAAGATTTTTCTTCTGTGCCTCCACCATCAGGTGAGGAAAATGTTGATACAACTACTGTTCAAGCTCCTCCAGCTGATACTGTTGATGCGGCTAATCCACCTGCTGCTGTTGGCGATATTCAAGCGCCTCCAGCTGATGTTGATGCACCTCAAGTTGCACAAACTCAACAAGTTAAGCCACAAGCACCAACTGACACTCAAGCAACAAAAAGTGTTTCTAAGGCAATTGAACAAGGTAGAACAAAAATTTCTAAAGATAAAGAAGCAGATAAAACTAAAACAAGTATTCAAATTGTTACAACAGGCAGATTAAATCCATTTGTTCCTGTTGGAAATTTGAACAATATTGGTTTTATAACTTCTCCTAAAATTGATATTTTGCCACCGGCTGAAACCTTAAGTGAGCCTGATCCTACGCTTGATAAACTAATGAAAATAAAAGTTTCAGGAATTTTATATGATGGCGTAAATTCTTCAGCCGTAATTAACCTTGGCGGCGTTGATTATTTTGTTCAAAAAGGCGACAAAATTGACTCTTTCACAGTTGTAGATATCACAAAAACAACAGTTGCAATTAAAGAAAAAAATAATATTTTCTCTGCAACAATTGGCCAAGCTTTCACAAGCGACGAAATAATCAAAGGGCAAACGCAAATCCAAAAATATAACAATACAGTTATAAGACAATATACGACAGCGTCAGATATAAATATTAACACAACAAACCAACAAAATTAAATCAGGAGTTTAATATGTTTCCAAAAACAAAGGGTATTACACTTAGAAAAATGATAGCATCAACCATATTGGTTGCTTTTACAACTTTATCTGCAAGTGCTATTAACAATGTTAAACTTAAAGACAGTGTTTCTCCAACTTTGCATGGTTCTGCTGGAATTAACACTATGAAAATTAATGCAAGTGCTTATATCACTGATTCTAATCAAAAAATTAGTCTTTCATTGAGGGATAGTGATGTTAAACAAGTGCTTAGAATGTTTGCGACAAAAGCGCAAATGAACATTATTTTTCATGATTCAGTAAATGGAAAAGTTACTCTTGATTTAGTTGATGTTCCAATTAATGAAGCATTTGAGCTTGTGCTTGATACTATGGGACTTACATATTACAAAGACGGCAAAACAATCGTAGTTGCAAAAAATGATTCAAATGCCGCTATTTCTGTTTCAAAAAGAAATTTAACTACCATTCCAATTAAATATGTAAATGCAGCAGACGTTGCAAATTTCTTAAACAAAAACATTTATGGCTCAAAAATGATAGGGCTTTCAACTGGTGAAATTGCAACTGTTAACAGTATTTCAAATGAACTAATTATATTCGGATCAACAGCAGATGTTAATGCTGCTAAACAAGTTATTGAAAAATTTGATAAAAAACAACCAATGAAAACTTTTGTTGTTAACCATACAACGCCAAAAGAAATGGCGGAATTAATATGCAAAGCTTTCTATGAACAAGGTGCTGGAAGTAGTGGTTCAGGCTCTGGTGCTACGGGTGGCTTTGGTGGAAGCTCTCAAGGTGGCTCTGGCGTTAATGCTCAAGGTGGCAATAACCAAGGTAACTCAAGTGGAGACGGCGCTTCAACAGGTTTTGCAGGCTCATCTGGTAGCGGTGGTTCAGGCGGCGGTGGTTCAGGCTCTCCTGTAACCGAAGTTCAACTTGGTGGCGGAACAGTTGCTTGTGCTTTAGATAAATCTAATATTCAATCACAACATGCCGCATTTGGTAAATTTAAATCTCAAGTTGTATATTTCCCACAACAAGGCACAATAAGTGTTTATGGTGTTTCTGATGAGCAAATCGATATGATTTCAGATTTCATCAAAGATAATGACAAAAAACAATTAATGGCATATCTTGAAATGAGCATTTTAGAGCTCAATGAAACTGGCTCTAAAGAACTACAATCTGTTTGGGATTTAACAACTCCAATTGCAAAATTTTCATTTAACGGAGGTAATTTCACAGTTGGTGCTACTCCTTTGTATTCAGATAAAGGTGGAGCTGAGCTATTTCCTGCAAAAGTTGCAAGTTACACTTCTTTGAATATGAATATCACAAATGCTATTTCAAACAAAAATATTAGAACACTTGCTAATCCTAAGATGATGATTACAAATGGTCAAAAGACAGTTCTTGATATGACAGAAGATTATATTGAATCTGTTGAAGCTGAAATGCAAGAAAACCAAACAATGGGTGGAGTTCCTCTTGTTGAGAGAACATTTAATATTGAAAGCGATCTCGGTTTAAAAATTGAACTTATGCCATTTATCACACCGGATGGTTATGTTAACTTCAATATTCGTCCTTCATATTCAACAATTAAAGACCAACCAAAATATATTTTGGTTGCAGGTGAAGGAGAAGAAGTTGTTGCAACCTTGCTTCAAAGAAGAAATCTTGAGCTTAATAACTTAAGAGTTAAAGACGGTGAAACTTTGGTTATAGCAGGTCTTATCAGTGAAAAAGAAGACCAAGATGTTAAAAAAGCTCCATTTTTTAGTGATTTGCCAGTACTTGGCTTCTTGTTTAGAGATTCATCAGATAAGAAAGAAAAATATGAGCTTGTTATAATGCTAACACCTCATATCGTGTATGACGACGAGGCTGATATTCCAACAACAAATCTATAAAATAATTTATATGTCTAACGAATCACTTCAAAAATTAATAAAAAATGTAAATTTTGATTATGCTTCAAAATTTGATAAAAAGGCAATGGCTACATTGTCTTTTTTGCCCGTCAAATTAAAAGGTGAAACATTTTACTTTGCGATTTCAGAAAATTCAGATAAAAAACAAATAACAGATTATGCAACTCCGATAATAAATAAAAAAATTGGTTTTGTTGTTTTGCCAGATTTTGATGAATTTTTTGAAATGTACAACAAAGTATTAAATGAAAAAACTTCGAAAGAACAAACTCACCCTGAAAATAAACCTATTGTTCCTGAAGCAGTTAAAGAACAAGAGGAAATTTCTTTTGAGGAATCTGACGAAGATTTAATCAATCTTGATGAAGGTGATGCAATTGAACTTGACGAAGGTGAGCATTTTGAAATAGTTGACGAAACAAAAAAAGAACAAAAAGAATATGCAGAACCAAAGCCTGCGCAAGGCGCACAACAACCTTTAGCAGAAGCTCAACCTCAACTTCCAATTGCAAATGAAGATTCTTCACATGTAAATAAAGTTGCAGCTTCAGTTAAAAACGCAGGCGGCAAAAAGCTTGGTGAAATCTTAATTGAAAGTGGCTTGATTACAGAGGCTCAACTTTCAATGGCACTTGTTGAGGCAAAAGCGCTTGATGTTCCGCTTGGCTCTGCGCTTGTTAAATTGAATTATGTTTCAATTGAAGACTTGAAAGATGCTTTGAGTATCCAACAAGGCGTTCAAATGGCATCTGAAGAGCAAATTAAAGCCGAGGGCGATAGTTCTTCTGCAATTTTACCTGAGGCATTTATTAAGACAAATAAGGTCATTCCTATTTCGTCAAAAAATAATAAGTTAGTAATCGGTATGGTAAACCCTGGAGATACTGCAACCATCAATGAAGTTGTGTATTTAACAGGTATGGCGCCAACCGTTATGATGATTACTCACTTTGAGTTTGAAAAATATATTGAGCAATTCTATGGTTCAAGCTCAAAAAATGCTGCTTCTGAAATTTTGGCGCAAATTAATACAGCAGAAGAAGATATTGAACCTGAAGACAACCTCTTTGACCAAGTTAGCAAAGATATTGAAGACGCAACTGGTGTTGTTCCAAAAATCGTTAATAAAATTGTAACTATGGGCATTGACCAAAGAGCGAGTGACATACACATTGAACCTCGTTTTGATGGTTACGTTGTTAGATTTCGTTGCGATGGTATTTTGAAAGAGGTTATGAGAATACCTGAGCAAATCAGAAAAAGTCTTGTTTCTCGTTTCAAAGTTATGTCTAGAATGAACATCGCTGAACACAGACGTCCTCAAGACGGTAACTTTGGTATTAAATATAACAATAAAAAGTACGATTTCCGTATTAACACTTTGCCTGTTGATGGCAAAGAGAAGGTTGTAATAAGAATTTTGGCGCCTGCGGCGTCACTTTCTGCAACAAAAACAGAAATTAATATTCCTGGTATGTTGCCTGAACAACTTCAGCTTGTTAAGGACATGGTAACGGCTCCTAACGGAATTATCTTGACATCAGGACCTACTGGTTCAGGTAAAACAACAACTCTTTATTCGCTAATTAAATCTCTAAACGATGTTACTGTGAATATTACGACGATTGAAGACCCTGTCGAAATTAGACTTGAAGGGATTAACCAATCTGCAACAAACGCAAAAGCGGGAATTACATTTGCTGCTTGTATGAGAGCAATATTAAGACAAGACCCTGATATTATCCTTGTCGGCGAAATCCGTGACTTTGAAACGCTTGAAACTGCAATTTCAGCAGCTCTTACGGGTCACTTAGTATTGAGTACAGTCCACACAAACTCTGCAGCTGCAACCGTTACAAGGCTTATCGAAATGGGTGCTAAAGATTATCTAGTGTCTTCAACTTTGACTGGCGTGCTTGCGCAAAGGCTTGTGAGAAAACTTTGTCCGCATTGCAAAGTGCCTTATAAACCAACATTAGAAGAAGCGAAGAAAATTTTACGTGACCCTAAAAAGGCAGAAGAGTTTACAAACAATACAATTTACGGGCCTGGTGGTTGCGAAAAATGCCAAAATTCAGGTTATGCTGGCCGTCTTGGTTTGTATGAAGTTATGGCAATTAATAAACATATCCGTAAATTAATTGCACAAAAAGCCCATGATATCGAAATTGAAGAATATGCAGTTAACGAAAACGGAATGTTAACCCTCCAAGATAGTTGTATTTCGCATATTAAAAATGGGTTAACAACAATAGATGAATTTGTCCGTGTTCTTGGTCTTGCAACGGATTAGAGGTAAAAATGCCAATTTACGAATATACAGCATTTAGAAATAAAACACAGCTTGTTCAAGACAGAATTGAAGCTGATAATTTGCAACACGCAAGAGCACTCCTTATGAAGCAAGGGCTTGTTGCTTCAAAAATTAAAGAATACGGGCTAGATGAATCAAGAAAAGCTGCGCCTAAAAAGGCAAGAGTTGGGCATATGCCAGCGCTTTCCTTGAAAGATAAAATTGACTTTACAACGAGTTTGCAGATGTTGTCTGCAACAGGTATTCCAATCATTGAAACGCTTGCGTTCGTTGAAAATAACGCAGATTCTAATTCAGTTAGAAAATGTGCGATGGAATTAAGAAAGCAAATTATCGGCGGTTCTTCTTTTGCTGAAACATTGTCAAAGCATGTAAATGTTTTTGGTCGTGTTTATGTTGGTCTTGTTGCAGCGGGGGAAGATTCAGGTGAAATGGATAAAACTTTATTCAGAATGCTTGAACTTTTGAAAAAACAAGACGCAATTAAGAGTAAAATATCAGGCGCTATGGTTTATCCTGGCGTAATTTTATCATTTGCATTTATTGTAAGCTGCGTGTTGCTTGGTTTTGTATTCCCTGCGTTTGAGGAAATGTTCATAAACCTTGGCAAACCGCTTCCTTTAATCACTCAAATGTGTATTAACGCAGGTAAATTTATTAAAAATTATTGGTATGTCGTAATTTTGGGAACAATCGCTTTTATAGTTGCATTTATGGCGATTATGAAAAATACAGTTACTCGTTCTTATGTTGATATGTTTTTGCTTAAAATTCCTGTAATTAACACTATGCTTAAGTTTTCAAACTTTTCAAACTTCTTGTCAGTAATGCAGGTGGCATATGATGCAGGTATCCCAATTGTTGATTGTTTGTATCTTGCAAATTTGACAATAGAAATTCTTGTTTTGAGAAGGTCATTAGATACTGCTTCGGATATGATTAGGCAAGGTGCTCAACTTTCAACCGCCCTTAAAAAGACTGGCGAAGTTCCGAACATGATTGTATTTATGATACAAACTGGTGAGCAATCAGGTCGTTTGGGTGATTTGCTTACACACGCCATATATTTTATCGATAAACGACTTGATGACACAATTGACAAGTTCACAAAATTAATTGAACCTTTTATGATGCTTGTAATCGGTGGTTTGGTAATGGTTATGGCTCTTGCACTTTATCTACCATTGTTTGGTGCTTATTTGGATTAGTGTTGTTATATTTCAAAAAAATGTGGCAAAATATAATCAGAAACGAGGTTATTATGTTTAATAAAAAAACAGCATTCACACTTGCCGAAGTTCTTTTAGTTCTTGCAATAATAGGTGTAATTGCTGCAGTTACAATTCCTGGTATTATGCAGCAATCAAGTGAAAAGAAATTTGCAGCGTTGGCAAAAAAAACTGTATCAACGCTCCAAAATGCTATAAACTTAAAATTAGCAACAGTGCCTGTTGGCCCAGGTGATTTAGGTATGGGGCTTCTTGAGTGGCTTCTAGATGGCGAAGAAGACGGCACAAATACCTTAAAAAGCGTTCAAACAAATGCAGATTCTTCCGCAGTTCAATTCCCAGATGGTGTTTTGGTCTTTTATGGTAGTGGTAGATGCACTACTCAAACAACCAAAACAAATCTTCTTGGTTGCTCTGGCTGGTTACGGTTTGATTTAAATGGTGCTGAACCACCAACAAGAACAAGGCTTAATAATGCTTCTGCTATGTTATCTAGTCAAATGAGCAATGCAACAGGATACGACCAGATTTATTTGAATGTGAATAATGATGGCAGAATTAGAATATATAGTAACAACCCAGGAATCCAAGAAGATATTCGTGCCAAAAAATACCTTGGCTTATAACATTTCTTAACAAAAAACACCCAAAAAATAACAAAAATTTAAAATCGCACATAAAAAGTATATACTCAATATGTGCGATTTTTACATTTCTTCAATTTTTAAATCAAATAGGCAATTTCTGAAAAGAAATTTTTTTTATTAAAGAGTAAGGAACATCAAACAAAAGAAAAATCAAAAAATTCATAAAAAGGAAGAAAAGGAAAAGTTTAAAATACTCTTAGTAATACAAAATTAGTTTACTCTCTCTTAATATCCTCGTGTTTATTTAATGTTTATCGTAAGGTAAACATTTTTTTTGTCTATTTTTCGGGTTGTGTATCGATTTTAAAAACTTCAATTGCTCTCTCTAGTATCCCTAAGCACTTTGAAATTACGATACCATAGTTTGTGATTGGGACATTTAATTCTTTGCATATTTTAATCCTATTTAAAATTTCTTTTCTGTTTGTCATACATGCGCCACAGTGCACAACAAGCGAATATGTTGAGACATCTGGGAAGTCGCACCCTGAAAAATGTTCAAAAATCACATTTTTGCCAGTGTATTTTTTAATTAAATTTGGAATTTTTACTCGCCCAATATCATCATCTGTTGCATGATGCGTGCAGCTTTCAAGAATTAAAATTTTGTCATTATCTTGAAGATTATCAAGTTTATTTGCACTAGTTACAAATTCATCGATATCACCTTTTAAATTTGCAAAAAGGCAAGAAAATGAAGTGAGTAGCATATCTTGTGGAATTATTTTTTCAACAGCGCCAAACACTTGAGAGTCAACAATCACAAGTTTTGGGCGGGTGATAGAATTTTTAATTGCATATTCAAGTTCATCAATACCAACGCAAACTGCAACGCAACCCTTATCTAGCAATTCTCTTAAAATTTGAACTTGCGGAAGAATTAGTCTTCCTTTTGGCGCTGCTTTATCTAATGGAATTACAAGAATAACTAAATCGCCCTTTTGAATGTTTTCTGGAATGGCTGATACGGGGGTGTTTTTCGCATCTTCTAAAACAAGTCGCAAACTGTTTTTCAAAAGTTTTAAAAAGTCATCTCTTGTGACGTTTTTTGCGCTTGTTAAGATATATGAGTTGAAATGTTTTTTTGCTTCTTCTAATTTTTCTTTTGATATTTTTTCTTCGTCTTGCTTGTTTATGATTAAAATTGAAGGGATTTTGAAATTTTTTATTAATTCTAAAAATTTAAAATCATCTTCTTTCAACCCTTCGCTATCGCATATAAAAAGAGCGACTTCTGCTTGCATAAGGGTTTTTTTTGTTTTTTCAACTCTTAATTTGCCAAGAGTATTAATATCGTCAAACCCTGCTGAATCAACAAGCGAAATAGCGCCAAATGGTTCAAGCTCCATTGCTTTTCGAATACTATCTGTTGTTGTTCCTTTAATATTAGAAACAATTGAAAAATCGGTGCCTAAAATAAGATTAAATATTGTAGATTTTCCTACATTTCGTCTGCCATAAATTGTTATATTTAATCTATTCCCTTTAGTTTCACGCAAAATGGCTATTTCCTTATTCAATGATAATGTGATATAATAATAGCATAAATTATATTGGAGAGCGAAGAATGACAAGAATTTTAGTTTCAATGCCAGATGATTTTTTGAAATCTATAGATAAAATTGCAAATATTGAACAAAGAACAAGAAGTGAACTTATAAGAGAAGCTTTGAGAAGTTATATGAGGCGCACAGGGGTACAGAACGCCGAGAAATCAGAGCGAAACGCAGATTTGTTAGAAAATTTATTACAATAAATTAAGAAAATGCTCAAAAAAGAGCATTTTTTTATATTCACGGGTGTTATATGGGCAGATAATTTAAAAAACCCTCATGAAAATAAATGCTGCCCACAATTTAATAAACAAAATCGATTTGAAAAAAACTGCGAAAGCGCTTTCGTGGGTTAAAAATCCTGCTAATATTGTCCCAATTGCTGCGATTGAGGGCGCAGTTATTGTTGGCAGAAGTTATAGGGGCTACAAAAGAGGCGGAAAAGACGAGCTTCGTGAAAGAGTTTTTGAAGAAACTGTATGTGGTTTATTTTGGTTATTTGGGGCAGATTTGTTGCGCAGAGGAATAAATAAAGTTGGCGAAAAAGTTTTAGGCAACAAAATCGGAAATCTTAATGTTGATATAGGTTATGATGAACTTAGAAATCCATTTGGTTCAATCAGTAAATCTTTGCAGAAATCAACAGGTATTTTTAAAGTGGTAAGTACCATAGGAGCAGTTCTTGCAACAACAACATTTATTGGCTTTGGGCTTCCAAGAATAAAACAAAAAATATCTAACAAATTCCGTGGTGTAGGTGCTAAAAAATCTTCAACACCAAATGCCGAGCTAGACAAAAATGCACAAAAAAATAATGCCATATCAGATAAAATAACTGCTGATAAAAATATTGCACAAGCAGAAAAAAACATTTCTTTCAAAAGCAACCTTTTGAGCAAAATGCTTCTTTTGTCACACAATATTGATAACAATAGCGCAGTTAGATTGCTTGCAACAGATGCTGGCATTTTGACAGGTAGGGCAATGAGTTCAAGAAACCCAGATGAAGCGGTAGAATATTTGTTCAGAGACACAACAAGCAGTTATTTCTATACTTTTGCAACAGGTAATATTGTTATGCTTTTGAATTTGCTTTCAAAAAATAAAAATATTCAACCTAATGAGCTTATGGAGCTTTGCGAAGAATTGAAGAAAAAAATGCCGAAAGACATTTCTTTAGAAGAATTTGCAAAAGCAACATTCAAAAAAGATGATATTTCAAAAAAACTTGCAAGCATTCCATTTGATAAGAAAAATGTTGTTGAACTTGAAAAATTAAAAGATATTTTAACTGCAGAAGAATTTAAAAAGGCCTCAGAACTTGCAAAATTACAACCGGTGCGAGATGGGAAAGCGCTTTTAACAAAGCTTCAAGTCGAAGACATTTTCTCGTCTTCTTGGCTTTCAAACCCTGAGTTTTTAAGCAGGGCGACAAAAAGTGCAACTTGGGGCAAATCTGAAGACCCTACAAAATTTGTTTCAAGAAAGCAAATTGATAAAGCAAGAACAATTTTAGATGATTTTACAGAAAGTATTTATAAAAATATCAAAAAGAAAAAAGATACAATAAGTTATCAAGATATTGAAAATTTTGCAAAGAAAAATATTTTGAAATCATCTCTATTTTTCTTGCTTGGCACAGCAATTTCAGTTTTTGCGCTTGCTTGGGCAATTCCAAAAATGCAAACAGAATTAACAGCAAGAAGAACTGGCAAGAACGAAAACCCTGCTTTTGCTGAGCAAAACACTTAATTATCTTATAAGTTTTTTGGTCGAATTATTTTCTAAAATGCCAAAATAAGGTATAATAGAATTTTCTTGGAGTTAATTTTATGAGAAAATTTAAAATTATTTTGAAATTAATCATAGCCTTTTTAGTTGCACTTATTGCCATTGAAACTTATTTATTTATAGATGTTATGTCGATAAAAAATATCGACAAGCAATTTGACAAAGCTATTGAATATTATAGAAATGGTAATTACATAAAAGCTTCTAGACATCTTGTGGGTGTTTATTCTTCGCCAATTATTGGTGAAATTGACGTTTTTTATGCCTATAGGGTTGGTCTTTTAGACGCAATTGGGGCGCACGAAAAAGCAACTTCTCTGCTTAAAAAATCTTTGGAATCGTATCCTGATAACAATCTTTTAAATGCAATGATGGGTATAAAATATTTAGATGAGAAAAATTACCCTGAAGCCGAAAAATATATTATAAAAAGTGCAACATATAATGGAATTACAACTTACACTTATTCAAAACTTGGTGAGTTTTATTCAAAATTTGATGAACCAAAAAGAGCAATTTCGGCATATAGCGAAGCGATAAAATTAGCTTCAAAATTAAAATCTGGAAAAGAAAAGCAAGCTCGCATAAATGTTGCGCGATTAGCCCGTGCAGATGCTTACAGGCAAATAGGTGATTTTAAAAATGCTTTAAATGATTATAGTTATATATCAAAACAAAAACATAACCCTTGTATTTCTTTTGCCTATATTCATTATTCTATCTCTATTTGCAAATATAAACTAGGGGATTACGATGGCGCTATGATTGATATAGATAAAGCTATCTCGATGAGCAAGAAGCCTTATGCTAATTATTTTCTCCAAAAATCTTATATTTATTTTAATAAAAAAGATTACGAAAAGTTTGAGTTGTATTTCAAAAAAGCATTAGAGCTTGCTTCCCCTGAGGAAGAAAAGAATATGTTAAAAATAAAAGCAGAAATGGATGATTACAAAAAAAGCTTGAGTCAAAAAGAATCATAAATAAAACTTTATAGACAAAAATTTTCTTTAGAAGTTTTCTTTTGATATGAAGGTTTCAAAAATTTCATTTCAAAAAACTTTAGTTAAAAAATGTACTATTCCAGATAAGAAAAATATTGCACATCCTTGTGCAATATACAAACTTGATTTACCCGAAGATGTTGATTATTTTTCAAAAGCGCAACGTGATAAAAAATGGGATAATAACCGTTTTCTTGACGAGATGGAAAGTTGTTTCCAGTGTGCAATAAAAGATGAAAGCAACTATGTTTTGGAAGATAAAAAAGGAGATTGCCTAGGCTACATTTGCACTTCGGACGATTATGAAAACAAAATTAAAGAAATTATGTTTCTTGAAACTTGCCCGCATTATGCTTTGTCCAATCCTAAAAGAGGGTTGAAATATGTGGGCGAAACTCTTTTGTCTTATGCAGTTGAAGTTGCAGACAAGCAAGGTTTTGAATGCGTGAGTGTTCCAATTGTTTCAAGCAAAGCAGAAGATTTTTACACCAAAAAATGTGGTTTCGAACAAGACTTAGAAGATGCTTCTGGTGAAGTTTCACTACCTAGAAAGGATTATCAAAATCTATTAAATCAAAATCAAGAGCATTTAAATGCTTGTGAGCAAAAAAAATTCTTTTCAGTTTTTAAAACCAAAAAAGGAGAAAATAAATGAATATATCCCCATTAAGTTTTGGCCGTATTGTTAAAGTTAACGCACCATTAGAAATTTCAGAAAAAATTGCAGATATTGCAAATAGCAAAAAAGCGCATCCACTTACAAGAGTAACAAGAGGTATTTTTTATGATACAAGCAAGGGTGATGTTGTTGCATTTAATCCAACTGAAAATAAAAGTGTTTCTTATTTATTCAGTGGACTAGATGCTCAAAAGGCAATGGATATAAAAGGCGAAATGATTGACGAGTGCGATAAAATGTGCTCATATTATCACGGTGAAGATGATTTAGTTGATGCTGCGTTTGCATCTGCTTCAGAGCGCGCAGGTAAAAAATTAAATGAATTAATTGCGTCTCAAAAGCATATCTCTATGATGAATGTCATACCAACAAACGACGGTTCAGATATTAAATTCATTGATTTAAATGCGTAGGAATAATTAGTTTATTTGCTGAATTATTTAATTAATTTGATAAATATCTCAAGCAAAACAAACAAAAACACGAGGACTTAATATCCTCGTGTTTTTTGAAGTCTTTTATTAAAAGAACTATATGCCTTTCATTGAAAGACCGATTCTGTGTTCAGCAGGAGTGAATTTTTTGATTTGAACTTTCACTTCTTGACCAAGTGTAAACATTTCATTTACGTTAACTTGTTCATCTGAAATTTCTGCTGATGGAAGTAATGCTTCAACGCCTGGGAAGATGTTGATGAAGATACCAAATGAAGTGATTTTGTTTACAGTACCTTCAATAATGTCGCCTTCTTGGAATTTAGAAGCAATTTCATCCCATGGGTTTGCGCCCATTCTTTTTAGAGAAAGTGAAATTCTCTTTAATTGTTCGTCAATTTTAATAACTTTAACTTCGATTTTTTGACCGAGTGAAACAACGTCAGATGGGTGTTTAATTCTATCCCAAGAAATTTCAGAGATTGGAAGTAAACCATCTACGCCATTGATGTCGATGAATGCGCCGAAGTCAGCAATTCTAACAACTTCACCTTCGATAGTTTGGTCAACAGCAAGTTTAGAGATAACTTCGTCTGCAACCATTTCTCTTTGTTGAGCATAAACTTGTCTTTGAGAAAGGATAAGTTTATTTCTTTTTGGATCAGCTTCAAGAATTTTAACTTCTAATTCTGAATCAATTTGAGTGTCACCTGCAAGACCAGCTCTTAATTGAGAAGATGGAATGAAGCCACGAAGACCGAATACTTCAGCAATTAAACCACCTTTAACAGATTGAACGATAAGAGCCATAACGCTTTCGTTAGCAGCTTTTGCTTCAGAAAGTTTTTGCCAAGCTTGAGCAAATGCAAGTTTTTTAAGTGATAATTCAATAACTTCGTTTTCTTCTTCATCTTTAGTGATGTAGAATTCTTTTTCGTCCCAAAGTTTGATGAAATCATCTGGGTTTTGGTCTTTTGAATTAACTACTTCAGAGTTTGGCAAGAAAGCTTCTGTTTTTGCACCGATGTCAACAAGGAAGCCATCTTTTTCACGTTTTACAACAACACCTTTAACGATGTCTGCAACGTTGAGTTTGTAAGTGTAAGAATTTTCGAGCAACGCTTCGAATTCTTCTTGAGTCATTGTGTTTGTCATGTTTTTTCTCCTTTATTTAACACTGTCTATTACTTCATTGATTATATAGTCAGGAGTTGAAGCTCCTGCTGTAATTCCGATGTTTTGCGCAAATTGAACTTCATTTTTGTAATTTTCTAATTCGCTTGCGTTTTCAATGTGAATTGTTTTTGTAATGTCTTTTAAAATTTCAGCGAGATGTGTTGTGTTTGCACTTTTTTTAGAACCAACAACAATCATTAAATCGCTTTTTTTAGCAACTTCTCGAGCTTCATTTTGCCTGAGAGTTGTAGAGCGGCAAATTGTGTTTGCAATTTTGAGCTCTTTCGTAATTGGTGCAAGATATGCCACAATTTCTTGTAAAAATTCTGCTCTTTGAGTTGTTTGAACAACAATTCCGACCTTTGATTTTTTTCTGATAACATCTTCTATTTTTTTAAGTTCATCAAGATTTTGGGCAACAAAAACATTGCTATCTTCTGTGTGGCGAATAGCATTTGCTCTAATCGCCATAACTTCGGGGTGTTCACCTTTCCCAAGAATAATAAGAAAATAATTTTCTTGAACAAGCTCAATTGCTTTATCTTGAACTTTTTTTACATCAGGGCAAGTAAGGTCAACAAGCTCAAAACCTTTTTCTTTAATGCTTTCAAAAATTTCAAAACTTGCGCCATGGCTTCTAACCACACAATATCCACACCCATGCTCAGGCAGGGTTTCAATTGTTTTAATGCCCAAGTCGTTAAGCTCTTTAATAACTTGAGAGTTATGAATAAGCTCACCTAAAACGCAAATTTCTTTATTAGGATTTTCTGCTTTTAATTTTTTTGTTGTTTCAACTGCTCGTTTTACGCCATAGCAAAATCCAGCGTTTGAGGCAAGTATGATATTTTTTGTTTGATGAGTTATATAGCTCACACCCTTTGTATGAAGTCACAAATGAAAATTTGTGCTATATTAATTAAAACATAAAAAAAATAAGGCGCAAGACGAAGAATTATGAATAAAAAAGAGGAATTAATTTACTGGGCAAAAAGATTATATTATAGAGGCTTGAGTCCTGCCACAAGCGGGAATATCAGTGTTTTAGGAGAAGATAATAAAATTCTTATTTCATCTTCTGGTTCTTGCCTTGGCGATTTAGTTGATTCAGATATTGTGACCATTGATTTTGACGGCACTCAACTTTCAAAAGGTAAAAAAGCTTCAGGCGAAAAACATTTGCATAGCGCAATTTATGAAGCACGACCAGATGTTGAAGCGGTTATTCATTCGCATTGCCCATATATTACAGCTTTTGCAGTTGCAGGTGTACCAATTAAAGATGCAATTTTACCAGAATTTGTTTACCAATTTGGCGAAATTCCAATTGCAAAGTATGCAACTCCTTCAAGCTTTGAACTAGTTGATAATTGCCTTGCGTATTTTAAAAAGGGGCATAATATTGTTCTTATGAAAAATCATGGCGTAATTATTGCAGGGCCAGACCTTAGAACCTGTTTTATGGGTTTGGAATCAGTGAGAGCATACGCAGAAACATATTTTGGCGCAATGGTGCTTGGTGGTGTGCAAAAGTTAAACGCAAAACAAATTTCGGAAATAAATAAACTTAAGGGGTAAATCTGTGACAACACAAATTATTGAAGCGCAACAGGGTATAATTACTTCAGAGATTGCAAAAATTGCTGAAGTTGAAGGAATTAACGAAAATGTTTTAAGACAAAGAGTGGCAGAAGGCAGGGTTGTTATTTTAAAAAATAAAGGGAAAAGCCTTACCCCTGTGGCACTTGGCGCTGGTTTGAGCCCTAAAATTTGTGCTTGTGTAAACAACAATATCGAAGGTTTTAATCCAATTGAAGAAACTGACAAAATAAAAATTTCAAAAATTGCAGGCGCAAAAGTTGCACTTGATGTTTCAACAAGCTCTGAATATGGAGAAATGCGAGAAAAAATTACATCAGATTTTGATATGCCATATGGCGTAAATCCGCTTTTAGAAAGCATTTTAGAAGTTGATGATAAAAATAAATTAATAAGTTCAAAAATTTTAGAAAATATTGAAAGATTATGCGAGGCAGGGGCTGATTTTGTTACTCTTTATCCAACAATTACGCCCGAAATTTTAAAATCATATAAATCAGAGGTTAAAAATCCTGTTTTAATTTCAAAATCTGCTTTGGCTCTTTCTGAATATCTTGAAAAAGAAAATGCTAAAAACCCTTATCTTGAAGCTTTTGACGAGATTTTAGACATTGCAAGAACTTATGATGTAACTTTATCTTTGGGTTGCGTTTTTTCATTTAATTCGCTTTTCGAATTTTCAACAAGAACAAGTTACACAGAACTTTTGCTTTTGGGCGAGCTTGTGCAAAGAGCTCGTGCCACAGGAGTGCAAACAATGATTGAAACTGGTGGTTATATGCCATTTTCTGAAATTGCACCTCATATTAAACTTATTAAGAAACTAACATTTAATGCTCCACTTGCGCTTTATGGCCCAAAAGTGGCACAAGATAATTTAGAAGTTGAAAATATTAATTCTGCAATAGGGGCATCTGCTGCGATTAATGCTGGTTGTGATATGCTTTTTGCACTAAGCGCTGAAGATAATTCAAAAAAATTAAATGCAAGACAAATAAGAGAAAATGTGCTTTCTCTAAAACTTGCGTGCGAGGCTGGAAGTTTGCGTCTTGGCGAGTAAATCTTCTTTGTAAATTATTCTTTAATATTGCTTAAAAAATTTGTATATATATTTTTTTAAAGTTATAATTTTAGTAACTTTAAATATGGAATTATTGGGAAAAAAGGTATATAAATTTTTACTAATTTTTGCTTTGTTAATTTTTCAAATTAACGGGGCTTATTCTATTGAAGAAAATATTGATGTTCCGCAAGAAAATGTGCAAATGCAATTAGACGAAGCGCAATCTGAGGCTGACATTCAAGCGGAATTTGATAAAATTCAATCTCAAGTTTCGCCAGAGGAAGAAGAAGCATCTAATCTTATAGACGAAACTGCTCAAGAAGAAACTCAAGAAAACACTCCAACTCAATCTGCAGAAGGTGAAGCTCCTCAACAAATTCAAGAAGATACCCAAGCTGAAGAAATTCAAGAAGAACCTAAAGAAGAAAAAAGGCGCCTGCTTGCAGGAGAATATTACATAAAAGAAATTGAAATTTTAGGCAACAATTTGGTAGAAACAAATTTTGTTAAAGAACAAATGGAGCTTAAAGAAGGCTATATTTACAACAAAAAAGAAATAGGCACAGACCTCAACAACATTTATAAAACAGGTTATTTTACCCAAAAAATTAAAGCCCTCCCAATAAAAATTGATAATGAAAATTTAAAGTTAAGAATCATTGTTGAGGAAAATCCACCTGTTACAGGTATCACAATTACAGGTGCAGAGGTTGTTCCTGCTTATGAAATCCATAACATTATGGACGACATTGTAGGTCATCCTCAAAACATCGACCTTTTAAATGCTTCAATTTTGAAAGTTCAAGAGCTTTATGCAACTCGTGGTTATATTTTAGCTCGTGTTGTTGATGTTTACGATGATCCAGATGGTGTCGTGAATATTGCAATTGATGAAGGCAAAATTGAAGATGTTGTGATTGACGGCATTTCAAAAACAAAAGACTATGTTGTTGCAAGAAATGTTATGCTTCGCCCTGGAACTGTTTATAATGAAAATATAACAAGAGGGGATATTGCTCGTTTGCTTGGAACTCAAGCATTCGGTGATGTTAAAAGAGAAATTGCCCTTAATCCTGAAACAGGGCAGTATGTTATCACAATTAATGTTGAAGAACAAAGAACAGGCAGAGTTTCTTTAGGTGTGGGTATTGATTCAGCCTCTGGGTTCTTTGGTTCAGTTGGTTTTGGCGAAAATAACTTCAGAGGTTTGGGTCAAAAACTCAATTTGAATGTTATGGCAGGTACTGGTATTTTAATGTCTGATGATAGCGTTATTGACGAACCAAATATCCAAGCAGAATTGAGTTTTCTTGAACCGCACTTCAAAAACAAAAATAGTTCTTTAGGCGCAAGAGCATATGTGAGACACTTCGGAAGCTATCAAGTTCCACTTGCAATTGAACAAAGAATTGGCGCAGAAGTTACTCTTGCAAAAAGATTTACTGCATATAAAAATCTTTCAGGTTCCATTGCCTTTGGTGTTGAAAATGTACACATGAAAGAAGGCGACGAGTCAGGAATTAAACATTTATACAATATGCATAGAATCCCATGGGCGAACCGAGAAGAACAATTGAATGATGGTTTCTATGTAAAACTTACTCCAGGGCTCACTTATGACACAAGAGATAACACAACAAACGCTCGCCGTGGTGTTTATGCAAATATTAACCTCGAAGAAGCAGTGAACGTGAGCGGTTTCCATAATTCTTATGGTAAATTAACAGGTGGAATTAAAAAATTCATTCCTGCAGGGAAGAAATCAAGCCTCGTTTTATCTGCTAAAGCGGGTGGAAAAATCCATGGAAATATGCCAGAATTTGCTGCTTATTCTCTTGGTGGCCCTTATTCTCTTAGAGGTTTCAACATCTCAGAAGTCGGCACGGGTAAAGGCTTTATGATGGGTGGTGTTGAATTTAGAACACCAATTCCATTTATTGATAGGCTTACAACAAATTCTTTCTTGAACAATGTTAGACTTGCGGCATTCCTTGATGCTGGCAAAGTTTTCGGCGGAACAATTTCAAACACATTATATGACAAACCAGAATATGCAATTTCAGCTGGTGTTGGGCTTAGAGTGTTTATTCCAGGTATTGGACCAATCAGTTTAGATTATGGTATACCATTTACAAACACTGGCGGTGTTGATAGAAAACAAGGTTTCTTCACATTTGGTATGGGAGATATGTATTAATACGCTCTGAATTAAAATTAACTTGCATAAATTCCCCATGCAGTGTTAAAATCCTTGTATAAGGAAGGTTTTATGAAAATTTTAGATAAATTGAACTCGCTAGACGATTTAAAGAATTTTACATACGAAGAATTGAAAAGTTTAGCTTCTGAAATGCGTTCTTTGATTATTAAAAAAGTGAATACAACTGGCGGGCACTTAGCGCCGAATTTGGGCTTTATTGAACCAACAATTGCGCTTCACAAAGTTTTTAATTCGCCAGTTGATAAATTTGTTTTTGATGTTTCGCATCAATGTTACCCGCATAAAATTTTAACGGGCAGAAAAAAATATTATGAAAATCCTGAAAAATATCTTGAAATTTCAGGTTATACAAATCCAGAAGAATCTGCCCACGATACTTTTGTTATAGGGCATACTTCAACCTCTGTTAGCCTTGCTTGTGGCATTGCAAAAGCAAGAGATTTAAGAGGTGAAAAATATAATGTTGTTGCAATTATTGGAGATGGCTCTCTTTCTGGTGGTGAAGCTTATGAAGGCTTAAACAATGGGACAACTTTGGGTTCGAATTTCATTGTTATTGTAAATGATAATGAAATGTCTATTGCTGAAAACCAAGGTGGTTTGTATGAAAACTTAAGGTTGCTCAGAGAAACAAATGGGCAAGCAGAGTGCAATTTCTTTAAAAGCTTAGGATATGATTATTACTATGTGTCAGATGGTAATGATTTGTCGCAAATGATAGAAGTGCTTGAAAAAGTAAAAGGCACAGAACAACCAACCGTTGTGCATATAAGAACGCAAAAAGGTAAAGGCTTAAAGGCGGCAGAAGATAATAAAGAACTTTTCCATTGGATTGTGCCAAATTTATTAGATGAAAATAACGAAATAGCAAATACTCAAGGTGCTGAGTGCCCTGAAACATATGCTTCAGTTACGATTGATTTTCTGCTTAATAAATGCAAACAAGATAAAACAGTTTTTGCAATTAACCCTGCAACTCCTGGCGCTGTTGGTTTTACTCCAGATATCAGAGAAAAATTTGGGGCGAATTTTGTTGATACTGGAATTGCAGAAGAGCACGCCGTTGCTTATGCTTCGGCAAGTGCAAAAAATGGCGCAAATCCATATTTGCTTCTTATAAGTTCATTTTTGCAAAGAACTTACGACCAACTTTCACAAGACTTGGCACTTAATAATTCGCCAATGACCATTCTTGTTTATTGGGGCGCAATTCAGGCAAATGATATGACACACCTTGGTTGTTTTGATATACCAATCATCTCAAATATTCCAAACATTGTTTATTTAGCCCCTGCAACTAAAGAAGAATACTTGAAAATGCTTGAATTTTCTTATTTGAATAAAGAATTTCCTCTTGCAATTCGTGTTCCTTTTACAAACATTATAAGCACAGGAGAAGTGGACAATACTGACTATTCAATTTTAAACAAATTCAAAGTAACTCAAAGTGGTTCTGAAGTTGCCTTAATTGGTGTTGGCAATTTTTATCATTTAGCACTTGAAGTTGCACAAAATCTTGAAAACGAAGGGATAAAAGCAACTGTCATCAATCCAAGGTTTATTTCAGGGCTTGATAAAGAGCTTTTAAATTCGCTAAAAGAAAACCATAAACTTGTTGTAACTTTAGAAGATGGCGTGCTTGATGGCGGTTTTGGGCAAAAAGTTGCAAGTTTTTATGGAAATTCTGATATAAAAGTTTTAAATTATGGTGCTGAAAAAGAATTTCCAGACAGAGTTTCTATTGCTAAATTGTATGAAAAATATCGTCTAAAGAAAGAATTAATCGTATCAGATATTAAAGAAATTTTATAAAAAGAGGCAAATTATGAAAATTGGCGCAATTAAAAATTTTAGTTTTCAAAGAAGAATTCAAGACTCAAATCCTAACCCGCTCCCAATTAAAAAAATGGAGGCAATCAATGAGGAAAAAGCGGTTCTTCCAAGGGTTGAATTAGCAAAAGAAATTGACGATATGTTTGCTAATGTGAAAACTATGCAAGTAACATCAGGCGGGGTGGTTGACAGTGTTCAAGATGAAATCGAAGATATTACAAGAACATATAAATCTGAAGTAAAAGAAGCACTGAAACTTTTTAGAGAAGCTTGCGATAATGTTGAAGTCGATAATTATGGCACAAAAACAATTCGAGAATTGAATGATAAAGGTGAACCAAAGCGCACTTTAGTGCTTCGCACAAACGGCAATTTAACAATTGAAGATTTTGAAAATAATGTTGTTGTTAAAGCGCAAAACCACGAACTTCTCTCTGTTATAAAAAATGAAGAAAATACGGAAGAAGGCAAAAAATATTCATATTTTATTGAATACGAAAATGGTGCACCGCATTCTTATGTAAAAAATTATTCCGAAACAACTGATGGCAAAATAACGGCAGATAAAAAATTTGAATTTACAAGAGGCGTTGTTTATCCTTTTAGATATAGAGAAAATTATCAAGCAAGTGGCGACACTTCAAGTGCAGATAAGCAAGTTTATTTTAAAACTGGCGGATTTAACGTGCACGACTTGCTAACAAAAGGAATTTTGTTCAGGTGGGCAGATTTAGTTCGTGAATATGATGAAAATATTAATTACGGCAAAGATTTTTGGACAATTGATAAAGCAATTACATTTGTAAATGGTGATTTAGAAAAATATGCTGAAAGCACAACCCATGTATTGGGTGGGGGCGAAAAATCAGATAAGCAACTTTTATTTAGAGATAATAAACCCGTTTTATATTTCGACAAAGTTGCAAAACCAGCGCAAGGCACAAGAACAGTTGAAAGTACATACGCTTTAGAAGACGGCGCTTGGGTTCCATCTAAAAAATGGCACACTTAAATAAAATTCAAGAATTAAAAAAGGTGGGTTTTGAGCCCACCTTTTGTTTTATTTGAATTAATTATATATTTGCTTGAACTTTATGAAATTCAGTTTCTCTTTCGAAGTTATAAGCTGTTCTGAATAAAAGTTCTTCTTGCATTTGGTTTGTAATTAATTGACCGCCGATAGGCATATTGTCTTCATCGTAACCAATTGGCATACTAAGTGCTGGAGCGCCAATTAAGTTAGCGCAAATTGTTCCGATATCTGTTAAATACATTGCGAGTGGGTCTTCGTTTCTTGAGCCTAAATCAAACGCAGTTGTAGGGCACGTTGGTCCAAATAATGCATCAACTTCCTTGAAAGCTTCAGAGAAATCTTCAGCAACAAGTCTTCTCATTTGTTGTGCTTTTTTGTAATATGCATCATAATATCCGCTTGATAGGGCATAAGTTCCAAGCATTATGCGTCTTTTAACTTCGTCGCCAAAGCCTTCTGCTCTTGATTTAGAATACATTTCAAGAAGATTTTTAGCATTTGCTGTTCTGTGGCCATATCTTACGCCATCAAATCTTGCAAGGTTTGAACTACATTCTGCAGTTGCTAAAATATAATAAATACCGATTGAATGTTTTAGATTTGGAAGCGAAATTTCTTTAATTTCAGCGCCAGCGTTTTCATAAACTTTAATCGCATCTTCAATCGATTTTTTAACAGAATCAGCAATGCCTTCGCCCATAAGTTCTTTAATCACACCAATTTTTGTGCCTTTAATATCATTTTTTAACGTTTTTGTTGGTGAGCCTACTTCTGTTTTAAGAGATGTTGAATCGTGTTTATCCCAACCTGCAATAATTTCATATAGCGAAGCGCAATCTTCAACACATCTTCCAAAAGGCCCGATTTGGTCAAGAGATGAAGCGAATGCAATTAAGCCATAGCGAGAAACTCTGCCGTATGTTGGTTTCATGCCGACAATACCGCAGAAGCTTGCAGGAAGTCTGATACTTCCGCCAGTGTCTGAACCGAGTGCTAAACTTGATTCAAAAGCTGCAACGCTTGCCGCTGAGCCACCTGATGAGCCACCTGGAACTTTGTTTAAGTTATGTGGGTTGTGAACGATTTTGAATGCTGAATTTTCATTACTTGAACCCATTGCAAATTCGTCCATATTTGCTTTCCCTGTGATTGGGATTAAATTTTCATTTAGTTTGTCAACAACAGTTGCATTATATGGCGAAACAAAATTTTCTAAAATTTTAGATGAAGCAGTTGTTTTTGAGCCTTTTAAGTTCATATTGTCTTTGAGTGCAAGTGGAATGCCTGCAAAAAGTGGTAATTCTTCACCCTTAGACACCTTTTCATCAACTTTTTTTGCTGTTTCATAAGCAAAATCTTCTGTAAGAGAGTTAAAAGCGCCGATTTTGTCATCAACTTTTTTGATTTGCTCATAAGTTAAATCTAAAAGCTCAACCGCTGAAACTTCTTTATTTTTGATAGCTTCAAATTGTTCTGTTGCTGTTTTTCTTAAGATACTCATTATATCCTCTCAATATGTGTTATGATTATTATATGCAAAACAATTTAAAAGGTAAACAAGGAGAAAAAATAGCTGAAGGCTATTTGAAATCTAAGGGATATGAAATTTTAGAAACTAATTTCAGGTATTCTCGTATTGCTGAAATTGATATTATTGCAAAAACAGGTAAAACCCTTGTGTTTGTTGAGGTTAAAACAAGAACAAGCGAGTTTTTTGGAAGTGGCGCTGAAGCTGTTGATAATAAAAAATTATCAAATATTTATGCAGCCCTTCAATATTATATTCACAAGAAAAAATTACAGAATTTAAAGCCAAGAATTGATGTTATTTCAATTCTTTTAGATAAAAATTCTTTTTCAATTAACCACATCGAAAATATAGAAATTTAGGGTTATAATTCGTAATTTTGGATAAAACCATATCGGCTTTCGTTTGCGAAGTGGACTGATGTTTTTCTCATTTTTAAATCTGCTTTTTGGGCTGCTTTAAAAGAAGCATTAATTTCACCTTTTTTTGTGAATTTGTTTAAGCAGTTTGGGCAAATAAAGCTTGGTTTTTGGTCGCATTCAAATTCAGAACCACAAAAGCTGCATTTGATGGTGATTTTGTCCATAACACCAAATAATCTGCCGATTTCAAAAAGGTGTTTAACTTCGTCTTCAGGAAGTCCTGTTCCTTTAATGATTTCCTCAAGAAGCACTTTTGTTTTGCCTGTGCTTTGAATATAGCCTTTAATTTTATCTGTTTCTTTAACTTCTTCTTTATAGCAGTTATCGCAAATATCTCTGTTGCCGCTTTTAACAAAAAGAGCGCCACATTTTTTGCAGTTTACAAGTTGTGCTTGTTGTTGAGACATATTTTTCCTTTTTTAAATTTATAAAACACCTTTTGTAGATGGAATTTCATCTTTTTTGTTTGCATCAATTGAGCAAGCTTCCCTTAAGCTTCTAGCGCATGCTTTAAATACGGCTTCAATTAGGTGGTGCGGGTCATAGCCTGCAAGTTTTTTGATGTGTAGTGTGATTTTTGCAGCGTGCACAAAACTTTCAAAAAAGTGGTAAAGCAAAACTGTTTCAAAATCACTTGTTTTTTCTTGAATAATATCTATATCGAAATTAAGATAAGCTCTTCCCGAAATATCGAGTGCGCAAAGAACCATAGCATCATCCATTGGAAGAATTGTGCTTGCATATCTTTTGATGCCTCGTTTGTCGCCAAGTGCTTCATAAAGTGCTTCGCCAAGCGTGATTGCAGTGTCTTCAATCAAGTGGTGTTCATCGCCATCTAGAGAATTTGCCTCAAGTTTAATTTTAAAGCCACTGTGTTTTGCAAGTTGCTCTAGCATATGCGAAAAGAATTTATTTGAGCACGAAATCGAGCTTCCTTCGCTTGCATCTAAATTAATTTCAACATTGATTGAAGTTTCTTTTGTTTCTCTTTTTTTTGAAATTTCTCTCATGAAAACCTACCGATATTTCTAATAACTTTTGTTGCACCTTCTTTTTTCAAATCTCTTTTTAAAATCCAAGATTTATCTTGTGGCGGAAGAACGCCAATTCCTTTAGCACCCGCAAGACGAGCACAAATCATATCATCTTTAGTATCGCCAAAATAAATTATTTCATTGCAAAGAGAATTTGCTCTGATTTTTTGTAAACCTAAAGGATTTGGTTTTTGCTTGTCATCAGGAAGTGAATTTTTTGTGATTATAATATTGAAAAAGTCGATGATTTCATACTTTTTAAGCGAATAAAGAGCTTCTTCTTCAGGGCGCCCAGTAAAAATACACAAATCATATTTTTGACTCAATTTTTCAATAAATTCTTTTGTGCATAAAATTTCTTCGTTATCAATTAAACCCATAGAGCCATCAGCTTGCTCGGAGAAGAAATTCTCTTGAAAACATCTTACTATTTCTTCAAAATCAACATTTAAACCTTCTTGTTTGAGTAAAAATTGAGTAAGAGTCCAATCGCAATTTAAGCCACCATAATTTTTTGCATCTTGGATATCTTTTTCTGATATAGTTTTTCCAGAAAAATGTTTGAATGTTGCTTGAATTGCTGCTCTATATGAGTTCCTAACATCAAATAGCACCCCGTCCATATCAAAAACAAGCATATCTCTTGGGGTGAGCACTTTAAGCAAATATTTTAAATCTTTTGAATTTGGAATTGTAATTCTGAAGCAATTTTTTAGGCGCAAGTCATTAAATTTTTTGATTTTAATTTTATTCGCATAAAGCTTTTTATACATAAAATCTGCTTTGTCGCCCATATCGCAAAGAATGAAGTTGCCTTCGCTTCTGTAAACTTTGAAGCCTGCATTTTCAAGCGCTAAAGTTAAAATTCTTTTGTTTTTGATTGTTTCAGTTTTAATTTTTTGCAAGTGTTTTTTGTCATCAAGCGCTACAAGACCTGCAATTGTTGCCATTGTGTTCACGGAATATGGCGAGATGATTTTTTTAAGGTTTAAAATGTTTTCTTGTTTTGTTAGAACATAACCAAGCCTAAGCCCTGCAAGAGCATAGTCTTTAGAAAATGAACGCACAACAAACAAGTTATTGTAATGATTAATAAATTCTTCAATCCTGTCATCTTCAAGCATATAGCTTGAGTATGTTTTATCTACGACGACTGCTGAATTTGGGAATTTTTGCAAAATTTCTTCGATATATGGAACAGGAACAGACTCTCCTGTTGGAGAATTTGGGGAAGTTATGTGAATTATTTTTGCATTAGTTTCAAGCGCACGTTGAATCATTTTATCTTTATTAAAAAGCCATTTTTTATCGTATTCGACTTCTTCAAAATTAGCGCCAGCAATGCTTGTATAAATCATTGGCATTGCAAAAGTTGGAGCATACGAAAGAACGGTGTCGTCTGAATTTAGGTAAGTTCTAAAAACTGTGCTAATTGCTTCATCGCAACCAGATGTTAAAAGAACATTTTCAACTCCAAGCTTAAATTCTTTGGCAATTTTTGTCATTAATTCGCCGTAATATGGATATTTTGAGACATTTTCTTCGCAAATGTTTTTAATTGCTTTTAGAACTTTGGGTGATGTTCCAAATTGGTTTTCATTAGAATTTAATTCAATAAAAGAATCATCATGAAATAATGGAGTTTCATATACTTTGACATTTTTTAAAATTTTGTTCGCTTCAACCATACTAAGATTATACGAATAATATAGTTTAAGGTCAAATTATAAAACTGTTTCAAGGGTTTTGGTGTTATCTTGTTTCAATTCTTATGTTCATAATTTCAATGTCATCATAATCAACATAATTTCTTTGAAAAAGATTTTTCCCTGTTTTAATTGTTAATTCATTGTTTGCTCGAATAAGTTGTGTTGGAATGTCAATTAATTGGTTATCTCCATTAATTTTTAATTCACCAATTTTTTGCCCGTTGAAAAATACCTCTGTTGGGCTTGAATATGCGGTTGCCACATTGTTTTGCCCCAAGCTTTTTGCTTCTTTTGTGTCAAGCCCAATAATTGAGCCTATAATAAGCACTTTTCTGTCTCCTGCTTTTGGTTTTTCAAGTTTAAATGTTTTTGTGTAGAATGTGCCAGCAGATTGTGCTTGAAATTCAAAACTGTTAGCGGATGTGCTTGAAAACATATTATCGCCTAAATGACAGAGTGAATTTTCAAGTGTCATATCCCCTGCTTTTGTTTCTTCTATTCCAATTTTGAGTGGGGTTTGGAGGGAGTTTTTGTCAATTGTAATAGAAAATGGCCTGTAACCTTCTTTTTCAACAGATAAAATAGATTTCTTTTCGATTGGTTTTGTGATTTCAAAAGTGCCGTCAGGGTCAGTTATAGTCCTGTAATTTTCAGTTGGAATTGAAACAGTTGCCCTATCTATTCCTTGCCCTGTTTTTGAATCTACGATTTGATTTTTCCCGTTTATTTCTTCTTTTTTAACATTTCCTGAAATGCTTGCAAATGTGAGGTTTTGCGCTAGGCAAAGAGAAATTAAAAAAGAATTTATTAATATTTTTCCTATTTTCATACATTAATTTTAATTCCTGTTTTTGCGTTAAAAACCACCAGTCGAATATATGCTTCTTGGGAATTAAATTATTTTTAACTTGAAAAATAATATTTCAGTAAAAATTGAAAGGAATTTTATGAGAAAAAACAGATTTTTGAGAGTTCTTGGAACGCTATCTTACATTTTACTTTTAGTTGGCGCAATAAATTGGGCACTTGTTGGAATTTTTGGGTTTGATTTAGTTGCTTATTTATTTGGAGAAATGACTTGGTTGACTCGTGCTGTTTACATTGCAGTTGGCGCAAGCGCAATTCTTTCGCTTATTTCAATGATGTTCTGCAATGATAGTTGCGAATGCAGTATTAGCTAAGTTCAAATCTTTCGTAAATTTTGTCTATATTGTTCAAATATTTTTCTTGGTTAAACACTTCGGAAAGTTCTTTTTCTGTTAGGTGTTTTGCCATATTATCTTTGAAATTTTGCTTGTTGTTATATGCATTAAATGCTTCTTGTTGAACAATTTTATAGGCTTCTTCTCGGGTGAGCCCTTTATTGCAAAGCGCAAGAAGGGCGCCTTGAGAATAAATAATTCCGCCATATTTTTCGATGTTTTCAATCATATTAGCTTCTTTTACATTTAAATTGGCTAAAAGTTTTTCAAATCGTTTTAACATATAATGAACAAGAATAAAGCTATCAGGGAATATTACTCTTTCAACACTTGAGTGTGATATATCTCTTTCGTGCCAAAGGGCAATATTATCTAAACTTGCAATAGCGTTTGATTTCACAACACGAGCAAGCCCGCATAAGTTTTCGCCTGAAATTGGATTTTTCTTGTGTGGCATTGCAGAAGAGCCTTTTTGCCCTTTGCTGAAGCCTTCTTCAACTTCTGCTACTTCCCATCTTTGCAAGTGCCTGAGTTCAAGTGAAAAACTTTCAATAACAGATGCAATAAGGGCAAGTGTGTGCAAAATATAGGAGTGTCTGTCTCTTGAGATAACCTGAGTTGAAATTCTCGCAGGTTTTAAGTTTAGATATTCGCAAGTTAATTTTTCAATTTCTGTGTCAATGTTAGAGTATGTGCCACATGGACCAGATAACATTCCAATAGATATTTCATCTAGTGCATCTTTTAATCTTTTTTCAGCTCGCTCTAACATATCAAGCAAGTTTAAAAATTTAAAACCAAAAGTTATAACTTCTGCCCCAATTCCGTGTGAGCGCCCAAGGCAAGGTGTGTTTTTATATTTTTTTGCAAGTTTTTTTGTTGTTTCAATAGTTTTAGAAAGTTCAGTAAAAATCAACTCGGCACTATGTTTAATTTGAAGTGCAAAAGCTGTGTCAATCACGTCTGAGCTTGTAAGGCCCATATGAATATAGTGCGAATAGTCTGACCCTACATATTCATTAACGCAAGTAAGAAAAGCAATAACATCGTGGTGAACTTCGGCTTCAAGCTCTTCGATTCGCTTAAGGTCAAAATTAGCCTTTTTTTCAATTTCCGTAAGTGCGATATCTGGGATTTTTCCAAGTTTGTTGTATGCCTTGCACACTGCAAGTTCAACATTGAGGAAATATTTGAATTTACTTTCTAATTCCCAAATTTTTTTCATTTCTTCGGTTGTGTATCTTTCAATCATATTTCCTCGTCTTTTAAGTTTTACTTGATTATTTTACTATAAACACATGCAAAAATCGCCTTTTAAAAATTCAAAAGGCGATTTAGGTATTATATATAGAACTATTGAGGCAGAGAATTGCTCCAAAGAGCGTCACGGCTCATTTTAGAGCTTAATACTTCTTGTGATAAATTGATGTTGCTTGGTGTGAAGATGAATACGAAATCACCAATTTTTCTTTGGTTTCCATCTAGTGCGTGTGTGCAACCACACAAGAAGTCAACAATTCTTTGTGATTGGTCACGGTCAAGCAATTGAAGGTTCAAAATAACAGTTTTGCGTTCTTTAAGTGCAGCAACAATTGTTGTTGATTCGTTAAATGCACGTGGTTCAAACACCACAACTTCGTAATTGCCTTTTCCTGCCATTGGAACTACCTTTAAATTTCTGTCATTTCTAGAAGCTGTTTTGAAAGCTGGTTCTAGTGCTGCGTTTCTGTCTGTTGGATAATCAATATCCATACCAAAGTCGTCTTGCATTTCATCAAATACGTCTTGGTCTCTTTCACCAATTGCTGAAGTTAGATAACTAACCACTTTTTTGATTTGTTCTACTGCGCCCAATTTTTTTCTCCTTTTATAGTCTATGTAAATAATGCTCTTCCGATACGGATAATCGTCGCTCCTTCTTGCACTGCGATTTTATAATCATCTGACATACCCATCGAAAGCTCTTGAAGGGAATGTTTTTCTTTTAGCTTGCGCATTTCAGAAAACAATCTTCCCAAGGTTAATTCATCTGCTCCAAGAGGCGCCATTGTCATTAACCCTTGAACTTCGATATTTGCCGTATTTTGTGCAATATCTAGGAATTTATCCAACTGTGAAGGTGCGATACCTGTTTTGGTTTCTTCAAAACTATTGTTAACTTGAATCAATATTTTTTGAATAATACCTTTGGACCTTGCAATTGTGGAAAGTTCATTGAGTAATTCTTCAGATTCAACTGATTGTATTAAACTAAAAACCCCCGCCGCTTTTTTTGCTTTGTTTCTTTGTAAGTGTCCAATGAAATGATAATTTGAACTCAGCCTTATTTCATCATCTAAACTGTTGATTTTTTCAACAGATTCAATGACTCTACTTTCGCCGAAATCACGGAGCCCTACTCGCCAAGCCTCAACCAAATGCTCAGCGCTATAGTACTTAGTGACCGCTACAATTTTAGGATTATAACCTTTGATATTTTCTTTGATAACCTCAAGATTACATCTTATTCTGTCTTGTAGCTCGTTATTCATACTATCGTTTCTGTAAGTCATATTTACTCTAATCAAGAGTATAATTTTATTTTATATTAATTTTTTAAGGGTGCAAAAAATATTTTTTACTGGTTTTTTGGCATTTTTTAAAACATGCTGAAATCATGTCATGGTGCATGTTTTGGCATGATTAATCATACCTTTACAATTCTTAATATACTTGGTTTTTGCCCTTATTTTTCGGTGTTTTTTATAATTCAAGGCATGCTTTTTTCTTCATTTTTTAAATTAATTTTTGTGGTATAATTTTTGCAACTATTTATGAGGTTTAAAAATGTACGAAGTTCAATTTTTAACTGAACAATATTTCAAAATTTTTAAGGGTGTTTATGAGGATTTTAAATTAAAATCGAAATCTGATTTCAAATTTGAACTTGAACCTTTAGATTATATTGATTTCATAGGTGCATTTGAAAAAAAACTAATTAATTGTTTAATTCTTTTAGAAGATGGCATTCCAACCGCATTTCTTGCATATTCAACAGAAGAAAATATGGCAATTGAGCTTTATTTAATTCATTGCATAGGTAATGTTGACCTAGAAAACAAAGCATCAGCTCTTGTTAAATTTTTCTTAGAAAACACTGAAAATATTAGAGATAAAAGAATTGTAAGCTACCCAATGCTTGGTGTGCAAAAGAAATATCAAAACGTTTTAAAATCTTATGGTTTTGATTTTGTTGACATCGGCGTTATGTCTTTTGATATTGAATCTAAAGAAAAGAGAAAAAATTTCTTAGATAATTTTGATAAAACTTTGCCAATCGGATTTAGCATTGTTCCATATTCAAAACAATATTTTGATGAAGTTTCAATTGTTATTAATTCAGCTTTTGAAAGCTCAAATGATGCAAAATATGATGAAAGATTCTTAACAATTACAGGAAGTATTGATATTCAAAACAAAACAATAACTTCAATTTACGGGAAATTTATAGATGAAGCATCTTCAATTCTTCTTTATGAAAATAAAGTTGTAGGTTTTACTTTTGTAAATATCATTGGAAGAAATATCGCAAATATTACCCTTGTTGGAATTGCTCCTGAATTTAGAGGGCAAAAACTCTCAACGCCATTGATTGGTTATACTTTGAGAGAATTAATAAAATTATATGATGACTTTAATGTCGATATAGCAAATTTAAATGTGAGTGTGGATTTATCAAACTTAAGTGCATATAACATGTATAAAAAAGCAGGATTTAAAGAAACTTATATGTACCCACAAGCATATTTACAGAAAATAGAGAGAATAGTTCCTGCAGAAACAGAGGAAGAAGTAGAATGAAAGACAAAGATTATTTAATGATTCCAGGGCCAACTCCAGTTCCTGAAACTGTACTTTTGGCACACGCTAAACACCCAATTGGACACAGAAGTAAAGAATTTTCGGCAATTTTGAACAGATGTCACGCTGGTCTTAAATGGTTATTCCAAACCGAAAATGATGTTTATATCTTAACTTCATCGGGCACAGGTGCAATGGAATCGGCAATGTCGAACCTTGTTAACCCAGGGGATAAAGTTCTTTCATTAGTTATCGGCAACTTTGGCGCAAGATGGGGAAAAATTGCGGCATCTCATGGTGCAGATGTTGAAGTTATGGAAGTTCCATATGGACAAGCAATTGACCCTGAAGCACTTAAAGCAAGACTTGCAGCTGATACAAATAAAGAAATTAAAATTATTACACTTACTCACAACGAAACATCAACTGGTGTTACAAACCCACTAGCTGACCTTATGGCAGTAATTAAAGAACACGGCGCATTAAGCGTTGTTGACGGTATTACATCAATTGGTGCTATGGATTGCCCAATGGATAAATTAGGAATTGATGTTCTTGTTTCTGGTTCTCAAAAAGGCTTTATGCTTCCTCCAGGGCTTGCATTCATTGCAGTTTCTGAAAGAGCGCACGAAGCACGTAAAGAAACAAAATATCCAGGCTTCTATTTTGACTGGGTTGCAACAAGAAAATCATATAACCAAGAAACAACTCCTTGGACACCTGCAGTTAACTTGATTGTAGCACTTGATGCTGCTCTTCAAATGTTACAAGAAGAAGGCTTGCAAAACATTTTTGATCGTCACACAAAAAATGCTCAAATTCTTCGTGAAGGCTTAAAAGAAATGGGTATGAAACTTTTTGTTGAAGATGAAAAAATTGCAAGTAAAGCAATCACTGCGGTTTATCCACCTGAAGGCGTTAGCGTTCCTGAAATTCGCAAAACAATGAAAGAAGATTATAGCATTGTTGTTGCAAATGGACAAAACGATTTGAAGGATAAAATCTTCAGAATGGGCACTTTAGGTTTTGTATGCGAAAGAGATGTCTTGACAGCTCTTGCAAGCTTAAAAGCAACAGTTAAAAAATTGGCAAAATAGTAATAAAGAAGGAATAAAGATGGCACGAGTTCTTATAACAGATAAAATAAATCAAGCCGCAGTGGATATTGTTTCTGCTGTTGCTGAAGTAGATAATTTACCTACAATGTCTGAAGACGAGTTAGTTGAAATTATTGGTAAATACGATGCACTTCTTGTTAGAAGTCAAACAAAAGTAACAGAAAAAATCATAAATGCTGCGACAAATATGAAAATTATCGGCAGAGCAGGCGTTGGGGTTGATAACATTAACTTAGACGCTGCAACTCAAAAAGGTATTATCGTTGTGAACTCGCCAGATGGTAACACTCACGCTGCAGCAGAGCACACAGTTGCAATGATGTTTGCTATGAGCAGAAACATTCCTGATGCGAATTGTTCAATTAAACAAGGGCTTTGGGAAAGATCAAACTTCACAGGTGTTGAAGTTTTTGGCAAAACATTAGGCGTTATTGGTTTTGGTAAAATCGGGCAACATGTTGCAAAAATTGCTCTTGCGGCGGGTATGAAAGTTGTTGTTTCTGACCCTTATGCAACAGCTGAAATGGTTGAAAAGTTCGGTGCAGAATACATTGCAAACCTAGAT
This sequence comes from bacterium, assembly GCA_017396695.1. Taxonomy (GTDB): domain Bacteria; phylum Cyanobacteriota; class Vampirovibrionia; order Gastranaerophilales; family Gastranaerophilaceae; genus RGIG1918. The sequence continues at coordinate 313,427 of JAFQLC010000018.1, forward strand.
GATTTCTGGGCAATTCCAGATTTCATTACGCTTCACACACCAAAAACAAAAGAAACGGTTAATATGATTAACAAAGAAACTTTTGCGAAAATGAAGCCGACAGTGAGAATCATCAACTGCGCTCGTGGTGGAATAATTAACGAAGCAGACCTCGCTGAAGCTCTTGAAACAGGAAAAATTGCAGGTTGCGCAATCGACGTATTTGAAGATGAAAAAAATATTTCAGCTTGCCCATTGATTAAACTTGGAAAAGGCGCAGTGCTTACTCCTCACTTGGGTGCAAGCACAAGTGAAGCTCAAATTAATGTGGCACTTGATGTTGCAGAGCAAGTTAAAATGGTTTTATCTGGCGGAAGTGCAACAAGCGCCGTGAATATTCCATCGCTTAAACCTGCAAAACTTGAGCCTGTTAAAGATTATATGCAGATTGCTGAAAACATTGGTCAATTTGCTTCTCAAATTGCAGTTGGAAACTTGAAATCTGTCGAAATTGAAGTTCGTGGAACACTTGCTAATTTAGATGTTTCACCTCTTGAAATTGCAGTTTTAAAAGGTGTTTTATCTGGCAGATTGCAAGATGTGAACTATGTTAATGCTCCAATTATTGCGAATAGCAGAGGAATTGATGTAACAAGCAAAAAATCCCAACAAACAACAGACTATATGGGTTCAATCACAGTTAAACTTAATTGCGATAAAGAATCTTCAGAAGTTCAAGGTGCGTTAATTGCAAAAGACATCAAGAGAATTGTTCGTGTGAATGATTATGCAACTTCAATTAAACCTGAAGAACATATGCTTATCGTTCCTCACATCGACCAACCAAAAATGATTGCGAAAGTTGCTGGCGTTTTGGGTGATGACAACATCAATATTTCAAGAATGAACGTTGCTCAAAAAACAGATACTGAACACAGCAAAAATTCAGGCGATGTAAGTATTATGATTATTTCAATTAATACACCTGTTGAAGCTGAAACACTAGAAAAAATCTCCAGCATTGAAGGTGTACAAAATGCAAAATATGTGAATTTGGCGGTATAGTATGAAAAATGTTTTTATTATAAACCACCCTGTTATAAGCCATAATCTTGTAACGATTAGGGATAAGCAATATGATTGTGAAAGTTTTAGAACCGCAATGAGAAGAGTTTCTTATGCACTTTTCTTGGAGGCGACTCGTTTTCTTCCAACAAAGCAAATTGAAATTGAAACTCCGTTATGCAAAACAATGCACGATGATATTGACCCTGATATTGAAATTATTTTAGCGCCAATTTTAAGAGCAGGGGTTGCGTTCTGTGATGTTGCGCAAGAAATTTTGCCAACTGCAAAAGTGCAACACTTGGGAATGTATAGGGATGAAGAAACACTCCAACCTGTTTGGTATTATAATAAAACATTCAGAATTGGCGAAGACCCGACTAAAACACATGTTCTTGTGCTTGACCCAATGCTTGCGACAGGAAACAGTGCATATAATGCCATAAAATGTTACATTGATAAAGGCGTTCCGCTCGAAAACATTGTGTTTGTGTGCTTGCTTGCAGCACCAGAAGGTGTGAAATTGCTTCAAGATAATTTTGGCGACATAAAAATTATCACAACACATGTGGACGATCACTTAAACGAAAAAGGCTACATCGTGCCTGGTTTAGGGGACGCTGGCGATAAAATTTTTAATACTAGATATTAATACTTGAAATTTTTTTTTCACCGTAGTATTATCTAATTATCGCAGATGATGCGGGGGTAATTCAGTGGTAGAATGTCTCCTTGCCAAGGAGAATGTCGCGAGTTCGAGCCTCGTCTCCCGCTCCATAAAAAAGAGTCCATCAAAGGACTCTTTTTTATTGCGTTTTAGCCTGATTTAAATTAGCGAAATTTTAACGATTTTTGACCCAAAAGGGACTATTAGGGGACTGTTTGAAAAATTTGTTGATTTAAAATTATTTATAAATATTCTGATATAAATATTTACACATGTAATAAATAAACATTTTATGTTACCATTTTTATAAATAAAGGTGGTAATATGTTTTTATTTTATATAGATGAATCAGGCGAGATTGCATATAATTCAGGCTCAAAATATTTTGTTTTTAATGCATTGGGCATAAATGCAAGTGATTGGAAAATTATAAACCACAAAGTTAATGAATTAAAAACGGCTATTTTTAAAACAAACTCAGCGCCAATCCTGGAAGTTAAATCAAATTGGATAAGATTCCCAAAAGAAAGAGAAAAACACGATTATTTAGCCCAATTATCAATTGATGAATTAAAGCAACTTTCTTGTGGATTAATAGATATAATTATTAATAACAATTGTACGCTTATTTCAACAATTATAAATAAAGATTCTTTGTTAAGACATTACGGAATTAATAAACCAGAACCTAATGTTTTTGCAATTCAATATCTTTTAGAAAGAATATCGTTATTTATGGCATATAATCACCCTGATAAACAAGCAATCGTTATTATGGATAAATGTTCTGACAGCATAGAGAAAATGCTAAATCGTACACATTCTTTACAGATAGAAGACGGTTATTCTTGGAAAGGTGTAAAAAACATTATCGAAAACATTATGTTTGTTGATTCTCAATATAATAATTTTATTCAATTAACTGACTTATGTGCTTATAATGTGAACAGAGCATTCAAAGATGATAATCCTGAATATCCATTTTTTAAAGTGTTATTACCTAA